>CAZDWY010000006.1:0-78584 GCA_964509345.1 uncultured Alistipes sp.
CGGAAATGTTCTTTGATGCCACGGGCTTCACCGCACGATCCTTAGTCTCGCTGCTAATGGTTGTGGTGTGGGTGGTACAGTGTCCAACCGGCTTGCCGCCGACCCCAAACTCAATGACAGCCTCGGCGATCAGTTATCCAAGCTGACGGCTGCCATTGACAAACTCGACAAATCACAAGCCAATGTGGTAAATGCCATCGAAGTTTTCATGTCGTTCTCCAAGTGGCTTGAATTCCGTGCGAAATCAGATTCCAGCATTACGCCAGAGCTTCTGAAGACTGTAAATAAATTGCAAGACGCGTATCTTGTGGAATCTTTCAACAAATGGTCGCTGGCTTTATATGGGGACCAGAATGACAAAGGAGCAGAAAGAGGCGTTTGAATGGTGGAAGGAACACTGCCGGGATGTTCAGACGCTGACGGCTGTCTCCTTTGCGACAGCCAAGGAGACACCTGTTGAACGCGATAGGCGCATCAAGCGGTTGCTTTCCAACTATAATGAGTTCTGCGAATACTACTTCGCCCATTTTCTTACCCTCCGAGACAAGGCTACAGCCCGAACCGGACGCGCCTATATGATATTTACCGGGATGTGGAGGTTGATCTTCACCTGAGCGGCTGTATCGATCAGCGGAGAGGTTTTGTAATGTCCCGCTCGTTCAAGCTTGTCAATAAAAATGGCGACAAGGATGAGGAGGCGCAGCACTACTTCGATCAGTCCTGGTTCAAACAACTATTGGAACTGTGTCTTGATTCCCGGTGGTGGGGGCATTCGCTTATCGAGCTGGGCAATCTTACCAAGAATGGCGAACGAAAGCCGTTTGAACGCTTTTTGAATGATGTTCGAAAGATAGATGAGACCTACAACCGCAATTACCTCCGGGCTGAGTATAACTTCGTGACAGCCTCGGCTGAGATGGCTGCCAAATGGGAGGGTTTTATGGAGGATGGCGATCGCTACAATCTCCAGTACCGCAATCAGATGGATGATCGCGTCCGTCCGGAGCATGCTGCCATTGACAGGGTGACACTTCCTCCATCCGATCCGTTCTGGGAGGAGTTCTATCCGCCAAATGGATGGAATTGCCGCTGCACCGTAGTACAGGTGCTCAAATCAAAGTACCCGGTTACACCCCATGATGAGGCGATGCGCCTGGGCGATGCCGCCCTCCAGCGTGACACCAAAGGTATATTCCGATTCAATCCCGGCATCGAGCAGAAAACCTTCCCAGACTATAACCCCTACACTATACGTCGATGCCGGGATTGCAATATCGCCAAAGGTAAGGCTAAATTCGCAAGGCTTACCCCTCTCGACAATGAGCTTTGTGAGGCTTGCACATTACTCCATCAAATGGTAGAAGCGGAGAGAGATACCGGGATTGATCCCTCCGAAAAGAAAGCTGTAAAGGTTGCTGCTAAGGAATGGGCTCAAAGACATCTTCCTGTTGTTCCCGATCATGGCGGTCAACCGGCACAACGTCTTATTTTGCGTAATAACTCTACAGGATTGGATTTTGTGTTAAACAAGAAATTCTTCGGGGAAACTTTTTCGAAATGTGTCCGCGCTGACAATACTGCCGAGACTATGCAACTGGCAACCCGAATTGCCGAATGGCTACCTGATGCTGAAGAAGTCGGTATTGAACCAGGAAGAGATCATGAATGTGATTTCAAGGTCATGGAAGTTTTGTTTGAAGGTTCCAAAATTCAGTTCAAGGCTAAAATAATCGGATCAGAGCTGATTCTTCACACAATGAGGGTATATAAATAAAAAACAACCAAGTGCCACCAGGTAGGCCGAAACCTCTATCTGACGCTTTCTTGATTGTTTGATTTGCAAAGATATAAACATTTTCTCAAACACAAAAGTTTATGGACAATAAAATCCAGGCTAAAAAAGAGTATAATGCCTATTCGTTAGCTGTTTATCTGGCAAACAAGTGTTATCACCGCGACTACAAAAGCAAGGAATCCGCAGACCGCCGCTACAATGGAACAATAAAACAGGATACGTTGCGATCGGTGCTGCTTTCTGAAACCACCATTGTCCAAGAAAGCACGTCCTTTATAGGTTATCTCAAAGTATGCGCCAAAATCTTTAAGAAGACCTTCCTCAGTAAGAAAGCCGATTGCTCTTTCCCAATCATCCGGGGCGCCTTTTGGGTCGAGTAATATATTACGGGGAATCCTTCCTCCCGGCGTGCCCTCAAACATCTTCAGCTGTTCATCAAGACGGATATAGAAGAATCGGTTCATCTTATCTACATTCTTTTACGATTTCACTGTACTTCCGAGTTAGACATCTCTATTCAGATGCCTGAAGCCGACACAGGTGTAGGTCTCGATATTTTCCACCACATCCTCATGGTTATGGTTAGTCGAGGAACCTTCAATATCAAATTCCATAAAGGTATTTCCCTCCAGTCCGGCAAGCAGCTCATGGATCTTATCGAGCAGCCGAAACTGCCCGGCGTCCGAATCTTTCCCGCTCCAGTCTGTCACCACATGGAGGTTAACCCGCGGCTGCGCCCTGTATTCCACTCCCGGAACGATGGCGTTCCATTTGAACGGCACAAATTCTATGAATACCGCCGGACGATCCCACGCATCCTCCTGTTCGATAAACTCCACGTTGTGGTTCCACAGATCGACATGTTTTATCGCCCGGGGATACAGCCCATCATCCATATCCGCCTCATCCGGCCGCTCATAATACTCTTCGGCTTCATAAGTTATAAAAGGGATTCGGGTGTTATCATAAGATAAGTTCACGCATTACAGCATCCGATGTCAGCCAGCGTTCGCGTGGAATTCGCAGGAACAGTCCGGAATCATTTTCATTTGTGTCGATAAACTCAATATCACCGTTTTCCAAAAGCTTTTGAAATGGTTTCCGAAATTTATCCACCAGTGTTTTGCCAAATCTGTTTTCTGCCATAGAGAAATCAAAACCCCGATCTGTTCTGAGCGATGTTATAACATAGTCGTTGAATCGGTTTATTTCATTTTCATCATCAGTTTTCACATAAAGAACCCCTTGATGGAGGGTTTTTATGTATGCCTTTATCTGTGGAGGATTAAACCGGCGAATATGACCGTCAAAACTATGGGCACCAGGACCGAGTCCGATATATGGCGTATAGTTCCAATATGATGAATTATGAAGCGCTTCCATACCTGGGACTGCAAGATTTGATATCTCATAATGATGATATCCTGCCATATCAGCATCCTCACATAAAATTCTAAACATTTCGCGGGCTGTATCCTCACTTGCTTCCTCAACCTTTCCACGCATCATCTGTGCATGAAGCCGTGTGCCAGGTTCATATGAGAGAAGATATGCTGAGAAATGTGGGGGTGTGTATGAGAGTAGTTCGGCGAGGTTGTTTTTCCAGTCGGCGGGAGATTGTCCGGGTAACCCGTACATCAGATCGGCGCTATAGTTGAAACCGGTAGTCGAAAGGGTCCGGAGGGCTTCCCGCGATGCCTCCGGGGTATGGCCGCGACCTATTCCATGCAGCTCCCGGGCATTGAAAGACTGGATCCCGACACTGATACGATTTATACCAAGATCAGAATATCGCTTCAAAGATTCCGATGTAATATCCTCGGGATTAGCTTCTAATGTAAATTCATAAATAGCTGCTATATCTATATCGGTTCTGATCTTGTCCAGCAGTTTTTTTAGTAATGGATATGGGATAAGTGATGGTGTTCCTCCTCCAAGATATATTGTAGTTATTTTATTTGAATCGAGCTCGTATTTACGCATATCCCATTCATACCCAATAGCTTCTATATAGTCTTGAATGTTTTCTAATCCCACTGGAGTAGACAAGAAATCACAGTAGGCGCATTTCTGGCGACAATATGGAAAATGAATATATAATCCTGACATATGTTCCAGTATTTCAATGTTTTATCTTGGTATTTCCCGCCGACAAATTTCCAGAAAATTACAATATTTGCAGGCATCATTGCTATCCGGACAGCGGAATGGTATATCCGGGTCAAATAGTTCCTGAAGAGCTGCAATAAGGTGATTGTTAAACTCTTCCTTGTAATCGCGATAGTCCAAAACATTCCATCTTGTACTTCTTCCAGAAGGCTTTTTCAATTCAAGATGTTCAAGGTCGTTACTATCCTCAGGTTCAGACCATTGAAGAGGATCCAACTTACGTATCATAATAGTACGTATGGGAAATATGATGGGTTGAATCGCATCATGATATCCTGTGTAACTGGCATATGCCTGACAATATAGCATAAGCTGAAGGAAAGCTTTCACCTTATAATCAGAGAATACTGCAGGTACGCTTCTCGCTTTTGTCTGATCTCCACCGGTTTTATAATCGACAATGCGACGATGTGGGAATGTGCCGTTGATATCCACTGTGTCTATTCGGTCAATTTTACATGTGAAATTAATGTCAATAGACTTATTGTCAGAGCCTTTCAAGGTTAAATGCAAACGTTTATCCCATTCTCCGAAGTGATATATGAAAGGTGCATGATCTTTCTCGCGACGCAGGGTTGCCTGTACGAGCATTTTCATTATTCTTCCGATAATCATTGAGTCGCCTACCAGAGGAGTATCGTTGTCATCACCTATGCGAGTGAAGTGCTTGTTGATTGTACGTGTGATAATCTTGTCCAAAGCAATGTCATTTTGTGCCATTTGCTCAAGATTTTCGGCAGTTATCGGAACCCCGTCGTCATTCCCACGTAGTTTTAATTCATTGTCATACAGTGTCTCAAATACTTCATGAACGATAACTCCATATGTGCCTTCATCTATCCAGTCGTTCATTTCCTCTCCCTGTCTGAATCCGGCAATATTCTCAAGATAGAAGGCTACTGGACATCCGAGATAACGTTCTATTGATGTAGCGGAAAGATATAACGGATTGTCCAGATTTCTGAATCTATTGATTCTCTGCATAATCTCGGGTGTTTTACGTACATACACATCAGGAACGGCTATAGTCGATAAACGGTATGGCAGAATTTTGAAATTCAATTTATCGGGTATGATAATTCTGCGAAGTTGATGTATGAATCTTGATGGTTGACTGCTTTTTAGACCGGACGTGCGTGCATCGTACAACAGATGTACGTTCTTTGCCCTGGAAATCATTCGGTAGAAGAAATATACATATGCATTTTCCTGATCTTCATTTGTGTTAAGATGATAGGCTCTTCGGAGTACCATTGGGATAAAAGTCGCACCGAATTTTGATCGTGGGAATATCCGTTCGTTCATCGATGGGATAATTATAGTTTCAAAATCAAGGGCTCTGGCTTCAAGTACTCCCATTATCTGAAGCCCGCGGAGTGGAATTCCATCGAAATTAAGCATTTCACCTTTTATAATTCTCTCGACAAGATTGAATACAGTAGCATCCTCCAAGAATACACGTAGGGTACCATCGGGATTTTCAAGATATTGTTCCCGAAGTTTCTGAAGCTGGATAACAGCATTTGTATATCTGCGAATGTATGCTTGCTGTAATGCCAGACTTCTGTCTGTGTCGGAGGAGGCGGGTTGAATGGCTGCATCATCAGGCTGTTGCAACTCTTCTTCTATATAGGAATCTTCAGGATCTGAACTTCGCTTTCCTGATAGAGAGTCGATATTCCATGTTGTAACCAGCGCTTCATCAAGCCATTCAAGCAGGTGTCTGAGATATTTGAATACATCATCACAGTTCTGTTTATCTGCGACCATAGTGAAAATAGGCGCGAATAATGAGAATTCTTCTCTCCGGAAGAAATTTTCGGGAATGTTGAATAGGCGTCTGCTTCTGATTTCTGTCAGCATACGGTCTACAATGTTCCTATTGATAGCGCGGACAAGAGGATTAGTCAATACCCTCAGTACATCTTCATAAAAAAAAGTCTTCGCTACTTTTGATTTGTATGCCCTCATCTGGAGTGATACTATCAGACGCATCAGACCTGCTACCGCGGTATTTTTCAGTTTATATCCCATGGTAATATTCAGAGGGGATATCTGTTGAGGTAATGAACCGACGAGTGGTGTCAGTAAACTTTCTTCCGGTAATACTATGGCAGTACGTCTAAGTCTTACTGGGTTTGGATCATCAGGATATATATTTCCGAGAGCTGTGCATATAGCTTTGCATTGTCCAATTCTCGATGGGATTCCGATTACATTGATGTCGGGAAAGGTTGTGATTTTTTCAACACATTCATAGCGTGATGTATACTTATTGGCGTATGCAATCACTTTACCTATTCCGGGCAATGATTTATCGAAAAAGACAGGTGAGCCTAAATCCCAATAAAAGTCTGCCATAGAAATTCCATCGGATGTATTGATCCTTAGAGAGAGCATATTGAAAATGGTTTTCTCGGCGACAGAAAGATTGTTGAATCCTACGAAAATATATCTGTGATAGGGAAGTTCTGTTGATTTAATCTCTTTTAATTTTTCAGCAGCGCTCCGCGCATTCATGCCGGGGGTGTGAAGTCCCATTGTTTTTAAGCGATTGCGGAATCCCATATAGAGATCGCCCATTACCTGCCATAATTTAAGGAATCCGGCGCGTGCGCTCGTGTGCGGAGACTTGTCATCGTATCTTATTGGTTTTCCTCCGGAGGCACGTGAATAGGAAATATGATTCCAGAATTCCTTAACTTCTGGATTTATCTCATAGTCTTTCCAAAACTCACTTACGATTTTTGCTTGTTCTTTGGTAAAGTAATTCGCTGATATTTCTTTCAAAGTGCTGACATTTCTGAATATTTGGTATGGATCAGCCAATGCATTGTCCACGTCATCAATATCTTGTATAAGAGTGTCAGCCCAATAAACAAATTTGTTAAAATCAACTTTGACAGCTTCTGTTCCACCGTTAATACCTGAGACGATTTCTTTATAGACATCATATAGTATAAAAATCATCTCCATTCTGTCGGCAGAGGCAAAACCGTCTGAAAAACTTTCCGTAAAATCGGTTATTGTAGTGGAATGAGGCATGATCAATGGAGAGCAGCCGTCTGTCGTATGCCGCTTAATAATCTCGCTTAGATAATGATTGAAGAAAGTTACAGATCTTTTATTTGGAAACACGAAGCAAAAATTTCCAAGTTTGTCTGCTTCATTATTGAAATACGCTTCTGCTACAGAATATAGGAATGGTTTCATGAGAAGTTTACTCTGTTATAACCAATAAAAACACCAAGCATTTGAATGAAGACAATAGAAAGAGCCTAAGTCCTCGTACCTTCAATGCAAAATTAGATAAAAAAGAGTAAAAGAGGGAATAAGTGAATAGAAAAACTGAAATTTTCTATCGAATAGTTGGTTATGTCAAAAAGTCTGATTAACTTTGCAGTCGCTTTAAGAGGTGGGCATGCATGCCCTTGCCTCTGCGGCAAAACCATTACAAAACCACTTAAATTATTCTTTTAAAGAATGGCAACAAAAATCAGACTGCAACGTCATGGTCGTAAGAACTATGCGTTCTATCCTATTGTTATCGCCGACAGCAGGGCACCACGAGATGGTAGATTTATTGAGAGGATAGGTTCCTATAATCCGAACACTAATCCTGCTACAATCACTCTTAACTTCGAGCGCGCTTTGTATTGGGTAAACGTCGGTGCTGAACCTACCGACACAGTACGTAGTATTCTCTCTAACGAGGGCGTATTACTTATGAAACACCTTCAGGGTGGTGTTAAAAAAGGAGCTTTTGACGAAGCTGAGGCACAGAAGCGTTTTGATGCATGGAAAGCTCAGAAACAGCAGTCAGTTGACAAACTGAAAGTTTCTATGGCAAGCCAGCGTGAACTTGCAGAAAAGGAGCGTCTCGAAGCTGAGAAAGCAAAGAATGCGGCCAAAGCAGAAGTAGTAGCAAAGAAAAAAGCAGAGCTCGCTGCAGCCAAGGCTGCTGAGGAAGCAGCCAAAGCAGCTGAAGCTGCTCCTGCAGAAGAGGCTCCCGCAACCGAAGAAGCTGCCGCAGAATAAAACCTCTAAAAGAGCCGTTTTATCGCTCTGATTTAACTCACACTTCCGTGGATGTAATTTTCTTACGGAAGTGTGTGTTATATTTATATTAATTAGGATATTTTTCACTCAGCTATTTATTTTCGCCGATATGCAACCTTTAGTCTCCGTTATACTTGTGAACTACAATTATGCACGTTATCTTCCGGAACGCATAGAGTCAATTTTTAATCAGGAATTTGAGGATTATGAGCTGATAGTTCTTGATGATGCGTCAAATGATAACTCGTTAACGCTATTGAATGAACTTTCAAAGAATCCCAAAGTTTCCCATTTTGTACTAAATGATAAAAACAGCGGAAGTCCGTTTGCGCAATGGAAAAAGGGTGTAGAGCTTGCAAGAGGAAAATACATCTGGATAGCGGAAGCTGACGATTCATCAACCCCAACTTTCTTAAGAACCGCTGTAGAGGTAATGGAAAAAGATCCGGATATAGCATTGTGTTATACAGGAAGTATTGTAGTTGACGGAAATGGAGAAAGGATCAATAGGGATTATACAGACTGGAAACCAAGCAGAATAAAAAGTAGAATTGGTGAGACATGGATTCATGATGGGAAAGATTTTATAGTTCACAATATGTACTGGGGATGTTATGTATATAATGCCAGTGCCACGCTGTTCAGAAAATCATGTGTCTCAATGGATATGTTCGATGAAAGCGCATTGATGAAAAATTCGGGGGACTGGCTATTCTGGACAAAACTTATGGCACATGGTAAAGTCGCTGAAATTTATATGAAGCTAAATATTTTAAGACGTCATAATTCCACAGCTACCGATTCTGGGCTTAAGTCGGGAGTAATTTATATAGAAGACGCCAAGGTTCTCAATTATATTGAAAAACATTATGATATAGGACTTTATCGAAAGTTTATCCGACATGGGACCTATATCAAACACGTATTGCGCACACAACTCCCGGATAATAAGAAACAAGAGATATTGGAAAATTTCTATGAACTGACAGGAGGGCGTTATAGGGAGTATCTGATTGAGCGTATTCACAAGGTGGTTTCCAATATTTTTCCAGTCCTTATCTCAAAACGAACTGATCGGTTATGAATATGCCGGATGATAAAAGATTTAATGGGGGAGAGTTCCCACTTGTGTCAGTAATAGTGCCTGCCTACGGACAGGCGAAATATTTGTCAGACGTATTGGAATCGTTGTTATCCCAGACGTATAAAAATTGGGAGGCAATAATTGTAGATGACGGGTCGCCGGATGATGTTTTAGTTATCGCTGAAAAATATGTGTCTAATGATAGTCGGATACGATTTTATCATACTGACAACAACGGTTTATGCCGGGCCAGGAATTTTGCTATAGGAAAATCATCTGGAGAATATATATTGCCACTTGATGCGGATGATAAAATTGCATCAACGTATATCGAAAAATGCGTTGAACGGTTTATGGAATACCCTGAGACGACATTAGTATATAGTCAGTGGCAATATTTCGGTACGGATAGACGTACGCCCGCACTGTCATATGAGGGATATAAGATTCTTCTTCATCGAAATTCGATTTTTTGCAGCGCGATGTTTCGTAAAAATGAGTTTCTCCTCGCAGGCGGATATGATGAGAATATGATCGGCGGATATGAAGACTGGGAGTTATGGATAAGGATGTTGTCTCCACAATCTATAGTTTACCAAATTCCCGAGCCATTGTTTTTCTATCGCCAGAAAGAGATATCCAGAAATAAATCGGCGATGAATAATCAGCGTTTGAACTCATATATATTCACAAAGCATAGAGATAAATATGAGAAATATATCTATGATCCGCTGTGGGCTTATGATCAGGCAGATGTCTGGAAAAGAAAATACCTGAATATCTGGTATAAGAAGCTATGGTTTAAGTTGTGGAAACCATACCGGGAGAAGCATCGGATATGATATACTTTGAGAGAATTTCCCGGATGGCTTGATTTAGTGCGAATAATTCACTAATTTTGTTGGTAGAAGAAAATTTAACGCTATATATTATGAAATTTAAAATCGCGAGCAAAGCCCTATATTCCACTCTCTCAGGGGTTAGTAAAGTGATAAATCCCAAAAACACTATTTCCATTTTGGATAATTTCCTCTGGGAGATTAGTGAAGATAGGCTCGTAATAACAGCATCTGATGCCGAGAACACTCTAACCGCTCAGGTTCCTGTAAAGAATGTTGAAGGTGAACTGGGTAGTGTCTGTGTGAATGCACGTCGTGTAGTAGACATGGCCAAAGAGTTGCCTGATGTTGATGTTGAAATCAGCATAAACACAGAAACCGGAGCTATGTCAATATTATTCCCCGGAGGAAGTTTTGACCTTGTGGCACTCCCGGGATTGCAGTATCCCCGCACGATTGAAGCAACGGATCCTGAAGAGACTTGTACGATGACATGTCCGGCAACTCAGATTATATCCGGTATAGAGCATACTCTATTTGCAGTAGGTACGGATGATCGTATTCCGCAGATGACAGGTATATTATGGGATATCAACGAGGATGGAATCACGTTTGTGGCAACAGATTCGCGTAAGCTCGTAAAGTATATAAACCGGACTTCCGCTCCAGGAATCAAGGCTTCATGTATCATGCCGGTTAAACCTGCTGTCATACTTAAATCTTTGCTTGGAAAGGACGATGTAGTGAATGTCACCCTCTCACCCAAAAGTGCGGTTCTCCGTACAGAGACTATGACACTTCACTGTCGCTTTATCCGCGGTAAATTCCCTGATTATAACCGCGTGATTCCTAATAATCCATATCAGGTAACTGTTGATCGCGGAGCGATTATGACTGCTGTGCGCCGTGTATCAGTATGCTCCGATCCGAGCCATGGTCTCATCAAATTCCGATTCCATCCTGATAATGTAGAGATGAAGGTAGACGATCTCAATATGAATACTTTCGCTCACGAGGAAGTCGCATGCGATTTTACAGGGGATCAGATGGTGATAGGCTTTGGAGCAGGGTATCTTCTTGAGATATTCGGTATTCTACCAACTGAGAATATAATAATAAAGCTTGCTGATCCATCGCGCCCAGGAGTATTCCAGCCAGAAGAAAATGAGGAGAATACAGACCTTCTAATAGTTCTTATGGTTATGAATATTCAGGATTTCTAATAATCTCAATTAATGTCATTCAATTGAATTATTGCGGATTCTGACATTGAGAACGCTACATTCTCCCTATCGTAAACCATCTCTTTACGGATCTGGTACCAGGAGTATATTACGCATTATCCGCGTTTCCCCTTGATTTGGAATCAGGATAAATGTATGGTTGCAAATAATTTTATGGATGGTATATTTAAGCACAGACAGTGAAACTTAATATTACAAAGCCGGTGGTTTTTTTTGATCTTGAAACCACCGGCACAAACATACTTCATGACCGCATTGTGGAGATTTCGATGATAAAGGTTTTCCCTGACGGTCATGATGACCAACGTACGTTAAGGATTAATCCTACCATACCGATTCCGGCGGAATCTACAGCAATTCATCATATAACAGATGAAGATGTTGCCGATAAACCTACCTTCAAACAGATCGCAACGGCGCTTGCACAAAGTTTTGAGGGGTGCGATATCGCGGGATTTAATTCAAACAAGTTTGATATTCCTATGCTTGCTGAGGAATTTGCCCGTGCAGGTGTAGATTTTGATTTTACGAGAGCAAGGTTCGTAGATGTTCAAACTATCTTCCATAAAAAAGAGCAGCGTACGCTTGTGGCAGCCTATCGGTTTTACTGTGGTAAAGAGCTGGATGAAGCGCATTCGGCGAATGCTGATACAAGAGCTACGTATGAGGTGCTGATGGCGCAATTGGATCGCTACGAGGATCTTCCTAACAATATGGATGCTTTGGCAGAGTTCTCTTCCCAGAACAAAAATGTTGATCTGATGGGACGCATGATATATGACGACCAACATCGTGAGGTAATTAATTTTGGGAAATATAAAGGGCAGCTTGTTACAGAAGTTTTACGAAAGGATCCGGGATATCTCGGTTGGATTCAGCAAGGTGATTTTCCTTCTGACTTTAAGCGTAAGATAATGGCCATCAGGCTTAGAAATAAATAGGAATTCAAATACTTGCGGAATCATATATTATATGGAATTATCGGGAAAGCATATTGTAATTGGTATAACAGGTGGAATTGCTGCATATAAGAGTGCATATCTTGTTCGTCTGTTTATAAAGGCTGGCGCTGAGGTCCAAGTGATAATGACACCGCATGCAAAAGAATTCATCACACCTGTAACTTTGTCTACTTTAAGTGGGAAGCCCGTTATCAGTGAATTCTTTACAGCAAATACGGGTGAATGGCATTCGCATGTAGATATCGGTTTGTGGGCGGATGCATTTATTGTTGCGCCAGCTACAGCTTCAACGATAGCGAAAATGGCAAACGGGGTAGCTGATAATATGCTCGTAACCTCATATCTTTCTACACGAGCAAAAGTATTTGTTGCGCCGGCAATGGATCTCGATATGATGTCACATCCAACAACTGTGCGTAATATTGAAACTCTTCGTTCAGATGGATGTGAAATAATTGAAGCTGCAGAGGGGGAACTTGCATCTCATTTGACTGGTAAAGGACGCATGGAAGAGCCTGATACAATATTCCGATATGTATCAACGTTTCTTATTAAAAACAGTAAGATAAATCAGAATCCTGATAAAAACGGATATTACGAAGAAAGAAACGAAACCCTGAAGAACAAGAGAGTTCTTATTACAGCCGGTCCTACTCGGGAACGCCTTGATCCTGTGAGGTTTATAAGTAATTATTCCACTGGGAAAATGGGTGTGTCAATAGCTGATGAAGCGGCAAAGCGAGGGGCCGATGTTACGTTGGTATTAGGTCCTTGCAATACTTATCCAGAGGAAAGTGGAATATCTGTAGTGCGAGTAGAGTCGGCTCGTGATATGCTTGGCGTTTGTGAAAAGTGTTTTCCGGATACTGATATTGCTATCATGTGTGCTGCGGTAGCGGATTATACGGTAGAACATCCTTCGGATGTGAAGATAAAGCGAGAGCGTAACGATATTCCTGATTTTAATTTAATAAAAAATCCGGATATAGCAGCAACACTCGGCAAACAGAAAAGAATCGGTCAGTATATGGTTGGGTTTGCGTTGGAAACGGATCATGAAGAGGTGAATGCAATTGAAAAATTGAGCCGCAAGAATCTCGACATGATTGTTATGAACACTCTTCGGGATAACGGAGCTGGTTTCGGCACAGATACAAATAAGATTACGATTTATACCTCGGATGGCTGTATTAAAGAATTCAATCTCAAAGACAAAAGAGCCGTTGCATCCGATATATGGGATTCCATACAGAAGAATTTAAATGGATAAACTGTCTGTTAATGATAAATCAACTTGTGGTAGCCGGTCGATGATCATCTGGTTATCAGTTGTGTTATACCTACTCGGTTTCGGAGATATATCACAAGCGCAAGAGCTTAATTGTGAGGTGACAATCAATACTGATCAGATCCAGGGAACGAACAACAGTGTGTTCCAGACGCTTCAGGATGCGGTCAGGGAATATATGAATTCTACCCATTTTACTAATGATCAGTATTCTACAAACGAGCGAATTGACTGTAGACTATTCTTTACAATAGGTGAGTACAATGATGGGATAATGAAGGGCGATCTCCAGATACAATCTTCCCGTCCGGTATATAACAGTACATATACTACGACTTTGCTTAATTTTAAAGATAATAAGATAGAATTCTCATATCAGGAAGGTGAGCCGCTGAATTTCACTGTGAATTCGATGGAAAGTCAGCTTACTGCGATACTGAATTTCTATGCCTATCTGATAATTGCACTTGACCGTGATTCTTTTGCTCCAAACGGGGGGCAGGAAGCGTTTGATCGCTTGAAGGCGATTGTGCAATTCGCTCAATCGTCGGGTGAAGGGGGATGGAAGGCTTTTGAGGATAAAAAAAACCGCTCGGCAATCCTGGACGCATATACTTCGACGCAGACGAGCGGTATTCGTTCGCTAATGTATGACTATCATCGCATGGGGCTGGATCAAATGTTTCAATCGCCTGATAAAGGGCGCAGTTCAATAACGAACTCGCTTAACAGTCTATCGGCAATTTATAATATTGATCCAATGTCGGTTGTGCTGTCGATGTTTAAAGATGCAAAGCTTGATGAACTTGTCAATATTTACAGCAAAGCTCCTCAGACCGAGCGTCAGGGTGTTTATGATCTTCTTTCTCCAATATATCCTACAGAGATGGAACGCATTAATAAGATAAAATCAGGTGCTGTAAAATAAATGATATGATTCAAACACTTCATATATCTAATTATGCTTTGATCGACAGCATAGACATCGCGTTTCATTCCGGTCTTAATATCGTTACCGGGGAAACCGGGGCAGGTAAGTCGATTATACTTGGTGCACTTTCGCTACTGCTTGGGGGGCGGGCTGATAGTAAAGCTGTACGTAATCCGCAACAAAAATCTGTGATAGAGGCATCCTTCTCTATAAAGGGATATGATCACCTTAAAGCTATCTGTGCTGAAAATGATATTGATTGGGATGATGAGACGATGATTCTCCGGCGCGAGATTACCCCGGGGGGTAGATCGCGTGCATTTATTAATGATTGTCCAGTCAATTTAACGACTCTTCAACAAGTAGCAGTATCATTGATCGACATTCATTCGCAGCATCAGAACCTATTGCTTGCATCGCCACCATATCAGCTGAGAGTATTGGATTCGATGGCCGGTAATGAAGGTCTCCTTATTGAACTGAATGAAGCGTACAATGAGTACCGACTTGCGTTAAAACGGTATAAAATAGAGCGTAGGTCTATAGAACAAGCAAAGGATGATGAAGAATTCCTGCGTTTTCAGTATCAACGCCTTAAAGAAGCGAATTTAAAAGAAGGGGAGCAAGAGGAACTCGAACATGAGCGTGAACTGCTGATAAATATGGCGGATGTTAAGGGATCGATAGAGTTGATTCTTAATGTATTGACTGATGGCGAGGAGAGCGCGGATCAATTTTTGAGGCGTGCTGCCGATGAATCCGGTCAGATTTCAGATCTGATAGAGGATGCAGACTCGATGTCGGAGCGATTACATGCTCTTAGAGTTGAGGTTCAAGATATAGCTTCGACATTTTCGGATTATGACAAAGTGCTCAATTCTGATCCGGAGCGTCTTGATGAGGTAGAGGAACGTCTGAATGTCATATATGATCTTCTAAGAAGATATAAGGCATCAAGTGTAGGCGAACTTATTGCACAGCGCGATGATATGCAGTTGCGGTTAAATGGTATAGCTGTAGGTGGAGAAACATTGCGGAATCTTGAGATTGCGGCTAAGATGGCCAAAAGAAAAGCTCTGGATATTGCAGCTCAGATTTCAAAACAGAGGCATTCGGAAGCTGACCAATTTGCTATGATATTAAAAGAACGTGCGTTACCTCTGGGGATGAAAAATCTCGAATGTAAGGTTGCGGTACGTGAAACCGAGCTTACGGCTACGGGTATTGATCAGGTTGAATTCTTATTTTCTTTCAATAAAAATCAGCCTCTCATGCCTGTCGGTAGCGCTGCTTCCGGTGGAGAAATATCACGTCTCATGCTTTCGATAAAGTCGATAATAGCTGATAAAATGCAGCTCCCGTCTATTATTTTCGACGAGGTTGATACCGGTGTATCAGGTGATGTCGCAAATAGGATGGGAGAAATGATGAGGCAAATCGCCGATAATATTCAGGTGCTGACCATAACCCATCTTCCGCAAGTAGCATCTAAGGGGGCTCATCATTTCAAGGTATATAAGGAAGATACAGAAACTGCTACTATCACAAGAATAAAGGAGCTTAATCTGGATGAGCGAATTGGAGAACTTGCGGTAATGTTGTCGGGGTCTGCTGTAGACAAAGCTGCGCTGGACAATGCGCGATCGCTGCTTGAACAGGCAGCAAGTAAATAATACTGAAATTAAATTATAGTGTGTCAATGAAAATTATAATGCCTATTATGTTTGCGGGCGTGTAAATTATCTGTGACTTATTAATCAAACTGATTGATATGCTTGAGAAGAGTGATTATATATACGGTATTCGTGCTGTAATAGAGGCGGTGGAGGCCGGAAAAGAGATTGACAAAGTATTGGTGAGCCGTGACCTTCATGGTGATCTCGCCCGTGAATTAATGTTGGTTCTGAAGAATCATGGCGTTCTGGTACAAAAGGTTCCCGTTGAAAAAATAGACCGTATTACCCGCCGCAATCATCAAGGGGTGATAGCTGTACTGTCAGCTGTCACATATGACAGTCTTTCAAATATTGTTCCTACTATTTATGAAGAGGGCAGACTTCCGTTTATTGTTCTGTTGGATGGTGTGACAGATGTCCGTAATTTTGGAGCAATCGCAAGGACATGCGAGTGTGCTGCCGTAGATGCTATTGTGATACCGCGTCGGGGTGGAGTAGGAGTAAACGGGGATGCAATGAAAACGTCTGCCGGTGCTCTTAGTTATCTGCCGGTATGTCGTGAAACAAGTATTCTGAATGCAGTGAAATTTCTGAAAGACAATGGTTTTAAAATTTTTGCAGCTTCAGAGAAGTCAGATTTGAATTATACGCATGCTGATTATGCATCAGTTCCTGTTGCAATAGTAATGGGAGCGGAGGATGTCGGTATTTCTGAGGATGTGCTTAGATTCTGCGACACTAAAGTATCTATTCCTCAGCTTGGAAGGATTGGCTCCCTCAATGTTTCCGTTGCGGCAGGTGTAATGATTTATGAAGTGGTGCGACAGCGGCTTGCAGCAGAGGAATAAGTTTAATCGCTTAATTTGAAATGTTTAGAGTACATAAATGTCCGACATTTGGAAAATGTCGGACATTTATGTGAAAAAAGAGGTAAAAAATGGTTTGATTGCAAGTGAATTTATATTAACTTTGCAAAAGACCTCCTCTCCTGATATAAGGTTCGAAATAAAATTTTACCAATTCATAACTTAAACGTATGAAGAAGCATAATTTCTACGCGGGTCCGTCGATTCTGACTCCCTACACAATCAAAAATACTGCAGATGCAGTTCTCGATTTTGCGAACACCGGTCTTTCGATACTTGAAATATCGCATCGTTCAAAAGAATTTCAGGCAGTAATGGATGAGGCTCAGGCCCTGGTGAAAGAGCTTCTGGAAGTTCCCGAAGGCTATCATGTACTCTTTCTCGGAGGTGGCGCCAGTTTACAGTTCGCAATGGTCCCCTTTAACTTACTCCGGACGAAGGCAGCCTATCTCGATACCGGTGTGTGGGCGCATAAAGCTATTAAAGAAGCAAAGTTGTTCGGAGATGTAGATGTAGTGGCATCATCAGAAGATAAGAATTATAACTATATTCCGAAGGGGTATAAGGTTCCTGAAGATGTAGATTATTTCCACTATACAACCAACAATACCATTTACGGTACAGAAATCCGTAAGGATCCTGAAGTTAAAGCGCGCCTGGTAGCAGATATGTCATCTGATATCTTCTCCCGTCCGGTAGATGTAAGTAAATATGATATTATTTATGCCGGAGCGCAGAAGAATTTAGCACCCGCTGGCGCAACGATTGTAATTGTCCGCGAAGAGGCGCTTGGTCATGTGAATCGTCCAATTCCTACGATGTTGAACTATAAGACCCACTCGGACAAAGGTTCAATGTTCAACACACCTCCTGTGCTTCCGATATACAGTGCGTTGCAGACACTCCGATTCTACAAGGAGATTGGTGGGATAAAAGAGATGGAAAAGCGTGACATAGCCAAGGCTGCCAAGCTCTACGAGGCGATTGATTCAAGTAGAATATTTGAAGCAACAGTTCCAAATCACGAGGATCGTTCAATCATGAATGTATGCTTTGTACTCAAGCCAGAATATGCGGAATTGGAGAAACCTTTTATGGATTTTGCTACTTCAAAGGGAATCGTAGGCATCAAGGGGCACCGTTCTGTCGGTGGATTCCGCGCTTCTCTTTATAATGCGCTCCCGATGGAGAGCGTTGATGTTCTGGTATCTGCGATGAAGGAATTTTCCGACAAACATTGATTAATGTATCTCAATATATAACGTTTATGAAAGTATTAGTCGCCACAGAGAAACCGTTTGCTACGGTGGCTGTGAACGGTATCAGAGAGGTTATTGAGAACGCCGGATTTGAGCTTGAACTGCTTGAGAAGTATACATCAAAACAAGATCTTCTAGATGCCGTATCTATAGCAGATGGTCTGATAATCCGTTCGGATAAGGTTGACGTTCATGTGTTTGATGCTGCTAAAAATCTGAAAATTGTGGTTCGCGCAGGGGCTGGATATGATAATGTGGACCTTGCAGCTGCTACTGCCCACGGTGTGTGTGTGGAGAACACCCCTGGCCAGAATTCGAATGCAGTTGCAGAACTCGTCTTTGGTCTGGCTGTAATGGCGGTGCGCAATATGTATAATGGAACTTCAGGGAGTGAGTTGAAAGATAAATCTCTTGGGATACACGCATTCGGTCAGGTCGGAAGAAATGTTGCCAGAATTGCGAAAGGTTTCAATATGTCTGTATCGGCTCTTGATCCCTATTGCCCAGATGAAGTGATGGTTACAGCCGGTGTTACGCCGATTCATTCAGTTGAGGATCTATATAAAAACAATCAGGTTGTATCCCTTCATATACCCGCAACGGATGAAACCCGTAAATCAGTAGGATATGATTTAATTACTCTTATGCCAAAGAATGGCGTTTTGATCAACACTGCACGTAAAGAGGTTATTGATGAAGATGGGCTTAGAAAAGCGCTTCGCGAACGTCAGGATTTGAAATATGTTGCGGACATAAGACCGGAGATAGCAACCGAACTTGAAGAAGAATTTGCAGGCAGAGTTTTCTTTACTCCGAAAAAAATGGGAGCGCAGACTTCTGAAGCAAATATTAATGCTGGAATTGCAGCAGCAAATCAGGTGGTAGCATTTCTTCGTGATGGCATTGACCGATTTAGGGTAAACAAATAAAATCGACCGTAATAATTATAAATGCACTAATATCACATCGCAGTGCGTATGTCTCTCTTAATTTGGGGTGAAGATACGCACTGCGATGTGATATTGAGATGTAAAGCAGAATTCGACTTCATGTAGAATATCTGAATGGAGCTATCGGATGTAATACTATTAATAGAAAGTGGCATTTATGGAGAACTCTGAATACGGAAAATTTCGTCATCCAGAAAAGGCTGGTTGCAGGCTAATTGCAGAAGCGTTAGAAGCTTACGGTGTAAGACATGTTATTTTATCCCCCGGAAGCCGGAACGCGCCACTTATAATGGCTTTTGCGCGAAATGAGTATTTCCATACACATACTGTGATTGATGAGCGTTCTGCTGCATTCATTGCCCTCGGTATTGCTGAAATAAGTTTAGAGCCTGTTGCAATAGTTTGTACATCGGGGAGTGCGTTGCTCAATTATGGTCCAGCTCTTGCAGAAGCTTTTTATAGGCATATCCCTCTGATCGCCATAAGTGCAGACCGTCCGGAAGAGTGGATAGATCAAAATGATAGTCAGACACTTCATCAGCCCAATGCGTTAGCAAATGTTGTACGTGGATCGATATGTCTGAAAGGGGAGCTCTCCACACCGGATGAGGTAGAATACGCTAACAGGAAGCTAAATGATATCCTCCAAATGAGTGTTGCAGACAGGAAAGGACCTGTACATATAAACGTCTCTATATCAATGCCGCTGACTCGCGAATTTTATGGTACTGAAATATCACATTTTCACAAGATAGAACGGTATGATTTTGGGGGCAAGATTCCGGTGGATGCTGCAAGGAATCTGGCATCGCAGGTTAATGGGAAAAAGATTCTTGTAACCGGTTTTACTAATGCTCCTGACAACCGTTTAAGCAAGGCTATCGGATTATTGACAACTCTTCCAAATGTGGTTGTAATATGTGAGGATTTAAGTAATATCCACGCTAAAGGTGTTCTACACGGATGTGATACACTTTTTTCTTCATCACTTGATAATGAGCAATTAAATAACTTGTCACCGGAAATAATCATCAGTTTCGGAGGAGCACCGGTGTCTGTGAAGTTTAAAAAGTTTTTACGGGAATGTAATGCTAAAATTCACTGGCACGTCGGTAGAAGTGATAATGCTATTGATTGTTTCCGAAAGCTTACAGCCAGAGTCGAATTAGAGCCTGAAGGTTTTTTCCCAAGGTTTGCTTCTTCTCTCGCCCATTTGACAAAAAAAGCCGATAACAGAGGTGACTATGATATCACATGGAATAGATACGCACACTCAATTGAACAATCGAATAATGAGAAGTTGAAACAGGTTACCATACACTTTAATGCTCTCTCTGCCGTGGATTATTTACTTAGGTCAGTTTCTCCAAATTGTAATATCCAGCTTGGAAACGGAATGGCTGTTAGGTATGCGCTTGCGTGTGATACTATCTGTAAGTTTCATCGAGTTGATTCAAACAGAGGTGTCAGCGGAATAGAAGGTTGTCTTTCAACTGCAATAGGTGCCTCCAGTGCATATAATGGCACAACATTACTTATTATCGGTGATATGAGCATTGGATATGATTTGAACGCTTTGTCATCAGGTCTGATTAACTCTAAATTGAAAATAGTGGTGTTGAATAATGGTGGTGGAGGAATTTTTCATTATGTAAATACAACCAGAGAGCTTCCTGAATTAGATCGGTATTTCGTGTGTAAGCGGTCACTCCACTTGAAGGATATTGCTGCGGCTTATGGATTGTATTATTTAAAGGCGTCCTCTATGGCGGAACTTAGTTCTGCAATAGATATGATGAATAAGGAAAATAATAAACCGGTTTGTCTTGAAATAAGAACGGATTCAATCAGAGATGCTGATATATTCAGACGAGTTACCGGTGTATAAACATTATAATATAGAAAGAATGAAAAGAGATTGGAAAACAATAAAAGAGTATGAGGATATTCTGTTTGAACAGTATAAAGGGATTGCCAAGATAACAATTAACCGTCCGGAAGTATACAATGCATTTCGTCCTAAGACGAACTTCGAAATGCTTGATGCAATGAATTATTGCCGTAATAATCAGGAAATCGGGGTAATCATTCTGACAGGTATCGGTGATAAAGCTTTCTGTTCGGGAGGCGATCAGCATTATAAAGGTCTCGGAGGGTATGTAGATGCTGATGGGACACCACGTTTGAATGTCCTGGAGCTACATAAGGCAATAAGATCTATCCCCAAACCGGTGATTGCTATGGTAAATGGATATGCTATTGGAGGTGGTAATGTGCTGAATGTAGTATGTGATCTTTCAATAGCGTCCGAAAATGCTCGATTCGGACAGACAGGACCTAAGGTCGGAAGTTTTGATGCTGGTTTCGGATCATCGTATCTTGCTCGCTGTGTAGGGCAAAAAAAGGCTCGTGAAATTTGGTATCTCTGCCGTCAGTATACCGCGGAAGAAGCTCTGAAAATGGGTATGATTAATGCTGTAGTTCCGTTTGAGCACCTTGAGGATGAGACTATTGAATGGTGTGAAACAATTCTTCAGCGGTCACCGATGGCGATAAGAATGATAAAACGAGCTTTAAATGCAGAGCTTGACGGTCAGGCAGGTCTGATGGAATTTGCCGGTGATGCTACGCTCTTATATTATCTTATGCCAGAGGCACAAGAAGGCAAAAACGCATTTCTTGAAAAAAGAGATCCAGACTTTGAGCAGTTTCCTAAATTTCCCGGTTAACCGTATCAATGATTCAGGGCGAATATGTAAAAGTCCGTTTGTGGTTTAAAGAAACAGCCATAACCTCACGGGCAAGCATGCAGTATAAGGATACTTATATAGTTGCGGTGCGAGATACAGAGGCTACGCAATTATGTGGTGTTGGGGAGTGCGCGCTATTCAGTGGTTTAAGTGAGGAGGATTCTCCTTTTTATGAGCAGTTTCTAAAACAATCTTGCATAAACCCATTGGATGTACCTCCCATATCATCATTACGTTTTGGATTTGAAAGTGCTTTGCGCGATTTAAGAAACGGTGGCACGCAGAATATCTTTAGTAGTCCATTTACTTCGGGGGATAGCCATATGACAATCAACGGTCTGATATGGATGGGAGATAAACGACAGATGAAACAACGTATAGCTACCAAACTAAAGGACGGCTTTACATGTATAAAACTCAAAATTGGAGGTATTGACTTTGAAGAAGAACTTGAACTGCTTAAGGATATCAGAGATGAATTCTCATCGGATGAGGTAGAACTTCGTCTGGATGCCAATGGTGCGTTTTCTATTGAAAATGCACTAAATAAACTCCATAAACTTGCAAAATTTACAATCCATTCTATTGAACAGCCGATAAAGCCGGGGCAATGGAAGGCTATGTCGGATATATGTGAAAAAACTCCAATTCCCATAGCCCTTGATGAAGATCTCATTGGATTCATTCCGGCGGAAAGAAAACGGTTACTACTGGACACGATAAAACCTCAATTCATTATTCTGAAACCATCGCTTTGTGGCGGTTTCAGAGAGGCGGATGAATGGATTCTTGAAGCTGAGCATCGTAAAATAGGGTGGTGGGCAACCTCTGCCCTAGAATCGAATATCGGATTGAATGCCATAGCTCAATGGGTCGGACAATATACGCCCAAAATGCCTCAGGGACTTGGTACTGGATCTTTATATACAGATAATTTTCCTTGTCACATACAACTATGTGGAGAAAAATTATCATTTAATCCTGTTCCAGTATCCTCGGAGGCAGTATGGCAAAAAGCTATTGAAGTATCACGATTATGAATTATCTGACAGAAGAGTATTCTCGTTTTTTTGCTGATTGGAACGATGGTAAAGATACAATAGAAGCTTACACATCCGGTTCGACTGGTAAACCTAAAAAAATACTTCTATTGAAGAATGATATGATTAAATCTGCTAATGCGACAAATATAAAGTTTGGAATAACGGCAGAGTCGGTTCTTTTTTCACCATTGTCAAGCCAATATATTGCAGGTAAGATGATGTTGGTAAGAGCGATTGAATCAGGATGTAGCCTCATTACGGAAAAACCATCATCTACACCATTGGAAACTCTTCCTATAAATTACGACATAATAGATCTTATGTGTGTTGTCCCTTCGCAAGTAGAAAGTTTATTGCATAATTCTATTGCTGCAGACAAATTGAGAAATCTAATTATAGGAGGAGGACCATTAAGTATTGAATTAGAGGATAAACTTAAATCTATGCCGTGGAAATCATTTGTGACTTACGGTATGACTGAAACTTGCAGCCATGTAGCATTACGTCAAATAGGGGAAAACTATTATTCCGGCATGCCAGGAATAACCTTTTCATCAGATTCACGAGGATGTTTGGTTATCCATGCTGCTCCATTCAGTTTCAGGAAGTTAATAACCAATGATGTGGTAGAAATAATTAATGAGAAAGCATTTAGATGGCTGGGACGCGCGGATAACGTGATAAATTCCGGAGGTATAAAATTTCATCCGGAAGTTCTTGAAAAATTGTTATATGCAGATATTAAAGCCCCATTCTTTATCCATTCAGTAACGCATCCTAAATGGGGAAAAGCTGTGGCTATAACAATAGAAGATTCTTCAGGTTCGATAACTCCTGAAGAGATAATGCGTGTTTGTTGCCAAAAACTACCGAAATATGCCGTTCCATATGAAGTTAGAATTGTAACGCATCTAAAGCGTACAAAATCTGGTAAAATTATTCGTACAGACTGATACTAAGTGTACTTAATGTCAATTAAATATAATATAATATAACTGTAATTTCCGTTAACATAAAAGTAATAAGTGACTTAAAACGTTGTAATTTGCATTTGTAGTGATCATACGCGTGTGCGTTGTATAATTCTATTCAAATTTAATTCTATCGTATGAAATTAATTAACAATTCACTTTCGCATGCTCCACTATGGGCCTCAATCGCTCCAATAATTATCTTACTGCTTAGCCTAATCGGTATAATCATATTCAAAGGCGCATCATCAGTATATGAACTCTCATCTCCAGTTCTTTTAGGTTCCTCTGCAATAGCTTTAATGCTTTCAGTTGTAACTCGATCCTTTACTTTTCGTGGTATTAAATGTGGAATGTCCCGCAGTGCCAGTCAGATTTTACCTGCGGTTCCGATGCTTCTGTTTATTGCAATGACAGCAACTACGTGGATGTTGTCGGGTGTTGTACCGACTTTAATATTTTACGGATTAGAGTGGTTATCACCCAAAATGTTTCTTGTTACTGCATGTGGTGTCTGTGCAATAGTATCTGTTTTGACTGGAAGCTCCTGGAGCACGATCGCTACAATTGGTGTTGCATTTATGGGTGTCGGCTCTGTTCTTGGTTTCAGTGAAGGATGGATTGCTGGAGCTATAATATCAGGCGCTTATTTCGGAGATAAGATTTCTCCGTTGAGCGATACGACTGTAGTAGCTTCTTCAGCATGCGGTGTTGATCTTTTTAAGCATATCAGATATATGATGCTTACATCAATGCCAGCAATTCTTGTCGCAATGATTATCTTCGGAATTAAAGGTTTTATAAACGGGAATGGTGAAGTAATATCAAGTAACGAGATAATGTCAGCTTTACAGAGGTATTTCAATATTACTCCTGGCACATTGATCATACCTGGTTTAACGCTCCTTTTGATTGCATTAAAAGTACCAACTCTCATTACTCTTGCTGGAGCTTCTCTGTTGGGTTTCGCGGGAATATTCATTTTCCAAAATCATGAATATTCTGAGATAACTCACGCTATGGGTGCTTTATGGTATGGATCCACATCTTCAACCGGTAGCAAGATGTTTGATTCCCTTATTGAAACTGGAGGTATCACGGGCATGTTGCCTACAGTTTTTCTTGTGCTAAGTGCGATGATATTCGGGTGCATAATGATTGGGACTGGTATGCTGTCGGTAGTCACCAAGGCTCTTACTGCAAAATTGCGTAATTGTAGATCTGTGGTGGGGGCAACTGTAGCGAGTGGACTGTTTATGAATTCTTGTACTGCCGATCAGTATCTTTCTCTTATAATTACCGGAAATATGTTTAGAAATGTATATAGACGATGTGGATTGGAAAACCGGCTATTGAGCAGAACCATAGAAGACTCAGTATCAGTTACTTCAGTTTTGATTCCATGGAATTCATGTGGAATAACCCAGAGTACTGTTCTTGGAGTTGCAACTCTTACTTATCTACCCTTCTGCATTTTTAACATTCTTTCCCCATGTATGAGTCTTTTGCTTGCATACACAGGATTTAAAATCAGGCGTAAACATGCAGTTATGGCCTATTGAAGAAGATAAACACATTCGTCATAGTATTCTTCCTATATAAGGGAGTCTGTGTATAAAAAAGATTTGCTATTTTTGTGTTAGAAATATATGGATATATACAAGACAAATATGAAGAAAATTGCTTTAACTATCTTATTATCATCTACTTTGTCGATAATTTCGGCACAAGACCGTGCGGATCAGCAACATCTTGATAATTCCGATTCTTTTTCAATGATTCTCTTGGGAGATCCTCAAGGATATATCAAATATGACATTAATCAGCCATTATTTGAATTGCAAACAGCATGGATTGCCGATAATATTGATAATCTGAACATAAAGGCGGTTCTATGTACCGGCGATCTTGTAGAACAAAATGATAATCTGGTTAAAAATCCGCGGATGTTGAATCAGACATCGCGTGAAATGTGGGAGAATGTGTCTCGTTCGTTTGAACGGCTGGATAATAAAGTCCCGTATATAATTTCTACAGGAAATCATGAGTATGGTTTCAGACATTCAGAGAATGGTAATACGCATTTTCCGGATTATTTCCCCATTGAACGCAATAAAAAATGGTATGAGTGTGCGGTCGCAGTATGTCCGAACCGAAACGGTATAGAATCGCTTGAGAATGCTGCATTTGAATTTGAGCAACCGCATTGGGGTAAAATATTAGTAGTATGCAATGAATTTGCTCCACGTGATGTGGTATTAAACTGGACTGCTGATCTGATTAGTAGTGAGCGATTTAAAAATCATAAAGTAATATATCTAACTCATTCATTACTTAATGAAAGAAATGCGAGCCGTACTGATAATGAGCCCTATGATATTACTCCTCGAAACTGGGGACAACAAGTTTGGGACAAGTTGATTCAACCTTCAACAAATATAGTACTTGCGATATGTGGACATACCGGAAATCCGGGAGAATTTGAAGATTCTGTTGCATATAGAGTTGACAAGAATCAGTCTGGAAAAGATGTGCACCAGATGATGTTTAATGTACAAATTCTCGGAGGGGGATGGGAAGGTAATGGCGGTGACGGGTGGCTACGAATCCTTGAATTTATGCCAGATGGTAAAACGATTGGTGTTAAAACGTATTCGCCCCTTTTTGGAATTTCTCCATCAACCCGCCATATTGCTCACAGGACTGCGCCATTCGATCAGTTTGATATCGTCATAGAGTAATTATACATGTTCAAACATATAGCACTTCTTTTCATAGTTCGATTATAAAATATATACGTGATGATAAAGTTATCCATCCCACATCTCGGTGGTAAAGAACAACAATATGTGTCAGAAGCTATAAATTCAACGTGGATTGTTCCATTAGGTCCTTTCGTAGACCGTTTTGAAGAAATGCTGGAGATGTATCTTGATGTTGAGAATGTTGTGGCGCTATCAGCCGGTACCGCAGCCATTCATCTGGGATTAATAATGGCCGGTGTCAACAGTGGTGATGAGGTAATTTGCCAATCATTGACTTTTTCTGCGAGTTGCAATCCCATTGTCTATCTTGGTGCGACGCCAGTATTCGTCGATAGCGAACCCGAGACATGGAATATGTCTCCTGAATATCTTGAAAACGCTATTGTTGATCGTAAAAACAAAACTGGTAAATATCCTGCGGCAATAGTGGTAGTTCATTTATATGGTATGCCAGCTAAGATGAACGAAATTACAGCAATTGCTGAAAAATATGCTATTCCCATTGTAGAAGATGCTGCAGAGGCATTGGGATCTACATACTGTGATAAAAAATGTGGTACTATAGGTCGATATGGTGTTCTGAGTTTCAACGGAAATAAAGTGATAACAACTTCCGGAGGGGGAGCTTTAATTTGTCCTAATAATGAATCAGATAAAAGAGCAAAATTTCTTTCCACTCAGGCAAGAGAAGATCGTCCATATTACTATCATACCACGATAGGGTATAATTACCGGTTAAGTAATGTTTCTGCGGCTATAGGATGCGCACAGATGGAGGTATTGCAGGAAAGGATAGAAAGAAGAAGGGAAATTCATCATCGCTATGTAAATGGCTTAACTCAGATTTCAGGACTCACTATCTTATCCAACCCTACAGAAGAATTCGATTCAAATTACTGGCTAACTACCATTTTGTTAGACCCTGAGGCTATTAAAATTTCTCCAGATGATCTTAGAAAATATTTATTGGAGAAAGGTATAGAGACACGTTTACTCTGGCGTCCAATGCATATGCAACCTGTATTTGCCGGTATGCCTTATTATGGTGAAACCTGTAGCGAAAGTCTTTTTAATAAGGGACTTTGTCTGCCCAGTAGCTCAATTCTATCGGATAGGGAAATCGATACAGTAATTGATGTTATTATAGAGGCAATCCAATAAGCAATGATGTAGATATTATAGATAATATAGAAGGTTTACTATTAAAAAACATGTTTGTTGCTGACCTTGATGACACTCTATATAAGGAGGTTGAATATGTAAATTCGAGCTTTATCGTCATAGGCGAATTGCTTGAACAAAATAGGATCATATCAGCATCGGAAGCGTATGATATTTTACATAATGCGCCGGATATCCGAAGCGGCTTTGCCTCTCTGTCGGCAACAATTAATGCGAGCTCTGCGAATTTGAAATTTGATGATAAATGGATGTTGGAGATCTATCGGACACACCGCCCGAACATTCAACTCAATGTTATGGTAGAGAATATGCTACGATGTCTTATGCTCGATGGGATAAGAATTGCTATAATCACTGATGGGCGAGGGCATACTCAGCGAGCAAAGATTGAAGCTTTGGGATTAAATAGATTTGTATCACCTGAAAACATTATCATATCTTCTGAAGTAGGAGGTGACAAAACTACCAATATTCCATTTAAAACACTTGTATCCCGGAATCCTGATGAAAAAAATTTCCTTTATCTGGGTGATAATCCGGAAAAAGATTTCTATTGGCCAAACTTAATGGGATGGAAAACTGTGCAACTTGATGATGCCACCGGATTGAATATCCATTCCCAGACTATTGATGTCCCATATGAGTATCAAGCTTGTCATAGAATTGCGAGCATAAACGAAATTAGGACTTACATACCTTATATGTAGGCATGTTTGGTTTAAAAGCAAAAAAGAGGATGGTCATGGACGCATCCTCTTTTTGCTTTAGGTGATATGATTTATCAATCAATGTTTGATAAGATACTGTGATGAAATTGATTCATAGTTATGAACTCTACGTATGGTATCTGCAAACATTTTTGCTACAGACAGAATATGAGCTTTCTTGCAATCTTTTGAGAATGGTATTGAATTGGTGAATATCATTTCCGTGAGACCACATTTGTCTATACGTTCAGATGCGGGGTCGCTCATTATTGCGTGTGAACAGAGCGCACGTACTGATTTAGCACCCTCTGCAATCATAAGATCGGCAGCTTTTGTAATTGTTCCGGCTGTATCAACCATATCGTCAATTAGAATAACATTCTTATCTTTGACATCACCAATTACGGTCATATTTGCAACAACATTGGCTTTTGCTCGCTGTTTATGGCATAATACCAGAGGTACATCCAAAAATTTAGCATAGTTGTTGGCACGTTTTGCACCTCCAACATCCGGGGTCGCGATAACTAAATCGGGGAGATTTAGCGACTGGATGTAGGGGATAAATACCGACGATGCGTAGAGATGATCAACAGGAATGTTAAAGAATCCTTGAATCTGATCCGCGTGCAGGTCCATTGTAATGACACGATCGGCACCTGCTGTTACGAGAAGGTCAGAAACCAGCTTAGCCGCGATCGATACACGTGGTTTATCCTTTCTATCCTGACGTGCCCATCCGAAGTATGGGATCACAGCGATAACAGACTTTGCTGAAGCTCGTTTTGCCGCATCAATCATGAGAAGTAGCTCCATAAGATTATCGCTGTTGGGAAATGTGGACTGTACGAGGTAAACTTCACATCCTCGAATAGACTCTTCAAATGATACTTCAAATTCGCCATCGGCAAAATATTGAATATTCATTTGACCGAGTTCAATGCCAAGTTCCTTGCAGATTTCTTCAGCCATATAACGGCTTCTTGTTCCTGCAAAGACCTTGATGGGTGGTAACATGGGATTCATAAACGGAGTATAGATGAATTTCTACTGCAAAATTAGGTATAATTCCGGAAACTACATATTATAAGGTTAAAAAAAAAGTGCAGAAATGTTTTTTCGTTCTGCACCAGACACTTTCTCAGTAGAATGTTATTTCATTTTCCAAATAACGGCTCCCCACGGAGCGATTTTTGTGGTGAAGGGGACTGATGACGACAGGTTTTTCGTCTCTCTTTTGCCACTGATTAGCTCAGTAGCCATTCGTTTCCCCTCGCGGATACATAAATGATCAATGGCATGATCGGGTATATTTATTTTTAAATCACGGGCTGTATCTGAAAAATTCACTGCAATCAGTAAAGTGGTATCGCCATAATGCCGGAGAAAAGCATAATTGTTATGAGGAGAAAAGTCGGGATTTGCGAAGTTTACATACATAAGATCGAAAAACGAACCTTTGGATATGGCTTTTTCTTTATTCAGTAAATTCAATATTTTTTTGTATATACTTCTGAGTGAAGCTTCTGAAGGGGAAAGAAGTCCTTTCTGCCATCTCCGTATTGTCGGAATGCTCCAATAATCAAAAATAGTAGTGCGCCCGTCTTTCCCACTGAATCCCTCCGCATCTTCACCTTTTTCTCCAAATTCTTGACCGGCATAGAGCATAAAAGGAGCTGTAGAAATCATAGAACTTACAACAAGAGAGGGGAGTACTTTCGTTGCGTCACCGGCGTATTCTACAGATGCGAAACGTTGTTCATCATGATTTTCAAGAAAATTTAGCATTCGACCACCAATACCGTCAATCCGTTGCCAACAATCGGTAATTTTAGCTGCCGAATGATGATAACATTGAATAGCACGCAGGGTGTCGTACAGATTTACTTTATCATATAGATAGTCGAAGTGCCCTCTGTATAGAAATTCACGATATTGGTTTACATCATATATCTCTGCAATAAATTGTACTTTAGGAAAGTCTGCTTTAACTAAGGGAATTGCCCACTCCCAGAATTCTATAGGAACCATGAATACCATATCGCATCTGAATGCATCAATTCCTTTTGCTGCCCAGTAGCGTATGACACTTAGCATTTTCAACCATACGGGAGGGAGAGGATCGAAATGGCGTGATCCATCTCCATAATCAATTCCGTAATTTAGTTTTACTGTCTCATACCAGTCATTTTTTCCAGGAAATGCATTGAAACAGTCGTTTCCGGAAGCTTTTGCTGGAAATTCCTGATAATCTCCTATATCAAATCCTGGTTGAAAGAGTTGACGAGGAATATAATAAAAGTCGTTTGTCGGAGAGAAGAATTTTGTAACATCATCTGATTTTCCAAAATCTTCAACTCCCTTTGGTGCAACATCGCTATGATAACAGCGTGCAACATGATTAGGAACAAAATCCATAACGACTTTCAACCCCGCCTTATGTGTTCTGGAAATTAGTTTCTCCCATTCCTTCATTCGATCCGGAACAGATTCAGCTATATCGGGATCAATGTCAAAGTAGTCTTTAATTGCATATGGTGAGCCTGCTTTACCTTTAACTATTTCAGGGGTATCAGGAGTGATACCATAATCGGAATAATCAGTTGCTTGTGCATGCTCTATTACACCAGTATACCAGACATGTGTTGCTCCGAGATCACGTATCTCATTGAGGACGGAGTCTGTGATTGAGTTCATTTTTCCACAACCATTCGCGGATATATCTCCGTTGGAAATGCAATTCTCGTTTATATTGGCGAATAGACGAGGTAACATCTGATATATTACCGGCTTGGATATATCGAACTTAATCTTGTCGTTCTGTATTTTGTCAGTTTTTGTATGAGTCATGTTATTTCAGTCTTTCCAGTCCTTAATCGCCCTGTGAGCCGCAGCATATCCACTCAGGAACACTTTATTAATATCTTTCAGATTGAATACTTGATAACCGGCAAGTTCAGGAGTAATTATCACGTGATCACACATTTGCATGTCATCAAATTGATTTGACTTGGCCATAAGATTATAGGTGCGCATTGCAATCTCAAAAAATGATTTCTTGTATCTAAAACCATTTAGCGGAGAGCAGTTCACCCCTATAAGTTTTTCGCATTTATCACGAATGATCCAAGCTGGAAGATTCCTCAATACACCTCCATCGACATAATGCACCCCATCGATCTTGACCGGATTGAACACGATTGGAATGCTGCAAGATGCCACTACGCGTTCCCCTATGGGACCTGAATTAAATTGTGCGGGTATACCTTTGTCAAGATCAGTCGCCCCAATATACATAGGTATTTTCAAATCTTCAATCCGATTGACTCCTGTAGATCTTTCAATAAATTTTTTAAATTTATTCAAGGAAAAGATGCCTTCTCCATTCTTGATATTAAATGTGCAGAAGTCGGTAAATTTCAATTTCGAGAAAAGTGTAAGAATCTCTTCCGGTGGCAAACCTGCTGCATAAAGTACGCCGGCAACTGACCCGGCCGAGACACCAGCAATTACATCGGGTTTATATCCTGCTTCTTCAAGAGCTTTCAAGGCACCAGCATGAGCGAAGCCTCTTGCACCTCCGCCACTCAATGCAATCCCAATCTTATATGGTCGCGTACTTTCCTTACTCATAACTATTGATCGATTACTGTTATTTACCGTAATATTTTTCAGATTCGTATCCATTTACAGGCAGAGCATTAATGCGAGATCCTATATCAGCTTAATGTGATCTTTTGGAGTGATAACAACTCTACAAGAGAATTTGTTTTTGCAACAGTCTCATCGTATTCCCTCTCTGGCACAGAGTCTCCAACAATACCGCCACCACCATATATACAATATGTATCTTGATCAAAGTGAATGCATCGGAGATTTACAAAGGCCATATATCTGTCAACTGTATCAATCGCTATAAAACCACCGTATAGGTAACGTTTATGGGGCTCATATATAGCAAGATCCGCCAATGCATCCTCTTTTGGGAAGCCACACAGAGCTGGGGTTGGATTTATGGCGTCAATAATTGCGCTCAAATGATGCGGGGCAGCTGTTCCACTTATATCAGCGCATAAGTGCTCTATATTTCCGTATGTTACATTACGTGATGGCGAAACTGTAGTTTGGATACCAATTTTTTGCAAAGCATTTACTATGTATGTTGACACAAACCGATTTTCCCTGATATTCTTCTTGTCCCATTCGGATGCATTAGTACTGCTTTTTTTTCTGGTACCAGCAAAAGCGACAGTATGAAACTGGCCAGTAATTTTGTTAAATTCAATAAGAAGTTCAGGTGTGGCTCCCATCCATCCGCCTGTTTGCGGAGAGTAGAGTATGTACCTTAGAGTATTGACGAAAGGTGTGAAGAACTTATCCGCAGTCTCACCCCAATTATACCTATTATCCTCATTAGGGATTTCTCCACATATCGTTCTGGAAAAGACTGTTTTCCCATTACGTTGTTTGCAAATTTCTATAATATCGGATACAGCCTTGATATAATCGTGACGTGTCATCGACTGTTTATAGGGCTGCATTTTCTCAAAAGCAGGCGTGGCGTTGGTGAGTTTCCAGCGTTTTGCAAATGGTTGAAGCCATGGTGAAATATCGAAGGATATGGAATCGGAGAAAACAACCTCTCCATTTCGAGAAATTATCTTACATTTATTTGCTTCAAACCAAAGAATAGTTGAGGAGGTCGGAAGTATTACTACTGAAAACGTACGTCTTTCAGTGATTGCAAGATTAATCTGCTCTATTGTATCATATGTAAGTATTCCCATAATAGATTACTCGGCTACCTCACCGATTAGTTCAAACGGTAGAGCTTCAGTAATTCGTACTGGATAAAATTCACCTATTACTAAAGACTTGTTTTTTCTTACAAGTACTTCGGGGTCAACTTCAGGTGAATCCCACTGGGTGCGACCTATATAATAATCATCCTCTTCTCTATCAATGATAACTTCCAATGTCTTTCCAATCTTCTCTTCCTGTAAATCTAAGGATATTTCTTCCTGTAATTTCATCAGAGCATCAAGACGTTGTTGTTTGACTTCAGGAGGTATATTATCAGTGTAATTATTTGCAGCAAAGGTCCCTTCTTCCTCACAATATGCGAATGCGCCCATCCGCTCGAAACGTTGCTCACGGACGAATTCCATCAGAGCATTGAAATCTGCTTCTGTTTCACCCGGGAAACCAACCATAAGGGTTGTCCTAATGTGAATTCCGGGGACTTCCTTCCGTATTTTTGTCAATAGATTTCGTGTCTCATCTGCCGAAATGTGTCGTCGCATCGCAGTAAGCATGTTGTCGGATATGTGCTGAAGTGCGATATCGAGGTATGAACAGACATTATTACGTTCACGCATAACCCTTAAAATATCATAGGGGAATTGTGCGGGATATGCATAATGAAGTCGCAGCCATTTAACGCCATTGATATCAGACAGACGTTCAACAAGTTCGGGAAGCATCTGTCGTTTATATAAATCAAGCCCGTAGCCGGATAAATCCTGAGCTATAATATTGAATTCTTTAACGCCCTGAGTAACAAGCATGCTAACTTCCTGCACAATATCTTCAATGGGACGAGATTTATAATGTCCTGTAATAATAGGTATAGCACAGAAGGCGCAATGTCGGTTACACCCTTCAGATATTTTTAAGTATGCGTGATGGTTTGGAGTGGTTACGGTTCGGTCAATAGGTGAGGTTGTTATATGCCGTTTGGAAAGTCGTTCAATTAATGATGTCCAGTCAAATTTTCCATATAAGCCGTCAAGTTCTGGTATTTCTTGGGTAAGCTCGTTACGATAGCGTTCAGAAAGACATCCCATTATGTATACTTCACTTACAATCCCACGATTCTTTGCATCAATATAATCGAGAATCGTGTTGACAGACTCTTCTTTAGCATCTCCTATAAAACCACATGTATTGATCACTACAATATCAGACGGCGCATCAGACTCATGGTAAGTATCAAATCCTGCATCAGAAAGCATTTTAAGTACTCTTTCTGAGTCTATAAGATTTTTAGAACATCCAAGAGTTATAACATTGACAGTTGCCAATTTTTAAGATTTTATCAGAATTAAACGATATGAATTTATAACGTAATCAATTTCCAATTTCTTCAAACAGCGATTTCACAAATTCTTCTTTGTGAAAAACCTGAAGATCGTTGATCCCTTCACCCAATCCAATATATTTAACCGGGATTTTGAATTGATCGGAAATTCCAATTACAACTCCTCCTTTTGCAGTTCCGTCAAGTTTGGTTATTGCAAGTTCATTGACATTGGTCGCAGCAACGAATTGTTTGGCCTGTTCAAACGCGTTCTGTCCAGTAGAACCATCAAGAACAAGAATAACTTCATGAGGAGCATCGGGGACAACTTTTTTCATTACATTACGTATTTTTGTCAATTCATCCATTAGCCCCTTCTTATTATGAAGACGACCTGCTGTATCTATAATAGCCACATCAATTCCATTTGCTTTTGCTGACTGCAATGTATCAAAGGCAACCGCTGCAGGATCGCTCCCAAGTTTCTGTTTTATAACAGGTACCCCGGCACGCTCACCCCATACGTCGAGTTGTTCAACAGCCGCAGCACGGAACGTATCGGCGGCTCCAAGTATAACAGTGTTTCCAGCCGATTTAAAACGGGCTGCGAGTTTACCAATTGTCGTAGTTTTCCCAACTCCATTTACTCCTACGACCATTATAACATATGGGTGTGAGCAATTTGGAATAGTAAAATCTTCTTCAGAACTCTCGTTATTATTTTCTGCAAGAAGTTCACAAATTTCTTCACAAAGGAGTGAATTCAATTCAGATGAGCCTACATATTTATTGCGTGCGACACGTTTCTGAATACGGTCAATTATCTTTAATGTGGTCTCAACGCCAACATCTGATGTAATGAAAACTTCCTCGAGGTTATCAAGAACATCATCATCAATCTTCGATTTACCAGCAACAGCTCGAGTGATTTTATCGAAGAACCCTTTCTTAGTACGCTCCAGACCGTTGTCAAGCGTTTTCTTTTCTTCTCTTGAGAAAAGTTTTTTAAAGATTCCCATATGGCGATTCTTATATAATTCCACGCATCGATCGGAGCCATCCGATCAACATTGTTTGTGACTTGCAAAGTTACTAAAAAATATAGATATTTGAAACATGCTTGTCTATCTTGCGGTATTGTAATATTTTATTATATATGAATTTGTGGACTCAATATTCGTTGAGGATGTATGTCAAAAAACAACACCCGGTTTCAAAGTCATACAACTCTGTAAACCAGGTATTGTTGTTTCAGTATTAATTACTATTTAATCAATCTCTATGATGAGGAAATTTGATGTATTCCAAAATCTGGCTGGAGCAAGAATCTTAAGCATTTTACCACCATTTGGAGTATCAACAATTTCATATGAATCTTTAGGTTGATTTGTCAGTACATTTGCTTTTTTAGAATGTAAATCGATATTAAGGAGTGTACGTTTGTCGGCTCGCGTAAAATATTCTTCCTCAAAATCCTGAGGCATTATTTTGGTTTTACGTAAAAAGCCCGTTTCAATTAGTTTATGTTCTTTAAGTTCTTTCTTACTCCCAAGTGCATAATAACAGGTATTAAGTTCAGAGGTAAGTGTGGCTGCTTCTTGCTCAACTATATCTTTTGCTGCAGTAACATTGGCCACTTCTGCATTTAGCGAGTCTACATTTGCTGTAAGTTTTTGTATATTAGCATTTGCAGTAGCAAGTTCCGAATGAAGAGATTCAATTGTATTCTCTTGATCGGCAATTTGCTGTTTGAGATTCTGAATAGATTTCCGGAGTGTAGAGTTTTCACCGTTACTTTTCTGAAGCTGGAGCTCTAATTCATCCAAGCGATTGCGACGCATTTGAAGTGCCTGTTGAATTATAAGAATATCGTTCCGCAGTTGCTTTCTTTTGTCTTGAGATTCGACGGACATATCATTCGTAGCAGATAGAATATTTTCCATCTGTTTGATTTGTGCCATACCTTCAGCTACATCGTTCATAAGAACGAGTAGACTGTCTTGGTTTGCAAGAGCTATTCTTAGAGAGTCGGATGCTGAATCAACGTGGAAAGTAGCTGAATCTGAATCTTTACGGTGACATGATGCAAGTGTAAGTATCCCTGCAGCCGCATATAAAATAAATTTCTTCATAATCGATTAGTTAATAAATGATTAAAACCCGATGAAAGACCATTAAATACAAAATGTCATTTCGGTTTATACTGTTTCACAATCCTTATATTTATTGCGGTGAATCTTTGGAACTGAACGATCATCACGCTTCCCGGCCAACACTATAACAATCTCTCCTCGTGGTTGGTTCTCGGCAAAGTAATCAACAAGTTGCGATAGTGTTCCATTATGTGTCGTATTGTGGATTTTTGAGATTTCACGCGAAACAGAAGCCTCTCTATCACCCCCCATATATTCTTTAAATTCCTCAAGAGTTTTCAATAGTCTTAAGGGTGATTCATAAAATATCATGGTTCGTTGTTCTATGGATAATTCTTTTAAACGAGTGTTTCTTCCTTTTTTTACTGGTAAAAAACCTTCGAATGAGAATCTGTCGCACGGTAGACCCGAGTTTACAAGTGCCGGTACAAAAGCTGTCGGTCCTGGGATTGTTTCTACTTCTATATCTTCACGTCTGCATTCCCGAACAAGATAAAATCCGGGATCAGATATTGCCGGTGTTCCTGCGTCTGAAATCAACGCGATAGTTTCACCAGCTTTTATCCTTGCAATCAATGGTGCTGTAGTTGTATGCTCGTTGAATTTATGATGTGAAAGCATTGGTGTAGTGATTCCAAAATGACGGGTAACTACACTACTTGTACGAGTATCTTCTGCCAGAATCAGGTTGCAATTCTTTAGGATTTCGATGGATCGGGGTGCCATATCCGCAAGGTTCCCTATAGGTGTAGGTACTACAAAAAGTTTTCCTGTCATAAACGGGCGTATTTGTCTTAGACGGATTGTTCTTAGTCGAGAATTAGAAGAAAGCAGTTACTATTTTTATAAAATCTTCAGCTTCCTGTGTTGTAAGATCTATACCGTGAGCAGATACCAGATATTCTTCAAGTTCTCTGAGATCCGATAGAGCAGAGATTTCTTCAAGAGCTTGTTTGAATTCGATAGATGATCCATGGAATAGTGCTCGCTGAAATAGGAATACATCATTGAGGGTAAAGGCATTTCGAAACTCTCTTGCAGAGAAATGTGGCTTACGAGATGGAGCCGTCGCATGATTTTTTTTCGTAGTGTAAGCATCTTGGATAACCTCGATTTCTATAGAGTCTAAAATCTTTGGATGTGAATTATCGTAGGCTGCAGATTCTTTATCAGATGTTTTAATATGTTCCTCATGACATGTTTCAACCTTATCCGGATAATCTGATTGCTCAGATATCGGCTCAAGTCCAATTACCATATTTTCTGTCCCTTCAATAGAACGCCTTTCTATGTCTTCAATTTCGACCGCCGCCTCTGGTTCAGGATATGATGCAAAATCAAATTGGGGCACTCCATCACTTTCAAGAGGTGATTCTTTATCTATAATCTGTTTATTATCAGAAAGTACTGCAGTGGTTTCTGAAGAAGTGACGGCTGAGAGAGTACGATAACTGATCGCTAACTCTGCCAACCGGGCGATTTTCTCTGTGGTTCCATCACTGAGTTCATTGCCAGTATCTTTTAAAGTGAGCAGCTCTTCTGCGATATCTGCTGTTAAATGCAGCATCTCATTAAGATATTCTTGATTACGCATTATATATATTTGCTAAGAATGAAATTTTACTTAATATCGTTTGTTTGAAATAATGTCAGCTAAACTGCTTAAGAAGAAAATTGCATATAGCTTGCCGTACAGTTTGACTACTGCAGGTGAATCCGTTTGCCATTACAACAATAACATGAGTAGGAGTTTCTTCATCATCAATCTTATAACCGGCATAGCATAGAACTCCGCGCATGCTCCCGCTCTTTAGGACGAATTTACCTGAAAGGGGAGTATCCTGTAGTACTTTTTTTACAGTACCCTCTTCACCAACTCGAGGAAACAGACTAACGAATGTGTTACTTTTCTCACTTGCATACATAGTAAGAAGGAGATCTGCCATGAAACGTGGTGTCAAAAGATTACTTCTTGTGAGCCCGCTCCCATCATAAGCCTCTATTTGGTTACAATCAAGACCGATTTGTTGGAGGAAATGTTGCTCAGTCTCAAGAGCTGCCGCGAGTGAGTTTTCAGGTTCAAGCATTCTCAGCATGCTTTCTGCATACAAGTTGTTGCTGACTTCAATCATTGCACGCATTATTTCAGCAAAAGAAGGGGAGCGGTGAGAGTATAATGGGGTTAGTATTATTTCTCCGAATCCCACTTCAGTTTCTTCAACAGTGATTCCTTCCGAATTAAGTTTATTCTTAAGATCCCTGATGAAATGAATTGCCGGATCACGCATAGCACAGTCTCCCGGGAGTGAGTTTTCCTTATAGTTCAGTGGGAATAATCCAGCGCCGTAGTACCATTTAAGATCGTCAGGTTCCCACATCGGACACGGACCTTGTTCTATAAAGCCGATAGAATCAATTTCAATACATCCTGCAATCCTCTTAATACCCCTTCGTTTTACATTTGAAACAATTGAATCCATGAATCCAAAATATTCGGGGAAGCGCTTGCTTTCCAGGGTAGGATCTCCAGCTCCACGTATCAAAATATCGCCTATGAGAATTGTATCATTGGTGATATCACCTGTTATAAATGTTTCAGTAGTAAAACGATCATTTTCTTTATCGGATAAGAGTACTGAAGCAGCCGTAACACATTTCATTATGCTGGCCGGAGTCATCATTTTATCAGCATTTTCACTTATGATGTCCTCTCCGGTAGTTAAATCACGGACAACTATGCCAATATTTGCAGAACGATTCTTAGGTAAATGTATTGCAGAGGTATGCTTAGATTGCGCATAAGAGTTATTGGAAACAAGAATAAACACTATCAAAAGTGTAAGAAACGACAAATAACGATGATAAGAATATATTTTAGTAAGATGACTCAACATAAATTGAATTATTATGTACTATACACCAGTCGCATTGCAACCTAATTTAATGCGAAGTTAACAAATCCTTGGGAGTTAAGAGCAATTCAACCATTAGTTTTCATGTTTTTTTATGGGTTTTAGAAATCGTAGAATGCATTTTCCCAAAAAATTGCTAAATTTGCAGGATAAATGAGATATGCCGTAGAAAAGATATCTCAAAGTGGACCGAAAATTTGTTGCACATATCAGAGCATGGTTAGTAAAACCCGTGAACGATTAATTGAAGTCGCGCGACAACTATTCGCGCGCAATGGTGTTGAACACACCACAATGCTTGATATTGCAAATGCGTCAGAAAAGGGAAGACGAACATTGTATACGTATTTCAAGAATAAACGCGAAATACACCAGGCTGTTATTGAACGCGAAAGCGAGCAGCTTGTAGCGCAAGAACGTCAGATTCAAAACAGTGCGATATGTGCTACCAATAAATTGGAAGGGATACTTAGAGCGCGCCTTGGAGCGATGCTTACGTCAAGATCCCACAAACTTTCTGATCCATTATCATTGATTCATTTCCTAGACGGAAACCGATCTGGAAAAACAAAAAGGCTCGCAGCTGAAAAGGAACTGGATATATTGCAGAATGTTCTTAGAGAGGGAATTGAAAGCGGTGAATTTGATTTTGAGCAGGCTAATCGTCTGGCACCCGTGATAATTTTGCTTCTTCATTCTCTGGATAATCCTCTTGCTAAAGATAATCTTGAGATTTTGGGGTATACCGGTGAAACGGCATATGACCGTATTACAGCATTTATAATAACTGCAATAAAATCCAGATCGACTGTGGCGGGGAGACATGCGATTAATAAACAACTATAGACTAACATATTTTCAATCATGAAACTACTTGAAGGAAAAACAGCAATTGTTACCGGGGCTGCCCGCGGTATCGGCAAGGAAATAGCTCTTCGTTTTGCAAAAGAGGGAGCGAATATTGCATTCACAGATCTTGTGATTGACGAAAACGGGAAAAAGACGGAAGAAGAAATTGCTTCTCTGGGTGTAAAAGTCAAAGGGTATGCCTCTAATGCCGCTGATTTTGCTCAGACTGAAGAAGTTGTAAAAGAAATTCATAAAGATTTCGGCAGCATTGATATCTTGGTAAATAATGCAGGTATCACCAAGGATGGTCTAATGATGAGAATGACCGAGGCTCAGTGGGACGCAGTTATTGCAGTGAATCTTAAAAGCGCATTCAATTTTATTCACGCTGTACTACCAATAATGCTTCGTCAGCGTAGCGGATCTATAATTAATATGGCGTCAGTTGTCGGTGTACATGGAAATGCTGGTCAGAGTAATTATGCTGCTTCCAAAGCGGGGCTTATTGCTTTAGCTAAGAGTGTCGCTCAGGAGGTCGGCAGTCGCGGAATACGTGCCAATGCTATTGCTCCCGGCTTTATAGAGACCGCGATGACTGCGGCTCTTCCTGATGCAGTAAGGGCAGAATGGTGTCAGAAAATCCCTCTACGTCGTGGTGGAAAGGTCGAAGACATCGCCAATGTGGCAACTTTTCTTGCTTCAGATATGTCAAGTTATGTTACCGGTCAAGTTATTCAAGTTGACGGTGGCATGAACATGTAAAAACGATATACAACGCGGTGCGCTCCCTGAACCGACTGGGCGTGCACCGCGTTTTTACGATTGTAACCCCATAAGTCAATTTAAATGCTAATATATAATACACGTCTTACGCAACTGGCTCTTCCGGAATATGGGCGTAATATTCAGCGTATGGTAGACCATTGTCTGACGATTGAGGATCGTATGGAGCGAACAGAATGTGCTTATTCTATCATCCGCTCTATGGGAAATCTATTTCCGGAATTACGAGCTCCAGAAAATGAACATAAACTATGGGATCACCTTGCAATTATGTCGGGGTTCAGACTTGATATAGATTTTCCTTGTGATGTTATTGAAGAAGCTGATTTGAAGACTTTGCCCCAAAGAGTTGAGTATGTTCAGACACCACTGCGTCATCGCCACTATGGTCGCCTCACTCAGCAGCTTGTTGATACTGTCGCCTCGATGGAAGACGGTGATGAACGTAATGGGGCAATTCTTCTTCTTGCAAACCATATGAAAAAACAAATGCTTGCGGTGAATGCCGATGGAGTAGATGACACAAAAATATTCAAGGATCTCCTGGAACTATCGCATGGAGCTATAAGGCTTGAAAACAGCGACATTCGCCTTCATGAATTCAAAGAAGTCGTACAGCAAGCAACTGGCAAAAAGAAGAAGAAAAAGAACCAGATTATTTAATGGCAGTTAACAATAGGCTCATTCAGCTATGATTCATGATAACGAGCTTAATGAAATCGGTAAATTGTTGAGACCTCATGGTATCAACGGTGAGATTGTGATGTTGCTTACAAAAGATGTTGATGTTTCTGAACTGTCATGTATAATACTTAATATTGATGGGATAAATGTGCCGTTCTATCCCGTGGGGATAAGAACAAAAAGTCATGAGACAGATCTGATATCAATTGATGGCGTTACAAACGAGACTGCAGCCATGCAATTATGCGGGCATAGTGTTTTCGCACTTCAATCAGAATTATCTTTTGCAGTATCTGATCCCAAAGAAGGTATGTATGCGACAGATTTGATTGGATATTCTGTGAAGGCAAATGGTGAAAAGCTAGGTAATATAGTTGCCATTGATGATACTACAGCCAATTGTCTATTTGTTATAGAAAAGAAAGGTGGAAGTACGTGTCTCATACCGATAGCAGATGAGTTTATCGATGATATCAATCCTGATATCCGATGCATCAGCATGACTGTTCCTGAAGCCTTACTTGAATTATAGTTAATGCAATACATTATTATATAGTAACATGGAATTTGATGAACTCAAGGCTGTAGAAGCCATTAATAATAAACTGATTGAGGCTGGACGCTCATCCTACGAACCTGACGAAGTGCTTAATATTATTGATATGATATGGGACTTCTATGAAGAAAATGGGCTATTGGATATAGAGTCAGACCCAGATGATGATCCAGATGATATAGAGCAGGAAGTTGTTGACTATGTAAAACGGATGCTGAAGAAGGATAAAAATGCATGTGTTGATGAAGCGGATGTCGAGCTGATGGTAAAGTCTGAAATGGAGTATGAAGACTCTATAATATAATCCGGTTATATCACTCACTACAGATAATATCTATCACCTTCATGTTTTATAACAACGACTTTCTAAAACGAATATTTACAATAGCGTGGATATATCTCATATTCGCTACTGGGACTATATATGCTCAAAGCAAAGATGGTTCCAGTGAACAGATGGTAGATCTTTCTGAGCTAACACTTGATGAAACCCTTTTACTGCCGGATGTACCCAATAAATATGCTACATATGTAAAAGACTATATGAGGCGTGAGGCTCAGGCTTTACAAAAACTTGGTTATAAAGTTGAGACCACGCGTCAAGGTGAGGTTGTTATCGCGACGATTCCTGCCGATAAATTGTTTGCGCCAAACGATACATCACTGATTCCTACGGCAATCGATGAGTTAAAGCCTTTTTTGCCGTATTTCCGGTCACACGGGCGTTTCAAGGTGATACTTGCCATGCATTCCGACGATACCGGCTCAAATGATTATCTCTATTCTCTCACGGAAAAAAGAATTGTAGCTCTATATGATTATTTTGATGAGCATGCTGCTCAGACGGATATGTTGCAGGGATATCCAATGGCTGATAGTAATCCGTTAGATGGTATCCGCAATACCTCGCGTGAGGGGCGAAGAGCAAACCGACGATTGGAGATATTTATAGTTCCCGGGCCAATGCTTATTGTAGACGCCAAGAATAAGAAATTATGATTGGAGTGAGGAAAATATTTTGTATTTTTGCACTACAATTATCCGTATATCGGTCACTACATTCTATAATGGATTAGTAGATAGCATAAGATTGAAATAAAATTACACAATATTTGCAATGGCAAAAGAATTAAAAGATTTAACCAAACGTAGCGATAACTACTCACAGTGGTATGATGATCTGGTTATAAAAGCAGATCTTGCTGAGCGATCGGCTGTGCGAGGATGTATGGTTATCAAGCCTTATGGCTATGCCATATGGGAAAAAATGCAACAGGAACTTGATCGCATGTTTAAAGAAACAGGTCATCAGAATGCATATTTCCCTCTTTTAATACCAAAGTCGTTTCTCAGTAAAGAGGCTGAACATGTCGAAGGATTTGCTAAAGAATGCGCAGTAGTCACGCATCATCGTCTCATGAATAATCCAGATGGGAGCGGTGTGGTCGTTGATCCAGAGGCAAAACTTGAGGAGGAACTTATCATCCGTCCGACATCAGAAACTATAATCTGGAATACATATAGAAATTGGATTAATTCATACCGTGATCTTCCAATTCTGATAAACCAGTGGGCAAATGTAATGCGTTGGGAAATGAGAACACGTTTATTTCTCCGTACAGCAGAGTTCCTTTGGCAGGAGGGGCATACAGCGCATGCTACCCGCGAGGAGGCAGAGGAAGAGGCAATGAGGATGCTCAATGTATATAATGATTTTGCACATAACTTTATGGCGGTACCTGTTATTAGAGGTGTAAAATCTGCGAATGAACGTTTTGCAGGCGCACTTGAGACATATACTATAGAAGCAATGATGCAGGATGGGAAGGCTCTTCAGTCTGGTACCAGCCACTTCCTTGGTCAGAACTTTGCAAAGGCTTTTGATGTGACTTTTATAAATAAGGAGAATAAACCTGAACTTGTATGGGCTACCTCATGGGGAGTTTCCACTCGTCTCATGGGCGCATTGATTATGTCACATTCCGACGATAATGGATTGGTGTTGCCGCCTCATCTCGCTCCTATACAGTGTGTTATTATTCCGATATATAAAAATTCCGAGCAACTCGCTGAAATCAGTAAACATGTTGAGCCTATCGTTAAAGAATTGCGAGAGCTTGGCGTTAGCGTAAAATATGATGATGCGGAAAACCGTCGTCCAGGCTTTAAGTTTGCAGATTATGAATTAAAAGGCGTTCCGGTACGTCTTGCTATTGGTGCGCGAGATATCGAGAATGGAACCGTTGAACTTATGCGTCGTGATACTCTTGAAAAACAGGTTGAACCGCTGGAAGGTATTGCAAAATTTGTAAAAGATCTTCTGGAGGATATTCAAACCAATATTTATCAGAAAGCTCTTCGCCATCGTGAGGAAATGACCCGTGAAGTAAACTCATATGATGAATTTAAAGAGGAGATAGAAAAGGGCGGTTTTTTGCTTTGTCATTGGGACGGGACACCGGAAACCGAAGAGAAAATCAAAGCTGAGACAAAGGCTACGATCCGCTGCATTCCTCTTGATGGAGATAAAACTCCTGGAGTATGTATGGTTACTGGAAAACCCTCTAAACAAAGAGTGATTTTTGCCCGTAGCTATTGATCGAGAATTAATAATATAACACAATATCAGAAATACACAGATGCGTAGTAGACCTACTTTAAGTCTGCATTGTATCTGTGTGTTTTTTATTATCCGATTTATTTTCCCCATTCTTTAGATAGCATGATTCCTGAGAATAATATTATTGCAATAGTAGTACCATGTTACAACGAAAGTGAGGCTTTACCAATCTCTGTCCCCAAAATATTAGATATACTAAATAGACTTGCAAATCTCAAAATGGCATCGCAGGAGAGCTATATATTGCTATGTAATGATGGGAGCAATGATAATACTTGGAATGTTATTGAAGAGCTGCATCTTGTTGACAGTCGTGTAAAAGGAATATCTCTCGCCCATAACCGAGGTCATCAAAATGTTCTACTCGCAGGTCTTATGACAGTAATGAATAACTGTGATGCTGCAGTGTCTATTGATGCGGACTTACAAGATGATCCGGAAGCTATAATCGAGATGATAAAAAAATTCAACGATGGTAAAGATATTGTATATGGAGTAAGATCATCTCGAGAAAAGGACTCATGGTTCAAACGTAACACTGCGCATGCTTTTTATTCTTTTCAAAATGCCATGGGGTTAGAGACGGTATATGATCATGCTGATTATCGCCTATTGAGTAACAAAGCGTTGCAGTTGCTATCGCAATATGAAGAATCCAATTTATTCCTGCGTGGAATTATTCCGCAAATAGGATTGAACACCGACATCGTGACTTACGCGCGCGACGAGCGTGTAGCAGGGGAGTCCAAGTATCCTTTGGCAAAAATGCTAAGTTTTTCTATTGATGGGATAACCTCCTTTTCTGCACGTCCTATGCGCTGGATATTCATTACCGGGCTAATTCTTTTACTTATTGATTTGATTGTTGGTGTATATGTCTTTGTCTCATATTTTTTCAGCGATCATATAATTGCTGGATGGACATCTATAATGCTTTCAATATGGGCCTTGGGTAGTATGATTCTTATGTCTATCGGCATTGTTGGAGAGTACATCGGTAAAATTTTTATTGAGGTAAAACATCGTCCGAGATATGCTATATCTGATATGTTGTGGGATTGAATCTCAGTGTACTTGATAAAAAAACGGATGAACTCATTTATTGTGGAGTTCATCCGTTTTTTTATGCAAGTGTTTTTTATTAACGCTTTGTCTTAGCTCCGAAATTAACACTCATACCGAGAGTAAGGTTCGCATTCGCCTTACCGACAGGAATAACTTGAGGAGTAAGTTTGAAGAACTGATGATCGGATCCGACAAAGAAGGTAAATCCTTTAGGATGGAAGTTTATAAGCCAGCCGAAAGAAGAACCGAATGTGCCTGCTCCGTAGTTAATTGAGCAATCAAACCAATCAATCGGTTTTACATTCGCATAGAAACGTCCTTCAGTCCACGAAAAACACCCTCCCATTCTCTGAGAGAATAGAAAACCTCCAGTAAGACCTTTATAGAATGGCATGCGATATTCCGCGCCTATGGCAAGAGTGGTAGCAAGAGCTGTAGTACGCGAAGAGCCACTGTCTGAGGCGCGTTCAAAGTTCGCGCAATCCTTCAGATCATCAAACATGTCGTCAAGTTGCTCATCTAATTTGTTCTGATCATAATCAGGCTGATCAGAGTCGAGCGCGACATTTTTGAATCCCTCGAAGCTCCACCTGGTATCGGGAGACACTGCCTTATGGTTATTGTTCCATGAGATGAATCCGATATCGGTTAGAGCTGCAGAAAGTGTCAGTCCATCAACAAACTGGTGCATGTCGTATGTAGCGCCGAGATCAAAACCAAGACCGAAGCCTGCCAGTCCGAAATTATTGTACTTGATACCGTCATAGTCGATCTGGTTATACATATCGGGTTTGTCAAGATCTTTTCCGCTTTCTTTGTTAGTGGGAACTTCAAGACCTGAACCGGCTGCCATATTCATCTCCCCTTGAGCTTGTACGGACCAAAGGTTATCGCTCATATGAACATCCATCTTTTTTATTCGCGCATCAATATTTCCAATACCAAAAAGGAATTTTACTTTTGCACCGGCAGATAACTCATTTGTTATTTTTCGCTGATGTCCCAAAGCTAATTCTGCATATGCATTTGCACGAAGTCGAACATTCTCAAAGCTATATGAGGTGCTTGGACCAGTCATACCCACTTTCATGAATGTAAATAGATCCTTTGGGAGATTTGCTCCAAGATCCGCGCGGGTTGAAAGGCTTACGGTGTTATATCCGTTGAACGCTCTGAAACCACATGAAAGAATGGTCATGTTGATGTTTGCAGTAAGATGATTGTTCTTATGAAGTTTGTTAAGAAATTCATCGTTACCTACAGAATTATTCATAAAGGTAGTCAGTTGACCATCCGGTTTCTTATACAGGAATGTATTTACACCGAAATTACTTGCAATCCCTACACCAAAGTTTCCTAAAACAGGAATTGCTACATAGTTGTTTTCAGGTGCAAAAGCGGGATTAAGCTGATGGCGGAAGTTATATCCCTCCAAAAAGTAACCGGAACGGCTTGCTTCCTGAGCTGATACGGGCTGAAGCATACCTACAAGAGCCACAGCCAAAATATATTTATATATGCGTTTCATTTTAATACTGAGTGAAAAATATGAGATCAGTCGTTGAGGTCAACTGTTACCCCTCCTTTAATCGCGATTTTAATATTCTCGAATTTGAGATTCTGGTTCTTGTTGAGTACCACACCATTCGTGTTCTGACCGGCTTTGGCTGTAAATTTATATCTAACTCCATTCAAGCCAGCAAGATTATCGCCTTTACTATGCACGGTAAGAACTAAATGTGAAGTAGAAGGAGTGGAAATTGAACCTGCTGCAACTTCTCCATCAACATCGATATCAACATTTGAAAAAACAGAACCGTCAGCTTTAGTAAGGTCTGCATCCGGAACAAGGATTAAAGGGACAGTGCTGTTGACATCCAGATTAATAATAACTGTATTGAAGTTGTATTTTTCAAATTCTTCATCCCAGCCTTGATCGTTGTCCTCATAAACGAGCTTCATATTATCGCTAAACGATAGAGGAACTACTGCAGCGTAATTGGCATCGAACTCATACCCAGGTTCACCAGGTGCAGAAAGAACAAATGTCACGGGTTCCTGAACTACTTTCATTTCAATATCCGATATAGCGATCTCATCAGGAATTGTTGTAAGAAGATTCCCAAGCTGTGGCACTTTTACTTCCACGATTCCGCTACCATGATTTGCTCCGGTACGTGAAAGGCAAATCTTATTCATGCCTGGCCTTATAGTTATCTTCTCAGTTCCATTTTGATCAGGCCATTCACCTATATATATATTTACCGGTGCCTTGGCATTGCTGTAGGTACCTGTCAATACGGCTGTAACGGTTGCAGATACTGGTGATTGATTTTCTACAGTAAAATAAATCTGGGGATCCGATAAATCAAGATTGTTATCGTCACTGCTCAGGAAATCCGGAATATCATTTATTCTCACCTGTGTATTATCTATGTTGATCTCTGGATCAACAACACCGGTAATACCAAGAATCAGAGCTTTGGTAACAAATATGTCCGCATTTATATCAACTGCTCCGATCTGATGGTCAGCGGTTGTATCATCAATTGATACGTCACCTGTAAATGCTATGTCTGAATTAAGTAGAAAATGCCCCGGTTCATATAGACCTTCACCTTTGGCATCTCCGAGGATAAAGCGATTTACCTTAACTTTCAACGAGAAGGGCGTTTCATATCCGACTTTAACTGCAGATGTAAAAACCAGTTTATGTTCACCTTCCATTCTGGCAAATGAAGCTGTTTCAGAGTCTTCTATTGATACGATCCATTTATCGCTGAAGTCTATAGAATATCCTCGGTTGATTGTAATGTTGCCACGATATAATTCAGATGTATATTTGAGATTGAATAGAAGTTCAAGATCGGTAGTGGCTTCTTCTGCAGATTTTACACATAGATCGACATTATCCTCTGACAAAGATAGATGTGACGTAAAATCAGCATTCATAGTATAGGATAACCCGGCTGCAAACGGTACTGTTATACCTTCTGAGTTCAATTCGGTGTCTGAAATTCTAATTTGTTCGATATTTACAGTCGAATGTGTATCTGCCGCATCCTGAACAAGAACATAATCGCCTAATGCAAGACCATAATTCTCACCGTTGGTTATATCCTGCTGAGAAATCGCACGGATTGAACTTCCGGAACCTAAGTCGAGAATATTATCAACAGTGAGATAACCTGTTGAACTTGCTGGAAGATAAATAGACTCGCCACCTATAGTGACATTCAGATCCATGTCCTTACTTAGATCGTAGTCATGGTCGACACAACCGGTAAATGCCAGAGAACCTAGCACTATACCTGCAATCCGAAGAGTACAACTCTTCTCAATCATAAAATTTTGCATAAAATTAAACAACCTGTTTATTTGTGTGTAATATACTTTCAATAATCATTAAGTTGCAGATTATCTGCATGGTAAATATTTAGAATATTATGTGCTATATTAATTTGTGCAAAATTAACAAAATAATCCTATAACGCAAATAATATGTGAAATAATATGCACTATAAAATTTGTATAAAGTCGTTAGATAAGTGAAATTAACTGCTTTACGGCGTTTAACGTATGTTAACATGCTATGGTTAATTTTTTATTATACCTCTGATTTTGGCAATCAAAATTTAATTACTATTTTTGTTGCGAAATAGACTGCATCTTTTATGATGCGATAATCAGATGATTTAATAAATACAAAGGTAATGCTAAAGCGCTATTTTATATCCCTATTGGGCGCATTGACTGCAATATGGGTTTCATTTATGCTCATAATTGTTTTAGGCATGACATTTGCCATAGGATCAATCGTAAGTTCATTCGGCAACTCAAATGTTAAGCGTTCTATAGAAAAAGGATCTGTTCTAACTCTTGATCTGTCTGGTGTCATAAATGAAAACAATGCAACTCCGGATATCTATGCAATATTAAACAATCAGCCCCTTCCAATGTCGCTTTGTGATATTACAAACGCTATATTTGCAGCAGCGAATGATAAAAAAATCGAGGGTATATATATTAAGTGTTGTGGATCATCTGCGGGGATAGCTACCCGTGAGGCTATAAGAAATGCATTAAGTGAATTTTCTAAAAGCGGCAAATGGATAATCGCCTACGGAAATTCGTATACCCAGGGAGATTACTACATTGCCTCTATCGCGAATGAAATATATCTCAATCCTGTAGGGGAGATTGATTTACGAGGTCTTGCCAGTGGAGTCCCTTTTTTTAAAGGTCTGCTTGATAAAGTTGGGGTTGAAATGCAGGTTGTAAAAGTAGGCACATTCAAAAGTGCGGTTGAACCATATATTCTAACTCATATGAGCGAACCTAACAGATTGCAAACTCATGTTTATCTTGATAATATATGGAATCGCATATGTTCCGAAATCAGCGAATCTCGTGGTATAACCATCGAAGAGCTCAATCAGATTGCAGATAATATGGGAGCACTTATGCCTGCAGAAGAGATGGTTGACCACAAGCTTGTTGACGGTCTTAAATATATTGATGAGTTTGAAGCCTACCTTAAAGATAAATTAGGTATTGAGAAGGATTTGGAGATTCAATCTATAGATATTCAGGAATATCTTGCCACAGAGCCGGAAATACCCAATACAAAAAAGAGTAAAAATAAAATTGCCGTATATTACGCATGCGGTGATATAACCGAAAGCGGGAAAGATGGTATAGCTTCTGATCGTATAGTACCGGATGTTTTGGATCTGGCGGAAGATGATGATATTGATGCCTTGGTTCTTCGTGTTAATTCAGGAGGTGGTTCGGCGTTCGCCTCTGAACAAATTTGGCACGCTTTAGAAGTATTCAAGGACAAGGGTAAAACTTTGTACGTTTCAATGGGTGATTATGCTGCATCAGGAGGTTATTATATCTCATGCGGTGCAAAAAAAATATATGCGGAACCTATGACACTTACGGGATCAATCGGCATTTTCGGCATGATTCCGTGCGCGAAAACTTTACTTAATGATAAACTCGGAGTTAATATTGATTTTGTTGAGACGAACTTAAATGCAGCTGGCCCTAATATAGTAGAACCTATGGATACATTCCAGAGAAGCAGAATGCAATCAATGGTAGAACGTGGGTATGACCTGTTTACCAAAAGATGTGCAGATGGCAGACATATGCCACAGGATTCTATCAAAGCAATTGCGGAAGGTCGTGTCTGGGATGGAATGACAGCGCTGAAAATCGGATTAGTGGATGAACTCGGCTCGCTTTCCAATGCAATAGATGACCTCGCGAAAGAAATGGGATATGGCAAATATGAGATAGCAGTATATCCAACAGGCGAAAAAGATTTCTTTGCGATGCTTATGCAACTTAACAATCAGATGAAGACAAATACTTTGAAAGAGGAATTAGGGATATATTATCCGGCATATAACCATTTGAAAAGTATTCAGGATTTAGATCCTATTCAGGCTCGAATGGAGATTTTATTAATGGATTAGATCATACACCAATTTAGGCGTGCCAAAGAACAAGATTATATCAACACTGATATTGCTACCACTCTCAAAGCTTTACGGTTTTGGAGTGGCAGTGAGAAATCTTATGTTTAAATGGCATATACTCAAGCAGCGTGAATTTAAGGTGCCAATAATCGTGGTGGGGAATATTGGTGTTGGCGGTACTGGCAAAACTCCTCATACGGAATATATAATTAATCTTCTGAAATATAAATATCGTATCGGTATGCTCAGCAGGGGGTACAAGCGCTCAACAAGTGGTTTTGTACTTGCGACCCGTCGCTCAACGCCAGCCGATATAGGGGATGAACCTTATCAGATATATCAAAAATATGGCAAGGATATAACAGTAGCTGTTTGTGAAGACAGATGCCATGGAATAGATGAAATATTACGCATTGATCCGAGAATTGATTTAATCGTATTGGATGATGCATTTCAGCATAGATATGTCAAACCTACGGTTGCTATTGTACTTACGGAATTTAACAATCCTGTATTTTACGATAAGCTATTACCTCTTGGTCGACTCCGTGAACCTCAAAACGCTATTTATCGGGCAGACATGGTAATCGTAAGTAAATGTCCGGAACAGCTAAATCCGCTTGAATATAGAATATTTAAGAATAACCTAAAACTTTTCCCATATCAGAAATTATTCTTCTCTCGCTATAATTATGGCTCGTTAGTCCCACTCTTCCCGGATGAATGCACAAAAAACATAAATCTATCTTGGGTTACGGGAAATGATGCATTGCTTCTATTGTGCGGAATTGCGAATCCCAAACCTCTAATCAGATACCTCAAAGGATTTAAAGCAAAAATTAAAGTAAAAACATATCCTGATCATCATAACTTCTCAAGAAAAGATCTTGAGAGTATTTTAAAGAGGTTTCATGATATGGACGGAGAAAAGAAATATATAATCACGACAGAAAAAGATGCCGTGAGATTATGCAATAATCCATATTTTCCGGCCGAACTTAAAGAATACATCTATTACATACCTATAGAAGTGAATTTTGATCCGATGAATTCAACAACGTTTGATATCGAAATACAGAAAGCTTTGTTGAATGCGATCAAATAATAATTATTAAAACGAATCAGTGTAACCTTTTCCCGTAATAGATGTTGGAACTAAATAAACCGGTAGACGCATTATGATAGACAAGATAAATAGTACAGCAGACTTTCTGCGGACCAAAGTGGAAGAAATGCCAAAGATTGCCATAATATTAGGTACTGGGCTTGGTCCGCTCGCAGACATGATCGATAATAAACTCATAATACCTTATTCCGAGATTCCGAATTTCCCGGAATCTACAGTGGAAGGTCACAGTGGGAACTTCATTTTCGGAAACCTTGCAGGTAAGCGTATTATGGCGATGCAAGGGCGTTTCCATTATTACGAAGGGTATGATATGAAGACTGTTACCTTCCCTGTAAGAGTTATGCGTGCTCTTGGAGTTGAGACATTAATTGTATCAAATGCTGCGGGAGGTATGAACAAAGAATTCCAAGTGGGCGATGTGATGGTGATAACTGATCATATCAATTTATTCCCGGAGAATCCACTTCGTGGAAAAAACCACACAGAACTTGGAGAACGTTTTCCACCGATGACAGAAGCATATAGCCACCGTTTGATTGAATTAGCTGATAAAATCGGACGTGAAAAAGGTATAAGACTTATGCATGGGGTATATGTAGGTACATCTGGTCCTACATTCGAAACACCGGCCGAGTATGAATATTTCAGAATTATAGGTGGAGATGCAGTAGGAATGTCTACTGTCCCAGAAGTAATTGTCGCTCGACATGGCGGAATGGAAGTCTTTGGATTATCAGTGATAACAGACCTTGGCGGGAAGGATGTTACGGACGTGCCGTCGCACGAAGAAGTGCAGTTGGCTGCCATTACAGCTGAGCCTGTTACTAAAGAACTTGTTAAGACTTTAGTTGAACGGTTATAAAACGTATAAGAAGTTTGTTGAATATAGAATCAAATATTCTCACTATGGAAACGAAACAGACAGAAATATCTACCCTTGGTGAATTTGGGCTTATACGACGTCTAACTGATGATATTAAGCTTGTAAATAGTTCATCCATCAAAGGAGTTGGGGATGATTGTGCTGTGATGGATTACAAAACATCAGAAGTACTTGTATCTACAGACTTGCTTGTTGAAGGCATACATTTTGATCTTACATATGTCCCTTTGAAACATTTAGGGTATAAGTCTGCCGTAGTGAATTTCTCGGATGTCTATGCAATGAATGGACATCCCCGTCAGATAACCGTTTCTTTGGCAATTAGCAAACGGTTTACTGTCGAACATATTGAGGAATTATACAATGGTATCAAATTAGCGTGTGAAATATATGGCGTAGATCTTGTGGGGGGGGATACTACATCTTCACGTGCTGGACTAGTTATTTCTATAACATGCATAGGAGATGCTCCAAAAGATAGAGTGGTATATCGTTCAGGTGCAAAAGACACCGATCTAATATGTGTATCCGGTGATCTTGGATCTGCTTTTATGGGGTTACAGTTGCTCGAACGTGAAAAAGTAGCGTCTGCCGGTCAAAAAGATTTTATTCCCCAATTTCAAGGTAAGGAATATTTAATTGAAAGACAGTTAAAACCTGAGGCCAGACGTGATATTATTGAAGAACTTGAAAAGGCCGGCATTGTACCTACTTCAATGATGGACATATCAGATGGTCTATCATCTGAGCTGCTGCATATATGCAAAGCATCAGATGTCGGATGTCGTGTCTATGAAGATCGTATTCCTATTGATTACCAGACTGCAGTTATGGCAGAAGAACTTAATATGAATCTTGTCACCGCAGCAATGAATGGCGGAGAAGATTATGAATTACTTTTCACAGTACCAATTCATATGCATGAGAATATTAAAAAACTTCAAGGAATTAAAGTTATCGGGCATATTACAAAACCAGAGCTTGGATGTGCGATGATAACTCGTGATGGTAATGAAATAGAACTGCGTGCGCAAGGTTGGAATCCTCTTGCCAGTAAGGAATAGGATTACAGCTAAAGCATTCCCTCCTTAATAATTTGATTTGATAATCCCAACCGACTTGCACGCCGTGTGAGCTTTTTTCAAGACGGAATCTATTGTCAGTTGAGGACAAATTGTTAACTTTGCACTGGAAAAAGTCATTAGAACATTTAGAAAATGATAAACAGAATTTTAATACGAATTAAGGTCGTGCAGATGTTGTACTCCTATCTGCTCACTCGTAGTGAATTCCATCTTGCTCCAGCTCCGGAGGGCATAAGTCGCGATGCGAAATATGCATATCGTGTTTATCTGAATCTACTACTAATGATCCTTGAGCTGTCCGGATATAGAGTAGATATAAATAAATCTAAGAAAAATCCGCTTGAAAGCCTTGGTGAATCAAATATGCTCTCTTCGAATAAACTTGCATCGGCACTTATGGCTGATTCAGATGTAAAGCAGATCATCACACGTGGGGACACTGGTATTGAAGCTTTTGATAGTATTTTATTGCGAATATATGGATTGATTATCCGTTCGGCAGTTTATAACGATTACGCGAAGAAAAAGCGTCACGAGCTTGAGGAGGATGTAAAATTTTGGACTGTAATTCTTAATACAGTCATCGCACAGAACGAAGCGATTATTGAAGTGGCTCGTACAGATGAACAGTTCTCACTAATTGGTTTTCAAAAAGGGCTGGAAATGCTTATTGCTACCCTTAAAGATTACAATGATGTCAGGGATACATTCTCTCATGCAAAAAAATCGCTTAATGATTCTTTGGAAAAAGCATATGAACTATACCATGCCCTTCTCCTTATTCCGGTATTCATTACCGATATGGAACGCGAGCGTATAGAGAGTGCAAAATCGAAATATTGCCCGACCGACCATGAACTAAATCCCAATTTGCGGTTTGTTGAAAATCGGTTTATAGAAGTACTCCGCACGAATCCGGATATGGAAGAATATCTGAAAAAGCATCCGTTCTCATGGGAAGGAGACTATTTTTTACTTAAAGAGCTTACGGATAAGATAAAACAGTCGGACTTCTATAAGAATTATATGAGTGCCGAAGACACCGACTATGTTGCAGATTGCGAATTGTGGCGTAATTTGATGAGGAGTGTTGTACTACCTTCAGACGCATTAGCCGAAGCCTTGGAAACACGTTCCGTATATTGGAATGACGATCTGGCAATAATGGGAACTTTTGTACTGAAAAGTATAAAACACTTTGCGCAAGCTGATGGGAAACAAGTGGCCCTTTTACCGATATATAAAGATGATGAAGATGCACATTTTGGTCCTGATCTTTTTTTGGATGCTATAAAAAATAAAGATCAGTATCGCAAATATATTGATAAGTTCATTGATGGGAATTCATGGGATCCGGAACGTATTGCGTTCATGGATATAGTAATTCTCACAACAGCAATTACTGAATTGGTAAAGTTCCCCAATATCCCTATGGCTGTTACAATGAATGAATATATCGAGATTGCGAATTATTACAGTACTCCTCGAAGTGGACAGTTTATAAACGGTATCCTTTATTCCGTGGCGAACTATCTACGTGAAGAAGGGATAATAGTCAAATAATCGCCCGTAGTTATTGATAATCAAAATACCATATTTTATGTTACTAAATTTCATTATTCTTCAGGCTGAAACTCCTGCTGGGGGTGGCCTTTCCGGAATTTTCATGATTGTGATTCTCATCGCAATATTTTATTTCATGATGATCCGTCCTCAACAGAAGAAGCAAAAAGAGATTAAAAAATTCAGAGAAGGGCTAACAAAAGGTGATAACGTAATTACTGCCGGCGGTATATATGGCAAGATAAAAGAAGTACGACAGGATTCCTTCCTTATTACAGTTGCTGATGGAGTGTGTCTGCGCGTTGACAAAGGCTCCATCTATCCCAATGCGGCTGATGCACAAACCGATGTTGAGGCGAAAAAGGCTCAATAATCAGTAAACGTACTAAATCAATCTTCTCCTTGATAGATTTAGAAACTCTATATCACAATACAAAGAAAGGGTTGCGCACCAATCAGGGGCGCAACTTCCTTACTTTTATTATATTTTTGGCAATATCAACTGTTTTCTGGTTACTTCTGGCGCTTAATGATGATATCCAGAAAGACTATCAGATACCGGTTCAGTTAGAAGATTTCCCGGAAAACATAACCCTATTATCTGGATATGAACCATCTTTGTCTGTCACAATAAAGGATAAAGGTTCGTCCCTCATGCGTTTCGAGTGGGGAAACCGCCCTAACCTAAAATTAAAATACGATGACTTTATACGACAATATGATAGCATCCTAATCTATAGAAGTTCACCGTTAAACTCTTCCGTACGTGGAATATTCGGTTCTGCAGCCTCAATTGTCACTATTCGACCCGATTCCTTGAGATTGATATATACAACCAATCCAGGTATAAAAATGGCCATAACAGTAAATTCTGACATACATACGCAACCGCAATATGCTTATGCTGGTCATCCGATCATATCTGTGGATTCTGTTACAGTATATTCAAATTCCCCTGACCGATATAAAACACACACCATCTCTACACGTCCCATTGTACTTGCCGAACTCACGGACACGGTATCAGTGGATGCACAGCTTGACGCCGCTCCCGGAGCACGCGTGATACCTTCTACAGTTAGAATTACTTTCCCGGTTGAGCCATTAGTTGCAAAGAAACAGTCTGTTCCCATTGAAGTCGTCAACATTCCTTTCGGTCAAAAGATAGTTACATTCCCATCTATAACAGAGGTTTCATATCTTATACCGAAAAGTATGTACAATGCTCAGAACGTAGCCGTGAGAGCTACGGTTGATTATAATGATATAAGTCGTAACGACAAAACACTATATATATCATTATCACGCTTGCCCGCATATTATAAGAATCCATCTCTGTCCCCAGAACAGGTCGAATATGTCATAGAGCACATTGAATAATCTATATAAAAATGGCAGGTAGGTTAATATGTATTGCCGGGGGAATCGGGAGTGGGAAATCCGTTGTAAGTAAAATTATAAAAGGTTTTGGATATCCTATATATGACTGTGACTCCCGTGCGCGACACCTTATGGATCAAAGCGCCATAATAAAATCCCGTATTTACAATGAGATTTCCTCAGAAGCTGTTGATTTAAAGAATAATGGACTTTGGGGAGACATCAGAAGGGGAGTGCTTGCCAACATTGTATTCAATTCAAAGAAACATCTTGACAAACTTAATCAAATCACACACGCCGAAGTGCGCGAAGATATCATACGATGGGGAAACTCACATAATGATGCAGTAGCTTTCATTGAAACAGCGATCCCGTTTTCATCAGGAATTTACAAGATATCAGATATAATATGGTATGTAAGGGCTCCGTTAGAAGTACGAATAAACCGAACAATGAGTCGTGATCATACAAGTCGGAATAATATATTTGCACGCATTAAATCTCAAACCTATGATAGTGATCATTTAAAATCTTGTTCTGAAATTCCTGTTTTTACCATAGATAATGATGGAGAACGAGCGATTTTGCCTCAAGTAATAGATCTTATCACAAAATTAATTATTCAAAACTGAATAATAAAATCATCTGCATCTTTTCCAAAAGGCAGTTTTGTCCGTATTCTATGAAGCTCCTCTTTAGTATAAGTCGCATATATGATTTTATTATTTGAATTATTCATGGCTGACGACACAATAATGTGTCCCGTCGCATCATATACGAAGCTTAAACTGTCATATTTACCGTACTCATCTTCACCTGAGCGATTTGCTCCGATAACTACACACTGATTTTCTATTGCCCGAGCTATTAGAAGATGTTTCCACGCAAAACTCCTGCTCATTGGCCAATTTGCAGGCACTATCATTATGTCTGTTTTAGATTCTTTATTGCGACACCAAACTGGGAACCGTAGATCGTAGCAAATTACCATGCTTATATTCCATCCTCTATAACGGATTATCGGAGGAGGGGTATTACCCTGAGAAAACATAACTGCTTCTGGACTTAAACAGAACAGATGACGTTTGTCGTAACAGGCAACTTCACCAGATGGCTCGACGAAAAATCCACGATTAAAAATATTTTCATTTTCTTTTGCTAGGAGACTTCCGGCGATAGCAATATGATATTTTGAACTCAAATATTTTACATGCTCTAATGCACACCGATTCTTCTCTGCAACTTCTTTCAGTATTATATCATCATGAATAAATCCTGTACTAAACAGCTCGGGTAGAACAAGAATATCTGTGTCAGGTTCAATGTCAATCAAAGAGGTTTCGACTCTCTCGAGATTCTTTTCTATATCACACCAAGCAATATCAAGTGATAAGATGGCTATTTTTATTCGATTATATAGCGGCATTATAAATTAAATTTAATCAGCTATAAAATTATTAGGTTTAATTCCGACATAATTCCGATAATATTTCTTTATCGCCGAAAGATCTACACTAACATTTCCAGTGGTATCAAATATATCGTTAACAATTATGTGCTTATTTTGCGCATCAATTACCCCCAATACTATAGGAATTTTTGCCTCATATGCGATATGTAGAAATCCAGTGTGCCAATTTGTAACCTTTTTCCTAGTCCCCTCTGGAGTTATGGCTATTACCAGACGTGAATTATTATTGAATTTATCAATAAGCGCCTCAACTAATGATCCTTTTTTATTGCCTCTGTTAACTGGTATACCTCCAATTGATCTAAAAAAGTAGCCTAAAGGAAAAAAGAACCAAGAGGATTTCATTAGGAAGCCCGCTTTTCGTCCTACAGACCTTATTGCAAGCTCACCCAATATAAAGTCCCAATTTGACGTATGGGGTGCTACACAAATGATGCATTTAGGATAATCAGGAACTGTTATATCAACCTTCCATCCAAATAATCTTAATAATCCAGCAGATATGTTCATAAATTAATGTTTAAACCATATTCCTACTACTCATAATTAAAAGGGGAGTAGTAGGGCGACTTATCCAATGATTATTGTTTGGATGATTCAACATTGGCATGCTTAACCTCCGCGGGCAACGCTGCGTTCATTTCAGTTACGATATTATTTATATGAGAGGAAAACTTCTGTTTAAATGAGGCATAAGCTTTTTTGAAATATACTTCCTTTGCATCTTTATATTTTTTAAGATTCATAAAATCTGATGGAATTTTGTCAAATCCGAAAGATAAACTTGATAATGCACTTGACTGCAATTCAGCGAGTTTTTGTATAATCGCGTCCATTTTTTCAGGTTCTACACCCTTAATATATTGAGCTGCAATAAGGCATTCCGTTGCGATATCCGCACACACATTTCTAACGGCTTTCTTTAATGATCTCTTATTTGCCATAATCTTCTGGTTTATATTGTAATCTTTGCTCTATAAAAATAGAGCGGGTAACTTGAAACAAAAGTAATTATTATCTTTGAAATATTAAAAAAGAATTGTATGTTATCTAACATCTGCCATTCTATATTTTTTCTACATATAGAGGTGGGGAGGGTACTTAATCTTAAACGACCTCATGTTTATTTTACATAACTCACATTATATAACATATCAGAGAACTCATAAAGTAAAATAAAGACGCTATAAAGGGTTAATATATGCTCAGGAGAATTGAATAACGCCTCCATTTATCTATCGAGTTTTGCACAAAGCTTTATCGAATCTGCAATTAGCGCATTTGAAAACGTATGATGAGATATAGTGCATTATACTGATTGCAATTATGTATCCAACTATATCTTAAAGCACATTCTCTATTTCATCAGGATCAGCAACCATTCTACGCGTCGTGCCCTCATGTCCCTTCTGGCCACCGACGGGTCTGTCTGATTTCTGACGCAGTGACCTGGTGCGACGCGCCACCTCCGATTTGATTGGTTCTTGTGACGGAGGAATACTGCTGTTGCCGGAGTCCTTGGGTGGCTTCTCATACTTTTCCAGACGCTTGCGTAGCTCACGGTTTTCTTTCAGGAGTTTGTCAACATTGCGGTTAAGAGAACATATCTCGGCGTGCTGCGAGTCAACCGTTCTTCTCAACGATTGAAGCTCTGACAGAAGGCCTGCCAATGTCTCTGAAATGTCATTAACCTGCTGTTTCACAGTTACAAAGATAGCGATTTTATTTGAGAAATCCAAATAAAATCATCACTAAATCCAATGATTATCAGCTAATTGCTTTACCTTCTAATTAGCCACATGCTGAAACTACCCTTTGGCTGAATAGTTACCATTACACTGTAACTATTCAGCCAACACTTAAAATGCTAATGATTAATTATCAGCAAATTAGATTTTAACAAAATCCGTTTTTAACGTTAAAACAGCGATTATTGTATGTTTTGTTGAATTTTGCAATTTGTAATACGCTAAGAGACAGGAGATATTATTCGCTGAATAGTTACATTACACTCTTACTGTGTTAATAAAGTATAATTCGAAATCTAATATAACAGGAGTGTTGTTTATATAATAAGAACGATCTGAATATAGGCCGCACATATGCAGATGATAATAAATACAGTTCGCATATGAAAACAACTCAGATTGCGACTTATAACTATTGAGCATATTCGAAATCAAATAGCGTTACAATGTAAAATAACAAATTTGACGATATCTAAAAGTCCCCATTCAGTATTACCCCTTCAAATAATATTCAGTTGTAAACAACACTAAAAAGACCATTAAATCATTTTAATATATTATATAATTGATTAATACTCATATGAGTTATGGATTAATTATAAAGTATTGCTCAATACATTGTTAAACACACAGCTATCCGCTTGACTATATTCACGTTTAAACCATTTATTCTTCTAATAACCAGTATGTTGACAATGATTTATTGAACAACAAGTTTATCAAATGTCATATAGCACATACCACTCCCCTTCTATACACAAGCTTATGATACAAACCATAGAATTTTCAAATGCAACATACTGTATGCGGAAATGAATTCTATTTTAGTTCTGCAAATTTGCATTTTACAAAGCTATTAATTACATTTGCAATCAAATAATTAACATAATAAAAGTGCTTTATTTTCATTATGGATCTAATTAGTCGTTTGAAAATATATATGGATAATCAAGGAATTAGTAGTTCCCTATTTGCAGATACATGTCGTATCCCCAGACCAACAATGTCGCAAATTCTCAACGGTAGAAATAAAAAAATATCAGATGAATTAATCAGTAAAATTCATCTGGCTTATCCTGATCTATCTATACTATGGTTGATGTTTGGCGAGGGTAATATGATGTTGCATTCAAATATGCAAATCTCAGCGACTGAAAAAAGCTATTCCCATAATTTTAATCAAACCTTAATTACTGATAATGAAGATAGTAAAAATGACAGAATGCCAAAGGTTGATGATAAAGATTTTATGTCTTTGAACGATTCTGACGAAAATTCAACTTTCTATATTAACGACTCCAATAACAACAGATTATCAGACGCATTAAATCGTAAAACCAATCCTTCTTTCTCGCATTTACATAACCCCACAGACCATCAGATGAGTAACACACTTATTGACTTTAGAACCAATAATGAAATTGATGATAGATTAGAGACTCATATACATCCTCTGAATATTTCAGAGAGAGATGCGACACTTAGAGATCGCAATAATTCTCCTGAGAAACACGATATTACGCGAGATACTATATCTCAAGAGAAACATATAAGAGATGAGGCATCCTCATCAACGACATTACATCATGATATAAAAATATCTACTGATACAGAGAAGCGGATTACAAGTATAGTCGTCTTTTATTCAGATAATTCCTTCCAATCATTTTATCCGACAAATTATTGAAAGCGACACATCTGCATTCACTCATCCAAGCAAATATTATAAAATTAGTAGATTCTTTCCTGCTATATAAGAGTTTTTTTGTAAATTCGTGCACGATAACATAAGCTGGAGATGCTATCGCTCTCCCCTTTTCAAACGAATAAATAAGATCATGCTTGTTATAGGTATAGCAGGAGGTACAGGTTCCGGAAAGACAACAGTTGTTAATAAGATTATGTCATCTTTCCCTGCCGGAGAAGTTGCGGTAATACCTCAGGATTCTTATTATAAAGATTCCTCACACATTCCACCAGAAGAAAGAAATAAAATAAATTTTGATGAGCCAAATGCCATTGAATGGGAGCTATTGGTTGAACATTTGAGTATGTTAAAAGAAGGTCATCATATAGATATGCCGACTTATTCATATTTAACCTGTACACGTCAGAAAGAAACAATTCGTGTTGAGCCATGTGATGTCGTAATAGTCGAAGGCATTCTCGTTTTGACAGATCCAGTACTTAGGCAAATGATGGATGTGAAGTGCTTTGTTGATGCGGATGCGGACGATCGTCTCATCCGGGTCATTGCCCGTGATTGCATAGAACGCGGTCGTACTCCACAGATGGTAATAGACCGTTACGAAGGTGTTCTTAAACCCATGCATTGTTTATACATTGAACCAAGTAAAAGGTTTGCAGATCTGATAATTCCGCAAGGTGGAACAAATGCTGTTGCTATTGGTCTTCTCACAGACTATATTGATGGCCAACTACGGAGGAAAAACAATCAGTTTATGTCATAAATATCACATTAATACAAAATAGTACTCTGTTGTAACAAAGATATGTAAACGCTCAATATACTCGATATATGTCTGACAACCAAATTAATAATAACGATATACCTGAGAGAATGATACTTCGGACAGAGAATCTCGTCAAAAAGTATCGTCAACGAACAGTCGTTAATCATGTTTCTATCGATGTAACTCAAGGCGAAATTGTAGGGTTACTTGGACCAAATGGAGCGGGAAAAACAACTACATTTTACATGACTACCGGGCTAATTACCCCCAATGAAGGTCAAATATATCTTAATGACAAAAATATAACAAAATTTCCGGTATATAAACGTGCCCAAAACGGGATAGGATATCTTGCCCAGGAAGCATCAGTTTTCAGAAAGATGTCGGTAGAAAATAACATTCGGTCAATCCTTGAAATGACCGATATGTCCAAAGAGGAGCAAAAAGACAAGCTTGAAAGTCTTATTGCAGAATTTCGTTTGGAAAAGGTTCGTCACAATTTAGGCGATCAACTTTCTGGCGGAGAACGCCGACGGACAGAAATTGCCAGATGTTTAGCCATCAGTCCAAAATTCATTATGCTTGATGAGCCATTCGCTGGTGTTGATCCAATTGCTGTTGAGGATATACAGGAAGTTGTATATAAACTAAAGAGTAAAAATATAGGCATATTAATAACCGATCACAACGCACAGGAAACTCTGCGTATCACCGATAGAGCTTATCTATTGTTTGAAGGAAAGATTCTATTTCAAGGAACATCAGAAGAGCTCGCGGCAAATCCTATAGTTCGGGAAAAATATTTGGGTCGAAACTTTATATTCCATAGAAAACAATTTAACTAAAACCACATGAGTAAGGGCGCTGGATAATCTTATCCAGCGCCCTTACTCATGTTTACTTAATACCGTTTAATTTTTTGGTTGTCTGCAGGCTTTTCGAAGGGTTATAAAGAGCAAAATAGTGATAATTATACTTGCACCAGCCATTATCCAACTTCCACATGAAGAAAGGTCGGTTCCTATCCTCTCCACATCTAAGGTTTCATTCTGAATATTACATGTTCGCCATGTAAATATCACAACCAACGTATTATTTAATATATGTATCATTATCGGCAACCACAAAGAACCACTCCACCAAACAAGGTAACCGAAATAAGCCCCCAGTAGCATGCGAGGAATAAATCCAAAAAATTGGAAGTGGAATAAACTGAAAATTACGGCTACACTCCATACTGCCACATGACAGTTCATATGCGTTGACATAAAAATTCGCTGCATAGCCCCTCGGAAAAATAATTCTTCACTGAATCCCGCCATAACACCTATTATTAATATAGACACTAATAGCGCACCAATTGAAGCTCCAGTCATGAGATTATCTATTACAGCTTGTGCACTCTCCTCCAATTGTCGGCAGGTGGTTTCAAATTCTGATAGTCCCGGCGGGAAATGAATAGATTGGTTCCACTCAACTATAATATTCATTACGGGAATTGAACTCAATAATATTGCCACAGCCAGTAATATACTTTTCAATGTAGGAAATTTATCGAGTGCCAGTAATTTTGCAGGAAGCCGGGTCACCAGAATAGAAGTTCCCAAAGCTGGTAAGATGAAAATTAGGACATCTTGAAGAATCATGGAAAGTCTGACAGCGGCAGCTTGTTTTTTACAAAACTCTGATATGAATCCAGAGAGTACTGGAGTTAATATCAAAAAGAAGGCAAAAAGTGCAAACAGAATAGTAAGTGCAAGACCCGGATGAGCTAATGTCATACCCGAAGATGAGGATTGTTGAATTCGAATTTTACTCATAATATTTCAGGAAATCATATTTTTGATATCAGATCTCTGATTAATTCATATACATATTATTTACAAATGTATGTAAAAATCTGAGACTAACTCAATATATTTATCAGTATACCCTCCCTCGGGAGAATGAATTATTAAATTTTCATTTATCATTTTGGCATCCTTCTTATCTTTCACAAACTCTATCATTACTCTTTTCGGTACTTTCATTCCAGTGGTAAATACGGAACATACTCTTTCCGGATATAGATAATTAACTATACCTTCGGATATAATTTTATCTTTAGCGTCTGCTGTAGAAATAAGAGCCAATCTCCCGCCAGTAGATAATATTTTTGCTCCTATACTAATGAGAGACATATAATTTAGATTGCCCTCATGTCTGGCAGTCTTTCTGGCAATATCAGGGGAAAATTCACCGTTGCGAAAAAATGGTGGATTGGAAATGATTAAATCAAACGGGTTAAAGAGATTATTCTTGAAATCACATTCCAATTGGACAAAATCAGTTTGAACAGCTTTTAGTCTCTCTCCCCACATTGAGTTCTCAAAATTTAAACATGATTCCCAAATAGCTTCCGACATTATATCAACACCTGTTATCTCCAAACTGGAGAATCTTTGAGCCAACATCAAAGAAATAACGCCGGATCCACAGCCGACATCAAGAGCTCTCCCCTTCATAAAGGGGGCAACACTACGAAATGCCCACGCCCCTAGCAACACTCCGTCGGTTCCGACCTTCATTGCTGAAATCCTATTAATAACACAAAAATGCTTAAACCTGAACACAGATTCACGATCGGGATTTCTCATACTTCATAAAAAAGATGATTACAAAATTACAAAAAAGACACTCACTATCAAACTCCCAGCGAACATCGCCGTCAATCCATTTGTTAATTATTGAATTAATACATAAATTTGCGATCCAGGAATTTTTTAATTCCGAATTTTAATGTTAAAAATACATCAGATTAGTACCTATGATAGTTAATTCAGCAAGATTTGTCATCAGTAATACGGATGTCAACAAATGTCCATCCGATATCCGTCATGAATTTGCATTTATTGGACGCTCTAATGTCGGCAAATCATCTCTTATTAATATGCTCACGGGAAGAAAAAACCTTGCTCAAACATCTGCTACACCCGGCAAAACATTACTAATCAATCATTTCCTTATAAATGATGAGTGGTACCTTGTAGACCTTCCCGGATATGGATATGCACAACGTAGTAAAGAAGGAAGAAAAGAGATTAAACGCATTATAGAAAATTATATTCTCTATCGCTCTCAGATGACATGTCTTTTCCTCCTTATTGATGGACGTCATAAGCCCCAGAAAATTGATATGGAATTTATGGAATGGCTTGGTGAAAATGAAGTGCCATTTTGTATTGTTTTTACCAAACTCGACAAATTGAGCAGCTCTGCGGCAAAAGCTGCAACATCCGCATACTGTACAGAACTCCTTGATAAATGGGAAGAGCTTCCACCAGTTTTCAGGACATCTTCCATTGATAAACGAGGAAAAGAACAATTGCTTGCCTATATTGATGAGTTATGCCAGCTGCCCCTGCAATAAGATTAAGCCAATGATGTCAACGTACATGAACCTACAATGTGGGAAATGTGTTTAAATAGCAGAACATAATTATTAAACATAAGAAACATATAGGATTATGAGCGAAAAGAATTCATCTCCAGTCGATACACTCAAAGATATGATTGGTAAAAACGACGTTAAAGACTCTGTCGGCAAAATCACAGATATGATTAAGAGTAGTGTTAAGGATATTCACATCGAAGAAAATATTGACGAAGTTAAGAAGAGCTATCAGCATGGTGGTATTAAAGAAGCATCAGCTAAAGTTGGGGATAAAATTAAGGAAGTTGCATGCAAAGCAGCCTCATCCATGCGTCAAAGTTTGACTGATTTGCCTGGAGCTGCAATTGATAACGCTGATAGTGAAGATGTCACAGCGCACCTTGTCAAAGAAGATGTCAGAAATCTCAACAATAACCCTCGTAATTCTGATATGTAGTACTTATTCCCACAATATTATAAAAAACTAGTATCACTAAATCGTCATCAGTCAGAATCGATTTAGTGATACTAGTTTTAAGTAGTATTTGTATTGAAAATTATTTTGAAGCCTCGATAGAATCCTTACGGAACTGTTTCATAAGTTTCTCGAGTTCCAAAGATGCCTTGCGGGCACGTGTACCAGCAGCTTTGTTACCATTCTCTACATGAGCTTTTGCCTCTTTCTCAAAACCCTGAAAAGTTTCGACGATTTTTTCTACTAAATTCTTCATTGTTGCGTATTTTTATTGGTTAAAAACGTGTGTATACGACCTTACATAGATTGATAAATCAATACTTCTGCAAATATAATAATCTTTTTTTGAAAAAAACAAAAAGAATTCTCAAAATCGTTATTTGACCAGTCTTTTTATTCACTAAAGCCCTAAATAGCCACTTCACCGAAACTTCATATTCAGTATTTACAATCGAGTGTATAATAAAAATCATATGAATTAAACTTTCTTGAATATATAAAGTTGTTATATTAACAGATCTATCGTACGGGAAGAGTTTTTGATGGCTTCCTTATTTGCGTCCTACTATACCCTGTATGATAAATTTGAGTACCTTTGTAATAAAATAAGCTAAAATCTTCTCACTAAATTTAAAGTTATGATAATTGCATCACAAAAAAGAAAAGAAAATATCGCGGAGTATATATTATATATGTGGCAGATTGAGGATCTCATCAGAGCTAATGATTGCGATATTGAGAAAATCAAATCCAATATAATATCCAGATTCGATCTTTCGGAGCCTCAGCGTAAAGAAATGGAAGAATGGTATGAATCGCTAATTGATATGATGCGTAGAGAAGGTGTCACGACAAATGGGCATCTACAAATAAATAAAAACATACTGAATCAATTAGTGCAACTTCATCAGGCACTTCTTTCTGACCCATCGTTTCCAGATTATACTGCAGAATTTTACAAAACTTTACCATATATAGTAGAACTCAGAGGAAAAGCTGGCGATAAACGAGTAGGTGAGATAGAAACGTGTTTTACTGCGCTTTACGGAATGCTCCTAATGCGCTTAAAGCAGACAGAAATGACCACTGAAACCAAAGACGCAATTAGACAGATATCTCGCTTTATTTCAGTCCTCGCGCGCGATTTTCATCTTGATGAAGAAGACAAATTATTCAAACATGAAGACAAAAATTCATCTGAGAGGAACTATCCTGGATTGTCAAAATCCTTGTAATTAAGTCAAAATTCACTAACTTTGCATAATATAGATACTCTATCCACTTCATGGACTCTCTTGAAGTCAGTATTATTTATGTTTTTACTTGATAACCAGTGGTATGAAGAGCTTAGTTACAGGATCTAATAAACAACTTGAGAATGAATTAAAACCGCTCCTTGAAGAGGCATTCCAGTCAATGAATCTCTTTACAGATATTGAAGACTTGGATTTGACTGATGCCAAGCGGGTTGAAGTGTTCTTTCTTAATAATGAAATCTCGCATGTGGTTAATTGCGCTACCTAAATTAATGGCAAAGCCGAGGAAAAAATGATATGCTCATATATAACTACATACGGAATTATTATTCCTCATTGGGAAGAAAGCTTGAGGATATGTATGAGCAAATTGATGAATCAGCATCAAATATGATCCATCACAACTCTCTTATAAATAAGTAATTAATTTTAACCATCAGTTTAATCACATTGGCAACTCTTAACGAAGAAATACAACGCCGACGCACTTTTGCGATAATCTCCCATCCCGATGCCGGAAAAACGACATTAACAGAAAAACTTCTCCTTTTTGGTGGAGCAATTCATATTGCTGGTGCTGTTAAATCTAATAAAATAAAGAAGACAGCGACATCCGACTGGATGGAGATTGAAAAGCAGCGTGGCATATCTGTAGCGACATCAGTAATGGGATTCAATTATGGCGATTATAAAATCAACATCCTTGACACTCCTGGTCACCAAGATTTTGCAGAAGATACATACCGAACACTTACAGCTGTCGACTCTGTTATTATTGTAGTTGATGTGGCCAAAGGTGTCGAGATGCAAACAAGAAAACTCATGGAAGTTTGTCGCATGCGTAATACTCCTGTGATTATATTCGTTAATAAACTTGATCGTGAAGGACGCGATCCTTTTGACATTCTTGATGAACTTGAGACAGAGCTTAAGATTGCCGTTCGTCCACTATCTTGGCCGATCAATATAGGAGAACGGTTCAAAGGTGTATATAATATATACGAAAATACACTCGATCTATTTCAGCCAGATAAACAGAAAGTCACAGAGCGAGTGGAAATTAACGACATAAACGATCCACTGATTGATAAAATAGTTGGAGAAAAAGATGCTTCAAAACTTCGCGAAGATCTTGAATTAATAGAGGGAGTATACCCAGAATTCGATGTCAAGCCATATCTTGAAGGTAAGCTTGCACCCGTTTTCTTCGGTTCAGCACTCAATACGTTCGGCGTTAAGGAACTTCTTGATTGTTTTGTTAAAATTGCGCCATCTCCGAAACCTATCATGACAGAAGAACGGCTTGTAATTCCATCCGAAGATACATTCTCAGGGTTCGTATTTAAAATTCATGCAAATATGGATGCGAATCACCGCTCTTGCATTGCTTTTGTTAAAATTTGTTCTGGAAAATTTGAACGTAACGTTAACTACAAGCATATACGTTCCGGAAAGATGATGCGTTTCGCTGCACCAACAGCATTTATGGCTCAAAAGAAAAGCATTGTCGATGAAGCATACCCAGGGGATATAGTCGGTATACCGGACACTGGTAACTTCAAAATAGGAGATACACTCACGTCAGGTGAAACATTACACTTCAAAGGGTTGCCCTCATTCTCTCCGGAAATGTTCAAATATATCGAGAATACCGATCCGATGAAAACTAAACAACTGGACAAAGGATTGAAGCAACTTATGGATGAAGGCGTTGCTCAATTATTTATAAATCAATTTAATGGAAGGAAAATAGTAGGTACAGTCGGTCAATTGCAGTTTGAAGTGATTCAATATCGACTTTTACATGAGTATGGCGCGCAATGCCGTTGGGAACCACTCTCGTTATATAAAGCCTGTTGGATAGAAAGTAAAGATCCTGAAGCACTGGAAGCATTTAAACGAAGAAAACATCAGTTCATGGCAATAGATACACAAGGTCGTGATGTCTTTATGGCAGACTCTAATTATGTGTTACAGATGGCACGCAATGACTTTCCCAAAATTGAATTCCATTTCTCGAGCGAATTTTAAAAAAAACGAGCTTAAGCGATTTGCTTTATCAAATATTTATTATCTTTGTCGAAGAAATTTTTTATATTTCTGTGACTGACTTATATTAATGGACAGCATGCCTGTCTAATAAAAGATCGATATGCACTCATTATCAACTACAGTTATCAGACCTATAATTGCGATGACAGGTCTTATTTTTCTCTCTACGCCATCAATGTATAGTGAAGCTACAATCGGAATACCCCGTACAGATCTTTCATTACAAATGAAATTTAAATTGAAGGGAGACGATAAAGCTGTCACATTCACATCTTTATGGGAAACTGATCTAAAAAACGAAGACGGATATCAAGACGGCTGCACAATGGCCGTGTCCGGAAACACGTTATACTTATGTGTTCGGCATTACGACCCATTGGAAACTGGTGAAGATCAATCGCATATATTTATTAGACGTTTCAACACTGAGAATGGAACAGAACTGACTCCATGGATAATAGAATGTCCCGAAAAATATAGAATGTTACACCGTTCGGGTACCGGAAGTAGTGCAGTATATTCACCCTCGGCATATGTGAACTTCTCGATCACAAACGACAGTTATGGGAATCTTCTTCTGGTGTCGCTCAATGCCCATGATAGTAACATCCACAAGGGATCGCCAAATGTTACGCTAATACCTCTTTCTGATGAAGGAGAACTTCTTACATGGCAAGCTGTAACATGTGAGACCGCCGAACTTTCCTCCGATTGTTACAATTCAAGCGGTAAAGATGTTTGTGCCTTAATAAGAGCAGACCGCGTCACAGGTGATATAGCATCAGGAAACTATTCTGTCGCATTTCTACCATGCAGAACAACCGATCAACCCAATGAAAATTATATATATGTAACGGCATCCGTAACGACTTCAGAGGCAGGAGAGCTCTCTGCTTCAATTAATACCGTTCCATATCAACGGGTCGCAATGTCTACTATTGAATCACTTCCCTCGTGTGTGCGCAGGCCTGAAATGCATGTAATTGCTGGCAGAGAAGATTTAGCAGTAATTAATATTCGCTCCGATTACGATAATAATTCAACAGGAGCTCCAATTTTAATGAAACGCATAGACGGACAATTCGAATTCTCAGAAAAAGCTGACTTTGAAACTATGCCTGGAATCCCTGAATCACAAGGTGATATAGCAAAAATGTTTTATACTTTCAAACATGGTAGCCATCTGATGGCGATATATCCTTTATGTATGGATCAGGAAAATGGATCTCAGTTTGCTATCACTGAATGGACCGATCCATCGCGGTTTTCTGCTCTATCAACAAATTATGTGGTATTCCCACAGAAACCATTCAATTACCCGGATAAGATTGAGACAAGTACCTACCGTCAGTTGGTGATATCACGTCCGATAACTATAGAAAATACAACTTCCCCATTAGCAAGATCAGAGAACAATAATGATCCCATTAGTGATATATATGTATGTACTCCTGGTAGTGGAATTGCTGCCCTTCGTATAGCGCCAGCGCCAATTATTACCTCTGTTGATGATACATTTTCCTCAAATCCGTCAATAGCACTAGATGGTAATATACTGAGAATATACGGAGAGTGCTCTTCTGCAAAACCACTCGTCATAACCGATATTCAAGGACGGATACTTTACAAATCTGTTCCGACATCTTTTGAGTTATCAATAGATAGATTTGGTAGTGGTGTATATATAGCCAGCTACGACCGAACATACTTAAAAATTGTGGTCAAATAAAACTACCGATATATCATATATACTATTCATAATTACCTCGGCATTCATATAAGTGCCGAGGTTTTTCTTATCTCTGAATTTATCGTTCTATATACTCTCCATAAATATACCGATCCGACTATTGGATTTATTAGTTGTCTATATTTTGATATCATTTTTTTCAACAACTTCAGTATAATAGACAACGTTCTTTTAGTGAGGGTAAAATAAAGCGAAAGTATCTCTGGAGAAAAGAGCAGCGCTGTTAAACGTATTATATGCAATAGTTTCAAACTCATCCATGCACAAATAATTACTTTACAATCGCGTGGATAGACATATTAATATAAACGTTTATTTTCTTTCTAACAAAACATTCATCTTACAGGTAGAGCAATCAAACTCAAGAAGAAAACGAGACTTTCCTGATGATAGGTACAGTTTATCTGGTAACATCCGTCCCTTATCCGATTTAAGACATGCTCCCAATTCACGCCTAAGGCAGTATCGTGTTTGCATAATGCGATAATCAGAGTCAAGACCTTTTCGACTGACTTCTAAAGCTTCCGCACAAACTGCTCCTGATGTTTTCTTTTCATAGAATCTTTTTGCATATGAATTAGCGATATTATCATGCCTTGTCAACTGTGGTTTATAACAACTTCTTAATCCATTAATCTTTGAGGATCTTCTTAGATCCAATGGCATTCGCATTAAATATGCATGTTCCAATGCAGATAGTACTTCTCTTCGCAAATCAGCTAAAACAGACATTGGAATAAATATAGTTCCAGTTTCGTCAACAAAATGTCTGAGTTTGAAAATTGTTTCTCCCAACTTTGCAAGAGTCCTTCGTCGACCTTCTTCCTGCGGAGTTTTCGCCATTTGAAGTTGGGGTAAATCGCGTGAACAACTCACGCCAATGCCATCGCTATCTACAACTTCCACTACTAAAATATTGCCGCATATCCTGAGTGTCATATCTATCTCGATTAGACGCTTCGCTTTCGATTTCTCCATCGTCTCGTTCCATTCTTTATTAGAGTTTCGATAAAGTGTCATCCCACGCTCTACCTCAATAGCAGTAGCAGAATGGATAATATTCCCCTCAATCCGATTAAGTCTAAATCCACAGAATTCACCTTTAACATTAAAATATCCAAGACCGTCTCCATTATTCAAAGGTTTTGTTTGACGAATCTTTGCACTACGATTATTTATACAGCGTTCGACAGTTGCAATCGGCTCCCCTATCCATTTTGGTGTACGTGATGAAGACAGTTCATATTTATTCGGTTGCGTATTTTTCAAAAAATATGATGTAAAGTCTCGATTGAAACTCTTAGTAACATCTGGATCAAATCCTACTAATGCATGACCTCTCGCCCGTCGAACATACTGTCCATGCGATCTTAGCACAATTGAGTCTAAAACTTGTGAATAAGCCGCGACAACATTTTTCACATAACCCTCATCTTTCAGTCGTCCTTCTATCTTAAATGAAGTTATTCCAGCATCAAGCATATCTTCCAGATAATCCAGACGATTCATATCTTTTAGAGAAAGAAAATGTCTTCCCGAAATTATTTTCTCCCCTTTTTCATTCTCAAGATCAAATATATACCGACATATCTGAGCACATTCTCCCCTATTGGCACTTCTGCCAGTCAACACATAACTTGCCTGACAGTCCCCGCTATAACTAACACATAACGCACCATGAACAAATGCTTCCAAAGGCACATTCGTCAGAGCCCTGAACTCTCTTATCTCCATTAACGAGAGCTCACGGGGTAATACCAGCTGTGAAAAACCACATTCTTCCAAAAAACGAGCTTTCTCAGGAGTGCGTATATCGCACTGTGTTGACGCATGTAATGCTATGGGAGGAAGATCCATCTCCAACAATCCCATATCTTGCACAATCAAAGCATCAACTCCGATTCTCCATAAATCCCATACTAACTTTTCTACCGTTTTAAGTTCTTCTTCATAAATTATCGTATTAACAGTTACATATACTCGAGCACCAAATATATGGGCAAATTCGACAACTTTTTGAATATCTTCAATCGAATTTGAAGCCATTTTACGTGCTCCGAAATCAGATGCGCCCATATATACAGCATCAGCTCCACTATTTATCGCAGTGACTGCCGTCGATATATTTTTAGCAGGAGCAAGTAATTCTATTATTTTTGAAGAGGCAGTACTTGGAATGAATGGCATATTATGCAAAATCTTTTCTGCAAAGATAACGCTTTTCGTCAAAACTTTTTGTTAATTTTGCATCAGCTTCCCCCCTCTCCATGATCAACTGTTAAACGATCTAAACCTGATCACAAAATGGAACTTTTTAAACGTCTGACACTTCGTGCGAAAGCTAATCGCCGCCGCATCGTGCTCCCCGAGGGTACAGAAGAAAGGAACCTTATTGCCGCCGACAGAATTATTGCCGACGAACTGGCCGATATCATTTTGCTCGGTAACCGGGCGGAAGTAGAAGCCAAAGCAAAAGAGCTTGATTTGAAAAATATTTGCGGAGCCACCATAATTGACCCCAAAGATAAGAGTAGCATAGACCGCTATGCACCACTTTTCTTCGAATTGCGCAAGAAAAAAGGTGTTACCATGGAAGAAGCACGTAAATATACTGCAGATGAATTATATTTCGGATGCCTTATGGTTAAAGCTGATGATGCAGACGGATTGGTTTCCGGCGCCATTCACACTACCGGCGATGTTCTGCGCGCGGCTTTCCAAGTCATAAAGACTGCGCCAGGAATTACAACTGTTTCCGGTGCTTTCATTATGTTACTTCCTGAAGGATCGGAATATGGTACTGACGGGCTCATGGTTTTTGCGGATTGTGCTGTCGTTCCAGACCCTGATGCCGAGCAACTTGCAGAAATAGCAGTCTGCTCGGCAAATACAGCAAAGGATGTCGCAGGGATCGATCCACGCGTTGCCCTTCTTTCCTTTTCAACCAAAGGAAGTGCGCATCATGAACGTGTCGATAAAGTTATCGAAGCAACTCATATAGCCCAGAAGATGGCACCGGAAATACCTATTGATGGCGAACTCCAGACTGATGCCGCAATAGTGCCGGTAGTAGCCTCTCTAAAAGCCCCTGAAAGCCATGTGGCGGGTCATGCTAACGTCCTAATTTTCCCATCTCTTGAGGTCGGAAATATTGCTTATAAACTTGTTCAGCGTATTGCCGGAGCAAAGGCTGTTGGTCCCCTTCTTCAGGGACTCGCGGCTCCTGTTAGCGATCTCTCACGTGGCTGTGTCGCAGATGATATATATAAGACTATAATAATGACCGCCAATCAAGCTATTCATTAATTATATATTGGCGATTAGTTTAAATTTAAAAATTAATATCAATGAAAATACTCGTACTTAACTGCGGTAGCAGTTCTGTTAAATACAAACTTATTAATACCACCGATGAGAAAGTTCTTGCAGAAGGTGGTGTTGAAAAAATAGGATTAAACGACGGATTCCTAAAATATAAACTTGCAGATGGAAGCAAAGCTATCAAGGAACTTGGTCTTGTAGATCATAAAGGCGCAGTTAAAGCGGTTCTTGATATTCTCACTGATCCAGAGTTAGGATGCATCAAATCGTATAACGAAATTGATGCTGTAGGACACCGTGTAGTTCACGGAGCTGAAAAATTCAGTAAGAGTGTTCTGCTCACAGAGGATGTAATTGATCAAGTAAAAGCATGTTACGATCTGGCCCCACTTCATAATCCGGCTAACGTTACTGGTATTGAAGCTGTAGAAGAGATCCTGCCGGGTATCCGACAGGTAGGTGTTTTCGACACAGCTTTTCACCAGACCATGCCGCCAAAATCATTTATGTATGCTCTCCCGTATCGCTTCTATAAAGAAGATGGCGTCCGTCGATATGGCTTCCATGGCACCAGTCATAGATACGTTTCCGCCAGAGTTTGCGAAATTCTGAATGTAGATATAACGACTAAGAAAATTATAACATGCCATATCGGAAATGGTGGATCTATAACAGCTATTCTTGATGGTAAAAGTATAGATACATCTATGGGACTTACACCGACAGAAGGTCTTATGATGGGAACACGTGTCGGTGATGTTGATCCGGGAGCTCTCACCTATATCATGAAAAAGCACAATATGACCGTAGATGAGCTTCAGAAAATAATCAACAAGGAAAGTGGGATGCTTGGAATCAGTGGGTTATCATCTGACATGCGCGAAATTGAGCAAGCAGATAAAGATGGTGACGAAAGAGCACGTCTGGGACTTGATATGTATATACAACGTATAATTAAATATATCGGAGCATATGCAGCAGAAATGGGTGGTGTCGATATTATCGTGTTTACCGGCGGTGTTGGTGAAAATCAGACAGCGCTTAGAGCTGAAGTATGTGCTCCTCTGGAATTCATGGGTGTTAAACTAAACCAGCAACTTAACGACACTACACGTGGGACCGAAACTGTTATCTCCACTACTGATTCACAAGTAAAAGTCGTAGTAGTACCAACAGACGAGGAACTCATGATTGCTCGTGACACAGAAGCTATAGTTACAGGCAAAACTTGTAAATAGAGTGATATTACAGGATATAATTGAAAAATATTTATTGTTTTGCCTACAATAACTTTATCCAACACTAATGCTTAGCTTTATTACTTGGAATGCAAATCCAATTTTGATCGGACAGCCACTGACTATCCGTTGGTATGGTCTCATGTTCGTCATAGGTTTTTACCTCGGATACTTGATCATGGCACGTATTTTCCGACATGAAGGAGCTCCCGAAAAATGGTTAGGAACACTACTTGTATATGTGGTAGTGGCCACAATCGTTGGAGCCCGGCTTGGACATGTTTTCTTCTATGCATGGGATTATTACTCTGCGCACCCAGTTGAAATTCTATACACATGGGAAGGTGGTCTCGCAAGCCACGGAGGGACAATCGGAATTATGATTGCAGTTATACTCTTTTCAATATTTGTTACCAAAAGAAGCCCATTTTGGACATTTGATCGCCTCGTAATACCAATCGCATTGGTTGGAGCGCTCATACGAATCGGCAATCTCATGAATCATGAGATATACGGTCATCCTACAGACCTGCCATGGGGTTTCCGTTTTATAACAAATATACATGGTTGGATTAATGGTGCGCAACCGATATACTCGCTCCCGTCACATCCCACACAATTATACGAGGCAGCCTGCTATCTTGCCCTTTTTGCTCTCCTAATGTGGATGTATTGGAAGCAAAATGCTGAAGAGCGCCCAGGACTTATTTTTGGCATTTTCTTTATAGTGCTATTCACAAGTCGCTTCCTCATTGAATTTGTAAAGAATCCGCAGGAAGAATTTGAAGTTGGAATGGTACTAAATATGGGACAGTTACTCTCGATCCCATTTATATTGATGGGAGTGGCATTCGTTTTATATGCATATTCACGTCCACCAGTAAAACTTAAGTTTCCTGACAAATTTGCAGAACAACTTAATTCAGAAACTAAAAAATCATAGTATTACTGATATATAGGCACCGCCAAGCCGACGCTAATTATAGTTAAAATACTCCTCTAGGGTTGCATAATACCTGGAGGAGTATTAACTTTGTAATACATATCTGCTTTTTAGCTGTAATTATGGGGATGACCGGTTTTGACAGCGCGTAGAAGTGGTGTGTAAGCATGCAGAGCAATGATGCCTACGCTCTTTAATCTGAGACATCGCAAGTTTAAATGGCGAAAATAATTACGCTCTTGCAGCCTGATCGAAGTACAGTAGATCACGCTTAATCTCCGCAACAGTTGCAGAGACAAGACATCGCCCGGTTGTCGTTGTTCCGAGACTCACCGATACGGCGATGCAGGTAAATCGGAAATAGGAAGCTGAGAGTCGCGCAAAGTTTCCGAAATTTTATGCGAATAAGGACGACGTTGGTAGTCTTGAGCCTGCGGCGTCACGAAAATCAAATCTTGACTAAGCATGTAGAAAGCTCATTAGTTCCGCGTTTGGACGGGAGTTCGAATCTCCCCATCTCCACCCAAGTCTGATGAAAGACAACAAGCGGTCCTGCAATTCAGAGAATTGCAGGACCGCTTGTTGTCTAATATAGCACGCAAAATGAATTTGGGAAAAGAGGCCTAATTGTAAAAAAGTAGGATAAAATCTTTGTAAGTACGTGTAACCTATAT
>CAZDWY010000007.1:0-77759 GCA_964509345.1 uncultured Alistipes sp.
GCTTTCCCGGCGAAATACGCATCAAAGTGTTTTTTACTCCACATGGTTTTACCTCTATTGATAGTTTTCGGGATGTTTTCTTCTTTACCAACCTTGAACACCCATGAGGTACTCACGCCAAACTTTTCTTCAACCTCAGCTGTGGTGTAAAACTCCGTTATCGGTGTTGCTTCTCGTTTGTGACGCTTCACATAGGGAGCAGCCGTATCAAATAGTTTTTCAATATCACTTCGCCTAATCAGTGTTTTACCTCTAAGTTTTCGGCATGGCAATAATTCATCCCATAGATACCTATAAATGGTTACTCTATCTACACCAAGAAGTGATGCTGCATCTGAAACTCGAAGGAATTCTTTTTCTGTGACTTTTTCTAAAGCGCTCGGTTGTTCGTTTTGACTATTCTCTGATTGATATTTCGCCACTCGTTGTTTCCGCAAACGGTCTTTATAAGCATGTTCGGCACAACGCTTGCAGCAAAATCTGGTGGAGCATTTCTGCGCTATGAAAATAGAGCCGCACCACTCACATTTCTTTTGGATTTGAATTAAACTTTTCATTCTATTTCTCTTTTTGTTTCTCCTAAATTGTTTCATTGCGTTTCACTGTGTTGCATGGTGTTGCACTCATGTAATACCTTGCTCAGTGAGAATTCTTCAAATTTCTCCGCGGTACGAGGGCGGTACGAAAAATGACGCAAAAACGGTCAAAAACGATAAATTCGTTAATGACGGGCAAAAAGAAAAAGCACTCATTGTGAGTGCTTTAATTATAGAATGTGAGATTTGGTAACCGTTAGTAATTACTAATCACTTACCGATGCAGAACCTGGAGAAGATGGTGGTGAGGAGGTCTGGGGTGGTGATGGAGCCGGTGATGGTGGAGAGGTGGTGGATGGCTTCACGGATGTCCTGTGCGATGAGGTCGGAGGGGAGGGGATAGGGAGTGGGGGATAGGGCTTCTACGACGCGTGTGAGTGGGGCAATTGCGTTGTGGAGGGCTTCGTAATGGCGTGAGTTGGTTATGATTATGGCGTTAGGGGTGGTTGCGGGTGACGTAAGGGCCGCGATGGTGTCGTGTAATGTTCGTAGAAGGTTCAAATGGGTGTCGCGTAGAGGTCGGAGGGGTGTCGGAGGGGTGTCGCGAAGGAGTGAGAGGGGGATTATAGGGGAGTCGGAGAGGGTTCGGAGGTGTCTCGACAGTGTTTCGACTTCAAGTGGGGAATAGAGATCTGTCTTATTGATGAGGATGAGGATTTTCGCGTCCGGCGACATTGTTTCGCGAAGTTGAGTGTAGAAGGTGTCAAGGTCTTCTATCGGGCAACCGGGTGTGACGACCCATATTATCAAGGTTGCCTGTTGAATTTTTTTCCATGCTCGGTCAATCCCAAGGTTTTCAATTTTGTCAGTGGTATGACGCAGACCTGCGGTGTCGATGAATCGGTAGGTGTGACCATTGATTACGGCGGTATCTTCTATGGTGTCGCGTGTTGTTCCTGGAATATCGCTGACGATGGCTCGGTTATCACCGAGCAGTAGGTTGAGTAGTGATGATTTTCCGACGTTGGGGAATCCGACAATCGATACTGGTATGCCACGGCGGATAGCATCACCGGCTGCAAATGAGTCGGCGAGTTGATGTACGGTGTCGAGTGTTGTCTGGGCAAGTTCACGCAGATGGTTACGGTCGGCGAATTCAACTTCTTCTTCCGAGAAGTCGAGCTCGAGTTCAAGTAGTGCTCCGAGTTCGATGAGTTGTTCGCGAAGTTCATTGAGTTTGTATGAGAATTTTCCGCGCATCTGCGACATTGCCACTCTGTGGGATGCGCGCGATGTGGCAGCGATCACATCTGCTACCCCTTCAGCCTCGGTAAGGTCCATTTTTCCTGCTGCGAAAGCGCGTCGGGTGAATTCGCCGGGTTCGGCGAGGCGACATCCTTGTCTGATAAGGAGGTTGATGAGTTCTGATTGGATGTATGTAGATCCGTGGACGGCAAGTTCAACTACGTCGTCGCCTGTGAACGATGCCGGTGCGCGGAATATGGTAGCGAGAGCTTGGTCAAGCGTTTCTGTGGGTATTTCCGGGTCAATGAGAGTGCCCAGATGTGCGGTATGGCTTGCGGCTTGAGTAAGTCGTTTCCCTTTCCAAATTTTGTCGGCAATTTCGAGTGATTGTGGTCCGCTGATGCGGATCACGGCTATTCCCCCTATGCCAGGAGGTGTTGATATGGCACAAATTGTATCCAAATCCAGAGATAATGAAGAGTTATAGGTGAGGGTTAATGTTTTCTTGTGCGGATGCGGCTCCATCGGTTGAAATCGCAGGTGGCTTCCAGTTCGTTTTCAATGTCGTCGGGGAGTGCGGCGAAGAAATCGTGTCCTGTTAGTTTTTCCACTTCATCAACACTGACAGCGTGTGGTTGCATACCGCCGGTAATGTTTCTGTTAGGCATTATGAAGCCTATTGCGGTGGGTGGAGATGAGTAGGGAGAAAGAATGACTTTGAAGAATCCATCTGGGACCTGCACGGCTGTTTCCCCGATAGTACGGTGTTTTTTGCCGGGAGTGAAATATGGTCCGCAAACAATTATTACTGCGCTGTCTGCCACGGCTTTCTGACGGCACTTCTCTTCAAGTTTTTTCCATGCGCCGCGGTTAAGCTCACCTACTTGCGGACAGATATTAGTCATAAGGAATGACTGATTCATTGTGGATTCGCTCCATTTCATGTCGCCGGCAGGAGCCATGTGTCCGCGGTCGTAGCCGCTTCTGGTGTAGTCGGTTGGTCTGGCGCATCCTGGGACGTTGGGGTCTGGGGCAAATCCTCCTGATTTGTCGCGTGCGTTTTTGCCGTCTGTTTCAGTTCCGAGCAGTTCCCATGCTACCCAGTTCGGTTGATGTGTTTTCTGGTTGAACGATACTGTAAATCCTTGATATCTTATAAGATATTCTGGCATGTCTGCGTTTGTGGCTACAGCTTCGAGGTCGGTGGCATTGGGAAGCGCCATTCTTTCTGCTCCGTTTTCGGAGTTAGCTTGGACTGATGATATTATCCAGGTAATCAAGAGTATGATTATCACGGCGGCAATCACTCCTATGCGGTGTATGGCGATGTCTGGAAATGGTCGTCTTGATCTGTCCCGGCTTCCTTCTGTCGGGTGTCTGTGGAGGCTGCTCATAGAGTAATGTGTATATGGAACACGGCAGCGGATGTAGCATTTTTCTGTTGCGTTCCGCTGCCGTGTTGTTGTATCTGGCTATATCATTTATAGGATAGCTGAGATGTTGAAGTTCTGGAACTCAAGATCTTTTGCAGCTCTGGCAGCGAGGGAGCGGTCAAGTTTGACTGCCTGACGGAGGTTGTTGTTCACCATCGAGTCGTTGTTTGTGCGCGCGCCCAGAATGGCTGTCAGGTAATAGGTCATTGCATTTGGAGCGGGGATACCTGCCAGAGTTGTTTTAGCTTTGCTGTAGTCCTTTGAAAGGATCTGTGCAAGAGCGGCGTTGTTGGTTTTGGCATTTCCGAAAGCCTTTACGGCAGCTGTGGCATCTCCGGTCATCAGATAATATGTACCGAGCGCGTCGTTGAGTTCACCTATACCAGCTGCCGCTCCGAACTTCTGGTTAGCCTGGCGATAGTCCTTGTTGAGAAGTGAGATAAGACCAAGATTCATCTGGGGTTCAGGAGCATCGGGTGCCATGCGGGTTGCCTTTGCGAAGTTGGCCTGGGCAGCGTCGTAATCGCCGGCCACATACTGTGTCAGACCGAGGTCGTTGTATGTACGGTAGTCGTTAGGATATATTTCCGCTGCGGTATTGTATATTTTCATCTTGTCGCCGTTTGTGTCGACAAGAGTAGCTGCATAAAGAATCTCGTCGGCTGACAGACCTTTGGGGTTGGATGCGAGAACCTGCATGATTTCGTCGTCGCTCTTGCCGATAACGTTGATTGATGCGGTAATACGCGATTTACGGAGGCGGGGAAGTATTTGCTCGGCGAGCTGGTCGAATATCGATGAGAGATTGCGGATCTCTTTCTCACGCTGTTCAGGATCTTTGTACATTGAAAGTACGCTTAGGATCAGTTCTTTGTCCTGAATGTTGCTGGCGGCTACCAGTTTCTGGAAGCCTTCCCAGTCCTCGGGAGTGAAGTTGGCGGTGAGTTCACCGAATTCGGTGATATTGTCCTTCTTGAGCTGACTGCGCATATAGGTAGTCGTGCTTTTCTCACGGTTTTCTGCCAGACGGGTATTGATGTCGAGCGAGCCTTCCGGAGATGCATACGATGAAATGTTTATTTCTTCAATTTCACGCTTCTGGTCGCCGTTGGCTTCCTTGATCTGCTGTTGCAGGGTAAGCATTTCGGTAGTTTTCAGCTGACCGTCGCGTATGTTTGCCTGGTTGATAAGGAAGTGGATATCGGCATTATATTTTTCGTTGATGATTCTCTGGAATTTATCCTGCGCGAGAGCGGGGGTAACTGTTGAGGCATCAGCCAGAGCAGCTGTTGCAACTACGCCGTTTGCAACTTTCACGCGGGGGAGTGAATACTGTTTGCTTCCCTGCGTGACATTGAAGGCGAGTTCGAGCTGACTAGTCATCATCTCGGGCTGATACTCGTATGTTACCGGTATTGTGACGCTGCCTCCGTTGTTGTAGCTGACAACGGGATTGTTGCCGCGCACTTTTTCTCCCTGGAAAGAGTATGGTTGCGACGCGACTTCCTTGCCGTCAAATACCAGATATGGGGTAACTGTGACCTGGGCATTTTTTACAAAGAATTTTGCCGGGACGCGGGCTGTGACAGTGGCTGGAACCCGGTCGCCAACCACTTCGAGCGGATTGGGATTTACTGTGAAATAGTCAGCCTCGAAGCCTTTGATCTTCTTGCTGCATCCGGTGAGCATTATTACTCCGGTGGCTGCCAGCAGCAACATTGATTTTTTGTTCATATGCAGGTGGTTATTATATTTTTTCAGTGCATGGCGTGAAGGTTCTATTCCCTCCACCTTGACATCATGGATGTTCAATGCAAATTTACGGAAACTTTTTTTAAGAATGCCTCTGTTTTGTCTACTCTTTTACAATTTTAAGATGAAAAGAAGAGAATAAAACGGGACTTCTCGTGTTAAAGTAAGTTAATAAGTAAAATGAGTTTAAATTGTATAATAGTTGTAACACTTGTGTAAAAACTATGCTCTATCTTTGCACTGTATTCGAAAAGATACTCTTTAGAATACATGATGGAAATTTAAATGAGTTAAAGTTAAAGTTACCTAATATCTATACCAACGAAAAAATACTCATAGTTTACAAAGTAGTAATTAGAGCAAAGTAAATAAAATACTTCATTATCCCTTAAGGACGGATCGTCGCTGAGACGCTCCGTTTTTTTATTCTCTTTATTATTTTATGCTTCCGGAACAAGCGACTGTTCGGATGAATATAAAAAGTTATTTGTAGAAATCTTTAACTGCCTGCTTCAACCGTCCAAACCTTACTCGTAAATTCCAGATGTATGGTTGTGACAAGTATTCGGAGGGGAGGATGGATTCACGATTATGCAGCATTATTGGTGAAACATTTGGCTCTATTTGTGCCATGTAAGTACATGTTTGCACCTATTTAGCAATATAATAGTCTTTATATACACGGTCATTAAAATTCATCTTCTTTAGTGATATATATACAAAATCGCTCTGAGTAAGCGTTATAATTTGCTTATTTAGAGCGATTTTATTGTTATGTGATCCGGACGCGATTCGAACGCGTGACCGACTGCTTAGAAGGCAGTTGCTCTATCCAGCTGAGCTACCGGACCCCTTGAAAAACGAGTTTTGCGGTGCAAAGGTAATAATTTATTTCGTGATTACAAAACAGTCTGATGGTGTTCTTTCTGAAGAGAAGGGATGGCTATACCGAGTGCATTGAGTGCGTGAGCGATAGCGCTGTCGGTGGCAGGAGTTACGGGCACGAGTGGTAGGCGGACTACGTTCTTAGCCAGCGCAAGGTGCGCGAGCAGGCATTTAAGCCCCGATGGGTTGCCTTCGGCGAAGAGTGCGCGGTCGAGGGGTTGCATGTCGCTGTCGATACGGGCTGCTTCCTCCGAGGCAGGATCGGCGAGTGCGAGATGTACCATAGAGCTGAACATGCGGGGGAGCGCATTCCCTACCACAGATATCACTCCTATGGCTCCCAGTTCAATAAGACGACGCGTCAGGGCGTCGTCACCGCTTATGAGGTTGAATTCTTCAGGTTTTCCAGCTATGATTTCCGCTGCCTGTGCGAGATCGCCCGAGGCTTCCTTTATGCCGATAATTCTGCCGGGAAATTCTCTGGCAAGACGCAGTGTGGTTGCGGCTTCCATGTTTTTGCCTGTGCGTGATGGGACGTTGTAGAGGATGACCGGTAGAGGCGATGCCTCTGCTATGGCTTTGAAATGACGGTAGATTCCTTCTTGCGATGGTTTGTTGTAATAGGGAACGACTGATAATATGGCGCTGTAGCCTGTGAAGTCCACTTCGGGGATGTGGTTTACTATTTCTGTTGTGCAGTTATTGCTCATGCCCATTACCAGCGGTACGCGCCCTGCCACTTTTTCTGCCACAAAGCGAGCTACCTCGTTGCGCTCGGGGCAACTGAGGGTCACTGCTTCGGATGTGGTAGCGAGCACTACCAGGTAGTTGGCTCCGTTGTGTATCTGATAGTTGACGAGATTTTCCAGAGCTTCGAAGTCTACTGAAAAATCTTCTTTAAACGGTGTGGCGAGGGCCACCCCCATACCTCTGAGGCTTATTGGCTCCATATATTGTTGTTTTCACCACAAAGATAACACTATTTTGTCATATAAACCAACTCGTGGTGTTGATTGTTGATATAGTAAAACAAACTAAAAACTCAGAACTATGAATGATTTCAATGAAATGATAAGTCAGTCGAAACCGACTTTAGTAGATTTCTTCGCCACTTGGTGTGGTCCGTGTAAAATGCAGGCTCCTATTCTCGAGCAGGTTAAAGCTAAGGTAGGCGATGCCGGCAATATCGTGAAGGTAGATATCGACAAAAATCAGGAACTTGCTGCCCGCTACCGGGTGCAGTCTGTACCTACGCTAATTCTATTTAAAAACGGTGAACCCGTATGGCGTACGGTTGGTGTTCAGCAGGCCGACCTTCTCGAAGCTAAGATCTACGAGCATGTAGAGACTAAGAGCGACGAGCGATGATTGCGTAAACAGCTATCTCTCTATATATATTTCGATCAGATCTTACTTACACTATTTCATTAATGACTAACACACTATAATTATGACTACAGAATTTCAGACAGCGCTCAGCGATGCTAAGCCCACACTCGTTGAGATGTATCGTCCGGGTGATGAGGCTTGCGAAGAGATGAACACAGTAGTGGCGGAGGTTCGCCGTCATCTTGGCGACAGAGCCAATGTGCTTCAGATAGATGGTACTGAGAATCAGGATATAATGCGCGAATATAAGGTTGCAAGCTATCCAGCATGGCTTCTTTTCAAGGATGGGGCAGTTGCGTGGCGCGACTATGGTCGCAAGCCGTTTGGAGAGCTTGAGCATATGGTTCGCGATTTTATCTGATAACGCACTGTGTATAAAATAATTCCGGTTCATTCCCTTATCTTGGAGTGAACCGGAATCATTTTATAATGGATGCGATGTTCGTTACGGGCGGTAGGGTTTGCGGCTGAGCAGCGCCAGCAGATGGTCGTGAATAGACTGGTTGGCGCATACTACCGATATTCCGCGGTCTTCACGGAAACGTGTGCATATTCCTCCGGATTCGCGGAGAATCAGGGTCGCTGCATTTATGTCCCATTCGTGAAGGTTCAGTTCCCAATATCCATTGAGAAATCCTGCTGCAACATAACACATATCGCTTGCAGCCGATCCGAGGCGGCGTATGTCTCTGACTTTTGGCATAATTGCAGCCAGATTGTCGAGATTGTTGTCGGGATCAGTATCTTTATCGACAGGAAATCCGGTTGATATAACCGAGCGCGACAGTTCGTTTTCTTCCGCTACATGTATCCGATGGGCGTTGAGCCATGCTCCGTTGCCCTTGACAGCATGGAACAATTCGCCTGTTGCCGGCATGAAAAAAACTCCCATAACCGTTTGTCCGTAACGTTCGAGCCCTATGCTGATTCCCCAGAAGGGTAGACCCGCGAAGAAATTTGTAGTACCGTCGATGGGATCTACCACCCAACGCCACTCCTGGCTTCCCGAACTTTCGCCCGATTCCTCAGTGAGGATGGCGTGTCCGGGATAGCGGGTGGTTATGAAGTTGCGGATGTAGGCGTCACATTCCTTGTCGGCGACGGTCACAATGTCGCTGTCATTGAGTTTGTTTTCCACATCAATATCCTTCCGGCGGAAATAGCGCATGGCTATTTCTCCAGCGTGGCGGGCACATTGCGCGATTTCTTCGATTGTCGGGGCTGCTGTAGGGTCTGCCATATGCTCGATGATTATATGGAGATTATGCCGGGAAACCGTCGGGTTTATACTCTACGAAAGCCTCCATGGCCTCATACGATGCCATACCGAGTTTCTCGTAAAGTTTGGCTGTGGCGCGGTTACGCTCTTCGGCGCGCTGCCAGAACAGGCGGTCGTCGTCGCCGAGGAATGGGGCATTTTCCATCTGGCTCTGGTGCTTGAGGATAGAGTTGCGTTTGAAGCGCAGCTCCTCGGGTGAGATTGGCACGGCCATCTCGATATGGTCGATTTCCCATTCTGCCCAAGCTCCGCGATACATCCATATGCGGCAGTCTTTTACCCATTTCTCATCGAGCAGTTCATCGACGGCGGCGAAAACGGCGTCGGTACATATGCGGTGAGTTCCGTGAGGGTCGGCGAGGTCGCCTGCCACAAATATCTGGTGGGGCTTCACTTGCTGCAGGAGTTCTTTGACGATCTCCACATCGTTTTCCGTAAGGTCGCCTTTCTTTATGGTGCCTGTCTCATAGAATGGGAGCCGGAGGAAATGTACGTTTTCAGGCTTGACACCGATAAAGTCGCATGCTATGGATGCCTCTGCCTGACGGATCATGGTTTTGATCTCCCTCACCTCGGGGGTGTCGGTCTCATTCATCGAGTGCTTGTTTTTCACGAGATTCCTTACAGCGAGGCTGAGCTTGAGGTATTCTTCATTCGCGAATCCGAACATCGGGGCGATCTTATCCATCATCATGAAATAGCGCATCATATCCTCGTCGCCGACGGCAATGTTGCCAGATGTCTCATAAGCTACGTGCACGTCATGCCCCTGATCAACCAGACGTTTAAGAGTTCCGCCCATGGAGATCACATCGTCGTCAGGGTGAGGTGAGAACACTATCACGCGCTTGGGATAGGGGAGTGCACGTTCCGGGCGCGACGAATCGTCGGCGTTCGGTTTGCCTCCGGGCCAGCCGGTGATTGTATGCTGCAGTTCGTTGAATACCTTGATATTCACATTATATGCCGAGCCGTAGAGCGCGGCGAGCTCACCCAGACCGAAGTCTTTGTAGTCTTTGTCTGTGAGTTTGAGAATAGGTTTGCCGGTCTTGAAGCAGAGCCATACGATGGCGCGTCGGATGAGCTTTGCTGTCCATTCGCAAGAGGTGACTTTCCAGGGATGCGATATACGTGTGAGGGCGTAAGCTGCATCGAGGTCAAGGACAATGCGGGCGTTGTTGTGGAGCTGCATGAATGAGGCGGGAACCATGTCGCTTACCGAACCTTCCACCGCTTTTTTCACCACCGGAGCCACAGTCTCGCCCCATGCCATGCACATCACGTTAGTGGAGGCGAATATGTTGCTGAGACCAAGAGTGATGGCTGTGTTTGGGCTTTTGTCGCACTTGTATGCGTTCTGAATCTGCTGGCGTGTCTCGCCGTTGAGAAGTACCAGACGGCAGCGGGTGGTAGAGAGCGATCCGGGTTCGTTAAAGGCGAGCGATCCTTCCGGACCGATTTCGCAGATTGTGAGATCGAGACCGCCGCAGTCGCTTATCTTGCGCTCGTATTCCTTGCAGTAGTCATACATATTTTCCATCGTCACCGCCGGATTGATAGTGTGGATATTTGCGGGACGTACATTCACATGGTCAAGGAATACTTCCTTCAGGCGTGCCAGTGTCGACGGACCATCGGGGTTCAGCGGGAAAAATTCCGACAGGTTGAACACAGTCACCCGGTCGAATGTAACTTCTCCGCGGCGGTACATCTCTATGAGATGTGCGTAGACCGAATGGGTCGATAGGCCGGCGCCAAGAGCCATTACACACCGCCCTCTGGCGGCGACACTGCGGGTGATCACTTCTACAATATGACGGGCGAGATATTCGCTTCCGTCGTCAGGTGTTTCAAATATCCTGGTATAGATCTTCTCTTCCCTCGTGAGGGCTGCTGTCTCGATATCTCCTTTAGGATCGTAATACTTCTTTGAGATACGGTCGAGCTTAATCTGTGAGCTAAGGTTTGTTCTCATCAGTGAAATTTTTTATAACTTTGCAAAGTTACAAATTTCCGTCGATTCATTGCCGGTTTTTTTGTGGATAATGATCTCCCGTTTCTGCGTGGGGCTCATCTTTAATTAAATATCAGTTTTTATTTTGCTATGAGACTTATAATTCAGGAAGATTACGACAGACTTTCGCACTGGGCAGCCAACTATGTGGCAGCCCGAATCAACGAATTCGCTCCCACGCCCGAGCGCCCCTTCGTGCTCGGCTGTCCTACGGGCAGTTCACCACTTGGTATGTATCGTGCCCTCATCGAACTCAACAAGGCGGGCAAAGTTTCGTTCAAGAATGTCGTTACATTCAACATGGACGAATATTGCGGTCTGCCCGAAGACCATCCCGAAAGCTACCACAGCTTTATGTGGAACAACTTCTTCAGTCATATTGACATTCCCCGTGAGAATGTAAATATCCTCAATGGCAACGCCGATGATCTGGTGGCGGAATGTGCCCGTTTCGAGGAGAAAATCAAGAGCTACGGGGGCATCGAACTCTTTATGGGAGGTGTGGGGCCTGACGGACATATCGCATTCAACGAACCCGGCTCTTCACTTACATCGCGCACACGTCAGAAGACCCTCACCACCGACACCATCATCGCCAACTCACGATTCTTCGATAACAACGTGGATCTTGTTCCGAAGACCGCCCTTACCGTGGGAGTAGGAACCGTAATGGATGCCCGAAGCGTGTTGCTTCTCGTAAATGGTCATAATAAAGCCCGCGCACTCAAGCATGGCGTAGAGGGAGGCATCTCGCAGATGTGGACTATCTCCGCACTCCAGCTCCATCCTAAAGCTATTATCGTGGCCGACGACGCAGCCTGTGGTGAACTTAAGGTGCAGACCTACCGTTACTTCCTTGATATCGAAAAAGATAATCTCGATCCTGCTACCCAGCTCTGATTTTATATCAGAATAAATAGATGTATAGGTCACATTATGTGATCCAACAACTGTTAAAGTGTACGGCAAATTGTCCGGTTCCGGACAGTTTGCCGTACTGCTTTGTTTAATAATAGCTTTATTATCAATTGGATAGGATATTTGGCACGGTAATGGTATATATAAGAAGCAGACAGAAACCGATCTGAACATTTGAAAGATGGATAGAGAGATACCTCGCTCGGAGCGCATGCGGATAAAGCGGCGCCGGGGGCTTAAGATAGGAATAGTGGCAGTGGCGGCTATTGGCGCTGTAGTAGGCGCGATGTCGATGGTGGAACCATCGATAAAAAGCTCAACCCTGAGATTCGGCACGGCTGACCGTGGCACTCTCGAGAGTTCGGTGAGCGGTTCCGGACGTGTGTTCCCCGCTTTCGAGGAGATAATAAATTCACCTGTGGAATCGCGCATTATTGAGGTATATTGCCGTGAGGGGGAGCTGGTGGAGGAGGGAACTCCATTGTTGAGGCTTGATCTTCGTACGTTCGAGAAACAACTGCAGGAGATGACCGACAATCGCCAGAGCAAGCTCTACGAAATAGAGCAGAGTCGCCTTAGTAACCATACACTTATCTCAGATCTGGAGATGAAAGTTAAGGTTAAAGAGATGGCTGTGAACCAGCTCTCGGGAGAACTTGCCAACGAGCGGCGTCTCGACAGCATCGGTTCGGGCACCGGCGATAGGGTACGTCAGGCTGAGATGGCTCTGCGCACCGGTGAACTCGAGCTTGAGCAGATGCGCCAGATGCTCACCAACGAGCGGGCGATGCAGGATGCCACCATGAAACGCAAGCAGCTCGAACTCGATATTTTCGACCGCGATATGGCAGAGAAGCGGCGCACTTTCGACGATGCCCGTCTGCGGGCTCCACGCACCGGAACCCTCACTTATCTTTCCGACAAGATAGGGAGCCGCGTAGGGGCAGGTGAGAAGATTGCAGTACTTTCCGATCTGTCACACTTCAAGGTTTCAGGCAGCATTGTCGACAGCTATGCCGACCGGGTTACAGTGGGGGGGAAGGTAATGGTAGCCGCCGGCAACCACATGTTTCCGGGTAAAATAACCCGCGTGACCCCACTTTCGAAAAACGGCGCCATAGAGTTTTACGTAGCGCTCGACAACGATTCCGATTCGCTGTTGCGTTCGGGGCTAAAGACCGATATACACATCCTTTGCGACATACACAACGATGTGGTGCGCATCCCGTCAGGACCCTATTTCAAGGGTCCCGGTACATACGATCTTTTTGTCCACGAAAGTAACGGCTATCTTGTTCGCCGCCGCGTCACACTCGGCGATTCCAACTACGAGTATGTGGAGGTCACATCAGGAATAGAACCCGGTGAAACCATTGTGATTGCCGATATGACCTCATTCAAATCAAAAAGTAAACTGAAACTTAAATGATATGATACGACTGACAGGTGTAAACAAGCTTTACCGCACTAACGAAATCGAGACCCTCGCTCTCGAAAATGTGAATCTTGAAGTGGCAAAAGGCGAATTTCTCAGTGTCATGGGACCCTCCGGCTGCGGTAAATCAACCCTTCTCAACATTATAGGCATGCTTGATACCCCAACTTCAGGCATTGTTGAGATTGACGGCCAGCGCGTGGAAAATCTCAGCGATGCTGCTAAGACAGCGTTACGCAATGCCCGATTGGGCTTCGTGTTCCAGAGTTTCCATCTTATCCCTACGCTAAATGTGATCGACAATGTGGAGTTGCCGCTCATATACCGCTCGGGTGTCAGCGCTTCGGAGCGGCGCGACCGCGTGCGCGAGGTGCTTGAACGGGTAGGTCTTTCGCATCGCATGCGCCACATGCCCGCGCAGCTTTCAGGCGGTCAGTGTCAGCGTGTGGCGATAGCCCGTGCCATTGTCGGAAACCCCGATATAATCCTCGCTGACGAGCCCACCGGTAACCTCGATTCGCGTATGGGTGCCGAGGTGATGGATATTCTTCACCGGCTTAACAAGGAGGACGGGCGCACGATAGTGATGGTGACCCACAACGAGGATCAGGCGCGCCTGACCGACCGCACAGTCCGGTTCCTCGACGGGCGCCAGATCGGATAATGTTGACAATGGTTGTGTAAAACGCTGTTAAATACAGGATTCAATATGCATTATTTCAAACAACTATGGCGTGAGATACGCGCGTTGCCGCTTGTGGGTATGGTCACGGTAATCGGAACGGCTCTGTCGCTCTTTCTGATTATGGTCGTGATGATGCTGCAGGAGGTGAAGGTGGCTCCGATAGCTCCTGAAAGCAATCGCCCCCGCTTTCTTTATGTCGGGCGCATGGTATATGTTCCGGTCGACGATGGAACCTCCTCGATGGAGACCTCGTATGATTACCGTACTATCAATGAACTGTTCAACGGGCTGGAGCATACCGAGGCTTGTGCGGTATTCTCACATTTTCCATATAAACAGACCGTATCGGAAAAGGATGGGGGTCATGTGTTCGCCGACTTCCGCGATGTGAATGCCGATTTCTGGAAGGTGTTCGACTTTACTTTTCTTAACGGGCGGCCGTTCACCGTGGAGGAGGTGCTTGGAGAAGCGCCGGTGGCTGTGATTACCGAGGATATTGCCCGTCAGACTTACGGCACAACCGATGTGGTGGGAAGAGACATTTATCTCAATGGCATCACTCCGTATAAGGTTGTAGGGATTGTGAAGGATGTGCCTACCGTTACTGATTGTGCATACGCTCAGGTATGGCTACCGGTCAAGGATGATGGGGTGGAAAATAATGAGAATATTCTTTCCGGGGGAAGTTTTACGGGGGTGCTTCTTGCCGACCGCGAGGGGCGCCGCGATGAGGTCCGTCAGGAAATAAATCGCCGCCGTGAGATATTGAATACCCGGCTCCGGCCGCTGAAAGTGGAGCTCCGCGATATGGACGTTCCTTATCTTGTCGACGAATACCGCGAGGCTCAGTGGCAAGGATTCCGTGAATCGATGGAGCAGGAAAAGCGCGAGAGATACTTCATCTATCTGCTGTTGCTTCTGATTCCGGCGATCAATCTCAGCAATATAACCCAAAGCCGTTTGCGACGCAGGTTCAGGGAGATCGGGATAAGGCGGGCTTTCGGTTGCACACGTGCCCGGCTGGTGTCGGATATTCTGACGGAGAATTTCATCCTTACGCTTGTAGGTGGGGTGGTAGGAGTCGTAGCCGGTCTGCTGTTCCTATGGCTCGCTTCCGATATCCTGTGGAAGGATCCCAGCAACGCAGGGAGGGCGGCATATATGTCGCTGCTGTCACTTATCGACGGGTCAGTTCTGCTCTGTTCTCTCGGCGGATGTTTCCTGCTGAACATTTTGAGTGCGGGAGTTCCGGCAATAAAGGCTGCGCTCATGAATCCGGTGGATGCGATAGGGGGCATTAACAAATAATCACGACAGGCATGAAAAGAAAACTTATTACCCAGATAGGAAACGAATGGCGCAGCAACCTGTGGCTTACACTTGAACTTCTGATAGTGAGCGTGGTGCTGTGGTTCGGATTCAATAATCTCATTGTACAGTGGCAGATAGTGCATCTGCCAAACAGTTACCATACCGACAACTGCTTCCTTCTGGAATTCGGAGAGTTCAGGCAGGGTGATGACGGATTCGACAGCGATCGCTCCTCCGACAGGCAGGTCCGCAGCGAGGATATAGCCACATTGTTTGACAGAGTCAAACGGTTTCCAGGTGTGGAAGCGGCATCGGTTATATCGAGTCATGCCTCTGTGCCTCACATGAGAAGTCTTGACCGGGGCAATATATATTCGGCTTCCGGCTACGACTCTGTATATCTTCCGAAGGCTGCCATTCATATTGTATCGCCTGAATATTTTACAGTGCTGCGCATGAATGGGGCTGACGGAGAATCTCCTGAACAGATGAGTGTGCTTCTTGAAAGAGGATGTATGGTTCTGAGCGCGAATATGCGGTATCTCGACAGTAGACGGGCAAAAGACCTGCATGGAAGCTTTTATGACCGCGATAACTTTCAAGGGGCTCAGTTACGCGGACATACATTTGAATTTATTCACAGGAAATATCGGGTCAGCGGAATCGTGGAACCGTTCAAGCGCACACGTTTTGAATATCCCGTGACCGCCGCGGTTTTTCCTCTTTATCCGGAAGATTATGCCGATGGAAGTAATCTGATTCTTCTGCGGACAGCTCCTGAAGCGTTCGGCAGTTTCAAATCCGAGCTTCTTAAAGTGAGCAAAACTCAGTTCCGTGTAGGAAATTACTTCCTGAAAGGGGTTTCCGCACTCGACGACATTCAGGCGGGAGTTGAACGTGAAAGCTGGGAGGAGATTGTGAAATTCGGCGTAATAATCGGCTTCCTGCTTGTGAGTGTATTCCTCGGGTTGCTCGGAACATTCTGGTTCCGGACCCAGCAACGTGTCGGAGAGATGGCTGTCCGCAAAGTCAATGGCGCGTCTGACAGCTCGATATTCCTCAGGCTTATCACTGAAGGGATGATTCTCCTTCTTATCGCCACTCCGTTTGCCGGTGTACTCGACTGGATGCTCACTCACAGCAACCATGTATGGGATTTTCCTGCTAATGTCACTTTTCAGCCATTGCGCTTCTCGCTGGCTATGTTGTTCTCTTTCGTGTCGATAGCAGTGATGATTGTTGTCGGCATCTGGTTCCCGGCGCGAAAGGCGATGCTTATAGAGCCGGCTTCTGCATTGAAGGATGAGTGATTTACAGAGTATTTCAAATTGTTTTAACATAATGTCATGAAACGGATTTCAATGATTCTTATTTCCGCCCTTACTGTCATGAGCGCGATGGCACATCAAGTGACAGTCAAAGGTCCGGAGCTCGAAAAGCTTACCGATACTGAAAGTATCACCGAATTGGTAATCGACGGGGATATAGATGAATTTCCCAGTCTCGATGTAAATAATTTCCCGAAGCTGAAGCATATTGTCATTAACGGAGATGTCGGTTACCTTCCCGGACCTGCCTTACGCCACTGGCCCGCTCTCGAAACCTTGGAAATCAACGGTGTCGTGGGTTCTACCGATGGACTGATTTTTTACGATTGTCCGGAATTGCGCTCAGTGACATTCAACGGTCCCGTAATATTTACTTCCGGATGGCCGATTCTGAACAAATGCCCTAAAGCAGAGCATGTCTATATAAACGGGTTGGTGCTTGAATGGTTATTTGATGAAGTTGAGGAGTGCCCTTCCTTCAAGGGCTATGAAATCAACGGAGCAATTTTAGAAAAATCCAGAGCTGACATACCGGTTATTTCCTACGATGAGTTACTCGCACGAAAGGAGGAGTTCATGCCACAGATGGAACGACTTGGTGAGTATGTAAGGAAGTCGCTCGCAGGCGAGATCGGAAAAAAATCTTTTAAAAAGGCATACCGGGCTCAGGATTATATAAAGAGCGTTCTTGACAACTGCGATGCGGCGGATTTGTATGCCGGATGGGTTGTCACCGGACCTTATGTCGCCCCGGATTTCTATCTGCCTAAACTCGATTTGCTGAAGAAAAGCGCTCCCTACACATACGGTACCGGGCAGAAAATAGATTTTACATATGCCGAGCCGTCCGATAGTATTCTTACAGCAACCCGAATCCGGTTCAATCTCGACAGCGTTGCAGGCAGTGGCGACGAACTCAGCCGTATAAAGAATCTGTTGCATTTCGTGCATGAATCAGTGAGGCATAACGGGAGTGCGCCCGCTCCGCAAGTGCCTGCCAACTTCGGTGCGTTATATGATATCTGCAAGGCAGAGAACCGGAGCCTCAACTGTTACTTCATGGCAGTGATGCTTACCGAGGTTCTGCTTGCCGAAGGTATCCCCGCCAGATTCCTTGTTTGTATTCCGAAATATTACGATTTTGATTCTGACAGCCATATAATTGCGGCGGCATGGAGCAGAGAACTCGGAAAATGGGTATGGGTCGATCCGACTTTCGATGCGTGGGTGACGGATGAGAACGGTGTTATGCTTGGTCCGGGAGAGGTCAGAAAGCGTCTTATTGCGGATGAGCCTCTGGTTCTCAACGATTATGCGAACTGGAATCATGAGAACGATCAGACCGTTGAGGCTTATCTGAAGGAGTATATGGCGAAAAATCTCTATATTATCGGGTGCAATACCATAAATCAGGCTGAACCTGAGGGGGAGCAGAGTCGCCGGAGTGTTCCGGTAGAAAAAGGGAAGAGGGTTTATCTTGTTCCGGAGGGAATCTCATACGGCGGATCCTATGATATAGAAACCACCGATCCTGATGCTTTCTGGGCACCCCCGGTGATACCTGAGAAATAATATGTAGTGAATTTGAAAATTCAGAAGTGATAGAATGAAGAAGTTTTTGATAGCAATTCTGACGCTGATGTGTGCGCTTCTTGCTGTGGCACAGGAGGAGGGGAGGAGTACGCGGCGTGTGGAGCTCACACTCGACGAGGCGATAGCGCGGGCACGGGTGCGGAGTGTGAATGCGGCTGTCGCCCTCGACGAGCTGCGTTCAGCCTACTGGGAGTATCGCACTTACCGCGCTGAACTTCTTCCGGAGGTAAATTTCAACGCCACTCTGCCGAGCTACCGCACGCAGTACACTCCCTATATGGATGCTGACGGCTCATACAGTTTCGTCCGCAACAACTATATGGAGATGAGCGGTGAGCTGTCGCTTAAGCAGAACATCTGGTTTACAGGTGGATCTCTATCACTCAACACCTCATTTGACTTCTTCCGCGATTTCGGGTCCGCGTCGAACCGCTTCATGTCGATTCCGGTAGCTATCACACTGAACCAGCCGGTGTTCGCTGCCAACCGCATAAAATGGAACCGGCGCATAGAACCGGTGCGCTACGCCGAGGCCAAAGCTGCGTTTCTAAGTGCTACGGAGCAGGTGGCGATGTCTGCCATAAATCTATATTTCAATCTGCTAATGGCGCGGGAAACGGTTGAAATCACCCGTCAGAATTTACATAATGCCGAGAAACTCTATGAGGTTGCGAAAGAGAAGAGGGCGATGGGTCAGATAAGCGAGAACGACCTGCTGCAGATGGAGCTTAACCTCCTTGATGCCCGCGCCGGTCTCACCGACGACGAGAGCGATCTGCAGAGCTGCATGTTCAGTCTGAGATCGTTTCTCGAATACGACAGCGACGAGGAACTGATTCCGACCGTTCCTCCTGAGATACCGGAGGTGGATGTGACTTACGACGATGCTATTCAGCGGGCGCTCGAAAACAACAAGTTCTCGCACAATATCCGCCGCCGTCAGCTCGAAGCTGACTATGCCGTAGCCAGTGCAAAGGGGGCACAAAGGGAAATAAATCTCTTCGCTCAGCTCGGTTATACGGGCACCTCAGCCGAGGCTCCTGATGCCTACCGCGATCTGCGTGGCAATCAGGTGGTGGAGGTCGGAGTGCGCATCCCGATACTCGACTGGGGGCGGCGCCGCGGAGCTGTGAAGGTTGCCGAAAGCAACCGGCGCGTTACCGAAAGCCGACTTCGTCAGGAAACCATGAATTTCAATCAGGATATGTTCATTCTTGTGTCGCGCCTGTGCAGTCAGCGTGAGCAGCTTATGCTCGCGCAGCGTGCCGATACCATCGCGGCTAAGCGCTATGATACCAATGTGGAGACTTTCATGATCGGACGCATATCCACCCTCGATCTCAACGATTCGCAGGTGAAGAAAGACCAGGCACGTCAGAAACTGGTGAACGAACTCTACAAATACTGGTATTACTACTATCAGCTGCGCAGCCTCACGCTATGGGATTATGCGTCAGGTAAAGGAATTGATGCGGATTTTGACCTGATAATAAATCAGAATTAATTACATTTGCAGTATGATTCTCATAATCGACGATGATAAGGCTGTAAGGCTGTCGCTCTCCGTTCTGCTCCGTCGCGAAGGCTACGAAGTGGAGAGTGTGTCCGCCCCCGACGAGGCTCTCGCCCTTGTGCGCGGGCGCTCCGACTTGCAGCTGATGATCATGGATATGAATTTCAGCCGTTATACCTCAGGGGAGGAGGGTATTGAACTTCTGCGGAAAGTGAAAATCCTGCAACCGGATGTTCCGGTGATTCTCATTACGGCGTGGGGAAGCATACCCCTGGCAGTAGAGGGAATGAAACATGGAGCTTTCGATTTCATAACCAAGCCGTGGGATAATCGTGCGTTTTTACGGCAGGTGAAAACGGCCTTGGAACTCGCGGAAAAAAGCGACGGTTCTTCAGTCTCACCGTCTGCAAAAAAACGCTTTCAGTCACCGGAAATAATAGGCGAAAGCAAGGAGATGCGCGCGCTTCTCGCTACGGCGGCGCGTGTTGCCGCTACAGATGCCTCGGTGCTTATTCTTGGAGAGAATGGAACGGGTAAGGAGATGATTGCGCAGGCTATCCACCGCAATTCCAACCGCAGAAATGGGAATCTCGTGACGGTGAATCTGGGCGGAATACCCCGCGAGCTTTTCGAGAGCGAGATGTTCGGGCATGTGAAAGGCTCGTTTACCGGGGCTGTCGCCGATCGTGTAGGGCGTTTCGAAATGGCTGACGGAGGTACTATTTTTCTTGATGAGGTTGGGGAGATAGATCTGTCGTGTCAGGTGAAACTGCTGCGGGTGCTTCAGGAGCATACTTTCGAACGTCTCGGCGAAAGCTCTCAAAGGCGGTCGGATTTCCGCGTTATAGCCGCTACTAATGCTGATCTCGCAGCCATGGTGCGCGATCATACTTTTCGCGAGGATCTCTATTACCGTCTGAATCTTATCACACTCCGCGTTCCTCCGCTGCGTGAACGCCGTTCTGACATACCTTTGCTCGCCAGGCATTTCGCCCGGAAGTATGCTGAATCTGTCGGAGCTGATATGCCCGTGATTAGTGACGATGCCCTGGAATATCTTGCATCACTTCCTTTTCCGGGCAACATACGTGAGCTGAAGAATCTGGTGGAACGAACCATGCTTGTTTCATCTGCAGGAAGCCATATGACAGCCGACGATTTCCGCAGGAATGTGATCTCTGAACCCTCGCTTGTGGCTCAGGAAGAGGCTATGACACTCGATGATGTGGAACGCCGCACGATTATCCTTGCCATGGAAAAATATCATGGTAATGTGAGCCATATGGCGGATGCGCTCGGCATAACACGTCAGACCTTATACCGGAAACTTGAAAAATTCGGTTTGAAATGAAGTGGTGTTTCTTTTTGCTCGCTCTGTTTCTTGGCTCGTTAGGTGGTGTATGGGCGTTTTTTCCTGCCGCTCCTTATTGGATATCATGTACTCTGCTCGGCGCAATGGCTCTTCTGCTTATGCTGTTATATAGAAATGTCATACGTCCGATAGAAGCCCTTGCGACAGGTGTGGAGCTTGTGCGCGGACAAGACTTCAACAGCCGCCTGGTAAAGGTTGGACAGCCGGGAGCCGACAGACTTGTGGATCTGTTCAACCGTATGCTCGAGCGCATAAAGGAGGAGCGTCTGAGCAAAGAGGAAACCAATATGTTTCTGGAGCAACTTATTGAAGCTTCTCCAACTGGAATAGTCATACTTGATTTTGAGGGACGTGTTGTGCGGGGCAATCCAGTGGCGCGCGAACTTTTAGGGGAGGATACAGATACCAGGGGTAAACTACCGTCGGAGAGCGAAGGGGAGTTGTGGAGAGCGGTAAGCAGCGTTCCGTTAGGTGAGAGTGCAACCGTTCGATTGAGCGACAATCGTATTTTTCGCGTGGCTCATCTGTGGTTTATGGATCGTGGCTTCCGGCGTCCGTTTCTCGTTATAGAAACCCTTACCGACGAGATGCACCGTGCCGAGAAGGATGCCTATGGCAAGGTCATACGCATGCTGGCGCATGAGGTTAACAATTCCATGGCGGGGGTGAAGTCGCTTCTTGAGACCCTGTCGGAGATTATGACCGACGAGGATGGCATGAAGGAGCTGGTGGAAAGCTGCCGCGACCGATGCCAGGCAATGAGCGCGTTTATAACCTCTTATGCCGATGTGGTAAGGATTCCGTCACCTACCCTGCGACCCGTTGAGCTGAATTCATTCCTGCAACGTCAGTTACCGTTTCTCGAGGGGCTTGCTGCCTCGGTAGGTAATATAGCAATAGAACTCGATCTATCCGATAGTCCGGTTGAGATATCAGGCGACGAAGTGCTGCTGGGGCAGGTAATGGTCAATGTCGTGAAAAATGCGCTGGAAAGTATATTGGTTTTCCGGCGTAATACCTATGATAGAAGCGCCGGTGATTACCGGGGCAAAGTTGTAATATCTACCTCTGCTACTCACCAGCACACTCTGGTCGTAACCGATAATGGTGCCGGAGTTCCCGCTGAAGTAGCCGGGAAACTGTTCACTCCGTTTTTCTCTACCAAGCCCGACGGGCAGGGGATCGGGTTGATGTGTGTGGGTGAGATTCTGCGTCGCCACGGTGCCCGCTACTCCCTCGTCACCTCTCCCGCCGACCGCCTCACCCGTTTTACAGTCCGCTTCCCCTGACGGCACCACCAACTCCGGTCAGACCGTTTTTTTGCAAGTGTTTGGAAAGTTGTTGCACTTAAATTTGGCGGTTTGATATTTTTAGGGTAACTTTGCCGCATAAATCAAAGAAAAATGGCTAACTCGTTCACCCGATTTTATTATTTTTACTTTTATCCTATAAGATAAGAGCGGGGCGTTTTAGCGTTATAAGATATTATATTTTTTACTGAAACAGCTCCGTTGCGCGGAGCTGTTTCATTTGTTTTGAGAAATATGAACGATACTCCAATTAAAGTTGGCATTCAAGGTGTTGCCGGATGTTTCCATGATGCTGCTGCCGCCGAATATTTCGGTGACAGAGCTATAGAAGTGGTGGAATTCGATACATTCAACGACATGTTCGACACCTTGCGCACCGATGCCTCGCTTGTAGCTATCGCCGCCATAGAAAACACCATAGCGGGTAGCCTTCTGAGCAACCACGAACTGCTCCGGCAGTCGAATGTGCGCATCATGGGTGAGCACAAGAAGCGTATATCGCATGTGTTGTGCGCAATGCCAGGACAGAAAATTGAGGACATATCCGAGGTGAATTCACATCCGATGGCGCTGATGCAATGCGAACAGTGGCTTCGGAGCCATCCTCATATGAAAATGGTTGAACATTTCGATACCGCCGGGAGTGCCCGCGATATAGCGGCAGCCGGTCTGACAGGGCATGCTGCCGTTTGCGGCGACTATGCAGCCCGGATCTACGGATTGGAAATACTTGCCAAAGGTATTGAGACGAACAAGCACAATTTTACCCGTTTTCTCGTGCTTGCAGATCCCATGATGGAGCAGGAACTTGCGCCTGCGGAAAAAGATATAAACAAGGCATCGCTGATGTTCACGCTGCCGCATGCCGCCGGGGCGCTATCGAAAGTGCTGGCGATTCTGTCGTTCTACGATATGAATCTCTCGAAAATACAGTCGACACCTATCATCGGCAGGGAGTGGGAGTACCGCTTTTATGTTGACCTAACCTTCGATAGCCTGTTGCGGTATCATCAGGCTGTCGACGCAGTACGCCCTCTTATCAACGATTTTAAAATTCTCGGTGAATACCGTGCTTATGACCATGAACAGCATAAAGACCATTAAACCGGCTGACCGTCTCGGCTCGGTAAGCGAATATTATTTCTCGCGTAAACTCAAAGAGATAGCGGCGTTGAATGCCGCGGGAGCCGATATAATCTCACTCGGAATCGGCGGTCCCGATCTGCCCCCCCCGGCGGCTGCGGTCAAAGCCGCGGTGGAGTGTATGGAACGCCCTGATACCCACGGTTATCAGATGACGGTAGGACTACCCGGGCTCCGCAAGGCTTTCGCCGGATGGTATGAGCGTGTATATGGTGTCGCAGGACTTGATCCTGACACGGAGATCCTTCCGCTCATAGGTTCGAAGGAGGGTGTGCTCAACATAGCCCTGACTTTCCTCAATCCCGGCGACGGAGTATTGGTGCCGAATCCCGGATATCCTACCTATACATCAGCTTCGCGGATCGCTCTGGCAGAGGTGTTTCCCTATGAACTCTCTCCGGAAAACAACTGGCAGCCCGATTTCGATGCTCTCGAACGGATGCCTCTCGACCGCATAAAACTAATGTTGGTGAATTATCCTCATATGCCGACAGGAACACCGGCTCGTCGCGAGACCTTTGAGCGACTGGTTGATTTCGGACGCCGTCATGGTATCGTGATTGTGAATGATAATCCTTACAGCATGATTCTCAACCCGGAACCGATGAGCATATTCTCGGTGGAAGGTGCTAAGGATGTGGCTATCGAGATGAATTCGCTCAGTAAATGCCTCAACATGGCCGGCTGGCGAGTAGGGGTGGCGGTTGCCAATCCTCAGTTTATAAAATGGATTCTCAGTATAAAGAGTAATATCGATTCCGGTCAGCCCCGGGCGATAATGGAGGGTGCTGTCGCGGCGCTTGGTCAGCCCGCCCAGTGGTACGCTGATCTTAACAACCGGTATGCTGAGCGTCAGCGGATCGCTGCCGATATAATGCGTGCTCTTGGTTGCGAATTCCGCCCCGGTCAGCAGGGTCTGTTCCTATGGGGACGTATTCCCGATGACGAGATAAGTGCCGAAAGCTTTGCCGACAAGGTTCTGACCGGCGCAAGAGTATTCATAACCCCCGGCTTCATTTTCGGAAGCGCCGGCGACCGATATGTGCGTGTGTCGCTTTGTGCGCGTCCTGAAAAATTAACTGAAGCCCTTGAAAGAATTAAACGATGGAAAATTTAAAACCACTCTTCGATTTTGAGACCGGTTCACGCCCCATAGTGCTTGCCGGTCCGTGTAGCGCCGAAAGCGAGCAGCAGGTTATGGAAGCCGCCCGCGCCCTGGCTTCGGCAGGTATAAAAGTATTCCGTGCAGGAGTATGGAAGCCGCGCACGAAGCCCGGCGGCTTTGAGGGGATCGGATCCCCGGCGCTCCAGTGGCTGGCAAAGGTCAAGAAGGAGACAGGGATGCTGATAGCTACGGAAGTAGCCAACGAACGCCATACCCGCGAGGCGCTTGAGGCGGGGGTGGATGTGCTCTGGATCGGTGCGCGCACCTCAGCCAATCCCTTTGCTGTTCAGGAGATAGCTGATGTTCTGGCTACTCTCTCTCCCGAGCGTCGCGACAATCTTGTCGTCCTCGTAAAGAATCCGGTGAACCCGGATATAGAACTTTGGATAGGTGCGATGCAGCGCATCTACGGTGCAGGTGTGCGTCGGCTTGGAGCCATTCACCGCGGCTTCAGCTCATATGGCAAGCATCTCTATCGCAATCCACCGAAGTGGCGCATCCCTATCGAGCTTCATCGCCGGCTGCCGCAGCTGCCCATCATATGCGATCCAAGCCATATCGGTGGCCGACGCGAACTGATAGCGCCGTTGTCGCAGCAGTCGCTCGACATGAATTTCAATGGTCTAATTATCGAAAGCCATTGTCATCCCGACGAGGCTCTGAGCGACAAGGATCAGCAGATTACCCCCGAAGCGCTTGCCTATATCCTTGAAACACTGGTTATTCCCTCGCAGACTTCCACAACTGAAAGCCTTGGATTGCTGCGCAGCCAGATCGATCGCCTCGACGACGAGCTGCTCGAACTGCTTGCAAAGCGTATGCGTGTGGCGCGCGATATAGGGCGATACAAGAAGGAGCATAACATGCCGGTTCTTCAGCCAGGACGTTATAATGCCCTGATGCAGCAGCGTGTCGATAACGCCGTGAAGCTTGATCTTAATGAAGATTTTGTAAGAAATATTCTCGCCTCGATCCATGAGGAATCGGTGCGTCAGCAACTCGAATTAGTCAGTAAGTTAAGCAAATCATGAAAATCCTTATTTTAGGAGCAGGAAAAATGGGGTCGTTTTTCTGCGATCTTCTGTCGTTCGACCACCGGGTTGCCATCTACGACCGTTCGCCCGAACGGCTTCGATTTACCTATAATGTAGAGCGTCTGATGAGCCTCGACGAGGTAGATGCTTTCGATCCCGATATGGTTCTAAACGCCGCAACGGTAAAATATACTATCGACGCCTTCCGGCAGGTGTTGCCCCATCTGCGGCCCGACACTATTCTGAGCGATATCGCCTCGGTGAAAACCGGCTTGCCTGAATTCTATGCCTCGGCAGGGCATCCATTTGTGTCGACCCATCCGATGTTCGGGCCCACTTTCGCGTCGCTTTCCAATCTCGCCGACGAGAATGCCATAATAATTAGCGAGGGGTGCAAGGAGGGGATAGAATTTTTCGACAAACTGTATTCGCGACTGGGGCTGCATATCGAGCATTACACCTTCTCTGAGCATGACCTCACGATAGCATATTCGTTGTCGATACCGTTTGCGAGCACCCTTGTGTTCGGCTCATGCATGAAACCTCAGTCGGCTCCCGGAACCACTTTCAAGCGCCATCTTGCTATCGCCCGGGGGTTGATGAGCGAGGACAGTTATCTGCTTTCAGAAATATTATTCAATCCGAACACTGTTGAAAAGCTTGACGAGATTTGCGCCACGCTCGGAGAGCTCCGCAATATCGTGGCGCGCCACGATCAGGAGGCGATGGACAGCTTTCTGAACACGGTTCGTAAACGTATAGAAAGTACACCGGAATGATTTAAGAAAAATAGTTGCTTTATAATTTGTGATTTTAATATAAAAAACACTAACTTTGCAGCAGGTTTTTAGAACAGTATGCTATTGTAAGGCGGACATATCAAACAAACTTTCATTTTGTAAGCAAACAGGTTTGTGTGTGGATTTGCTCTGAAAGATGTCATTTTGCGTAATGGCATTGTTAACTGTTTAATAGTCCGTTGGTTAAATAGGTATAAATTCATCTCATTATTTATTCAAAATTTGTATTTATGAATAAAACTTTACTTACTTTATTCGCTGCTGCATGTGCAGGGTCAGCCATGGCAGCCGTTCCCACTCCGGTTATCTATAATGACGCGGCATTTTACGGATTCTCTGCAGACGGTCGTTTTGCCGTTTCAGAGTTATATGGAACAATGACAATATTCGATCTTCAGACTGGTGACAAGACGGTTTTCTCTTCTGAGGATGGTACGAACTTTTATTCCAGAGGCTATGGAAACTTCATAACAGCCGACGGTAGTGTGATTGTTGCCAGCACCGTGGAGAGTTCTGATGCATCGTATTATGACGCCACAGGATGGCACAAGCTTCAGGTTCCCGATGAAGATTTGACAAATGTCAGCCACGGAATCACCCCTGACGGTTCCCGCATATGCGGAAACGTGGGTGCCCATGAACTCACCATTTCTGAGGATGTGATAATGCAGTTGCCCGTTTATTGGGATCGTAATGAAGATGGTACATATGGTGAATATCATATACTTCCGTATTGCGAGGAAGACTTCTTCGGTGCCACACCCCAGTATTTTACCGCTATCAATATCAGCCCGGATGGAAAGACAATTACGGGACAGATGGTGGATTGCAGAGGTATGATGATCGTTCCTATTGTATATACCGAGGATGAAAAAGGGGAATGGAGTTATTCATTTCCGACAAAGGATCTTTTCAATCCCGATGGTTATGAAAGAGTGGCCAATCCGGGTGATTGTCCCGCGATGCCGTCTCAGGAAAGCTATATGACTGAGGACGAGTTAGCCGCATATCAGACTGCGCTGAATGCTTTTTATGAAAGCGGATATACGCTTCCTTACCCTCAATATGAAGACTATATGACCGAAACTGAGCAGGCGGAATATAACGCAGCTATGGCTCAGTGGAATGAAATATACGATGAATGGTCGGTGAAATGGACGGCATATGACGAATTTTATATGAACGTTATGGCGACATCGCCTACTTTCCTGTTCAATGCCCAGTTGCTTTCGCCGGAAGGTACTGCGGTGGCTATGACAGCAGAAACTACCGTTGACGATCCCGACAGCTGGTTCGGATACAGACAGGTTTATGTGCCATGGGTTCTGGATCTCGCTACTAACGATATAGTAAAATATGAGACGGAAAATTCCATGAGCATTTCATGTTTCGCCAATGATGGAGTTCTGTTTGCCGGAAATGAAAGAGGTAGTGTACCTTCGGAAGGATATGTCCTTAAAGATGGCACTGTAACATCGGTCTTCGATTTCATAAATAACATTTCTCCGGAATATGGAGAGTGGATCAAGAAGAATATGACCCACGAGATAATGGAATATGAATATGATGAGGATGCAGGGGAATGGATGGAAGTATACAAGGAGTTTATGTTCACCGGTATGCCGGTAGCAACTCCTGATTTGAAAAAGCTTGCCTTCTGGAACGATGCTCCCTGGGACTGGGATATGTATGCCCAGAGTGTGATATTTGATCTCAGTGCGTCGGGCGGTGTGGATGCTGTCGCCGCTGAAGATTGCGGTGTGGCTCTTGATGAGGTTGGAAATCTGGTTGTGACCGGTGTGGCTGAAACACTCGCTGTCTACGATCTTGCAGGCGTATGTGTGAAGAATGTCACCGGAGCGCATGGAACTGTAGTTCTCGACCTCCAGAGTGGTGTATATGTAGTTAAGGCTACCTTTGCCGGAGGCGTCGACAAAGTGCTTAAAATAGCAAAATAAATATAAATAAATAGCCGATAATGTAATCACAGCAAGGAGAAACCCTCGTGGGGCTCCTTGCCGTGATTTGCAGCTTTAAAAATAAAACAGATCATGAAGAGAATTCTTGCTATCGCTGCTGTTGTAATGGCAGCATTCGCCATGACCTCCACGGCATGGGCCCAGCTTCCTCAGGTTCAGGTTAAGGACACTAAGGGACGCACCGTCAACGTAGCCAAACTTAGCAATAACGGCAAGCCGTTCGTAATCAGTTTCTTCGCTACCTGGTGCAAGCCCTGTCTGCGCGAACTCCGTGCCATATCCGAAGTTTATGAGGATTGGCAGGATGAGACCGGCATGAAGATGTATATCGTATCGATTGATGATGCGCAGAACACATCGAAGGTCAAGCCTCTGGTCGATGCCGAGGGTTGGGATTATGAGGTTCTTCTCGATGCCAACAGTGACTTTTTCCGTGCGATGGGGCTGCAGGCTGTGCCTCATGTTCTTGTAGTAGATGGCGACGGGAAAGTGGCATACACCCATTCAGGATATACCGATGGTTCAGAGACTGAGCTTATCAAAGTGATTCGTAATCTCAACAAAAAGAAATAATTTCTGAAATGATAAAGCGCGCTACTCTGATTGCCATGCTGATATGCTCCGGCTTATCGGTATGGGCATTCGGAACGGGAGGGGAGAATGGTGTGGCATTCCACGGCAGCGTCCAGGCCGATGTGCTTTTCCCGCAGGAGGATGAGACAATCGAGACCGGAAGCTACAACCATTCGATACTGTTCAACACGTATGCCGACATGCATATGATAAGCCGCTATGTGGATGCAGGCGCGAGAGTGGAGTTCATGAAGTGGCCGCTCCCCGGCTATGAGAACGGCTTCGCGGGATGGGGAGTGCCAAATCTCTACCTGAAGGGGCGCTATAAAGGATTTGAGCTTACGGCGGGCGACTTCTACGAGCAGTTTGGAGCAGGTTTTATTCTGCGCACATACGAGGAACGCTCGCTGGGTATTGACAATTCGATACGCGGTGGCAGGCTGAAGATCTCGGCGCTTCCCGGCGTACGGTTCACCGCTCTGGGAGGACTGCAGCGACGCTATTGGGACTGGGAGAAAAGTTCGCAGGTTTATGGAGCCGATGCTGAACTGATGCTTTCTGATATTTTCCGTGGGCTTCGCCTTCGCGATCTCAGCTGGAGTTTCGGCGCGTCGTATGTACTTAAACATGAGAAGGAACAGGATATCATGGTTCCGGGTCACAACTGGCGTCTGAATCTTCCGGAAAGCGTGAATGCCGTGGATGTCAGATCCGAATTCCAGAAAAACGGCTTTACCGTTTTGGGAGAGTTTGCCTGGAAGGGTCAGGATCCATCGTTCGATAATGATTATACTTACGGCAACGGTACGGCAGTGATGCTCAGCGGTTCGTATTCCCGCAGCGGTCTGAGTGCCCTCGTGCAGGCAAAGCGAAGCGAGAATATGTCGTTCCGCAGCAAGCGCGCCATGAGCGGAACGTCGGCGTTCCTGAACAACATGCCGGTGTTCACCTATCTCCACACATATGCTCTTGCGGCAATGTATCCTTACGCAACCCAGGCTGCTCCCGGTGAATGGGCGTTTCAGGGTCAGTTCGCCTACAATTTCCGCAAAGGAACGGCGATCGGTGGTAAATACGGTACCAAGGTTAAGCTAAATCTCAGCTATATCCGCGGTCTTCATACAACCGGACTGCGCGACGCTGTCGACGGTATTGTCATGGGCTCGAACGGTCAGGGATCCGACTTCTTCGGAATGGGACAGAACTATTACCACGATTTCAATATCCAGATCGAGAAAAAATGGAGCCGCAGTGTCAACCAGACCTTCATGTATATGAACCAGATGTATGACAAGCTACTCGAAGGGCATCCGGAAGAGGGGCAGGTGAAATCGAATATTTTTGTGCTCGATACAAAATGGCGCATCGACCATCGTTTCACTTTGCGCAACGAGTTGCAGTATCTCCATACCTGTCAGGATAAGAAAGATTGGGTTTACGGTCTTCTGGAGCTTTCCATAGCACCCTATATCATGGTAACAGTCACGGATATGTGGAATATCGGTACGACTGATGTCCATTACTACAGCTTCGGAGTTACAGGCAACTATCGTGCCAACCGCTTTCAGTTGAGCTACGGACGAACCCGCGCGGGGTTCAACTGTGCCGGTGGTGTATGCCGGTATGTGCCGGCTACCCGCGGATTCCAGATAGCGTATAACTATACCTTTTAACCGCACCTGAATTTATGAAGAGACAATCTGTTTTAGCAGCTGCCACTGCATCGCTTCTTTTCGTGGCGGCTTCGTGCGACGATGTCAGCGTGGCAGACCGCTATATTGATATTCCTGCGGTTAAGGTCAGCCGCACTGTCCTTCTTGAGGATTTCACCGGTCAGAATTGTGTGAACTGCCCTTCGGCCCATACCGTTATCGAAGCGCTTGAAGAGCAGTATGGCGACCATCTTGTGGCTGTCAGCATCCATGCCGGGGTGTTCGGAATATCTGCAGACAACAAACGTTATACCGGACTTATGCAGGAAGAGGGGAATATCTATAACGACCGCTACGGGATTGACGAATATCCAAAAGGAGTTGTCGACGGACATACGCCCCCGATCAATGCCGACCAATGGGCAGCAGCTGTGTACAACGACATACAGCAGATGACGCCTCTTACGATCAATCTTGATGCAGCCGCAGGGGAGAACGGTGAGATCGTGGTGGAATGTACCATGACGGTGACTGAGAATATTGCCGGTACTCTCTACGTGTGGCTGACGGAGAGCGGAATTATAGCGCGTCAGGAAGATAAGGATCAGGGGCGTATTCCGGAATATGTCCACAACAATGTGTTCCGCGCGTGTGTCAACGGTGTCGACGGAGAAGGGGTTGTACTGACTGTCGGTAATACAAAGACTGTGACTTATGCCATACCGGTCAAGGAAACCGAGACGGAGAAATGGGAGGTTGCCAATATGTCGGCAGTGGCTTTCGTGAAAAATTCATCGGGCGTTGTGCAGGCCGCGCGTTGTAATGTCTGTGTAAAGGATTGAAAATTAATAATTTGAAATATAAATCGGATATGAAAAAAATCTACATGTTTCTGCTTGGCTCTCTGGCGTGTGTAAGCGCCCAGGCTATTGAGCTTGGCTTTTATCTCGGAAACCAGAAGTTGACACCCGGTTCAACCGTTGAGTTCAACGATATCACGGTAGACGACTTGGGAACCTACATCGAGGTGAATATGGAGCCCCAACTTTATCTCTCGACCAATATCTATTCTTCCGATATTTCTATAATAGCGGAGTGTACCAGCGGGCAGACTATAGAGCTTTGTGCGGGTGGAACCTGCAAGGGTGGAGTATCAGTTACCGAGAAAAATGTCAAAATTCAGACCAACCAGAAACTCGAGCTCGGTTTCCACTATCAGGGTGAACTGGACTATGGTGAGGCAGTTCCTGTTGTCACTACTCATTTTACTGCTTATGACACTACAGAGGATGACAGCAAGATTGAATTCGTTCTCGTAATGTGCGAGAAAGGCGCGTCGCTCGAGACTATCGAGTTATGCGAAAATATCCGCGCGGCAGAAGGGGGAGTGGTATATGATACCGATACTGCGGAATCTCTGTCTTTGTATACTATCGACGGTGTCTGTTGCTACTCTGCTACCGTTGCCGGTAACGGAACCGTAGCGCTTGCTCCCGGCCTGTATGTCTATACTTTCGGCGACTCTACCGGAAAAATATTCGTGAAGTAATAACCACATATCATTTTTAATCAAGATATGAAGAAATTTATTCTTTCTTTCGCCGCACTGGCAGTAACCCTTTCAGCGGCAGCTTTCGGGCTTAAAAGTCAGCCGGTGCATACACCCTTCCCTGACGGAAGATTTATGATGCAGGAAATATCTGTGCCTATGGTGGCTCCTCAGCGCGCCCGGGCAGCTGCCGGCGACGCTGCTGAGGTGACAGAAGTATATTATACCGAAGCTGGCAGTCCCGCTCAGGCTTTGGGATATAACAATCAGCGCGCAGGGATGCAGGTAGGTATGGCAATGCAGGTCGCTCCTGATTTTGCAGCAAAGATGGTGGGTAAGGAGATTGTTTCGATCGGTTTTTATACCGGTGTGGAGATGAATTCTTCCACAAGTTCCGTAACGTCAGCTACAGTATTTGTATCGAACGATCTCACCAAGGATCCTATTTATACGCAGGAGGTGACGTGTCCTGCCGAGGCTTTTGCCGAGGTACACGCAGAGCTTGAAACTCCCTATGTGATTGAGGAGGGTAAGAAAATTTTCGTTGGTGTTTATTATTCCCTTCCATCTGCATACTATTGCGGAGTGGTGGTTGATTATGACAGCAGCCACGACACAGATTACGGTGGTTGGGCTGGCATCCGTACCAATTCCAAATCCGACTGGTCGTGGGAGAATATAGCATCATACGGATATGGCTTCATGTGTGTGGGCGCTACCTTGAGAGGTGCCGATTTCCCGGTAAATGATATCGCGATACCGGCTATGGGTGGAATGCCTGTAAGCTATGTGAACAAGCCCTTTGAAGTAGACTTCATGGTGAAGAACAACGGTTCAAATGATGTCAATTCTATAAAAGTAGAGTATTCCGTAGCGGGTGGAACGGCTGTAACCGAGACATTAGAGTTTACCAATCCGCTTACATTCAATCAGACTGAGATATTTGCATTGCCTAATGTCGTTGCGTCTGCTCCCGGCAAATCAGTAAATGTCAATGTAAAGGTAACCGAGGTCAATGGTGTGGCCAACAATTCCGATTCTTCAGAAGGAGCTTTTGCGGTGACTATCGTTCCTGAAGGCGCAGGTTTCGACCGCAATGTTGTAGTTGAGGAATTCACCAGCATCTCATGCCAGTACTGCCCGGTAGGGTATACGACGATGGAATATATCCGCGAGAGCTATCCGGATGGGGATATGATTCCCGTATGTGTCCATGTCAACAGCCCCGGTAACGACCCGATGACTGCTGCGACATTCAACAATGTGTATAGGAATTATTGCGGCGACGGCGTTCCTTCATCAACGATAAACCGCACATATACGGTTTATCCCCTCATTTCATATGTAGAGGAGGCGTACGAGCTGTTAAGGTCTCTTCCGGCCATTGTGAATGTTGATGCGGAGGCTACATATAACCCCGAGACTAATCTGTTGACTGTGAATACCTCTACAGCGTTCTCGTTCGATTATACCGACGGAGATTCCAATTTCATACTTTCGTATGGTGTGACGGAGGACAATGTGGGACCTTACACTCAGCAGAACGGTTACAGCGGTTCGTCAAGTGATGCCTACGGCTGGCAGAACAAACCTACGCGCGTACAGCTTGTCTATAATGATGTTGCCCGACAGCTCGATACATATGCCGGTGTGAAGGGAAGCGTTCCCGCAGAGATTACAGCCGGCAACAAATACGAGTTCAGCCACGATATCAAGCTGCTTCAGACAATCGGCAATGTAAACAATATCAATCTCGTCGTTTATGTTGTCAACAAGAAGACAGGCGCTATCGAGAATGCAACCACTCTCAAGACCGCGGCTATCGAGGGGCTCGCAGGTATTGAGGAGGTAGCTGCCGACGCAGCCGATACATCCGCACCTGTAGAATATTTCAACCTTCAGGGTGTTCGCGTTGCCAATCCTCAGGGTGGTGTCTTCATCCGCCGTCAGGGGAGCAACGTTACCAAGGAGTATATAAAATAACGGCACATTCGCCGCAAGCCAAGTCCAAAGGAACCGGGCATCCCTCAGGCTTCAAGCCTCGGGATGCCCGGTTTTATTTAAGTATGTCGCGGATAATGTAAGATTAATCAGGTCAGGTGCTTAAAATGGAGGTTCCGACTCAAAACAATAGTGCCGTTCATCCATCGGAAAGGTAAATTCTATCTTTTGGGCATGAAGCAACAGACGCGAATTGTCGTTGTGCTGTCTGTTGCCATATAGACGATCGCCCGCTATGGGCATCGAAAGTCCGTTTTCGGAGGCGGCATGCACCCGCAATTGGTGGGTTCTACCGGTGAGCGGATGAAACATTATGCGGCTGCGCCCATCACGAATGATTAAAAATTCATAGTCGGTTACAGCTTCCTTTCCCGCTTCATAATCCACCCGTTGACGCGGGCGGTCAAGCCAATCGGGAGAAAGGGGGAGTTTTATCTGTCCTTTCCGTGGCGTGCCGCGAGCTTCGAAATCTCCGTCTAATTCCGCTATATAGGTTTTCCGGACCCCTCTTGTAGCGAAAAGAGCCTGCATGGTTTTTAACGGGAACGAACCGAAGGTTGCGATAATCAGCCCGGAAGTATCCTGATCTAACCTGTGTGCCATTCTAACCCCGCTTTCCGTACCATACCTTTTTTCGAGCCATTGCTGCACGGAGAGCGCAGCTCCTTTCCCGGGGACAGAAAGCATCCCGGAAGGCTTATTCACCACGCAGAACCACTCATTTTCGTATATGACCTCAGGTTCAGGGTGCAAAGCCGACATGTTTTCGCAATTGAGTGCCGGTTCGACAGTAAGACCTTTCAGCATCCAGCTGAGTACCGGAAGACACTTGCCCCGGCAGGCCGGATAATGATTGCCATGTTTCCTTACTTCTCCACCCTTCGGCTGACCGTACCAATATTCCGCTATGGCTTCCGGATGCCATCCTTGCATATAAGCGGCCTGTAAAAGCTTCGGCGCACAACACTCCCCGGCGCCTGAAGGGGGAATACGCATGGCGGTTTCAGCAAAAATATCGCTTAAATTTTTACTTTCACCGAGGGAATTTAGAACTTTAAAATTCGTGAAGAGCCAATTTTGCAAATTCTCAGAACAAGCCCGCCGTTCTTCCTTCAACTCTTCCAGATGAGCCTCTCCTTTCTTCAAATCTTCGGCCAGGGGCGCCAGTTTTAATGCTATTCGCTTTTTAAGCCGATTTAACTCAGCCTTTTCAAATTGACTTTGACGCGTCATCTCTGCCAACTCAGCCTCATCCGTAACCCCTGATTCCCGTTTTGCCTTTCGTGCTGATGTGGATAAACGGCATTTTTCACGAAACGCCGCAATTTCAATATCAGTTTTCTCTTTCAGCTGCTTGTAATCAGCTTGCAACCTATTTAAAACGTCTGCTTCAAATTGTGCAATTTCAATATTCTGTCGGGAAATATGAGCCTCGTTGGTTTTAAAATACCCATCAGGTTGAAGGTAATCGAAGACCGGCCCGACGAAGCCTGGAAACGAAAATCCGGTCTCGCCAAGCTGACCTGAAAATGCATATAGGGTGTGGCGGTTACCGTTGCTGTCAACTGCAATCAGCACACCAAGCATTTTCCCGGCTTCCAATTCTTTGCAGAAACCGACATCCTCCGGACGCTCACTGCGCTTAAGCTCATCTATTCTGACTGATAGCTTGCGAAACGCCTCATCACATTCCCGGTCGGGAACATACTCAAAAGGATTGTTCATCTCATCTCATTGTTTTTTTGATATGCATCATAAATTGGTCACTGCCGGTAAGCGGTGTTAAGTTCTGCTGAGGTTGCCTCAGATTCTTTTCCATACTGCAAATTTACCATTTCTATTTCAGTTTCGCTTTGCCACTGCAAATCTAAGGTAACGCAAAAATACTCAAATTCTGCCTAATTCTACTTAACCGTATTCTTAAATCAAGATTTACACAAAGATGAATTTGAAGTGACTTTGAAGTTTATACAATGGAAATCCCTGCACAGAAGCGTAGATACGCCGATGTGCAGGGATTTCCAGTTTGAGCGCGATAGATGCCGCTCAAAAGTGTATAAAGAAGTATGGTGACCTATGAAAGTCCGAATTATAATCAGATAGCGTCGTCCTCGATCGTTTCGAGAGCGTCGGCTTCTACCGCGGGGGCGGGCTCGTCGCTGGTGGCAGCTTCGAGTTTCTTCATGATCGAGAAGATAAAGAGTGCGGAGACAAGGCAGATTGCAATAAGAATGCACCATAGTGCGCAAACCGAGATCTTACCCCACAGAAGCATAGGAATGGAAACCAGATAGTTGCCTATGGCAGTTGCTGCGAACCAACCGCCCATCATCGATCCTTTCAGTTTGGGAGGCGCTACCTTGCTGACAAACGATATTCCCATCGGTGAGAGAAGAAGTTCCGCGAATGTCAGCAGCAGGTATGTGGAGATAAGCCAGTTGGGTGATACGGATGCCTGAGTGCCTACGATTGCCATCGACCCGATAGCCATCACTCCGTAGGCTACCGCTGCCATTATCATGCCATAGCCTATCTTGCGCGGTGCGGAGGGCTCTTTCTTTTTCTTGGCGAGCCATCCGAAGATAGCGAGCGAGAATGGGGTTAGGGCAACCACGTAGAAGGGATTGAACTGCTGATACTGCTGCGGCTGGATGCCCATAACGGGATCGGGTGTCGAGTTGTAGAAATAATAGAGCGCCCACCCTACAAGTCCGAGCAGGATTACGGAGATAGCGCGGCTCACAGTACCTTTGCTCTGGAAAAGATTGAACAGAGCGTATACACCTACCGCGATGCTGAGGAGTGCCCATACATTGAAGCCGATGCGGGTCCATCCTGATGCTTCGGGGGTGGTGCAGCTCTTTGCGAATTCGGTGAGGGTAGCACCGTTCTGATGGAACACCATCCAGAAGAAGATAACCACAGCGAATACCAGAAGAAGGGCTATCACTCTCTGCTTTGTCTGGGCGGCGGAAAGCTCTTTTACAGGAGCGGCTGTCTTTGAAGCGGCGGCTGCTTTCTTTTTATCGGTGATGATATGGGCGAAAGTGGGTCGTCCGAAGAAATAGATAAGGAACGATACTACGAGCGAACAGCATGCTATAGCGAACGCATATGAGTAGCCGGTGGTAAGGGTGGTGATATATTCGCTGGCGAAGGATGCGATATCCTGACCGACAGTCATGCCGTTCTCAGCGGCGACAGATGTGATGTCGGCTGCGGCGGTCTCCACTCCGTCGAGATATGAATTGCAGAGGGCAGGGAGGGAGGATACATAAGTCAGTCCTTTGGCTTTCATAGCCATATTGCACATCGCAGTGGCTGCCATAGGCGCGAACATGGAGCCGATGTTGATCGCCATATAGAAAAGCGAAAAGGCAGCGTCGCGTTGACCGCTGTATTTCGCTTCGTTATAGAGATCGCCTACCATTACCTGGAGGTTACCTTTAAACAGACCTGTTCCGGCGGCAATGAGCAGAAGCGCTACGCATAGAATAGCGAGTGAGGAGTCAGAGCGGATCTCGGTTGGAATAGACATGATAGCGTAGCCGGCAAACATTACGGCGATACCGGTGACAACGCATTTTGAAAAGCTCCATTTATCTGCTACCCAGCCACCGATAAGCGGCATAAAGTAGACAACAGCGAGGAATCCGGCATAAATCTGTCCGGAAACTGTGGCATCGAGGCCGAATTTAGCCTGCAGGAACAGCAGGAAAATTGCGAGCATTGTGTAGTAGCCGAAGCGCTCGCCGGTATTGGCAAGCGACAGCACGTACAGCCCAGCGGGTTGATTTTTAAACATGATAACGGGGTTGGTTTATGATATTGATTATTTAATTTCTTCCATACGGGTTTTGAAAGCGAGTGCATACATCTTCATCTGCTTCACCATTGCGAGCAATCCGTTGGAGCGGGTGGGGGAGAGATGTTCGGAAAGCCCTATGGCGGGGATGAAGTATAGGTCGGCGTCGAGTATCTCCTGCGGAGTGTGGTTCGAGAGTACTTCTATCAGTAGGCTTATGATGCCTTTCACGATTATGGCATCGGAGTCGGCGGTAAATTCCACTTTTCCCTCTTCATTAAGTTCAGCATTGAGCCATACGCGGCTCTGGCACCCTTCTATGAGGTGTTGAGGAGTCTTATATTGCTCGGCGATCGGGGGGAGAGCGTTGCCGAGATCAATTATGTAGGCGTATCTGTCCATCCAGTCGTCGAGATCCGACATCTCTTCGATTATGCGGTCCTGGGTTTCGTTTATTGTCATTTTGTAAGTATTGCTTATATAAAAAATGAAGAATCAGTTGAGAATGGTATTGACCACTGTCTGTGCAGCCGCCTTCAGCGATGTGCGGTCGATTGCCGAGATATTGTCGGCTGTAGTATGCCAGGTAGGGTTGAATGAGCCGGTGTGCTCGCTGATGCTTTCGATAATGTCGATGCAGGGTATTCCGGCGCGGTTTATGAAGATATGATCATCGACTATGGCCCCGCCGGATGTGTTGACAAAAGTGTCACCGAATCCGGAGCGGCGTGCGATGTTCCAGACCTTGTCGACTATCGGCGAGGCATATCTGTCCGAAAAATATTCGCGGTGGAAGCGTGCATCCGCTCCACCTACCATATCCACAAGAATGCCGAACATCGGGCGCTTTCCCGAGGCATAGGGGAGCTGTTTGATCCATTCCTGTGTTCCCAGACACCATGAATTTTCGGTGTCTCCGCCGCCACTTTCACCGGAGTCTTCCATATCGGCAAAAAGCAGGTCAACACCTATGCTGTCGGGAAGTGCGGGGGAAAGCACGCGGGCTGCTTCCATCAATACGGCCACTCCGCTTGCGCCATCGTTGGCGCCATCGATGGGTGTAGCGTGAAGAGATGGATCGGGATCGTTGTCTGCCCAGGGACGGGTGTCGTAGTGGGCTATCAGAAGTATGCGTCGGTCGGCGTCAGGGTTGATTTGTCCGAAAATATTCTTTGCAGTGAATTTATCTCCGCGGAAAGTGGTGACTGGTGCGCTATGAACCGATACGGTATCTACCCCGCATACGGCAAGATAGTCAGTAATCATTTCCACGCAGCGTTCGTGAGCCGGCGAACCCGGATTGCGGGGACCGAGCTCTACCTGCCGCTCCACATGCCGGAACAGCGAATCGGCGTTGACTGCTATCGTGTTCAATTCCTGAGCCGCAGATGCTTGGGCGGAACCGGCGCCGGTGTTGTTGCCTGCGCAGGCTGACAATCCAGTGGCGGCCGCTGCTGCCAGCAACGTAACCATAGCCCATTTCTTTACGATATTATGAGGCATAAATCAGTTGATTTTCTGCAAAATTAACCCTTTCGTGCTTCATTTGCAAATTTTTCAACCCTTTGGCTTTTGAATGGTGTGCGCGTCAGAAAGGATAACCGATAGCGAGGTGGAAGGCGAGCGACTTCCCGAACGATTCCATGTTGTAGTAACCTCCGTGACCGGTGTTGTAAGGAGCGTGGATTCCTACACCGAGATCCGCTCGAACCACCAGCATGCTGATGTCAAGGCGCAGACCTGCGCCGGTGCCGAGGGCTATGTCGCGCAGGAAGGTTTTCGCGCGCAGTTCACCACCCGGGCGCAGGTCGTCCTTCTTGAGCAACCATACGTTGCCTGCGTCAAGGAATACGGCACCATGTACCGGTCCGATGATGGGGAAGCGGTATTCGGCGTTGGCTTCGAACTTGAATGTACCCGTCTGGTCGAAATAGCTGTTCTGGACATCCTTCGGAGGGCGGTAGCTGCCCGGACCGAGCGATCTCACTGTGAAGGCGCGTATTGAGTTCGCTCCTCCGACATAGAATTGTTCGGCATACGGCACCTGTTTGGAGTTTCCGTAGGCGTGGGCGGCTCCTACAGCCAATCGGCTTACAATCCAGTTGTCACCCCAGAGACGCCGGTTGTATACGATCTGCGTAGTACCTTTTACAAATTGTGAGAAGGGGGTTCCGAAGAGTTCCTTTTCGCCGCGTTTGCCACAAAGTTCGTAGATACTCCAGAACAGGTTGCCCGCTTCCTGAACGGTAAACTGCCAGTTGATGGAGTTGTCCGAGTCGTATGCGCGGTCGTACATGTACGAGTACTGGAATTGTGGAATATACTGGCTTTGGAAGCTGAGGGCTATGGCGGGGTTGGCTCCGGTGATGGAGTCGAATGCGTGTGTGGTATGCAGTAGGTTGGTATAGGTGAGTTTGAATGGGGTGAGCGTATGCGACGAATGACGCGACGATTGCCAGTCGTAGCTTATCCCGAGGTTGAACTGCGCCATCTTGAAGTAATGTGGACGGTTGAGCAGATCGAAGTTGAGCGAGAAACGGGTCCAGTTGAGATTACGGTTGCGCCGCTTGATGAAGTTTGGAGCGAGCAGGCGTGGAATGGCGAGCGAGCCGGTTATGCCTGCCTCATAGGAGTTGAAGACCGATGAATTGCCATGACCGGTCTGCCATTCATAGCTCCCTGTAAGGGTGACCGAGAGCTGCTCCCCACCTCCGAATATATTGCGGTTTGTGATTCCGATGAGCGCGCCCGGACCTATATATGAGTTGGATTTCGACGAGGCATTAAGCTCTATAGTGGCTTCGAGGGGAGTATCGAACGTACAGTTGATTACAACATTGAGGGTGTCGCCCATAAAGGCGGAGTCGGGGTGAACCTCGATACCGATATTGTTGAAGATGCCCAGACGTGCCAATCGTGTCTGGGTAGCATTCATATCGCGCACGGAGAATGTGCGTCCCTTGCGGAAGGTGACGCATTCCGGCATGAGCTGTTTGCGCATACGCGAGGGTTTCATCTGTATCAGGGTTCCTCGCGAGGTCTCGATAGTATCAGGGGTGCCTCCTCCTTGGTTTCGGTAGGCGTACATTGTGACATTGCCGGTGACATATTTCCGGGTCATAGGAGCGGGAATATTTGATGCGAGCATCATCCGGAGGTCGATTTTCATGGGTGTCTCCACTGAATCGGCCAGATATTCGATATAATCGGGACGGAAGAAGTAATAACCGCGGTTACGCAGGATGTTTGTGATGCGTGTGCGCACGGCTGAAAGTGAATCCGTGCAATAGCGCTCGCCGCGGCGCAGGTATGGGTCGCGTGAGGCGATAGAATCGATCAGGTGGTTGAGTGGAGTGTTCTCCGGCAAGAGAATTATGGAGTCGAGTGTATAGGCAGGTCCTGTATTGATGGTGTAGTTGATCTTCGCTTTCTTGGGATCTTTCTGCGTGAGGATCTCATACGTGGCTGATCCGCGGAAATAACCGTTGTTGTCGAGTATTTCGTCGACCATCTTAGTGCGTACGTTCGGGCGAACGTCGCTTACGAGTACAGGTTCTGTAACCAGCTTCTCGTAAATCCAGTGTTTGAAGCCTTTTGGGGGATTATCCCAGTTGTTGTATACCCATAGACCCAATGGGAAAGGGATACGGTATTTTGCTGACTTGAACAGTGCGTTGTTCGGTGGTACGCTTACTGCTGACGAGAGTTCCTCTTCTACGGATAAGGGAACCTTTTCACCCTCTTCAGGCACTATATCGATGTTTTTTACACCGATATAAAGTTGTTCGCCGTCAGGAATTCTTTTTGTGGTTGAACATCCGGTAGCTGCTATACACAGGAGCAATGCACCTGCCAGTTTCAGGATCGTTATGCGGGAGAATATGTTTTTATCAGTGTTTCTGTTCATCGTCGGCTGCGCTTTGTGTGGTCGATGTTGTCTGTGACGGTACTATCGCGTCGGAGGGTTCCGGAGCCATAGGAGTGACCGGAACTTTAGGTTTCTTTTTTTTCGGTGTCAGGAACCGGAATATTTCACCGATACGTTTGATTTTCTTCTTATACACGAAGCCTACGCCAGTCTGGGTAATCTCACCTTCGAGTATACTTTCATATCCCGTGTGGCGGAACAGACGCACATATTTGGTTCCCGCCTTGTTGAGCAGATATTCGAACGAGATATCGGATATGAGGTTCTGGGCGAAGTTTTCATCGGCCTCGGCATCGGTGGTGTAGTTGCCTCCGACAACTATCTTGAAGCGGTCGTTGAAAAGCGACTTGCTTACCTGATAGCTATAGTTCATCGCAGTGGTATTCGCGCCGTCGACAGTCTTGTCGTACTGGTTGATACCAAAGGATATATCTACTCCCTTTATGGCGGATGAAGCCCAGTTGTTTAGCTGTGATTCCAGGAAACCGAACAATGCGTTGGTTCCGATATTACCGCTGGAGATGGTCTGTGTGGTTCCACTGCGGTATATGCCGGAGATAAGCAGGTTCATCGCCTGGTTAGCTCGCTGTTCGGCTGTCATGCTCTTGAGTTCGTTTGCGATGGTGATGTCGTCGGGACAGCTTAGATCGAAAGCGACGTTCATGTTTTCGAGCGTTCCCGTCACGCCGAGCCCTACGTCGAAGTTAACCACACGGTTATTGTTGTTTACTGAAACGTTGGCGCGCATGTTGTCCACGGCCTGTACGTTCAGAATCGGGTTCATCATATTGCCGTTGAAGGAGATATAACTGTCTTCACGGAAGTTGAATTGTTTCTCGCCGATTACAGGGAGGGAGTAGCGCACGAATCCTGCCGGGATGTTCAGACGCCCGGTGAAACGCTGGTCGTTCATGAAGTCCTGCGTATAGGATAGTACACCGTTCGACTGCAGCTGTACTTTGTCGTTGCCGTCGGCCGAGAGTTCCACGGTGATGGTGGTTCCGGTCATTATGGTCAGTTGGGCATCGATGTTCATTAGCATCTGCGGACGTGCGACAGTATCGGCTTCCTCGACCTCAGTTGAGTCATTGAAGTTAACGAATTTCACCATATCCTGTGAGCTGCGCGAGGTGATCGCATTGACAGCGTCAGGCATTACATAGGTTACATTCGTTCCGGACAATATGCTTAGATCCGCATCAATACTCAGGAAACTGAGTGAGCCCTTTATACCGGCATCAAGGTTTATGAATGCTTTGCCGTATGCCTGGCTCTTACGGCTCTTCTGCGATCCGATAACCTGCATGTCGCGGGCTTTAAGATTCAGTCCGATTCGGGGCGACGAGAGTTCGGCCATGTCGACGCTTCCGTTGATGAAGAGGGGATTGGAATTGGCGCCATAGATAGTGAAGTCCTTGAGTGTGACGATATTGCTATCCATAGGTATTTTCTCTTCAGAGAATCGGAAGGGGGTGCCGAGCATAGTCACATCGAGGGTGGTGGAGTCGAACTGCACGTAGCCGTTGAATTTTGGGGCGGTCATGGATCCGGTTATATCCATAACTCCGTTGAGGGTACCGGATAAGGAAGCGGTGCCCGGCGGCAGGAACGGGTTTACTACATTCAGCGGGAAATGGATCATGCGGAAATCGAGCAGGAAGGGGTTCAATGCCGTTGAATCATTGAGGTTTCCGACTGCCGTTATTGATTTTACACCATTTACGGTAAGGGAGGTTGATGCCCGTACGGTTCCAGCGGCATTGGTTGTCAGGTCAATGTCGAGACCGAAGTCACCTACTTTCTCGCGGTCGTAGTATAAATTGTTCAGGGTTACCGTTCCGCTGCCGTTTACGTCGGGAAGATCCCAGTTTACTTTCATGTTGGCGGAAAGATCGCCTGTAATTGGTGGTGCGAATGGGTTAAGAGCAATCCAGTCGGAGAGTTTTATATCCGAAATCTGCAGGTTGATGTCTTCCTGTACGCTGTCGTTTTCATGTGAGTGGTCGGTGAAGAGCTTCAATGAACTCTCGGAATTGTGGAGATAGAGGTTCGCGTCGAGATGTTTGCTCTCGATGTTGAATTCAATGAAGTTGTCTTTATTCACTTCCCAATCCTTGTAGCCGATAATGGGATGATAAGGTACTATCCGTAGTATGATATTGTTCGTATCCGGCATCTGAGCCATAAGACCGATACTGTATCCGGTCTCTCCTTTGATGTTCTGCTGGCGTAGCAGCAGTGAGAGATTTGAGGCGCTGATATAGCCGCGCGCGTTGACATCGGCAAACTGGTCGAATGTACCAGGGCGGTTGTTCATGCGTGCGTCGTACAGCATGTATGCACCTCGCTGGAAGAAATTGAGGGTTATTGTATCGACTTTTGTCTCACCGCTTTTGATACGCGTCATGCTTGCGTCGGCGTGGAGTATGGTATCGTTGGCAGCAGATACTGTGATATTGCCTATTGTCATTTTTTGTGCGGAAAGAATATTTGAGAGTATGTTCCTTCCGTTGCCGGCTTGCATGTTGAATTTAAATTGTGGAAGTGCCTGCTGCATTGAGTCGATAGCGAAACGGCGGCGAGCGATATCGCGGTCTAAACGTTCTGAGGCAACTGTCAGATGCGACAGTATGGTGTCGAGCGGTGACGGGGAGCTGAAATCTATAGCCAGATCGTTGTTGCGGAGCGTCGCGTCGGTAAGTGAATCGGCTGTATTGAATGTCAGGTTTATGTTTCTGCCTGATATGGTCTGATCCGGCATGGTCCAGCTTAGTGAGGCTATATCGACAGCGGAGCGGACTGTCATCGGACGACCAGGTGTTCGTCGTGTTGCTGCGAATGGAGGGATATATGAGGCTTTTCCGTTCAATGCAATCGATCCTTCGGCGGTGGTGTCTGACAGAGCAAGGGCGTGTAGGTCAATTCGGTGCACATCGCCGCTGAAGGTCCAGTCGAGCTGGTCGCCGGCGAGGTTTCCGGTCGCATCGAATTCGAAGTTAACGGCAGGATTTGCCGATTTTGCGTTTACTTTAGCATTCCCTTCAGCCAAAGCTGCTTCCAAAGTTATGTTTCTGTATGTGTTACCGTTATATCTGACGGCTTTGAGATCAATTAGTGCGTCGGCATCGGTAGCGGGTGAAAAGAAGTCGAGACCTTCCCCTTTGGCTGATATTGAAGCTGTAAGGTTTCCGATTCCGGAAGTAGGAAGAATGGCGTGCACCGGGAAGCTGTTGAAAGTTGCTTCGATGTCGTAGCCTTCAGCCCGGTTGTTCCACATGGCATCGAGGGCAATGTCGCCTCCTTGTGTGTATGCCCGGATATCACCTTCGATGATGCCGCGGGCCATGGTGGCGCTGCCGGTAAGTTTAAGAGCGGGTATATTTATTGTACGGCGCATTTTAGCGTCGAACAGCGATGTTTTTATGAAATTACCGTCGTATAGGTTACCAGATATGTCGAGTTTTCCGGTGGTTCTGTTCAAGTCGGTGTAATCGGCAATCTTCCCCTCGGCGGCAATGGAAATATAGCGCGGTATTTCCGCGCTCAGGCGGTTAATGGAAATGTTGTCCATGGTGCCGTCAATGTCGGCATAGGCTTTCAGCGGTTGGAACTGTGGGAGCCCTGCAACTATGGGTTGCATTGCCGCGGGGGTCAGTTTGCGGAGATCGTCGGTGCTTATTTCTGCGTCAAGTTTTACTTTTACCGGCGCATTTACCGGCTCCATACCCATCATGGCGTTGAGCCATATGGCTGTAGTGGCTGTGGTCAGAGCAATGTTGTCGGCATGCATCGCTGTGGAATCCATCGAGAATGATCCCGAGAGGAAGAATGAAATACCGCAACTTTCGCGTGCCGATATTTTGCGGATCGGCACACGGATATCTGTCCCATGATTTATGAATGAATCGACTTCAATATTGATTTCAGAAGCTTCGATAAACGATGGGTCGAAGTATTGCGATGGTATCGCGCCATCTGTAGCGTAGATGGCATGTGAATCGTTTACAGAAAGTTTGCGGGCTACGATCGTCCATGGGGCAGTCTTGACTGTATCTGCAGGCTGGTGTACCTCCGGGACGGGATGGGTGGCAAGATATTCTGCTGTGGGAGTAATGTAGGTTGCGTCCACACGGTTAATGGTCAGGCTTCCGACATTAAGATTACTTGTTGCCAGATCGATCTCTCCTTCGGTAAGTATCGCTTCGGGGAGATCGCAGTCAAGTGCCATTATTGTGGGGTCATACTCCATATGGTAGGTTATACTGTCGAGCTCGGCGCGTGTAAGCGATATCTTCCAGTCTATGGGTTCGGATTGTGTCGCCGGGGCTGGCACGGTATCTGTGGAAAGAATCATGTTTACAATACCTCCGGCAGCTTTGAGGCTTCCGATATTTACTTGCGATGAGATCAGTTTCACGGTTGTCTCCTCGATGGAGGCATCTCGCAGATTTGCGCGCATGTAGAGGGTTGAGTCGGGTGTGCCGATATTCACAACTGCGTCGTTTAGTATCAGAACTGGAATACTAAGATTTCCGGCAAACGCAGGGAGGACTTCAACGCGTGTATGAAAGCGGGAAGCTGAAATCTCCATTCCGGAGGTATGCATCTCAAGACTGTCGGCAGTGAGCCGTACAGGAAACGACAGCCGGAATTTCTTGACGTTGATCTGCATGTCACCTTTGGAGTTGAGCGACTGGAGAACCTTGCCTACGACAAAATCCTGTACGGGGGGAATATAGAGCAGCACTATCAATAACACTACAAGAGATAACACTCCGAGTATTATCCATTTAAGGCTTCTTAAGCAATATGTGAGAATTTTTTTCACTTTTCTGATCGGGAAATGTGAGACTTAAGCGCTGACGGGGATATGTGATGAATCAGGGAAAGAGATTGGGGAGCACCCGTCTATAATTTTTAACAATCAAGCACGTGGATTGTTGCAGCCCGGGTGCCTGATTGTTAAAATAAATTTTACCTTATGGTCATGTTATCTGAATATATGGTGGATCGAGATGCGGGCGTCGCGAATCATCTCTTTTATCGGGGTCACTATCGGACGGAAACTGTCGCGATCCATGGGGGTGAATATCTGGAGAGCTCCCTGGTGACATTTTACATCGAGAATTCCGTCGAGCATCATGGGTTCGCCGTCAACATGGGCTTCTCCTTCTCCCGAACGGTATATGACGGCAGCGGGGGCGCGGAAACAATGAACCATCGTGTTTTTGTTGATGAATCCGGTGAAAATGTCCATCCCCATCACAGCGGCATCAATGGGCGAACCGGAGTGAACGATGGTTATGTCGAGGAGCCCGTCTGTAATTGATGCATCGGGAGCGATGTAAGCGTTGTTGCCCCACTGTGAGGCGTTGCAGACTGCAACAAGAAATGCCTTTTCAGTAAGTATTTTTCCATTAGCGCTGATAGTGTAGGTCTGAGGGCGGAACTGCACATACTCCGATAATGCAGAGCGGATGTACGAGAGTAGTCCGCGATGGTTCTGACGGGCGAACCGGTGGCTTACAGCGGCATCAAATCCCATGCCGAAGGTGCAGAAGAACGGAATCCCGTTCACAGTTCCGTAGTCGGAGGATACGATGTTTTTCTGCTCCACAATCTGAAGGGCAAGTTCGATATCTACAGGTATTCCGAGGTGACGTGCAAGTCCGTTGCCTGATCCTGCCGGTAATATACCTAAAGCGGTCGATGAGCCGCACAGTGCGGTAGCGGTTTCGTTGACAGTTCCGTCGCCACCGCAAGCAAGAACTCCGGCATAGCCTTCGCGCTTAGCTTCGGATGCGAAGGCTGTGGCGTCGCCTCTTCCTCCGGTGAGGCGGATATCCATGCTATAGCCGGCTGCCGTGAGTCGCTCCTCAACCATTTCTGCCACACCGCTTTTGCTTCCGGTGCCTGAAATGGGGTTGATGATGAGCATCATACGCGGGTGCGCTTCTCTATGTGCCGTTTTATCTGTCTGTTGCATCTTTGGATTGTCGGTCGTTGATGGGTTACGTTTGGTGGAGAGAAGGCGGAGAGGGGTCAGTCGCGCACGAGAATTCTCAAAGGGGTGCGCTGCATATCCGTGACAATCAGGTATATGCCGTCAGGAAGCATTATCTCAGTACCGTTGTCAACCTGATCGAGAACACGCAGAAGGCGCCCGGAAGTGTCGTAAATGCGGCAGCCGGTGTGGACGCGTGTGCAGACTAAGCGTATCCCACCTTCTGCGGGCATCCATCCGAGCTGGCTGTCGCCATCTTCGTCGGGTGTTCCGAGCGATGTCAGGTCTACGGTTACTATATTGGAATAGTCGGAATAGTAGCCGAGGCGGCATGAGCGTACACTGTAGGTCTCGCGGCTTCCGGGATCGGCGTCTTCAATGCGAAGTGAGTTTGTTTCCGCAACAATCTCCGACACTTCCGCTTTGCCGGAGCTGAAGGTGGTGCGGGTCACGACATAATAATCGACCACGTCGTTTTCAGGCACTTCCCAGTTAGCCGTATATGCTCCGGATTCTATTTCGGTAGGGGGGAGAGCCTTGAAAGTATGCAGTTCGGGAACCGGGAGCGACTGACCGGTAAGGGCTATGCCGCGTGTGCCAACCAGACCGCCGTCAGATATCACCAGACGTGCCTGATGTTCGCCGAGTTCCGTGGGGGTGTATTTTACTCTGAGCCAGAAGCCGCTTTCGGAGTTTACTGCCGATGCGCTGATTGATGTGGCGTCGGGTTGGAAAAATTTACGGTCGTCGTTGGGGTAGTTGCGGGGCTTTGTGATGGTGATGGTTAGGCTTCCGGTCAGGTTCTCGCCATTGAAGAACAGGCTTGCAGTGTTAGTGCTTCCTATGGCGGTCTCGCCGAATTCAAGAGCCATATCCTGTACCGGGGTTATGAGTTCCGGATCGCCGGTCGGTTCGGATATGCCGGGAACCCATACCTGACCTTTTTTGTCACCCCACAGGTATTCAGCCAATTCCGGATAGTCGATGAATGGGTTGCGGTTGTTCTGTATGGTGAAAACAGTCTCGTTGCGGTCAAGTTCCTTCTGGCTTACGGGGTCGTCGCGGTGCCATTTGAGCAATAGCTGGACAGACCATTCGTTGAGGGTTGGGTAGAGATTGTTATTGACCATGTAGGTGTACTTCCATGTAAGGTTCTGGTAGCATGTGACTACATAGAAATAAGTGCGGGCGAAGTCGCCTTTGTATTCATCGTCGGGTTCAAAAACGAGTTTCGCACCTCCTCCCTGACCGGATAGAGGGAGACCTACACGGGTTATTCCGTTGTCGAATTTTAATCCTGCGCTCTGTGTCTCACCCAGGGGATAGTTACTTTTCGCCATGTTGGCAGCAGATTCCGAAGGATAGAGGTGAAACAGGTCGATGTATGCTGGTGTGGCATCGGATCCTCCCCACCACGATTTGGGGAAGGAATGTTCGCGGTTCATACCACTGAATGAAGGGAGGTAGAGGGGAATGTTGCCGTACATATCCCACCATTGGCCGTAGCGTTCGTTTTCGGGAGGATATACATCGGTGCGCTGGAAATATTGAGGTAAGTTCCAGTATGATGAGATTTCGGTATGGTTGTAAAGGATGTTATGGAGCGAAGTTTTGAGCGCTTCTCCCTGTTTGCCGGAGGCGGTGCGGTAATAGTTCGCCGGTATTGATGCCGTTGCTGCCATGCTGATCAGAAATGCCATGCAGACTATCACCCATACTTTCGCGCGGTAAGTATGGCGGGTTCTGACTGTCTTTACTGTAGGAGTACTCATTCTCATAACAATAGTCTGTATATCTGAACTATATGGTGTAGGATCTCTAATATGTCAGATCGCGTATGGGTGGCTCGGGTCAGTCTTCCTTCGCGATATACTTCATGGCGTGTTCAATGATCTGCTGGGGTGATATACCTCTAAGGCAATGATAGTCGCCGCGGAAACATGGTTTGTTGCCAAAGACTGAGCAGGGGCGGCAGGTCATAGGGAGCTGTACTATATCGTCCTCCTTCTGTCGCCATCCCTTGAAACCGCAATAGGGGTGGGTGGCTCCCCAGATGCTCACTACAGGGGTATTGACCAGCGAGGCAAGGTGCATGTTGGCAGAGTCCATGGTTATCATCACATCAAGATGACTTACCAGAGCAAGTTCTGCCGGGAAGCCGTAGCGTTTTCCTGCCAGCGAGATGGTGTCGGGATAGCGTTGTGCCCAGGTTGTGAGGGTTGTCTCCTCAGCGGGTCCACCTCCGAAAAGGAATATCTTTACATATCCGGTCTGCGACAGATGGTTGACTACCTGTTCCATCATAGCGGGAGGATATATCTTTCCGGTATGTTTGGCGAATGGGGCGATCCCCACCCAAGCCTGTCCGGGCAGTTTAGGGACTGATATAGATGAGAAGAGTTCGGGATTACCTTTCAGGTTCTCGCCGAAAAGCCCTTCGAAGCGGCTTTCAACAGGCAGTCCTATGCTGTGAAAGGTCTGGCGATAGCGTGCCCGGGTTGAAGTGAGGGGGAGGAGCACTTTGTTCTGGCGACGTGTCAGGGCGTTTTTACCTTTGCGGCCTTTGTTGATGGTGGCAACCGGAATGGCGTGCAGCCGGCAGAAGAATGACAGCATTTTTGTGCGCAGAACATCGTGGAGGTCAATGAATGCCTCGAAATGATATTTGCTTCGCAGTTCGCGGAACAGTCGGTATATGCCGGTGATATTGCCGTATTTCCTTAAATCGATTCCAACTACGTTGAGATTAGCTGGTGGATTGAGGAAAATGGGGCTCATTGAGGAGCGTGTAACCATTGTGAAGGTTACATCGGGGTAGCAATAGCATGCGCTGTAAACTACCGGTATGGTCATGGCGACATCGCCGAGTGCTGAGAATCGGGCAATTAGAACACTGCGCAATCTCCGTGGATTGGCATCGCCGGCGCGCATGGGCGCCTCAGTGGTAGTAGATGACGTTGATTGCATGTCCAGTCAAAATTCCGGTGTGTACGCGGCGGGGTGTTGACGTTATTTCTTTTTAGCGTAAAGAACGGGATTGGTATCGGCGTCATTATACATCTTCATCTGACGGTAAACCTTCATGTATTTTCTTCCGGCAGCAATATCGTCGAGAAGTGTGTCGATAGCCTGCGAGAGATCGGCGCGCTGCTCAAGCAGTACATCAAGTTTGGCAGCACAGCGTGCGCGGTGAGCTTCTGTAGCATCGGTGCGCTCGGCTTCGGCACGCATGTGGTAAATCTTAACCGCCAGAATCGAGAGGCGGTCGATAGCCCATGCGGGGCTCTCGGTATTGATTGTGGCAGTAGGCAACGGGGTTACATCTGCATATTTGTCGCGAAACCAGGTGTCGATCTCTTCAACCATGTCCGTGCGGTCCTGGTTGGAGGCATCGATGCGGCGTTTGAGAACGACTGCGTCAGCAGGCTCTATCTGTGGATCACGGATAAGGTCTTCCATGTGCCACTGGGCTACATCGATCCAGTTTTTGCCATATAGGATCTCCTCTAAGGATCCAGCGGTGTAAGGGTGTGGACGCTGTGCGTCGATATTGTCGGTAACGTGGTAGTCGGCTGTCGCGCGGTCAAATACCTCATTGCAATTCTGTGCGAAACTCATGGCGGTAATCATTTGATAGCTATGAAAATAACGGGGTGGGTCACTTCTCCGGCGACAATGAACGCCGGATTGTAATCCATCCGTACGCAAAGTTATATAATAAAGATCAGATTCGCAAATAATGTATGTGGGTATCGTATGAGAATATGGCGTTTACAGTGGTCAGCGGGTACGGAGCTGCCAGAAGGCTACTGCTGAGGCCGCGGCTACGTTTAGGGAATCGACATTGTGGTACATGGGTATGCGCACGACATAGTCGGTGGAGGCTATTACCTCGGGAGCGAGACCGTCACCCTCGGTTCCCATCACAATGGCGAGGCGTGGCTCAGAGTTGAGCGCCGGGTCAGTTATCTCAACCGAACGGTGGGTAAGGGCCATGGCGGCTGTTTTGAAGCCATAGGCTGAGAGTGATGATATGGGGGTGGGGAGCCATGTCCATGGAAGGAGGAATACCGATCCCATCGATACGCGCACAGAGCGACGGTTGAGCGGATCGCAGGATGTTGGAGTCAACAGGGCTCCGTCAATTCCCAGTGCGGCGGCTGACCGGAAAATGGCTCCGATGTTGGTGGTGTCGGTGACACTGTCGATGATGACAATACGGCGCGCTCCAGCGACCACATCCGCAACATCGGGGAGCGTCGTGCGCCGCATGGCGCAGAGCACTCCCCGTGTGAGGGTATAGCCGGTCATCCCGGCAAGAAGGTTGCGGTTGCCTGTATATATAGGTGTGTCAGCAGGAAGGCGGTCGATTATTGCCGCGGCGTCACCCCAGATGTGGCGCTCTTCGCAGAGCAGCGATACCGGCTCCCAACCGGCATCGAGCGCTACATGAATCACCTTTGGACTTTCTGCTATGAAAAGACCGTTGGATGGGTCGAGGCGGTTGCGAAGCTGCGCTTCGGTGAGGCGGAGATAGGGGGAGAGTTCGGGTGCGTCCGCTGAGCTTAATTCAATTATACGGGCCATTGAGGAATAATGTTATTCAGCGGGAGCTACTTCAGGCTGTGCGATTCCCTCTTTGGTTGCACGCTCTTCCATGCGCTTGATGCGGACATCAAGGTCGGGATGTGATGAGAAGAGCTGGTTGATCTTTGCTGAGGCTCCTTTCTTTGCCTGCTCGCCCTGAAGCTCTTTGAGTTTCTTGAACGAAAGAGCCATTGACCAGGGATTCTTGCCGGCCGCTTTCAGAAACTCATATCCGTAGTCGTCGGCGTCGCGCTCCTGCTTCTGGGAATAGTTGGCGTTGACAAGAGCTTCACCGAGCGAACCGAGCTGAGAGTCTGTGAGGGCAGCGGCTTTGCCATTGGCTGAGGCGATGCCGTCTTTAAGAGCCGATGTAAGGAGAGCTGTGCGGAAAGCTTTTTTCGAGTCGTGATGAGCCACATGTCCTACTTCATGGCCGATAACTCCGAGAAGCTCCTCGTCGCTCATTATATCCATAAGCGATGAAAATACGCGCACACTTCCGTCAGCGCATGCGAATGCGTTTACGTCGATTACATCATAAACCTTGAAATTCAGAGGTATGCCTTCTACTGAGGTGAGACCTTCGGTTAGGCGGGCCAGGCGCTGGGTATAGGGATTGTCGGCTGGGGTGACAGGGTTATGGGCGTCCATCCAGTCGATGTATTCCTTTACATATTCCGTCATCTGGTCATCGGTAAGTGTGGCTGCCTTAACAGTGTTGGCTGCTGCACCCACGGCTTTCTTGAGATTAAACTGAGCGTGGGCTTCCCCCATGCATATCATTGCGACAACTGCCGCAACAAAACCTTTCAAAAAAATAGATTTCATAAAACAGTTAAGGTAAATTAATCGAGGTGGATAATTCCGGTTATTAAAACAGAACTTAGGGAGAATTATTATGTCGGGCTAACTTTTGTTGTATTTATTGCCAGAACTGCGCTTCAGAGCGCGCAGTTGGCTTCCTTGATGCATGCAAAGGTACAAAATATATGTTGGATGGGTTGTTATGGTGATCATATTTTTTACAGTAATGTTGTCATGGTAGTCTATGTACGGTAGGGTATACTTTTGTTATCAATGTCGGTAGAAATTTTAATAATGGGTAAATATCTGATTTAAAGTGATATATGGGTTTGATTGTCAATTTATGTCAGGAATGGATAAGTTCCATGGAAGGGTTGTGGTACGAAAGTTTTAATAAAAATGTTTGGAAAATTTTGTCAATTCAAAAATAGTTCCTAACTTTGCACCCGTTGAACGACAAGAGCTCCGGTAAATGAACCTGCGAGAGAGCGGTTCGGAGAAATAGAAGTTCAACAAAATCAACACCTTGCCTTGTGGTGTAATGGTAGCACGTCGGATTCTGGTTCCGCCTGTGAGGGTTCGAATCCTTCCAAGGCAACTTTGCGAAAGAGCTAAATCGTAATGATTTGGCTCTTTTTCCATTTCAGCTATATTGAGATTGAGTTGAAGTATTGCAGGCGTATTGTAAAAATTCGCGCAACATTCCCGGTCAATATGTTTGGTCGCAGTTGCCGCACTCTGAACAGCCGTTGCACGTCATGCGTGAGCCGCAGGTGGCGCAGTGTGGGCGGAAGTGGGGCGCATACATCTCAGCGGGGAAGAGGCTGTTGCCGACAGGCGGATGGAGAGAGAACGCGGGCTTTCCGTTGTAGTGGCTCAGTCCTGAGCGGTAAGCCTGGAGGCTTTGTGTGCGTTTAGAGGGGATGCGGTAGGTCTTCCCGTCTTTAACGAACACAGTGCCTGTCTCTATGAAATTGAATGTAACGTTGTGGCGGGCGCATTGCTCCGATAGGCTCCGGACCCATTCGTAGTGGCAGGGGCGCGCTCCGTCATAGTTTTCTCCTCCGCATAACACTTCATCAATCTCCCCTGTAGCAAGATAATGTTCGGCATTGACCGCTCCGATGAATGGGGCAGCCATAAAGCCTTTGTGTCGGGCGGGTATATCGAGCAGCAGTGGGAGTCGCTCGTCGGTGCGCCGCTGATTCTCGCAGGTTACAGAAAGCATTACATTGGTATAGCCGTCGCCCCAGTCGGGTGGCAGGCATTCACGGATGCGATGTGCTCTTTTGGTGAGCAGGCGGAAAGCTATGTCGCTCCGCTCGCGCATCATCTTCCATGTGTCCGCACGCCATTGGTCGGCTTCCTCAACGAAAAAATCTGTAGACAGCCCCACATATATCTGCATGCCTGATTTCAGACGGAAATCACCATGCCGGTCGTGTTGCAGGGGAAGGTTGAAATTGGCAGTACGTGTGACAAGCGAGGTGTCGATACCCCTCTTACTGTCGAGAAAATACATATAGCAATGCTCGCATCCCTCGCTTATTCTGCGGCAACCATGCCAAGGATTCCAGATTATCATGCCTTTAATACAAAGGTAGCAACCTTCTTCGGTTTAAGCAAGTGATTCAGTAATCTAATGATTAAAATAAATCTTAATTTTGTTTTAAATATCCAGATGCCATTAATAACAGGTGATTTTTTGATATACAAAGTACTATTAATGTATGTAAAATTGGTGAGTTCGGATGCTTTATAGTTTTAATATGCGGTAGAAAAATGGTATATTTGCAATCCCTATACCAACCGCATGTTTATTTCGCTGTGTACGGTGCGTAATTTCTGTGTGTCAAGTGTTATAAGTAGAGATTGATATTTAGAAAATACAGATATTGAAAATAATTATGGAAGAGAATAAAGAAATAAAGGTTGTTACCGGTAAAGAGTTCGGTGGCGAGCGTGCGCTTTTTGCCGTAAAGAATGTCAAGCTCGTGGATTGTACTTTCCACGTTGGTGAGTCTGCTTTGAAACGCACTGCCGGCATCGAGGCTGAACGCTGTGTGTTTGAAGGTAAATATCCTTTCTGGCATACCGACGGGTTCCGCATCGCCAACTGTACCTTTACTCCCGGGGCGCGTGCCGCCCTATGGTATTCGCGCGATCTGGTTATGAAACATACGCGTGTCGACGCTCCCAAGATGTTCCGCGAGATGGATAATCTCTACATCGAGGATGTGGAGATTCCCGATGCACAGGAAACCCTCTGGGGATGCCGCAACGTGAAACTGCGCGATGTAAAGGTGGCAAACGCTGATTATCTGTTCATGCATGGTGCCGATATCGATATCGAGAATTACCGTCAGGATGGCAACTATTCTTTCCAGTACTGCCGCAACGTGGTAATACGCAATGCTGTGATCAATTCGAAGGATGCTTTCTGGGAAACAGAGAATGTCACCATCTACGATTCCGAGATCAATGGTGAATATCTTGGCTGGCACTCGAAGAATCTTCATCTTGTGCGTTGCAAGATCAACGGAACACAGCCGCTATGCTATGCCAAGGGACTAGTGATGGAGGATTGCGAGATGGGCGATGAGTGTGATCTCGCTTTCGAGGACAGCTCGCTTGAAGCTATTGTAAATTCTGGTATCGTAAGTGTGAAGAATCCTAAGACCGGTCATATAAAGGCTCTCACGATCGGTGAGGTAATTCTCGATTCAAATATTCTTGAGCCGGCCGATTGCGTAATTACCACTGAAATATGAGCCGCTTCGATCAGATAATCAATCGCCGTGGGAGCGGATCATATAAATGGGATTCGGCTCCAGATGGCGACGTCATACCGCTGTGGGTGGCCGACATGGATTTCCAGACGGCGCCTGTGGTTATGGAGGCTTTGCGAAGGCGTGTCGATCATGGAGTATTCGGTTATACTCTTGTAGGCGACGATTATTATGATGCATTGACCGGATGGTTCGCCACCCGTCATGGCTATGACTTCACCCGGTCGCAGGTTATATATACCTCCGGGGTTGTGCCAGCCATCTCCGCTATAATCAAGGCACTTGTGAAGCCAGGAGAGGGGGTGTTAGTAATGACACCGGTCTACAACTGCTTTTTCTCCTCGATACGTAACAACGGATGTGTGCGGATCGACTGTCCGCTGCGACGGGTAGATCTTCCCGATGGTCTGTTCACTTACGAAATAGATTTTGAGCTGTTCGAAAAGTGTGCGTCGCGCCCCGATGCCCGCATGTTTCTGCTCTGCAATCCCCATAATCCGGCGGGGCGCGTATGGAGCCGGGCAGAACTTGCGAGGATAGCCGAGATATGCCGGCGCCATGGTGTACGGGTGGTAAGCGATGAGATACATTGCGAACTCACGGCACCGGGTACCTCATATGTCGCTTACGGACCGATAGATACCGAAGTAAATGGCGATAATCCTCAGGCAATTGTATGCCTGTCTCCATCAAAGGCTTTCAATACGGCAGGTTTGCAGATTGCCAATATCGTTTGTCCTGACGATGATGTCCGCGCGCTCGTTGACCGTGCCATTAACATCAACGAGGTATGCGATGTGAATCCGTTCGGAGTAGAAGCTCTGAAGGCTTCATATACTCCGGAGGGCGAAGCTTGGCTTACAGAACTGCGTGATTACATCTGGGAAAACTACAGGTATACAGTAGATGTGCTCAGGTCGGAGCTGCCTCGGTGCCCGATATCACGTCTGGAGGCCACATATCTTCCTTGGGTGGATGTGAGTTCCCTCGGCATCCCCGCCGAGGAGCTTGAGGAGATGCTGACCCGTGAGGCTAAAGTATGGGTCAACTGCGGGGAGATGTATGGAACGGGGGGATATATCCGCCTGAACATCGCATGTCCGCGCGAAGTTCTCGCCGAAGGTCTCCGGCGGCTTGTCGACTGGATTCACGCCCATCTGTCATGAAATAATCCCCACTACTTACTTAAAGTACCAATCAGTCACATATTTTAGTTCGTTTTGATAAAGTTAATTCAGTCGGGTGCTCCTCTGAATCTCCGACAGAGGCTGATGCTTACTGCCCAGCTTTCATGGCCTGCAATAATGGCGCAGTTGTCGAGTATACTGATGCAGTATATCGATGCAGCCATGGTAGGGCGTCTGGGAGCTGACGACAGTGCGGCCGTAGGACTTGTGAGCACGAGTTTATGGCTCTTCTGGGGCATTTGTTCCTCTGCAATGGTTGGATTCTCCGTTCAGGTGGCACACCGTATCGGAGCCTCCGACTACGCTTCTGCCCGTTCAGTTCTCCGTCAGGGGCTTGGAGCGGCGGTAGTATTCGGTGTTCTGATGGGAGCCATAGGGTGTGCAATTGCTGATCCCCTTCCGCGATGGCTCGGTGGAGAAGGGAACGTTTGCCATGCAGCTTCAGTATATTTCTTTGTGTTTGTCGCAGCCTTACCTCTGCTGACCCTTAATTATCTGGGTGGAGGAGTGCTTCGTGCGTCAGGCAACATGAAAGTTGCCGGCGGACTGAATGTTCTGATGTGCGTGCTCGATGTGATTTTCAACTTCTTTCTTATTTTCCCGACTCGTACTGTTGCATTGTTGGGGATGGAATTTACCTTTCCGGGAGCAGATTTAGGTGTGCTCGGGGCGGCGCTTGGAACTGTGGCTGCAGAAGTAGTGTCTGCAGGTCTGATGCTGTGGTATGCATGTTGCCGCCAGCCAGATCTTGCAATTTTCGGGCGTAAAGGGAGAGAAAATATGGCTTCTTCGCTCAAAGCTGCTAAAGAGGTGACAGAGGGATTTTTCCGACGTTTCCTGCCATCGGGCAAAGTGTTGCGCAACGCTCTGAAGGTTGCCACACCGATGACACTTGAGCATGCTGTAATATGCGGGGCACAGATTGTGGTTACCGTGATTGTAGCTCCATTGGGCGTGATGGCAATTGCGGCGAATGCCTTTGCCGTGACAGCTGAGGCTCTGTGTTACATGCCTGGCTACGGTATCGGCGATGCTGCCACAACGCTTGTAGGGCAGAGTTACGGAGCCCGGCGAAAGGATCTTGCCCGGCAGTTCGGTTATCTTACCGTATGGCTCGGCATGGGTGTGATGACACTTATGGGAGTGATTCTATGGTTGGGAGCACCGGCTGTAATGGAGCTTTTGTCGCCGGTTCATGAGATTCAGCGACTTGGAGTGTCGGCGTTGCGTATAGAGGCATGGGCAGAGCCTATGTTCGCTGCATCCATCGTGGCTTATGGCGTGATGGTGGGTGTAGGCGACACTATCATTCCGGCTGCGATGAATTTTTCGAGTATCTGGCTTGTGAGATTGCCGATTGCGGCACTCCTGGCACCATCGATGGGGCTCGACGGCGTGTGGCTCGCCATGTGTATCGAGCTTTGTTTCCGAGGGACCATATTCCTGTGGCGTCTGTTCAGCGGAGCATGGCTCCGCCACGGGCTCAAGTGAGCAGAACCTTTTCGGGGTCGATCAGAATCTTGATGCTGAACCCGTTCACATCATGCCAGACAAGTAGTATGGTCATTTTTTCATGGCGAAGTGCTTCCATCCCGGCGTGGAACTTCTCGTTGATCAGGTTAGAGCGGAATTCCTCAATGGCTGACGATTCGAGCTGCGAAAGATCTTCGTTCTGAATCTGTGCGAGATTTATGAACGGGCGGCAAAGGAATGTGATTATCAGCTGACTTCCCTCGATTTCTGCCTTTGAGTCGTCGAACAGACCCGTTTTTGCCTCTTTTGCGCGGAAAATGGGGGAGTTGAGTTCCTCTACCATAGCCTCGATTGCCTTTCCGTGGCGGTTGCATGAGGTTAAGGGGATTAGCATCGTGAAGAGAAGGAGAAGTTTGAAAATTCGAGTTTTCATATGATTTTTTGATTTGACAGCCCTTCGGGCGGTTTTGATAATGGCAAAATTACAAAAAAAGTTGAAATGCAATGAGAAATTAAACCTTCCCGGTTGTTTATGTATCTATAAAATATACACTAAACTTAAATATTCAGGAGGACCACATTATGAAGAAACTTGTACAGACAGTGACAGCTTTTCTGCTCGCTTTCGCCATGATAGCGGCTCCTGTTGCTGATGCCCAGACCCGCGGAAGAGGGGGAAACTCCAATCATTCCGGAGCGCCGGCTACCAACCGTCCTGCAAATAACGGCGGTAACCGCCCCACTCATTCCGTCAATCGTCCGGAGCACAGCACCAGCCGTCCGGCGAATACATCGTCAGGAAACCAAGGTAATGTCACCCGTCCATCGGGTGGTCAGATCGGTTCATCGCGTCCCGGTAATTCCAGTCAGACGCAGTTCCGTCCGGGAAACAATAATGGCAACTCCGGCAATCATAACGGTGGTAATAACAATCGTCCTGAGAATAACCGTCCCGGCAACAACAATAATCAGTATCGCCCTGGGAACGGTAACGGAAACCATGGTCACACACCGCAGCCACCGCAGCATATGCGTCCTCAGGGTCCGGTACAGCACCCTCCGTATAGTCACCACCGTCCGCCTATGCCTCCGCGCCATGATCACCACTACCGCCATCCGGTGCCGTTCTTCGGAACGTTCCACCGTCCAGTGCCCCCCCCACGTTGGCACTATGCCGGTGGAGGTCCGAGCTTCGGAACTATCCTTGGGGTTGCACTTGGTACAGCTATAGGAGCGAGCATCAATGCTCTTGTAAACAGCGGTTATACAGTCAGCAGCTACGGTAACAATGTGGTATATCTCAATAATGTTCCACAGATGAACTTCTATTGGCCTGATGCAGCCTTGTATTATACTAATGGAGTGCTTACTGGGTCGCAGTTTACATATTCTTCGGGGTTCTACGACATGAGCAGATACAACAATCTCTACAATGCCTTTACCAGACAGTATGGCATGCCGGTTCAGACTGTAAACAATGGTGGTGTTATCTCCGCTACATGGTATGGAGCCGGGGGCAAATATGTGAATCTGTCGTTTAATTCCAACTATGCAGGCAATTACTACACAACGCTGTCGTTTGGCAACTGAAATATTTAATTGTAAAACTCTCACCTCTCCGGCTATCAACAAGATAACTGAACAGTGAAAAAAGATCTTGCGCAATTGCGCGATTCCCGCAGCTTACGATGGGAAACCCTGCTTCTGGCAGGGCTTCTCATCGTTACTTTTATTCCGTTTCTGTCAGAAACGCTGTTTACAACCAAAGGTGAGCCTCGCGAGGCAGTGGTGGCGGTGTCGATGCTCAGTCAAGGCAATTGGATTCTGCCAGTGAGCTTCGGAACCGATATCCCTTATAAACCTCCGATGCTTGCATGGTGCATAGCGTTTCTCGGATGGCTCAACGGTGGTATGGTAACGGAGTTTCTCAGCCGGCTGCCGTCGGCATTGTCGGCCGTGGCACTGGTGCTTCTCAGTTTCAGGTTCTATGCGCGCAGGACATCGGGTGGAGCTGCGTTAGGGGCAGCTCTTATAACGGCGGGATCGTTCGAGGTGTTCCGTGCGGCTACGATATGCCGCGTGGATATGCTGTTGACATTCTTCATTGTAGCTTCGCTTTACACACTATATCGCCAGTGGGAGAAACATCCCGGGGGTACGTGGGCTCCCTCCCTTACCGGGGCGCTGCTGATGAGTGGCGCCGTGCTTACGAAAGGGCCTGTGGGGATGTTGCTGCCATGTATCATTCTGTTCGTGTTCCGTATGCTCTATGGCGGTCGCTTCTGGCAGACAACCGTGAGCCTTGCTCTATCGGGGTTTTTGTCGCTGATTATTCCGGCACTATGGTATGTCGCAGCTTACAGGCAGGGTGGAGCGGAGTTTCTCGACCTTGTACTGGAGGAGAATTTCGGACGTTTTACAGGTAGCATGAGCTACGGATCGCATGAGCATGGCGTGTTGTATAATTTCACGTCGCTTCTTTCTGGATTTGCGCCCTTCACGCTTCTGCTCCTCATAAGTCTTTTCGGTCGTCCCTGGCAAGGTGTGGTTTTCAGGTGGCGTGGTGCCGGATGGCTTTCGCGCATATGCAACACAGATCCTGTGAAACTTTTTTCATGGCTTGCTGCCATATTGATTCTATTGTTCTATTGCATACCCAAAAGTAAGCGTAGCGTGTATCTTCTTCCGATGTATCCGTTCATGGGCTATCTGATGGCTCTTTATGTTCAGCGGTTAATGCGGATAGCACCCCACGTTGTGCGTGCGTTCGGCTGGATACTTGCCTCATTGGGAGCTGTTGCCGCCGTTGCGCTTCTGCTTGTCATGACCGGTGTTGTGGCGCCGTTCGGATCTGGATCTACCAAAGTGATGCTTGATGTGCTGGCTGATGAGGGACATCGCGTGCTTCCGCCTGCAATGTGTTATCTGACTCTTGGGGGAGCCGTTGTTCTGGGATGGGTTCTCATGCGTAGGTCGGTCCGTGGATCTGCCCTGAGTACATTTATGTATACTCTGGTAATATACTGGATGATTCAGGCAGCAGCTCTCCCGGCATCAATGAATATGAAATCTGATAAGGGTATAGCTGCTGAGATAGAACGAGTTGTTGATCCGTCAGTACCGATCTATTCCTTCCGCTATGGTAAGATGGATCGCTTTTACACCGTAAACTATTATCTTGGTGACCGCCTGCTTCGTTTTGATGTCGAGCTACCTGACGATGGGTTGTTGCTAATCGCTCCATGCGATATTCCATCCTTTACAGCAGACATTGCTCCTGATTATACCTTCATACCCTTTGCGACACTTGGTCGTTCGGGGGAAGTTAAAGCTGAGCTCGCTTTGTATAGCTTCGAAAGGAAATAGTAACGTAGCTTTAAAACTGTTCGGATATTAGTTTAAAGGATTCAGTAGTAGCTGGTAATCGGTTATACCGAGGAGACGACCGAATTTTTTGCCGACAGAGTGGAAACAGGAGCGCGCTATGAAACCGAGAGATTCATGGAAGTGACATGATCCTTCGTTCTCGGTTGTTATGCAGGCTATAAGTGAGACGACTCCTCTGTTGCGACATTCAGCTATCAGTTTTTCCATCAGAGCTTTTCCATGTCCGTGTCCTGTTGTATCGGGCCGGAGATAGATGGTGGTTTCCAAGGTTATGTCGTACGCAGGGAAATCCTTCCATGTATGGGCGTAGCAATAGCCTGTAATCTTTCCATCCTCCTCATACACAAAATATGGGAAGCGGATGGCTATCTCCTCGATGCGCTGTAACATAGCGTTGTCCGACAGGGGCTCCAACTCAAATGTTGCCGTTGTATTCTCTACGTACCAACGATATATCGCGGCTATATGCTTTGCGTCTGATGACGGGTTGATCTCTCTGATATTTACCATCTTTCCAAACTATATTTTTGCATTGCAAATTTACTCATTAATTTTTAGAATTGGCTTCTAAACCGTGCCCACTCAACATATGGATAAAAAAGATGGCGTATCAGTTTTTTTGACACGCCATCTTATATCTTATTGCTTTCAGTTATTGTTTGATAACTTTGACGGTGGCCGGAGCACCGGAAGTTTCAAGGGTCAGAATATAGAGACCCGGAGCGAGGGATGACAGGTCGAGAGTGGTTGCACCGGAGGTGTCGCCAAATACAGCCGTTCCCGTGGTATCGAAGATGGTTGCTTTGCGAATCTCCGTGTCTGCAAGGATATTGAGGGTGTCTGTTACAGGATTGGGATATACAGCTACTCCGGTTGTATTGGAATAGGCAGCTTCGATTCCTGTATCGACGCTTCTTGTGAAGGAATATTTTCCTGAACCGAGTGTGAATACTGCTTTCCCATCGGTAATCCCTTCGAAAGTAACACCTTCCGCTTCTGCTACCGGGCGTCCGCTTTCAAAAAACTCATCATTCCTGGTTTCGGCAGGGAGATAGAGAGTTGCGGTTGTGTTGGCTGGTATTTCAGTTTCATATTTCAGCTCATCGCTGTTCTCCCACTTTGACGATATCAGACCGTGAACGGAATTATACGTAGCTCCGGCGTGTGTGATAGTCTCCTGACCGGAAGGTAGCGAAGTGCGGTTGTCGGGCGTGGGGCGGAGGATGATATGCTTGAAGCCGGCCTCGTTTTCGTCGGTATTTATACCTGCCATGAAGCTATAGATCCATTCAGCTACAGCACCGTAGGCGTAGTGATTGAATGAGTTCATGGTATAGTCGCCGAATCCCTTGTCGAGGCGATATGAATCCCAGCGTTCCCATGTGGTTGTAGCTCCCTGATCTACGCTGTAGAGCCACGACGGACAATCGCGCTGTAGCAGCAGGTTGTATGCCTTGTGGTCGAGCCCGTTTTCCGAGAGCGTCTGGTTAATAATGCCTGTACCGACAAAGCCGGTGTTCAGCTTCTCGCGGTTGGAAGTGATGGCATTCTCAAGACGTTTCACCGTTTTCTGCACAGCCTCGTCGTTGGGGAGCAGCCCGAATCTTAGGGCGAGCAGATAGCCGGTCTGGGTGGCCTGGGTCGGTATACCTCCGCTGAGATACCGGCGCTTGAATTCGTTGCGTATCTTTTCGAACAGATCGGCATATTTCTTAGCTTTCTGATCGTAAGTGTCACCCTCGGCTTTGCTGAGCGCGCGCGACATTTTTTCCATCAATTGCGCGTCGTAGGCGTAGTAGCATACGCTCACGTAGCGTGAATCGGTGTTGACGAATGCGAGCCAGTCGCCGAAGGTTGTTCCGGCACCGTTGTAAAGATATCCGTCGCCGGTCTGGCGCGACAGCCAGTTCATATATTTTTCCATGGCGGCATAGTTTTCCTCGATTATCGAGGTATCACCGTGCATAAGATATACCATCCAAGGCACCACGATGCCGGCGTCGGACCATGCTCCGGCTCCGTTACCGTCCCAGCTTTCCCATGGAGAAACGTTGGGGAATGCCCCTTCGGCATTCTGTCCGTCGCGCATGGTCTCCATCCAGTGGTGGTAGAAGGTTGCGGCATCTGCATTGTAGAGGGCAGTGCGTGCGAAAATCTGGGTGTCAGCCGCCCAACCGAGGCGTTCATCGCGCTGCGGGCAATCTGTGGGTATGCCTAAGAAGTTGCTGCGCTGGCTCCAGACTACATTGTTGAAGAGGCGGTTCACATCGGGGTGGCTGCACTCGAAGCTACCGGTATCGGTCATGCGTGTGCTCACCGGGCGCCCTTTTACCGACAGAATCTCAACATCCTCGGTGGCGGTTATCTCGCAATAGCGGAAACCGAAGAATGTCATTGTCGGGCGGTAAGTCTCGCCTCCTTCTTTTCCTGCGAGTGTGTAGAAAGTCTGGGCTTTGGCACTTCGCAGATTGAGCAGATAAAGGCTGCCGCCGGGACCGTCGTTGCCACGCGATTTCTCGCCGGTGTCGTTGAGCATTTCGCTGTAACGCAGGCGAACACGGTTCCCCCGCTCGCCCTTGACATTGAATTCTACCCAACCGGCGAAGTTCTGTCCGAAATCGTATATTACACTTTCACCTTTGCGGAGTGTGAGGGTCGAAACACCATCGTGATTTGCCAGAACGTCGATCATTCCTGCGTCTCCGTCGATATGCTTAGGTGTTTTGAATACTGTGGCGCTCTTGGGAAGCATCTCCAGCTCCGTGAGTTCCTCTATCGGTGCGGATGCGAGAGCCTGGATGACACCTTTGAATTCGCTGCTGAATTCCACACCATGCCATCCGGCAAGGGGTGTCTCAGCTGAACACCAGGGAGCTTCGAGGCGTGCATCGTATATTTCACCTTCGTAGAGATCGCCACGGCGCATTGCGCCTCCGGTAGAGCTCATCCAGTTATGATCTGTTACTATTGTTTCTGATGTACCGTCGGTATACTCTATGATAAGTTTACAGATAAAAGCCAGTTCAGGATTGCCGTAAGCACCGTGGGCTACATCGCCGCGCCACCATCCGTCGGTTACAATGGCACCAATGGCGTTTTTACCCTTTGTGAACAGTTCGGTGACGTCGTGCATCTGGTATGGAACACGATGGTTATAGTCGGTACGCCCTGGTTTAAGTTCTTCATATCTGAGAGTGCCGTCGGGTTGAATATGACCTACACGGGTGTCGTTGACGAAAAGGTCGTATACACCGAGAGCAGATGTGAAAAGAGTTGCAGCTTTCACATCGCGGTCAATTGTAAAATCTCTGCGGAACATCGGCTCACCATTCGATCCCCGCTCAAGAATTATTGTCTCGATTCCGCGGATGGGCATGTAGAGCTTGTTGTCGCCATCAACATTTTCAATTACGGCATCGTGGAAATATGCCGAGGGGAGATGTTCGAAATCTTCGTCGAGAGTTACGGTAGCATTGCCGTCTTCGCCATAAACCGTAACCTTGACATTATCGAAATAAGCGTTGTCGCGGAACGACGACGAGTTGTCGACGCGGAAGCCGATCGACCCCATCTTGTCAACAACACCTGTGTTGTCGGTATAGGTGTCGACTAACACATCGTCGATATACGTTTTTATAACCTTGCCATTGATATCAAGCTTTATGCGGTGCTCCTTCCCGAGAATGTCACTTTTACGGAAGCTTCTAACAACTACATCACTATGTTGCGGATGGAGAGCGTTATTGTAGATATGATGGCGGACAATTGGATAGGTGTTGTCATCGAAAGTGTTGATCTGCCACATGAGATATGTGCGTGGTCCTGTGGACGCGAATACAATGCCGGCATTGTCGGCCATGAGTGTCATGTCGGTTTCTACCGAATAGTGTAGGGGCGCGGCTCCGGTCCTTTCCCAGGCGTATACAGACTGCTGAACTGATCCTACTACGCGCAGACGTCCGTCGGCTAATTCGCCTCCGTCCATGGCTGGGCGATCCGACGAGAAATCCTCCTCAAAAAGGATAGTTCCCTCCGGGGTAGTAACCTTGAAGTTATCGAAAATCGCAATCTCCGGCTGACTGTCGCTCTCCCCTTTGTCCTGACGGATACCTACAAGACCATATCCGAAATCACCGGTGCGGCTATCGACCTCTACATCATCAATGTAGGTGGTAGCACGTGTACCTTCGTCAGTAACTTCTATGCGGACGGCATATTCTTTGTGTGCGGTTATATCTTTCTTCCCTCTGAGATCAACATTTGCCAGACATGCGGGGTTCCCATTCTGCCAGCGGTGAGGACGGAAGCGCGGGTATGCTCCCTCGATATTGAACTGCCACATGTAGAAGTTGTTGCCGTCAGCGGCAGCGAAGCATATTCCAGCAGCTGTATGTTCAATTTCAAAGGTGGCCTCAACGGTGTAGTCTGTAACTTTCTCTCCGGTTTCTGTAATGGTTCCGACCGGAATGCCGGAGGCTTTGATCCATCGGGCGCCGTCCCATCCGGTTCCCATAAGTCCGGTATTGAACCATGCCGGTTCTGTAGATGTAGCTTCATTGCCTTTGTTGTCAGTAGCTGTCACTTGCCAGTAATAGCGGGTGGCAGGCAGAAGGGATATGCCTGTGGCAGGCACGCTTTGAGTATTATCGCTCTCAACTGTACCGGAATCCCATACGATATCGGCTCCATCCGGGTCGGACGACACTACAATCCGATATGAATTCTGGGTTACGCCACGTTCGGTTGAGACTATGTGCCAGCTGAAAGTCGGTTCGGCGACATCGATTACTGCCGGATTGGTAAGCTGCTGTACTTTCAGACCCTCTACAGTCAGCGCGTTTGCCGTGAGACTTAACCAGACAGTCCCTAACGGCAAAAGCATACGTTTGAACATATTCATCTTGAATTAAGGTATATTTTTGCGGTATGATTAATACTTGCAAAGATAATATATATATCCCTTAATCCCAAATTTTACCTTGGTTTTAATCTGCGTCAGAATATTTGAGGTTATGAATAATAGGGTATTAAAGAAAATTGAGTAATTATGTTGCCAGGTAGAACTTCATCGGTTCGCGACATTTTTGAAAAATAAGAAGCGTTATGCTTATCTTGTAAGTGAAAACCTGAGAAATTTTCAACGTGATACAAGAGATAGCATAGTGGTTCTCACGCATATAGCATGGGCTGCTATCATCAGAAATCAAATTAAGTAAGTCGTGGAAATTATTTTATATTATCCGGGAGCATACTTTCTGACGTATTTTGCCCGAAGATGAGGGAGTGTAGTGAGCTACACGACTGAAGATGAGGGTAAAATACGGCGAAAGGATGCCGCGGATGATATAAAGCTCTGTTGAACATATTATGCGTAATAATTTTCATGACTTACTTATCATTAAACTATCTATATCTATGCTAATGACAATAAAAATATTAATGGTGTTTGTGGCATAATCAACTGTAACGGCACTAGCCCAGGCGCCCATCGTTCAGATGATGTAGGGAGAAATCAGAGCCGGGATGACAACTCCACTTGGAGGTTATCATTCAGGAAAAGCTCAAGTTAGCGGAACTCTTGGAATTGAAGGACGATATAATTTCAAAGGCACACCTTGGGACTGTGGTCTGGCGCTCGATCTGTCTACCGCCCGCAGAGGTTACGAACATCTCTATCATGATGGGTATGATCGTTGGCAAAGCAACCGTACATTAGCTCTGGCTGCTACCAGTGATTACAACTTCCGTCAGGGAACCAAAATAAACCCTTTTGCCGGAGCTGCATTGGGTGTGGTGTTCAATGATGTGGTTGGAGATAAGTATTTTCCGAGTGAAGGTACTTCTATGCTTTTTGCTTCTCGTGTCGGTGTGGAGTTTCTATATCATATACGCTTGTTGACTCAGTTTAATATATGCCGTAAAGGATATAATAATTTTAGTCTCACAATCGGTTTCGTACTTGGAGGCAGACCGAAAAAACAATAGGAGGATATTACCACTAATATTCAAATAGTCATGATAATAGCATGAATTAACAAACGCGCTTTGGCACCATCCCGGCGATGGTGTCAAAGCGCGTTTGTTCTTTAATAGATGCATTGGAAAAAGGACCTGACTATTTATCGCGGATTGTCAGTCCGGACAGGAGCCGCCTATATCGGTGCGATACATAATCAGGCATCAAAGCCGACGGCGACAATAGCCGAACGCACTGCTTCGGGATCGGCGGTACCGGTAACTTCTACAGTGCCTTTGGCGAGGTCAGCTATAGCTGATGTAACACCGGGAAGTGCCGCAACAGCTTTCTCTACAGTGGCTTTGCAATGAGCGCATGCCATACCTTTTACGTTGTAGGTTTTCTGATTTTCCATTGTTTCTGATGCTATGTTATTTAAATTGTTTTCCGGATGTGTTTCGCAGGAGCATGAGTTTTGTCCATGAGACGTGTGACGGTTGTTGCGGTAAAAAGAGTATCCTAAGAGGATGAGAAGCAACGCCGTGCAGACAGTTGAGAAAACTGGAAGCTCAAGGTGGCATGCCGCGCCGTGGGTCATTGCGGCTCCTGGCAACGTGAACCACGATGCGGGAAGAAGGTAGTCGATGATTATACCGAACATAAGGGCTGTAACCACCACAGATCCGACATATATGGCGGTGGCACGCTTGCCAAGGTTCTTTCGAAGAAGGATGACAGATGCAAAATTCGCTGCCGGTCCGGCCATGAGCAATACGAAAGCCACTCCGGGAGTGAGACCTTTAAGCATCAGTGACATGGCTATAGGAATGGATCCCGTGGCGCAGATATACATCGGAACCGCCACAGCCACCATCACCAGCATTGCCAGAACAGGATGCTCGCTGAGCGAAAGGAACAGACTGTCGGGAACAGCTACTGTGATAACGGCTGCCACAACAAGCCCGATTACAAGCCATTTGCCCACGGAGCCTACCATATCGACAAGTCCGTAGCGGACAGATTCAGCCACTTTGCCGATGAAAGATCGGGGCATCTTTTCTTCTGCTACAGTATAAATCTGTTCGCCGTCGGTGTAAGAATTATCGTAACGGTCAACAGCCATTCCGCCGAACACTGAACCTGCGAGGGCGGCTACCGGACGCAGGATGGCAAACGGCAGTCCGAGCAGGGCGTAGGTGGCAGCTATGGAATCGACACCGGTCTGAGGGGTGGCTATCAGAAATGAGGTGGAAGCGCCGCGCGAAGCTCCCTGCCTGCGGAGGGATATGGCTGTAGGAAGGACCCCGCATGAGCATAGCGGGAGCGGTATACCGAGCATTGCGGCTTTTACTACAGGTTTCCAGCCTTTACCTGAAAGATGACGGCTCATCTGGGCGGGACGCACAAACACATGGAGCACACCTGCAAGCAGAAAGCCCAGAAGAATGTAAGGTGACATCTCGTTGAGGATCCTTACAAGTGCGAATATGAAATGTCTGAGATCAAGTTCCATAGTAATTCAGTTTTACGCTACAAAATTACTATGGAACTTCTATATGAATGTTATACTTTTAAGGGTGTGTGTTGCACAATTCCGCATGGGTCACACTTTGTTGAGCGGTATGCGCGGGAGAGCCGAATTGATGAACTGTGTGGGAGTGAGGCCGGTCACTGATTTGAACTGGCGCGACAGATGGGCCACGCTGGAATAACCCGCGCGGTCGGCGATTTCGCTGATGGAGAGTTCGCGGTACGATAGCAGTTCCTTGACGAATTCCACCCGCTGCGCGATTGCATATTTCTCGATAGTGCGCCCTTCGCGCGATGAAAAAAGTTTGCTTATCTGGGAGTATTCGGTGTTGAGATTCGATTGCAGGCAAGCGGAAAGGTTGAGATTGCAATCGGGATTGCGCACATGATCGATTATAATTAGTTTGGTCTTTTCAACCATCGCAGCATCTGCTCCGGTGAGACGTTCAAAACCGGCCTCACGCAGACAGCGGTCAATATGCGCCAGCTTCTCAGGTGAATCAGTGAAACTGTCGGGTAGCTCGGCACCTCCGAGGGTGACTGTCGCCCCGGAGATGCCTGCTTTATCAAGTGTATCCTCAACCGCTTTAACGCAGTGGAGACACATCATACCTTTTATTGGAATATACATGAAAATGTCAGATGCGATCGAGCACGGTTGCTATCAGATCACGGATTGCGGTTTTGTAGTTAGGGGTTGCATCGTGGCGCATGCGGTTGGCTATAATCGAGCAGACAGTCATGGCGCGGTGTCCCATCAGTCGGCTAAGACCTTGCAGAGGAGCGCTTTCCATCTCGTAGTTGGTTACCTTCCGGTCGCCGAAGCGGAACGATTCAATACGGCTGTTAAGGTCGGGATTGGCAAGCGGCAACCGCAGTTCGCGACCCTGAGGTCCGTAGAATCCTACGGCAGATATTGTATTGCCACGAACCATATCGTCGCGCCCTATCTGGTCGACAAGTTCATTATGGGCATCGACAACATATGGTTTCGCCCAGAGAGGGTTCCATCCGGTATGCTCGCAGAATGCTTTCTCAAATTCGAGGTCAGCCACTTCGTTTCTCCCGGCATAGTAGTTGAGAACCCCGTCGAATCCTATGGCCTTCTCCGCAATGACAGGTGTGCCCAGTATAAGTTCAGGCTGCAGGGCTCCAGACGTGCCGATACGAACCATGCTTAACTGGCGGTGAGTGGGTTTGACTTCACGGGTGTCAAAATTGATGTTGGCAAGGGCGTCAAGCTCGTTTATCACGATGTCGATATTATCAGGACCGATGCCATGCGACAGACACATGATAGGTTTGCCCTTATATGTTCCCCCGATGGTGTGAAACTCACGCGACTGCACTTCGAAGGTTCGTGTGTCGAAATGTTCTGCAACGATATTTACACGGTCAGGATCTCCGACGAGTATAATGCGATCGGTGAGCTGGTCGGGGTGCAGGTGAAGATGAAATACCGATCCATCGGGATTGATGATCAGTTCTGAGGGGGCGATAACTTTTTTGTCCATATGTCCGATAGTTGTAGGTAGTTTTCTTGGTAACGGTATTTGATGGCATATTGTTTGCGAATGGAACCTTCCGGGCGGTCAGGCAGGACGATAGCGTGCTCCCGGAAGCGACAGAAGGAGACCGTTGAATTCCATTTCGGTCAGTACTGCCATAAGTTGTCCTACCGGAATGCCAAGGGCTACGGTAAGACTATTGATCTGCGCTTCGCCGTGATGGTGAAGATGATCGAGTATCTGCTGCTGTTGCGGAGATAGCTCGCAGAAGAGTTGCTGCTGGGTGCCCTCCGACTGGCGGGCAGTCCAGTTCATGGCATCAATCAGATCGTCGGCATTTTCAATAAGGTGTGCAACATTGTTTTTAATGAGCATGTTGCATCCGGCGCTGTATATATCGGATGAACGTCCGGGCAGAGCGAACACATCTCTGTTGTAGAGCATCGCCAGCCTGGCGGTATGGAGCGCTCCACCTTTAGGCGCTCCGGATTCGGCAACGATGACAGCATCGGATATTCCTGCCACGATACGGTTGCGGGCAAGGAAGTTGCCCCGGTGTGGGCGTGTTCCGTGAGGATAATCGGTGAGGAGCATTCCTCCTTCCTTTACCATTCGGGCTGCGTATTGTCGGTGGTCAGCCGGGTAGAGTGTGTCGAGACCGTGAGCCACAACGCCTGCGGTGGGGATTCCTTGCGCAAGAGCGCTCTTGTGTGCGGCGATGTCGCATCCCATGGCCAGTCCGCTCACGATCGCTACGTCATCAAGTTTCGCGGCAAGGTTCTCTGTCAGGCGATTGATGAAATTAACTCCGTATGTGGTGGCATTGCGCGTTCCGACGATACTTATCACATGGCGTGCATTGAGATTCATTGTTCCCAGTCCGAATAGCATCAGCGGTGCATCCTCGCATTGAAGCAGGCGCTGCGGGTAATCCGGATCGGTATGATAGAGACATCTTATGCGGTTGGAGGTGCAGAAGCGTTCCTCTTCAACGGCGGCTTGGAGCGTTTCACGTCGGTATGTGTCTGAAAATATCCGTAGTTTTCTGCCGGTAATGCGATATAGCTCACTCTCCGGGATAGTGAAGAAATCTTTTTCATTACCTATGCGGTCAAGAATTTCTTCAGCTACTCTGGGATGCATCCCCTTGATCAGAGAGAGGGCTATTCGGTATGTGAGATCGGTCATTTGAGATTGAAGGCTTCGGCAATGGCTTCGCCTCGCGATAGCCTGCCATGTTCGAGACTTACTACCGTAACGAGCGCTGACACCGCAAGTCTGCCGTCGGGAGCGAATATATCCTGATGAAAGAGAAATCTTGCACCCCGGCGTTCAAGATATAGTTTGCTCGTCATAGTCTGTGCGAGCCGCAGGGGAGTATGGTAATCTATCTCGATGCGGCTCACGACAGGATCTATTCCTTTCTGTTGCATGTCGCGGAATGTAAATCCCATCTTCTCGCAGAACTCATGGCGCGTATGCTCGAGATAATGCAGGTAGTTGGCATTATTCACAATGCCCTGTGAGTCCACCTCATAGTCGCGCACTTTGATGGGCATTTCAAATATGTAATCTTGTTGTTGGTTCATGACTTATGACATTGCGTATGCGTAGTGGCACCGGTGGCGTTGGCAGGGGCTATGATGGACCCCATCGTAAAATTACGAAAAGTGATGTAAACCGCCAAGAGTTTTTGTTAATTTTGCACCATGAAACGATTTTTCCATGTTCTGATTATTCTGGTGTCACTTTTATCCGGCTTTCCCGGGAATGATGGAGCTTATGGGTGCACTTCGGCAATTGTAGGGAGGAATCTTACACTGACTGGGGGAGCTTTGCTTTGGAAGCACCGTGATTCGGGACATAAAGATAATTTTGTAGCTCGTGTTGAGCCTACTGATTCCACATTGGCTTATGTGGCGCTTTTCAATGCAGGAGATAGCGCGCTCGATGAAGCGTGGGTGGGATTTAACGAGGCAGGATTCGCGGTAATGAATACTGCCTCTTATAATCTGGCTCCAGATACGGCAGCAGTTAAAGACAGGGAGGGCGTAGTGATGAGCCGCGCTCTTGCGAACTGCCGCAGTGTGGATGATTTTCTGAAAGTTCTTGACAGTGAGATTGCCGCTTCTCCTGCAGGAGCTGGTGTGCAGGCTAATTTCGGGGTTATTGATGCGACAGGTGCCGGGATGTATGTGGAGATGTCGGATCACAGCTACAGATGTTATCCGCTGTCGGAAGCTGATGGCGGTATGATGATACGGTCGAACTATTCGTATGGCGGCGGCGCAGATGGGCGGCTCGGAGAAGTTCGCCATGACGATGCGATGTATCTTTTCGGAGAGATAAAGGATAAGGAAAAGATCAGTGCGGAGACCTTTACCGAGGGATTCTCACGCAGTTTCTATCATGCCCGTGAGGGTAAGGATATGCTTGCCGAAACACATTATCGTCTTTTGACCGACAGGGGTGAATATATTCCGCGACGAAGTTCGTGTGCTTCGGTAGTTATCGAAAGTGTTACGCCCGGGAGCGATTCAGGCGGAAATATTATGTGGGTTGCAATCGGTTACCCTGCTCTCTCCGTACCGTATCCGGTTACTCTCGACAGTATACCGCGTCAGTTGGAACGCGATTCACGCACCGGTCGCTCACCCTACTGTGACGAAGTGAACCGGATGCGTGACAAAGCTTATCCCCGTAAAGGAAAAGAAGGGAAATGGCTGATCGACGCCGACTATCTGCGGCAGAATCTTCCTGCTGTTAAAGAGGAGGCAGCCAGAAGTTACAGGAAATTTCGTAGCGGACATCCTGATTGCTATCCTGTGCGATAATATTAAAATCTCGAATCTTGAATATTATAATTCATTCAAAAAATTATGAATCCAGCAATTACAACGTTAATTCTCTTGGTGATATCGAATGTGTTCATGACATTCGCATGGTACGGTCATCTGAAACTTCAGACATCCGGAATCTCCTCCAATTGGCCGCTTATAGTGGTAATTCTGTTCTCATGGGGCATAGCCTTGATCGAATACTGTTTTATGATTCCAGCGAACCGTATGGGGTTTGAAGGTAACGGCGGTCCGTTTTCACTGATGCAGTTGAAGGTAATGCAGGAGGTTATCACACTTGTGGTATTTGTAATCTTCAGTCTGATAGCATTCGAGGGATTTGAAATGAGGTGGAACTACTGGGCTGCCATGGCGCTTTTAGTGGGGGCGGTCTATCTGGTTTTTATGAAGTAAATAAAGGGTAGTCCCGTTGCATGGTCTGAGCGAAATAATTCGTATATTTGCACCATAAAGTAATTCCGATATGAACAGAATACTTGCCAAAGAGCATTTCTCGGAGAAGGTTGTAAAACTGATAGTAGAAGCCCCGCTGATAGCACGCGCCCGCAAACCGGGTCACTTCGTCATAGTGATATGTGATGAAAAGGGTGAGAGAATACCGCTCACTATAGCCGATGCTGATGAAACAAAAGGCACAATCACCCTTGTGGTTCAGGCGGTGGGCGATTCCACGGCAGCCATATGTGGCAAGGAACCGGGAGAATATCTGCATGATGTAGTAGGACCTCTCGGGCGTGCTACTGAAATAGAGCGCTTCGGTACGGTCGTATGCTGCGGGGGAGGGGTCGGTGTGGCTCCTTTGCTGCCGATTCTCAAAGCGATGAAAGCTGCTGGCAACAAGGTGATATCTATCCTGGCAGCTCGCACTAAAGATCTGATAATTCTCGAGGAGCAGGTGCGTGAGCATTCCGATGAGGTGATAATTATGACCGATGACGGTTCATACGGGCAAAAAGGGCTTGTGACCGACGGGCTTGAAGAGGTTCTGGCCAGGGAGCAGGTAGATCTGGTATGTACGATCGGTCCGGCAGTGATGATGAAATTTGTATCGCTGCTGACCAGGCGTTACGAAGTTCCGACCATATGTTCGCTCAATACCATAATGGTTGACGGCACAGGAATGTGTGGGGCATGCCGCGTCACCGTCGACGGCAAGATGCGGTTCGTATGCGTCGACGGTCCGGAATTCGATGCTCACAAGGTTGATTTCGACGAGATGATTCTGCGTCTTAAACCGGTTAAATAAGTTAAATCATCGGTTATGAATAACGATACAATATCTCCACGCGATGCCTCATGGCGCGAGGAGCTTCGCAAGTCGCGTACTGCTAAAGAACGCACTTCGATACCCAGAGCCAAGATGTCGGAACTGCCTCCGGCTTACCGTGTGACATGCAATGAGGAGGTAAATCAGGGTCTGAGTGCGGGGCAGGCTGTACTTGAAGCGGCCAGATGCCTTGATTGCCCTGATCCCCAGTGTGTAACCGGATGTCCTGTAGGAATAAATATCCCCGGCTTCATTAAGAATATCGAGCGCCGGAACTTCGCAGAGGCGGCTATTGTGCTCAAAGAGACCTCGGCTCTCCCCGCCGTATGCGGTCGTGTATGCCCTCAGGAACGCCAATGTGAATCGAAGTGTATATACAACAAGATGAAGCGTGAACCGGTAGCGATCGGTTATCTTGAGCGTTTTGCCGCTGATACAGAGCGTATGTCGGGTAATGCAGCTCTTCCTGCGCGCCTCGCGCCGACCGGTAAGAAGATCGCTGTGGTAGGCTCGGGACCGGCATCCCTCTCTTTCGCCGGCGAGATGGCTCGCAGAGGTTATGATATACATGTGTTCGAGGCTCTCCACGAAATAGGAGGAGTTCTTAAATATGGTATTCCGGAATTCCGCCTTCCCAATGAAGTTGTGGATGTGGAAATAACAGCTCTTACCAAGATGGGAGTAAAGTTTATGGCTGACTGTGTTGTTGGTAAGACACTTAGCTACGCTGATCTTCTTGAACGAGGATTTGCCGGTATTTTTGTCGCATCAGGCGCCGGACTTCCACGTTTCATGGGCATTCCCGGCGAGAATCTTGTAGGAGTGATGTCGAGCAACGAATATCTGACACGCATTAACCTTATGGGGGCGGGTCGCCCCGGATGGGCAACCCCGGTGATCCGTGGGAAACGGGTGGCTGTGATAGGGGGTGGCAATACAGCAATGGATTCCTGTCGCACAGCGCGCCGTATGGGGGCTGAGGAGGTTTATATAGTTTACCGCCGTGGGGAAAGCGAGATGCCGGCACGCCGTGAGGAGGTGCGCCATGCCAAAGAGGAGGGTGTGAAGTTCCTTACTCTCTTCAATCCCGTGGAATATCTGGGTGATGAAAACGGACGTGTCAGAACAATGCGTCTGCAGCGGATGGAACTCGGCGAACCTGATGCATCGGGTCGCCGATCACCTGTTCCCGTCGAGGGGGATATCCGTGACTTCGATGTAGACGAGGTTATTGTCAGTGTCGGGGTCTCTCCTAATCCGCTGATTCCCGATTCGATTCCTGGTCTTGAGGTCACCCGGCGTGGTACGCTTGTAGTCAACGACGATTCTCTTGAGACAACTATCCCCATGCTTTATGCAGGTGGTGATATTGTAAGAGGGGGTGCTACTGTCATATTGGCTATGGGTGACGGACGCCAAGCGGCAGCAGCTATGGATGCGCATCTTTCTGAAGAAAAAATATCATGAACTAACTTATATTTTCATTTATCATTATCGAAAAATTATGGCTGAATTGAACATAGAAGAGGTGTACCGCGCGCAGATGGTGCTGAAAGATGTAGCGCGTCACCCCAAGATTATCGGGCCCACGGCGTTGAGCGACAAATGCAGCATCTATCTCAAGCCTGAAAATCTTCAGCATACGGGTTCGTTCAAACTGCGTGGTGCCTATTATAAGATATCGCAGCTCAGCGATGAGGAGAAGAAACGTGGTGTAATCGCTTGCTCCGCCGGCAACCATGCTCAGGGGGTTGCTCTCGGCGCTACCCACAACGGTATAAAATCGCTCATATGCCTTCCTGCCGGCGCTCCTATCTCGAAAATAGAGGCTACCAAGAAGCTCGGCGCAGAGGTATGTCTCGTTCCAGGTGTATACGACGATGCCTATGCCAAAGCTCTTGAACTGCGCGATAAACATGGATATACCTTCGTTCATCCCTTCCACGATCCTCTGGTTATTGCCGGTCAGGGGACTATCGGTCTTGAGATTCTCGAAGAGATGCCCGAAGCCGAAGCTATCGTGGTGCCTGTTGGTGGAGGCGGTCTGATTTCAGGAGTAGCCTTTACAGTAAAGACCCTGCGTCCGGATATAAAGGTTTATGGGGTGCAGGCTGCCGGAGCTGCTTCTATGGTGAAATCGCTTGAATGCAAGAAACGTGAGCATCTCAGCGCAGTCAAGACGATAGCTGACGGAATTGCAGTGAAAGAACCCGGGGAAAATACGTTTGATCTCTGCGAGAAGTATGTTGATGAGATGGTAACTGTCAACGATGATGAGATAGCTGCCGCCATTCTTGCCCTTATTGAGAAACAGAAGCTCGTTGCAGAGGGAGCTGGTGCCGCTGCTGTGGCTGCTACAATGTTCAGTAAACTACCGGTTGATGGCAAGAAGGTAGTATGTCTGGTGAGTGGCGGCAATGTAGATGTAAATATGCTCAACCGCATCATAAACCGCGGGCTTGCCAAGAGCGGCAGGGTATGCGAGCTTGAACTCGAACTGCTCGATAAGCCTGGAACACTCTCAGGCGTGTTGAAGATAGTGGCAGAACAGGGTGGCAATATCCTGTCGGTCAACCATGAGCGAATCACTACGGCTACCGATATCAACAACTGTCTGCTTCATCTCGAGCTTGAAACTCTCAATTCCGAGCATATTGCCCGCCTTCGTCAGGCGCTTACCGATGCCGGATACCGTATTGTCGATTGATGTCAGCCGGATAAAAGATTATTGTATTACAGAAAGGGATTGTCCGCAATTGCGGACAATCCCTTTCTGTAATAC
>CAZDWY010000008.1:0-73041 GCA_964509345.1 uncultured Alistipes sp.
AAGTAAAAATTAAAAGAAAGAGTACCCTCATCGACATGACCGCGATGAGTGACGTTACCGTTCTTTTGCTTACTTTCTTCATGTTGACTTCAACCTTCCTCCAGAAAGAGCCGGTGACAGTGGTCACCCCCTCCTCTGTTTCGGAGATCAAGGTTCCTACTGCTAACGTGGCGCAAGTTCTCGTTAGCCCGCAGGGAAAAGTGTTCATGTCGGTTCTTGGCGATGCTGATCCAGAGAATGCAGAGGAGTGGGGTACAGAGCCCCTCCGCCGCGAGATTCTCAAGACAGCCGCAGCCGACTATGAGGCTAAGACCGGTAAAAAAATCGGTATAACCTCGTCCGATTTGGATAAGTTTGCAAAGAACGCCTCTTTTGGCGTGCCTCTTGAAAAGATGCATCAGTTCCTTTCGCTTGATCAGACCAAGCAGGATCAGTTCCTTAGCCAGACAGCTAATGACCCGATGACTATCGGAAATCTAACTCCTAAGGATACAGGCATTCCCTTCAAGGATATCGCCTATACCGACCAGGACGGGAATAAGTTGACTACCAATGAATTCCAGATCTGGATGCGTGCGATTTACAACTCAAGTAACCCTAACATCCGCGAGGCAGTGCAGAAAGGCGAAGGTATCGCCGTGAAATCTGACCGTGGTACGAAGTTTGAGACCATCCACCAGGTGCTCGATAACCTTCAGACCATAAAGATGAACAAATTTTCTGTGATGACCGCGCTTAAAACAGAGGCAGACTAATCATTATGGCACAAATAGAACAATCTTCTGGCGACGGCAAAAAGAAAAAAGGCGCCCAGAAAAAGATGGCCATTCATGTGGACTTCACCCCCATGGTGGATATGAACATGCTTCTGATTACGTTCTTCATGCTCTGTACCACTATGATCAAGTCGCAGACGCTCAACATTGCACTGCCGACCAATGAGAAACTTGATCAGACTGAGCTGCAGAAGGCCAAGGAATCCGAGGCCATAACTCTGATTCTCGATACGGACTATGATGAAAACGGTGGTGTAAAAGGTAATACCATTTACTATTACACTGGAAAGCCCGAAGTAGAGTATAACGGTTCAGACGTGGTTTCAAGTAACCTTCAGGTAACAGAGTTCCTTGGAAACGACGGACATGTCCAGCAGGGAGTACGTAAGATTCTTCATGACCGCAACCTCGGAGTGCTCCGTGATGTGGAAAAGAAGAGACAGGAATGGCGTGACAAAAAGATCACTGAGGAAGATTTCCAGGCTGCTGCAAAGCAGATCCGAAACAGCGATGAATATGATCGCCCTGTTGTGATTATCAAGCCTCTGCCTGATGCTTCCTGGGAGAGTGTTATCTCCGCGCTCGATGAGATGCAGATTAACCAGATTTCACGTTACCAGCTCGGAACTCTTACAGATGTTGACGAGGCTATGGTAGCTGATTTCAAGGCTAAGAACGGCAAGAATTAACAGTGATGATTGACTATATTTATTAACCCGTAAAAGAGAAATCACATGGCAAAAGATGTAGATCTTTCATCAAAAGAATGGACTGACATAATCTTTGAAGGAAAAAACAAAGAGTTCGGTGCATATACTCTTCGCCGCTCAAGCGACGGACGCCACAATAAGGCTATGATCATAGTGCTGATCGCACTTGTTCTTATCCTCATTGGAGGATATTTCTGGGGTAAATACCAGGAACGTCGTGAAGAGGAGGCTGCAGCGCTAGAACTTCTCGCGCAGAACGAGCAGTCTCTTGCCGAAATGGAGGACATGGAGGATGAAGAACCTGAGCCCGAGGAAGAAGTCATGCAGGCTATGGAAGAACCTCAGGCAGAGGAAGCGCTTCCGGAAGAGATTCTCAATACTATCAAGGATACCGAGATCGCAGTGGTTGAAGATACCGAGGTTACTGAGGATATTACTTCAAAAGATGAGGTTGCCGAATCAACTGCAGCCGCAGGTGCAACCACTTTCGACAAAGGTACCGATGACCTCAACGTGGTTCGTGAGCACAAAGACGAGATTATCGTTGAAGAGAAGCACGAACCGGTTAAGGAGGAAATCTTTACAGCAGTTGAACAGATGCCCCAGTTCCCCGGTGGCGAAGCTGAACTTCTCAAATATATCGCAAATCACATCAAGTATCCTACAATGGCAGCTGAAAACAACATTCAGGGTCGTGTGGTAGTGAAATTCGTCGTTACCAAGACCGGTCAGGTAGGTGATGTGGTTGTTGTCCGCGGTAAAGACCCCGACCTCGACAAAGAGGCTGTTCGAGTTGTGAAGACCCTTCCCGACTTTATCCCCGGTAAGATGAACGGGCAGGCCGTATCTGTATGGTACACACTTCCGATCAACTTCAAGCTTCAGTAATCCATATTCCGAGAATATAGCTTTCTTGCGTGAAATCGCGGAGAGTAAACGGATATGAATCCGGCGGCCGTAATTGCGGTCGCCGGATTTTTTGTAGTACTGTGTGTGGTAATTTCAGGCGTTGGAAGTGGTGTCAGGACCATTTCGCAATAGAGGGCGCATTATGATTTGGATGTGAATCTGTTTTTTTGTAATTTTGCGAAAGGCGTGGATTGCATTGGCAGGCACGCATATGCGATAAATAACTAAGAATGTCGATTTCATGAATTCGGGCGTAATAATCCGTTTTGCTATCGTAGGGGTACTGTGGATTGGAGTCTGCTTCTGGTTTGTTACCAGATTGCTGGCATCTGGGCAGAGTATAACATTCCTATCTCTCTTCCCTGTGATTGCGTCGGCGTTCATAGTGTTTGTTCCGTTGTACAAGAAGTATGTGAAGAATGGCAAGAACACCGGTTCAGACAATTAATGATAATACTCCTCAGGGGGCTATTTTAAATACCATCGATTCGCCTGCAGATCTTCGCCGCCTGTCGGTTGCGGAGCTTCCTCAGGTATGTTCGGATATCCGTGCGTTTCTTATTGATGCGCTCTCGCGCAATCCTGGGCATTTTGCATCCTCGATGGGAGCTGTTGAGCTAACAGTAGCTCTTCACTATGTGTTTAATACTCCCTATGACCGCATCGTTTGGGATGTGGGACATCAGGCATACGGTCATAAACTGCTTACCGGCCGCCGCGACCGCTTTGAGTCGAACCGCAAATTAGGCGGACTTGCCGGATTTCCTAATCCGGCAGAGAGTGAATATGATACCTTTACAGCAGGTCATGCATCGAACTCCATTTCTGCAGCTCTCGGTATGGCTGTCGCTACAGAAATGAACGATGAGATCCCACGGCGCAATGTTGTGGCTGTGATAGGCGATGCCTCCATAAGCGGAGGACTTGCATTCGAGGGAATCAATAATGCGGCCAATACACCTAACAATCTGCTAATAATCCTCAACGATAATAATATGAGTATAGACCCCAATGTGGGTTCGCTGCATAGTTATCTTGCGCATATAAACACTTCGAAGGGATATAATGACCTCCGTTATACCCTTTACCGTGGTCTGAGGAAAATGAATATGGTTTCAGACAAAAGCAAAGGCGCTATTTTGCGACTTAACAACAGTCTGAAATCTTTCCTTTCGCATGAGCAGAATATATTTGAAGGATTAAACATCAGATACTTCGGACCTGTTGATGGTCATGATGTCGCGACATTAGTAAAAGTCCTTCAGGATATCAAGGATATGAAGGGTCCGCGAATTCTTCACATAAAGACGCATAAGGGTAAAGGCTTTCCAGCTGCAGAGAAGGATCCGGCTACCTGGCATGCACCCGGACGTTTCGATCCCGATACCGGTGAGCAGATTTCTGCTGCGAAGCAAGGAGTAAAACCTGTTGTACTGAAATATCAGGATGTTTTCGGGCATACATTGCTGGAACTCGCGCGTGATAATAAGAAAATAGTCGGCATAACGGCTGCTATGCCCTCCGGAACATCTATGAGTGTACTGAAAGATGCTATTCCGTCGAGGGTATTCGACGTTGGCATATCAGAAGGGCATGCAGTGACCTTTGCCGGTGGTCTGGCAAAGGAGGGGCTTAAGCCTTTTGTGGCTATATATTCCTCATTCCTTCAGAGAGGATATGATCAGATAATCCATGATGTAGCGATACAAGGGCTTCCCGTTACTTTTTGTATTGACCGTGCGGGTATAGTCGGCGAGGATGGGGTGACACATCATGGGGCGTTTGATATCGCTTATATGCGATCCATACCAGGAATGATTATTGCCGTACCGCGTAATGCCGAAAGTCTGCGAAACCTTCTTTATACAGCATCCTTGCGTGAAAAATCGCCGATGGCTATCCGTTATCCGCGAGGGACAGCGAATGGTGCGGATCTCGCAGTTCCGCTGCGCCAGGTCGAGATAGGTAAGGGGGAAAAACTTCGCGTGGGAAAAGATGTCGCCTTTATTTCTGCCGGACCGATAGCCGAGGAAGTTGCAAAAGCAATAGATCTTCTTGCAGGAGATGGAATTGATGCTGCTCACTATCATATGACTTTTATAAAGCCTATTGACAGCAATCTCCTTCGGGAGATATCGGAATTAGATTGTCCGATAATAACCGTGGAGGATGGTACTGTATGCGGCGGGCTCGGTACTGCAGTGACCGAGTGGATGGCGGAGAATGTCAGCGAAAAAATTCCTGTCTACAAAATCGGAATGCCCGATAGCTTTGTCGAACACGGATCAGTTGCGCAGCTTCGCAAGCTTTGCGGTATGGATGCCGATTCTATTGCGGTTGCTGTCCGGGGGCGGTTGTCATCAGTAAAACATTCACTTCAATGAAAATTGTTATTGCAGGTGCGGGCGAAGTCGGATCTCATCTCGCCAAACTGCTTTCCCGTGAAGAACAGGATATAGTATTGATTGACAATGATCCGGCAAAATTATCAAGTCTCGATGCCAACTATAACCTGATGACGAAAGAAGGGAGTTCTACTTCGTTCACTGATTTGCGGGGAGCCGGAGTAAATGCAGATTGTGACCTATTCATTGCGGTAACTCCCTTTGAAAATACTAATATTGTATCTTGTGAGATAGCCAAGAAGCTCGGTGCAAAAAAAACAGTAGCTCGCATCGACAATTACGAGTTTCTTGACAAGGAGAACCGTTTACACTTTACATCAATGGGAGTGGATCATCTCATATATCCAGAGATGCTCGCTGCTCAGGAAATATGCACGGCGCTCGGTCGTCCCTGGGTGCGCAACTGGTTCGAACTTCATGACGGTGAGCTCATTGTCGTAGGAGTAAAGCTTCCGCATCATGCTTCTCTCGTAGGCAAGCGTCTGCGCGACATAACTTACGGTCAGCATCATTATCATGTGTCAGCTATCAAACGTCGCCATGAGACGATTATTCCCCGCGGCGACGATACGGTACTCGAGGGAGACATAATCTACTTCACTACGACACACGATTATGTAGATGAAATACGAGAGATCTGTGGAAAGACTGACTACAAAATAAAGAATGTTATGATAATGGGAGGTACCCATATAGCTGTCCGTCTTGCCAACATGGTGAAAGGACGCTGGAATCTGACCATTATCGACAATAATATGGATGTATGCCGGCGATTGCCTGAAAAATGCTCCGGATGCGCGGATGTGCATATAATTCATGGCGATGCCCGTAATAACGAGTTGCTTGCCGAAGAGGGTATTACAGAAATGGATGCATTCGTGGCGTTGACTGAATATTCAGAAACAAATATTCTTGCATGTCTGACAGCTAAGGAGTTCCATGTAAATAAAACTATCGCGGAGGTAGAGAATATCCAGTTTATCTCGGAGGCTGAAAACCTCAATATCGGTACTGTCATAAATAAGAAACTTCTGGCATCGAGCAAGATCTTTCAGTTGCTGCTTGATGCAGACGAAAGTTCGTCGAAGTTCATGGCGTTGGCGGATGCTGAAGTTGCAGAGCTCGAGGCGCGCCCAGGTTCGAAGATTACCAAAGCTCCGGTGATGAATCTGAAATTATTCCACGAGATGACACTGGCCGGTCTGATCCGAGACGGTAAAGGGATGCTTGTGGATGGCCGTACGCAGATACAGGCTGGTGATCATGTCGTCGTATTCTGTCTGTCAGGACATATCCATAAGGTGGAGAAACTTTTTGTGTGACGTAATGACGCGGAGAAACAGAATAAATTACCGCATGCTTGTGCGGGTGATGGGATGGCTTGTTATGATAGAGGCTGTGTTTATGGCAGTTCCTCTGGCTACGGCGTTGATCTATGGCGAAGATGATGCGCTTGCTTTTGAGGTCGGGCTGGCAATTACTGTCGTTACCGGGGCAGCCATGACATTTCTGAGCCGTCCACGCCGTTCTGATATGGGGAAGCGCGAGGGATTCCTGCTTACGGCTCTTATATGGGTTGTATTCTCGCTGTTCGGGATGATACCATTTATAATCAGCGAGGTTCCGGTTAATATTTCTGAAGCTTTCTTTGAGGCAATGTCTGGCTTTACCACTACCGGTGTTTCTGTGATGGAGAATATCGACAACGTCTCTCATGCTATTCATATGTGGCGTTCCATGATGCAATGGATCGGGGGAATGGGTATCATTCTTTTTACCCTTGCCGTTCTCCCGATGTTGAACTCTTCGGGGGGAATGCAGATGTTCAATGCCGAGACCACCGGTATACGCACCGAGAAGCTCCAGCCAAGGGTAAGTTCGACGGCCAAGCGATTGTGGCTCGTATATGCCCTTCTCACTCTGGCTCTGATGGTACTGTATATGTTCGGACCGATGAACGGCTTTGATAGCATATGCCACGCTTTGTCAACCATGTCGACCGGTGGATTCTCCACACATCAGACATCGATAGGCACATGGAACTCCTTGTATGTAAAAATAGTCACCACACTGTTCATGTTCATCGGCGGTGTTAACTTCGCTCTCATTTTCAAGGCTTCGACAGGTGAGTTTCGCAGTGCATGGAATAACGAGGTATTCCGTATGTATGTGAAGGTAATATCCGTTCTATTTATCCTTTTTGATCTGGCGTTGGTTTTCGGTGGTGATGTTCCCCTTACTATCGAAGCATTGACTATTGATCCACTGTTTCAGATAATATCAACGATCTCATCTACGGGATATGCGGTTGTGAATCTTGATGAGTGGGGACTCTTTATTCTCAGTCTAATATTCGTGATGATGTTTTTTGGAGCTTGTGCTGGATCAACCTCAGGTGGAGCGAAACTTGACCGCGCCATATACCTCTTCAAAAATTCACGCAACGAACTGTACCGCTGCATATATCCTAACCATATACTTTCAGTAAACATCAACGGCAAGACTATGTCGCCGGAGGTGATAAACAAAGTAATGGTGTTCCTGTGGCTATACGTCATTGTAATTGTAGCCGGCGGCATAGCGCTGGCGGCAATGGATGTGCCTCTCGTCGATAGCTTTTTCGCATCATTTTCATGCGTAAGCAATACAGGGCTTGCTCCCGAGATCACAGGTTACGGAGGTCAGTTCAATATCATACCAGACCTCGGCAAGTGGGTGCTGTCATTTCTGATGCTTACCGGCCGTCTTGAGGTCTTCACTGTGTTGGTACTGTTCGCTCCCGGATTCTGGAGGAAATAACCTCCGGTGCGGATTATTTCACAGGTTCGATGCCGAGTTCCTGGCGAAGGAACGGGGCTGTCGGGGAATCGCATTCGGCAACTTCTTCAGGAGTTCCTTCCGCAATTATTCTTCCTCCGTTTTTGCCTCCTTCCGGCCCCATGTCCACTATATGGTCAGCACATTTTACAACATCAAGGTTGTGTTCGATCACCAGAACTGTATTCCCCTTTTCTACAAGCCGATTCAGGACACTCAGAAGCACTTTTATATCTTCAAAATGAAGACCTGTCGTAGGTTCGTCGAGCACGAACAGGGTTTTTCCTGTATCACGTTTGCCAAGCTCAGTAGCAAGCTTCACACGTTGGTTTTCGCCTCCAGAGAGTGTCGACGACGGCTGACCGAGTTTTATGTAACCCAGACCGATTTCCTGCATTATCTTCAACTTTTTGAGAATTCTTGGTTGTGCAGCGAAGAATTCCACAGCCTGATTGATGGTCATATCAAGTACATCGGCAATAGATTTCCCCTTGAAACGGACCTCAAGTGTCTCGCGGTTATAGCGCTTTCCGGAACATTCCTCGCATGGTACCAGTACATCCGGAAGGAAATTCATCTCGATTGTCTTGTAGCCGTTACCTTTACAAGCCTCGCAGCGTCCACCGGCAACGTTAAAGGAGAATCGCCCTGGCTTGTAGCCGCGTATTCTTGCTTCAGGAAGATTGACAAATAGATTTCTTATGTCAGAGAACACACCGGTATACGTAGCCGGATTTGAGCGAGGCGACTTTCCGAGGGGCGATTGATCTACAGTCACTATCTTGTCGATATTTTCAATTCCGCGAAGATCCTTGTAGGGGAGCGGCTCTTCCTGGGAGCGATAGAAACGGTTCGAAAGAATTGGTTGGAGAGTCCCGTTGACAAGCGATGATTTTCCACTGCCCGATACCCCGCATACGCAAGTGAAGGTACCGAGCGGTAGCACAAAGTCTACATCGCGAAGGTTATGTCCGCTGCATCCTATCAGTTCGAGTTTCTTACCGTTACCTTTGCGACGGACTGCGGGAATTTCTATGGTTAGGTTGCCGTTGAGATATCCTGCGGTGAGGGTATCGGTTGCAAGCATCTGTCCCGGAGTCCCCTGATAAACGACTTCACCGCCCTTTCTTCCAGCCTCAGGACCTATGTCTACGATATAGTCGGCGTTAAGCATCATATCCTTGTCATGTTCCACAACAATTATAGAATTTGATGCGTCGCGCAGTTTCTTAAGTGATGCGATAAGGCGGTTATTATCGCTCTGATGGAGACCGATGCTAGGTTCGTCAAGTATGTAAAGTACATTGACAAGTTCCGATCCGAGCTGAGTGGCGAGTCTGATACGCTGGCTTTCTCCGCCGGAGAGGGAGGCGGAATTACGGTTCAGAGCCAGGTATCCTAAACCTACATCCACAAGGAAGCGCAGTCGTCCGCGAATCTCTTTCAGTATTTCGTGACCGATGGTTTTCTGCCGGTCGTTAAGACGCTTTTCCACACTTTCAGCCCAATCGAGCAGATCGGTGATGTCGAGGCGCGACAGCTCTGCTATATTTTTCCCGTCTACGAAGAAATGGAGTGCCTCTCGGTTAAGGCGGTCACCGTTGCATTCAGGGCACACCATGCGCGAATAGAATTTTCCACTCCATTTCTGAGCTTCTGAGGTCGCGTCGTCGCTTTGCTGCATTTCGATATATTTGACCAGCCCCTCGTAGGAAAGGAAGTAGTTGGAGATCGAGTTTGTTTCGGATTTGATCTGCAACCGTTCGGGAGTGCCGTTAAGGATATCGTTCATGGCCTCTTCCGGCAGATCTTTCACCGGGGTTTTAAGATCGCAGCCATATTTTTCGCAGATAGCGGATACCTGCCAGAAAATCATTGAATTCTTATATTTACCCAGAGGGACTATCGCTCCGTTATGAATCGAGAGCCTATCGTCAGGAATAATTTTAGACCGGTCTACGATGTTGACGGTTCCGAGCCCTTTGCAGCATGGGCAGGCTCCCAGCGGAGAGTTGAACGAAAAGTTGTGAGGCGCTGGTTCACGATAGCTCAGTCCTGTTTCCGGATCCATGAGCGCCTGGCTGAAATGAGCGATTTTTCCATTTTCGAGATCATACACCATCATCTGGCGTCCACCCTGACGCAGGGCGTTCGCAACTGAATCGCGCAGTCTTGAATCGTCCTTACGCGATACCTTCAGTTTGTCGACCACCAGCTCTATCGAGTGGTTCTTATATCGGTCGAGTTTCATTCCGTAAGCAATCTCACGGAGCTCGCCGTCAACTCGCACATTTAGATATCCTTTCTTAGTCAGTTGCTCGAACAGATCCTTATAGTGTCCCTTACGGTTATGAACGAGGGGAGAAAGGATATAGATTTTTCTTCCGTCGTAGCGGTCAAGTATCATCGACACTATTTTTTCCTCTGTATATTTCTCCATGGGAGCTCCGGAGAGATAGCTACGTGCCTCGCCTATACGTGCATATAGAAGGCGCAGGAAGTCGTACACCTCGGTAGTGGTGCCTATGGTGCTTCGCGGATTCCGGTTTACGGTTTTCTGCTCTATAGCTATTACAGGAGATAGCCCCGATATTTTATCTACATCGGGGCGCTCCATGTTTCCGAGAATGTTGCGCGCATAAGCCGAGAATGTTTCGATATATCGGCGCTGTCCTTCGGCATAAATCGTGTCGAATGCAAGCGATGATTTTCCGCTGCCACTAAGCCCAGTAATTACAGTAAGTGTGCGGTGAGGAATGCTGACATCAATATTTTTGAGGTTATGAACCCTCGCTCCGATAACTTCGAGAGTTGAGTCGGGATTAGCTTCCTCCTTTATATTTGTTTCGGTCTGCTTTGCAGTGATATTTTTTTTGCTACTCATCATTAATCTGCCCAATGGGGATTATACAGATTTTTTTTGGCGATTGGATTGGCCGAGCGCGAAAGACTCTCAGGTTTCGGTACCTTTATCGAATACGATTTTCCGGGAGCGACGGGAAGACTCTTGGCTCTGAGCCATGGGTTAAATTCACGCAGCATGGCATATGTTGTTCCATGGCGCTGAGCCCATGCTGCAAGATCGTCGATTGTCGACGACACATTGACCTCGGTGTAATCGAGCTGTGGATAGAATTGATCTGCGCTTAGATGAAATCCATACTTCGATGGGTTTTCCATCAGAGCTTTTGCCGCGTACACACGGAATGGATATCGTGATGTTTCTTCTACAAGATATAGATCGAAAGCGCTGTCGGCCAGTTGGGAATCGAGTTCGGTGGAGATCCGGCGCTGTCCGCCGTTGTATGATGCTATTGCAGACTCCCAGTTACCATATTTGTTATAAGCGTTTTTAAGGAAGCGGGCTGCAGCAGCCGTTGCTTTCTCTATGTTGTAGCGCTCATCTACATAGTCGGTGACCTCAAGACCATATTCCTTTGCAGTAGATGCGAGGAATTGCCATAATCCGGCAGCTTTTGCGGGAGATACAGCTCTTTGGTTCAGCGACGATTCGATGCATGCGAGATACACAAGGTCTTCCGGAACGCCGTTACGTTTCAGAATTGGTGCCAGAATCGGGAAAAAGCGGTTCGCACGCTTTAGCATAAGCATGGTTGAGGAGTGCATGTAACACATCTGTGAAAGCTCACGGTCAAGACGCTCATACATGTCCATACGGTCGAAATCGATATTCTGGCCGGCAAATTCGATTTTTTTGGGAACGGGAGGATTTACTACCTGTGCCATTCCATCCGCAGGAGTATAGTTGGTTGTCTGCTCGACGCTTTCAGATTCCGCCAGGTTTTCTGTGGCAGATGCCCTTGTTGAGGCTATGTTTGCGGCGGCAAGTGCGACAAGTGTTGCAGCTGATAAGTATATGAGTTTTGTTTTCATGAGATCTTAATTCGTGAAATATAGAAGATTTATGGAAGGTCAGTTGCTGAGAGATGTCCGTCGGTCCTCATAACGGAGAATATTTATGTCTCCTGAAAGTTTGTAGTTGCGACCGTCTGTTCCCTTAGCTCTGATGACATAATAATATACGCCGGGAGGAACAAGTTTTCCGTTATATTTCCCGTCCCATCCTTTTGCCGGATCGGTAAAGTGTATCATTAGCTGACCCCAGCGGTTGAATATCGAGCAATCGAAACTTACAATTGATTTATATGATACCTTCCATTCATCGTTTGTTCCTTCTGTCGCGCCGGGGGAGAAAGCGTTCGGACAGTCGAGTTTTGATTCGCCGACATATACGGTGTATGTCTCCGATGTGAAATCACACGACCCACTGTCGTTACCGGCAACGAAGCGGGCATATGTGGTTCCGAAGTCGGAGAATTCCTGTTCGATGTCATCCTGTTGGATACGCATGTCGATTATGTCGAATGCCGGATCACGTGAGAATTGCCATTCGCGGTATACGACAGCATCGGTCGTGGCTGCCGAAAATGATATCATTACCGGTCCGGAGCCTCCGAGAGCTTCAGCTTTATCCTCGCGCTGTTCGTTGTCGTTGGAGCGTTCATCCTGTCGGGCAGATGTGGTTACAGCTATTGCAATTGGGTCAATCGAGGGGGATACGGCATGCTGTTCGATGCCCCATTCATGCAGGAAGCGGTCTCCGGAGAGGGAGAAGTAGGTTGAGCAGAGGGGGGAGTCTGTACGGATAAGCCCGTCGACACTTTCGAGGGTGTGTTCGGTCATCTGCTGGTCATATGCGTGACGGTCTGCATTGTAGACCATAGTCTGGTATTCCAGTTTCAGATCGCGGCTTAAAGTCTGCTGTGCTCCGTTAACTGAGTAATAGGGTATTTTAGCTGCCGAGCCTGTCAGTGAGAGGGCGGTTCTGTCACATTCAGTTTGTACAGGCTCGATATCAAGGCTGCTCAGAGTACATGGGTGATTGGCATAGTTGACAACCCATATGCATGTGCGTTTGTTGTTCTCATCGATGATGTAACCCATATCCTTCTCATCGAGAGCTATATAACTGTCAGAACCATTACTGAAAGATGGTATCTCTTCGGCAAAACCACCTCCGAGATTACTGAACCTATACCATTGGATGGCAGATCCGCTTCCGGTTGCGTTGTAGTGAAGTTCTGTTCCGGCAGTGTTCCATACAACTATCACTTCGCTCAGGCCTGTGGAAGTAGGTGGAGTTATGGATATGGACTGGCGTGAGGGATGTGTGCCTGTTACGGACACGCCAGAGGCCGCCGCTGCTGTACCGGCGACAGAACTACATATGGCTATGGCTGCAAGAGTCTGGCGGATATGATAATATGATACAAGTCGGGTGAAGATATTCATCTCGTTTCAATTAATCTACAAAAATAATAAATCTTCCGCTCTTTTCCATATGTGGTAGGCGGCATGTTCATCTTATTTTGCGCTTTTTGGGATTTGTTTCGAAGTCTGGATTGTAATATGTACCTTTGTTTTATTATTACTGGAAGTCCGGCATTATTGTTGCCGGTGAACTTTTTATTATATATAAACGCTTTTATTACGGAGGCTATTGTGCCGGAGTGATTTAAACCTATTTTTATGAGACTTGACGGACGCAGGGAAAGCAATAATGTAGAGGATCGTCGTGGGAGAGGCGGTGTGGGCGGTAAACTCGCCGGTGGAGGTGTAGTGGGGGTAATAATAGCCTGTGTCATTACGTGGCTTGCTGGTGGCAATCCTCTTGATGTGCTTGTCGGTAGTGGTGGAGAGCTTTTTTCCAACGATCAGGCATATCAGCAGGAATATGTCGCTACACAAGAGGAAGAGGAGCTCGCACGATTCTCAAAGCAGATTCTTGCGGGAACTGAAGATGTATGGACTGAAATTTTCGAGCAGAACGGGCTTACGTATGAACCTCCTAAACTGGTACTGTTTACAGGATCGGTTCAAAGCGGTTGCGGTGGCGCCACTTCAGAATCCGGTCCGTTTTATTGTTCTGCTGATAAGGCAGTATATCTGGATCTGGCGTTTTTTCGCGATATGAGACGCACATTGGGTGCGGACGGAGATTTCGCGTATGCATATGTGATAGCTCATGAAGTTGGTCACCATGTACAGAATCTTCTTGGTACGCTTGGGCAGGCTCATAATCGTATGGCGCAAGTTTCGGAAAAAGAGGCTAATCAGATAAGTGTAAGGCTTGAGTTGCAGGCTGATTTCTATGCCGGGGTATGGGCCTATCATGATAATGAGATGTTTCAGTCACTTGAGCCTGGAGATATAGAGGAGGCGCTTGATGCAGCTTCTAAAATAGGCGATGATTATCTGCAGAAGAAGGCGCGAGGATATGCGGTTCCCGATTCGTTCAATCATGGAACCTCGGCGCAACGCTCACGTTGGCTGCGCAAGGGGCTTGCCACTGGTAATCCGGCTGACGGAGATACTTTCTCTCAGCCATATTCTATGTTATGAATTATCTTTGCAAGCATCTTGGTCTCAAACAGGTCAATTACTGATAACAGAACAGGCGCAGGAGGTTACACTTCCTGCGCCTGTTCTTATTTCAAGATTGAGTCAATCAGTCGTTGAGAGGGGCGTAAACGCTCATGTTCTCGGGTGTTACCGAAGATATGATGGCTGCGTTTTTGGCTACATTCGCAGCTGCGAGATTAACATAAACTTTAGCGCTGCGGGTGAGGGACGCACTGTTGTATCGGGTGGCGTCTGTCATAAGCAGATAGCTCATAACCACATCACCAGCCATCTCTACGAGGTGGCGGGCCATGAGATCGGTGTAAGCCGTATCATTTGTTTCGTGAACGCGCTTGACAGCCTCCTCATATTTCTGTGCCAGACCTTCTACTACAGCCTTTTGTGCCTTAAGTTCTTCAGAGATTTCCATAGCAGCATAGTCGGCAATGAGCTGTGAATATGTGCCGGTAAAGACGTGGCGGATAGCAGCTACAACCTGAAGCTGAGTGGTGCCTTCGTAGATTGAAGTGATACGGGCGTCGCGGTATACGCGTTCACAGGCATAATCTTTCATGAAGCCCGATCCACCATGAATCTGTATGCAGTCGTAGGCATTCTGGTTGCAGTATTCGCTGGTGAGACCTTTAGCGAGTGGAGTGCATGCATCAGCAAGTTTGTTGTAAAGCTTCATTTCCTTGCGCTCGTCGGGGGTGAGTGAGCGGTCGCGTGCTATATCCTCATATGCTTTGTAAAGGTCTACATAGCGTGCTGTCTCATAAAGGAGACAGCGCGAAGCGTCGAGTTTTGCCTTCATGTTGGCAAGAATCTCCTGAACAGCGGGGAATTCAATGATGGCTTTTCCAAACTGTTTGCGATCCTTTGCGTATGCATCTGCTTCGCGGTAAGCGATTTCGCTTACACCTACGCTTTGGGCGGCGATACCGAGACGGGCACCGTTCATAAGTGCCATCACATATTTGATAAGGCCGAGACGACGTGAACCGCAGAGTTCGGCCTTGGCATTCTTATACACAAGCTCGCATGTGGGTGATCCCTTGATGCCGAGCTTATTTTCGATACGACGGACGTTGACGCCTCCCTGATTCTTGTCGTAGATGAACATCGACAGTCCGCGACCATCTTTTGTCCCATCTTCTGAGCGAGCGAGAACCAGATGTATGTCGGCGTCGCCATTGGTGATAAAGCGTTTCACACCGTTGAGCAGCCATGTGCCATCGGGCTGTTCGGTTGCCTTGAGCATAACCGACTGGAGATCCGATCCGGCATCGGGTTCCGTAAGGTCCATCGACATGGTTTCGCCGGCGCATACGCGGGGAATGAAGCGCTCGCGCTGGTCTTCAGAACCGAATTCATAAAGGGTTTCAGCGCAGTCCTGCAGTCCCCAGAGGTTCTCGAAGCCTGTATCAGCACGGCTTACGATATCGGCAGCCATAATGTATGGAGTGATGGGAAAGTTGAGACCTCCGAAACGGCGGGGCATAGCCATGCCCATCAGACCAGCTTTGCGGCATGCAGCGAGGTTCTCCTGGGTGCCGGGAGCGTAAGTTACACGACCATTGGCAACTGTGGGACCGTCGTGATCCACACCTTCTGCATTGTCGGCAATAGTTGTTCCGCAGAGCTCACCAACGATTTCGAGCACGCGGTTATAGTTGTCCATGGCGTCGTCATGGTTGAGCGGCGCGTAATCAAACTTATCTGCATCAGCGAAATCGCGCTCTTTCAGAGCCACGATTTTGCGCATCAGAGGATGCTGCAGATGAAGCTTCAGGTCGGGATTGTCAGTATAGAAATTAGCCATGGCTGTGCTTACTTGGAGTTTTTCTTATAATACTTTATGAGTTTGGGAACGATCTCTTCGTAGTTGCCGGTAATGACATAGTCGGCGATGGAATTGATAGGAGCGTTGGGATCATTGTTTATAGAGAGTATGATGGCACTCTCTTTCATACCGGCTATGTGCTGGATCTGACCGGAAATACCGCAGGCAATGTAAAGTTTCGGGCGCACTGTCACACCGGTCTGACCTATCTGACGTTCATGTTCAGCGTACCCGGCATCGACAGCGGCACGTGTCGCACCTACTTCTGCACCGAGCACATCAGCAAGCTCGTAGAGCATGTCAAAGCCTTCTTTGCTGCCAACACCGTAGCCGCCGGCAACAATGATGGGGGCATTCTTGATATTGACTTTAGATTTTGCGATATGACGGTCAAGAATCTCAACTACATATTCAGACGGATCTACGAAAAAGTCTGCATCGAGTTTGGTAACCTTACCCTTGTATTCGGGATCAAGAACCTGTTTTTTCATAACACCCTCGCGTACTGTTGCCATCTGTGGACGGCATTCGGGATTCACGATGGTAGCCACGATGTTACCGCCGAATGCTGGACGGATCTGATAAAGGAGATCTTTGTATTCTGTGCCTGTCTTGGGATCCTTGTGATCGCCGATTTCAAGTGCGGTACAGTCTGCTGTCAGACCAGAATGGAGAGCCGAACTTACGCGGGGACCGAGGTCGCGACCGATGCAAGTGGCCCCCATTAGACATATCTGGGGCTTGATCATCTTGAACAGCTTGATGAGCACGGCTGCGTGGGGATTCGAGGTGTAAGGATATAGACGTTTGTCTTCTACCTTATATACCATGTCGACACCGTAAGGGAAGAGCTGGTTTTCAATTCCGTCGAGTTTGTCGCCTATTACAAGCGCTTCGAGTTTTACACCCAGCTTGTCGGCAAGCTGGCGACCTTTGGTGAGGAGCTCGAGGCTCACATCAGCCACCTTTCCGTCGTCGTATTCGCAATATACGATTACGTTGTTCTGGTCTGCAATTTTATATTGATTGTCCATTGGTATTCTGTTGTTGAATGTGGTGATGGGGTTAGCCGATGGTATGGTTTGCGATGAGGCTTTTAACCAGATCTTCGATCTGCTCGTCGTTGTTGTCGAGACGGAGAGATTCTTTGGCTGTGAACACTACGTTTTCGATTGCTTTCACCTTTGTGGGTGAGCCAGCCATACCGATCTGTGCGGGGTCTGCTTCAACGAACGCTGCGCTCCATTCCTGAAGGTTCAGACCTGGACGTTTATCGACAAGGGCTTTGAGTTCGTCGGAAAGTTTCTCTTTCTCAGAGGGTGATACGGCATATTTGTATTGCATCACACGCTTGGCGTTGCGTGGGCGACAGTCGGGGGCAGAACCGTTGACTGTAACCACCAGAGGCATAGGAGCCTTCACGGTCTCAACACCTGATTCGATGCGACGTCGGATTGTTGCTTTGCCACCGTCGGTCGAAAGGATCTCTTCTGCATAAGTTACCTGGGGAAGACCGAGTTTCTCTGCTACCTGAGGCCCAACCTGAGCTGTATCACCATCAATGGCCTGACGGCCGCAGAGGACTATGTCGACTTTGCCCATTTTTTTAATGGCTTGAGCGAGTGAATAAGAGGTTGCGAGGGTGTCTGCACCGCCAAGAGCGCGGTCGGTGAGAACGATTCCGGTGTCAGCTCCGCGGAACATGGCTTCACGGATAACCTCAGCTGCGCGGGGAAGTCCCATTGTAAGCATTGTCACAGTGCTTCCTGGATTGGCGTCTTTAAGGCGGAGAGCCTGTTCCAGAGCGTTGAGGTCTTCAGGATTAAAGATGGCCGGCAGAGCTGCACGGTTGATTGTTCCATCTTCCTTCATAGCATCTTTTCCTACATTGCGGGTGTCGGGCACCTGCTTAGCAAGAACTACGATGTTTAAGCTCATAATGTTGCTATTAAGTTTTGGTTTATAATTTTCGGTGTGACGGGCATACTCGATTGCGAATTGTCGCTACACAAGAATGCATAAAATTCAACGCTGCAAAGTTACTCAAAATCAGCCACCTTGCCAAATCTTTTTTTGCCAAATCTACCAAAAGTTGGTGACAATGGGCAATTTTTCAGTATATTTGCAGTTGAAATATATGATATTAATCCTATAAAGATACGAATATGGTAAGCAATCGTGTTAAACGGAATGTATGGGGAGCCTTTTCTGTTATGAGCCTGGGTGTGATCGCTGCTGAAGTCATCGATTGGGCTATGGGTGAGGGGGAGTGGTATCATGTCGTTTGTGCGGTAACCACTTTTGCTGTAGTATTCCGTATGTTTTTCGGTTATCGGAAAGTGGTGAAAGATGGGAATATATATGGTCGCGTAAATGTTTGGCGCGACTATCCGTCTATACGTAATAAATAAACTGTATCAGATTAAACGAAACACGAGAGTGTGTCTCCGATTTGAACTGCACCCCAAAAGTCCGATAAAGACTTTTGGATGCGTTTCAGATTCTGACACACCCTCGTGTTTCGTTATTTGATTGGTGTTATTTCCTTTTCTTTTTGATTATTGGGCGCTTAGCTGCATCGGATGGTTGACCGGTTTCGGTGCGGGGCCATCCTTCGGCATCCCAAAAAATACGGTCAAGGTAAACCTTGCGACCTGCTTCAGGTTCGGCTACATCAAATCCGTGGTACAGCATCCAGTATTGTCCGGCATCGTCTGTCACGAAGTTGGCGTTGTGTCCAGGACCGATGACATTCTGGCTACGCTCAAGAACAAGTGAGAAATTATTGTCCATGGCTGATTTACCATCTTTGTCGACGTACGGGCCGAGGAGATCTTTTGAACGGGCTGCGACGACGCGATAGGTGCTCCTTTCGCCTTCGCAGCATGTACCTGCCGAGCCAATAAGATAATAATAGCCGTCATGTTTGAATATGTTGGTGCCTTCTGTCAGGGTACCTGCAACCTGAATTGGTTTCGCTCCTTCTTTTACCGATAATGCATCGTCTGATAGTTCAATGGCGTAGATGCCATGGAAACTGCCCCAGAATATATAATGTTTCCCGTTGTCATATACGTAGATAGGATCGATGCTGTTTTGCACGCCGATCTCGTTGCTTATGAACAGTTTACCATGATCAGTGAACGGACCTTCGGGAGAGTCGGATGTCGCCACTCCAACTCCGCATTCCCATTCTCCCCCCCAACGTGATTTTGAATAGTAGAGCACGTATTTGTCGCCAATTTTCTGAATATCTGGTGCCCATATGTTGCCATCGGGAACCATCTGAGGGCGTGTCTCATCTGTGAATGCTGTACCTACAAGTTCCCAGTTGACAAGGTCATCGGATTTAAATATTGGAAGATTTCTCACATTCTCGGTGGCATAGAGATAATACGTTCCGTTATCGGCGCGTATTACGGTTGGATCCGGTGCGGAGCGGTTGATTACCGGATTGTGATAAGTGAGATCTTTCTTTGCCGATGCCGGGATTGATGATATGCCGGCTAGCAGAGCGATTGCAAGAAAGCTGCTTTTTGAAAATTTCATGTTCGGTCTATTTGTTTATCGGTTTGAGTGAAGTGTATTGAAAGCGTATAGCAATCATTTAGCAAGTTTGTAACGTAGAAGTTTCGATGAGCGTGGTTGCGGTAAGGTGAGCGTATATCCGTTGGATAATACGCTGCCTGATACAGTTTCTGAATTGGCAGTGTCGAAGTCGTAAAGCTCATAATCGGCTGTGGGATCGATTCCACGCAATCTGATTGTATAGGTCTCTTCGGGTGCTTCATCACGCCGGAATGCCTGGACGATGCCTGAGCTGTCGGCCGGATCGTTGAATTGCCATGCAATCCAGATGTTTTTATCGGTCGATGGATTATCGCCGCTGAGCGGATAGTAATCTTTAAGAAAATAGTTACGTATTTCCCGGAATACAGCCGGTCCCTGGCGTAGGTTTTTAACTGGATTACGCTTGCTGAAAATTTCCGGTCCCCAACAATAGGCACTGCTCAGACCGGACCGGCCGCAGTATGTGTCCGAGTTGAATACCCCGGTACCATGCAACGGTAGAAATTGAGCAAGTCCGTATTCATGTGATTGCTGGCATGTAGGTTCACCGTAGTTGCAGTCGGTTCTCCACAGTGGGATAGAGCGCGACGCTGTCTCAAGATCAAGACGTCTGCCGCCGCTTGCACAGTTGTCTATGAGCATTTCGGGAAAGCGATTGAGCAGATAGTCCCAATATTTATACAGGCCCTCGATATAGCGGATCTCGGTGATTCCTTTTCTGTTTTCCGGATCGTTCTGGGCCCAGAATATATCTGCCGGCATATTGAAATCCTGTCGATAATAGTCAATTCCGTTTTTCTCAATGAAGTCGCCTATAAGTTGGCAAATATAGTTGAGCGCTTCCGGATTGCCGAGGTTAAGCATTCGTGATTTAAAACCGCTGTTGAGTTTGATCAGATATTCAGGATGTTCACGGTCGATTGTACTACCTTCATATACGCGTTCAGGTTCGAACCATACCATGAATTTTGCACCAGCCCTATGTATATCGTCGGCGAGAGGTTTAAGACCGTTGGGAAAACGGGTGGTGTCTGCTTCCCAACTTCCGACAGTATTGTACCATCCGCGTCCTTGCTCGCTCGATGTGGGGGCGTTGTTGCCTTTATACCATCCGGCATCGAGCCAGAACACCTCGGGTATGATACCGAAGTTGCGGTGGCGTTCCACTATAGCACGACCGAGGAGCTCGGTGAAACTTTCGTATTCACCGCAGGGAGCGGGATCACCATAATCCATCATCATGCATAACGGTGGTTGTGTATGCTCCCCGTTGCCAAGGCGTGGCGAGTGATGGGCGAGCATGAATCGGCGAAGGGTATTGTTGCCATCAATACGGTCGGTACCGGACCATTGCACGATTGCCACGCGGGGGGTGCGTATTGTTTCGCCTGGAAGGAGGTAGAGGTTGATGCCTGCCATACCGCTATTGAACTGCAGTGAGCGTTCGTCGGTGGCGGGCATGAAGTTGGCGAACCAGGTTCCGGTCCAGCCAATAGCTATACACATGCCGTTCCTGTCAGATTCCACGAGATTGTAGAACGGGAAAGCGGAGAGTGATGATGAACGTCCTTCAGCCGGCTGAAAGTGTAGGGCTGAATCTGAAAGGTTATATACAAGAGGTGCAAAATCATGGGCATTTGCTGCAGTCCCATTGGCGGTATATAACTTCCAGTCAGTAGTTTTATTACGGGTGGTGAAATTCAGGTCGGCAGCGTTTACGTCGGAAATCTGCGGGGAATTGGTGTCAGACAGATTTGTGAAATACAGTACCCATTCCGCAGCCGGGAAATCTGGGAAGGTTGTAATCTCACAGTCAAGACGCAGCAGCTTGTCAGGAGATGTCATCTCGAGATTGTATATATTCTGTCCCTCAGCAGTAGTTTTTTCCGTAGTCAGTTTGCGCGACCATTTGCCAAGAAATGTATCGGAGTTCTTTCCGTCAAGATTGAAGGAAAAAGGGAGGGCGCTGTTTTTAAGAAAAGTCTGTCGCACCCATCGCTCAGACCCGACGGTATTGTCGGCTACGGATACGTTTCTTGCCTGAGCTGTTACTAAAGCCGTAACTATCAGTATAAAAATAAGTCGGATTTTTTTCATGGCTTCTATATAATCTTGGTGAGGTATTATTTTGCCTGTTTATATCTCAGCAGTTTTGATGAGCGTGGTTGTGGCAACGTAAGTGTGTAGCCTTCAGTGAGTACGTTCCCCGGTACAGTTTCAGAATTAGCTGTGTCGAAGTCGTAAAGCTCGTAATTGGCTTCAGGGTTTATTCCACGCAATTTCACGGTGTAGGTTTCTTCGGGAGCCTCGTCGCGACGGAATGCCTGGACGATGCCTGAGTTATCGGCGGGGTCGTTGAACTGCCAAGCAATCCAGATGTTTTTCCCGTTAATATCTCCATCACCGCTCAGGGGATAGAAGTCGGCGGTATAATACTGTCGCAGTTCTTTATACATGGCGACTATATCGCGGATGCTTTTTACCGTGTTTCGGTAGCTGAAGATCTCGCCTCCCCAGTCGTATGCGCTGCTCATGGCTGAGCGTGCGCAGTAGATGTCGGTATTGAATACTCCGGTTCCGTGTAACGGGAGATATTGTGACAGTCCGTATTCATGGGATTGCATGCATGTAGGTTCGCCATAGCTGCAGTCAGTACGCCAAAGCGGCATGGCGCGTGACGATGTCTCGAGATCCAGACGCCGCCCTCCGCTGGCACAGTTGTCAATAAGCATGTCAGGGAAACGTTCAAGCAGATAGTCCCAGAATTTGTAAAGACCTTCTATATGGCGGATTTCGGAAATACCTTTTCTCCCTTCGGGATCGTTCTGAGCCCAGTATGGCGCTGGCGCCATGTTGAAGTCCTGTCGGTAGTAATCTATGCCGTTCTCTTCAATATAGTCACCGATTGTGCGGCATATAAAGTCAAGGGCGTCAGGATTGCCGAGATTCAGAAGACGCGACTTGTTCCCATCGTTCAGTTTTATGAGATATTCAGGGTGTTCGCGGTCTATTGTACTCCCTTCATACACTCTTTCAGGCTCGAACCAAACCATAAATTTAGCTCCTGAACGGTGTATGTCGTCGGCAAGAGGTTTAAGTCCGTTGGGGAAGCGGTGGGGATCCGCTTTCCAGCTTCCGGCGGTATTATACCATCCACGCCCCTGTTCGTTTGATGTCGGCGCATTGTTCCCCTCATACCATCCGGCATCGAGCCAGAACACCTCAGGCATGATGCCGAAGTTGCGGTGGCGTTCTACTACTGCGTGCCCGAGAATTTCGGTAAAACTTTCGTATTCTCCGCAGGGAGCTGGATCACCATAGTCGAAACTCATACACAGAGGTGGCTGGGATGGCTCACCGTTGCCGAGGCGCGGAGAGTGGTGAGCTAGCATGAATCGGCGGAGGGTATTATTTCCGTCCATGCGGTCTGTACCGGACCACTGGACAATAGCCACCCTGGGGGTGCGGATTGTCTCACCTGGTAAGAGATATAGATCGACACCCTCCATACCAGTGTTGAAACCGAGGGATTTGTCTTTTGCTTCGGGAACGAAGTCTGCGAACCATGTTCCGCTCCAGCCTATAGCGATACACATTCCTTGTGTATCTGATTCTGTGAGGTTATAGAACGGGAATGCCGTTCTCGAGGATGATCGTCCTTCTGAGGGGCGGAAATGTAGGGTTGTGTCGGCGAGTGAATAAATGAGCGGGTTGAAATCGTTGTCTTGGGCGCTGGTTCCGCGGGCAGTATATAGTTTCCAGTCGGGTGTCTTGCTCCGTGTGGTGAAATTCAGGTCAGCGGCGTTGATGTCAGAGATCTGTGGTGAATTGGTGTCAGACAGATTGGTGAAATTGAGCACCCATTCCGCAGCCGGGAAATCTGGGAAGGTTGTAATCTCACAGTCAAGACGCAGCAGCTTGTCAGGAGATGTCATCTCGAGGTTATAGATTTTACTTCTGTCTGGATTGCCCTTTTCTGTTGTCAGTTTCCGCGACCATTTGCCAAGAAATGTATCGGAGTTCTTTCCATCAAGGTTGAAAGAGAAAGGAAGTTTGCCGCTTTTGAGAAATGTCTGGCGAACCCAGCGTTCGGAGCCGATTTCGTTATCGGCAACCGATACATTTCTTGCATGAAGTGAAATGACGGCTATAACAATCAGCGTCAGAATTAGTTGAAGTTTTTTCATGGCTTTAATCAGGTAATTTGTATAGTGGACCGACTGAGAATAATTCGGTAGTCAAACCCACATATATATAATAAGTAGTACAAAGTTACACAAAAATACGGATTTTTGCGTAACTTTGTAGGAAATATCAGTCCTATAAAAATTACTTACCAAACACTACCAATGAAACAACATTTGACCGGAGCATTGGCTGCTACAATCCTTGCAATCACAGGTGCTTCTGCAGCCGATTCTCCTTTATGGCTGCGTAATACAGCCATATCTCCTGATGGTAAATCTATTGCATTCACTTATAAGGGCTCGGTGTATACCGTCCCTTCGACAGGAGGTAAGGCTTCTCAACTGACTTCCTCACAGTGGTATGACACAACTCCATTATGGAGTCCCGATGGAACGCGTATAGCATTCGTAAGTCTGCGCGACGGTTCCAATGACATCTTTGTCGTTCCAGCATCAGGAGGAACACCTGAGCGAATCACAACTCATAGTGGAGGCGAATTGCTGAGAGCGTGGCTCAACGACAGCACACTGCTTTTTACGGCAGCTCTCGAACCGTCGCATCATACGTTGAACGATCCGTTTTTCCAGCAGACATATACTGTTTCAGCACATGCCGGAGCGCGTCCTGAACTTTTTTTCCCACTTCATATCAACAGTGCTGACGCTGCCACCAATGGAGCTTTGCTCTTTGAAAATCATAAAAGTTTCGAGAATCTTTGGCGTAAGCATGAGAAATCGGCAGGAACGAGCGATATCTACATGTATGCCGACGGCAATTTCACTCCACTGTTGTTAGGAAAAACGGCGGTGCATAATCCTGTGTGGATCGGTCGTGACGCAAAGAAATATGCGTATCTGGCGGAGGATGGAGATGCGCTTAATATATTCACCGGAGAGATCGGTGCTACTGCGCCAGTCCGGATGACAGATTTTAAAAAACATCCGGTCCGTTCGCTTTCCGCGAATGCTGATGGTGACATGATGGCTTTCAGCTGGAATGGCGAAATTTATACGCTTACTCCCGGCCAGCAACCCCAGAAGGTGAATGTTGAGATAGTGGCCGATGAATATGACCACGACCATATACGCACATATGTCAATTCCGGGGCATCGCATATAGCAGTGTCCGACGATGGGGAACAGATAGCCTTTGTGCTTCGCGGTGATGTATATGTGACATCTGCGAAATATAAGACAACACGACGCATAACCGATACTCCTGCCCAGGAACGTACGGTTTCGTTCGCACCTGACGGACGGTCGCTTGTATATGATTCCGACCGTGACGGAATCTGGCAACTCTTCATCGCCAAGATAAAAGACAACAAGGAAAATAAGGATAAGACATTCCCCTATGCTGTTGAAATAGAGGAGGAACTGTTGTACAAAAGCGACAAACCTGCACAGCAGCCGGAGTTTAGCCCCGACGGAAAGAAGGTGGCCTTTCTTGAAGACAGAACTGAGTTGCGCGTGATTGACGTTGACAGCAAGAAAGTGCATACAGCTCTCGACGGCAAGTTCAATTATTCATATACCGATGGCGATGTAGCCTTCGAATGGAGCCCCGACAGCAAGTGGTTCCTTGTCGATTACATAGGTGTCGGTGGTTGGAATAATTCTGATATAGCGCTTGTAAGTGAGGATGGTAAAACGGTCGTGAATCTAACGGAGAGTGGCTATTCAAACTGGGGCGGTCAGTGGGCTCTCGGTGGAAAGGCTGTTACTTATCAAACTGCTAAATATGGAATGAAAAGCCATGGCAGCTGGGGTAATGAGGCCGATGTGATGATCATGGTTCTCGACCCTGAAGCCTGGGATGAGTTCAATATGAATGAAGAGGAGGAAAAACTTGCCGAAAAAGCCAAAGGTGAGGAGGAAAAAGATGATGACGATAAGAAGAAGGATGAAAAGAAAGAGAAGGTTAAACCGCTGAAGTTTGATCTTGACAACAGACAGTACCGAACCCGTCGTCTCACCTCAAGTTCGTCGAAGACCGGGGCACATTACCTTGAGCCGAAAGGACGTAAGCTTTTCTATGTAGCTGCATCCACAGAGGGAAAGTCAAATCTGTATGTTCGTGATCTTCGCAATAATTCCACGAATATCTTTTCTGACGGTCGTGGGGGTGGTTTCATTCCTGACCGCAAGGGTGAGAATATTTATATGATGCTTGGTGATATCAATAAGATAAATCTTGCCAACGGAGGAGTTGAACGTATTGAATTTGTGGCTCCTTATGACCGTCACTCTTCGCTGGAACGTGAATATATCTATGATCACGCCTGGCGTCAGGTAAAGGATAAATTCTACGACGAGAATATCCACGGTATCGACTGGGAAGGGTTCGGTGAGAATTACCGTCAGTTTTTGCCCTATATTACGAATAATGCTGATTTCGCAATCATGCTCAGTGAGCTTCTCGGTGAGCTTAACGCATCGCATACGGGTGCCAGCGCCGGTATGGGTGGGGTTGCCTTGCAGACTGCATCACTTGGTGCATATTACGACCGATCATACAAAGGTGACGGTCTGAAGATTGCGGAAGTATTACCCCGCGGACCACTGTCGTCGAAGAATGTCGACATTGAGGCAGGAGATGTCATTGTGGCTATCGACGGTATGCCGATCGAGGCAGGCAAGGACTATTATCCGTTGCTCGACGGTAAGGAGGGGCGGAAAACTCTCTTGTCAGTGAAAAAGAAAGGTAAAGGCAAGCCTGTGACTAAAGAGGTGAAACCTATCTCTGCCGGTGCTGAAAAGGGTATTATATATGAGCTGTGGGTAGAACGCAATGAGGCTCTTGTCGACAGTCTGTCGGGGGGGCGCATCGGATATACACACATACAGGGAATGAATAGCCCGAGTTTCCGCACGGCATATGACCGCATCCTCGGAAAGTACCGTAACTGCGACGCAGTTATTGTAGATACCCGTTTCAACGGTGGCGGTTGGCTACACAATGATGTTGCTCAGCTTCTTAGCGGAAAGGAATATGTCAAGTTTATGCCACGAGGCAAGTATATCGGTTCTGAACCATTCTCGCAGTGGACTAAGCCGTCTGCGATGCTGGTAAATGAGGCTAATTATTCCGATGCTCACGGTACTCCATATACTTATCAGGCGCTCGGTATTGGTCCGATTGTCGGAGCACCTGTTCCTGGTACTATGACTGCCGTATGGTGGGAAAACCAGATAGATCCGTCGATTGTATTCGGTATTCCTCAGGTTACTTCTGTCGATATGAATGGGAATGTTCTTGAGAATCAGGAACTCAAGCCCGATGTTGAGGTTTACAACACTCCCGCTGAAATCGTCAGCGGCAACGACCTCCAGATTCGCGCTGCAGTTGAAACCCTCATGAAACAGATCTCGCAACAGTAGAGCTTTTGCTCCTTAATAAAGATGGCAGTGTCGAATCACCAATGCGACACCGCCATCTTTATTTGATATTATTTGTTAGCCGATAATAGAGTGTTAGTTATATAGAAATGACAGATGCTGTGTCAAAGAAAATTGACACAGCATCTGTCATTTTTTTGTTAATATTTATTTGCTGTTTGTTTCTATCCAGCGGCGTGCGGCAATGAATGCGTCAATCCAGGGAGTGACGGTATCTTTGCGGCGATTGGCAGGATAGTAGCCGCATTGCCACGGGAATATGGCTCGTTCGAGGTGAGGCATCATGGCGAGATGGCGTCCGTCGGCAGAACTGAGTGCTGCAACAGCGCCGCGCGACCCGTTGGGGTTGGCGGGTAGGCTGCGTAATTGTAGCGGGCAGCGATGTTGTAGTTCTTGAGACTGCCGGGGAGCATGAAGCGTCCTTCGCCGTGGGCAACCCAGATGCCGAGTTTCATTCCGGCAAGCGGTGCGAGCATCACGTTGTTGGTCTGAGGAATTGTGAGACCTACGAATTGTGATTCGAATTTGTGACTGATGTTGTGGTCCATGCGGGGGCGATTTGCTCCGGTTCCGTCGTCTTCGGTTACAGTGCCGTTCAGCAGTCCGAGCTCAATCATAAGCTGGCAGCCGTTGCAGATGCCGAGACTTAGGGTATCGGGGCGGCTATAGAAGCGGCGCAGGGTTTCTTTGGCAGTTTCATTCCAGCGGAATCCGCTTGCCCATCCTTTGGCAGACCCGAGTACGTCGGAGTTGGAGAATCCTCCGCAGAATACTATCATGTTGATGTCGTCGAGTGTTTCGCGTCCGCTCATAAGGTCGGTCATATGCACATCCTTCACATCGAAACCGGCAAGATAGAGCGAGTATGCCATTTCACGGTCGCCGTTGACACCTTTTTCGCGGATGATGGCGGCACGTACGCCGGTCATGCCGTCGCGCCGGAATGCTATGCCGCGCGATTCAAGCGAGCCGTCGAACGATGCGGGAATTGCATAACGCAGTGGCTGCTTCTTGTAGTTTTCGAAGCGCATTGCGGCACATTCGGCACCGCTCTGGATGCGGTCGAGAAGGTATGAGGGTTCAAACCATGAGTCGCGCAGATAGTCGATTCCGAGAAGGCGTTCGGTGCCTTCGTGTTCGAGTAGAAGAACACGTTCTGTCTGAGGACGACCGATGTGGAAGAAGCGTATTCCGGCGTCAGCGAGAGTTTTTTCCACAACCGGACGCTTGGCATCGTCAACTTGTATGACAAGGGCTGGGTTTTCGGCAAAAAGAATCGTTATAAGGTCGTTTTCACCGTTAGCAGTGAATCCTTCAGTTGTGATGGCCAGACCGCCGTCGGCATTAGCGAATACCATTTCAAGAAGTGTGGTGACGAGACCTCCGGCGGAAACGTCGTGCATGGCAAGAACACGGTTATTCTTAACCAGGCTCTGAACGGCAGCAAAGGCGCGTTTGAAGTAATCGGGATCAACTACAGTGGGAGCGTCCGATCCGATGGTATTAAGGGTCTGTGCAAATGCCGAACCACCGAGGCGCAGCTCGTCAGCAGAGAAGTCAATGTAGTATAGTTCGGATTTGGCACGTTTCTGGAGCACGGGGGTGACTGTGCGACGCACGTCAGTTGTCTCGCCTGCGGCTGAGATAATCACTGTGCCGGGTGCAAACACTTTGTCCTCACCATATTTCTGGGTCATTGAGAGCGAGTCCTTACCGGTAGGGATGTTGATGCCGAGTGATACCGCAAAGTTGGAGCAAGCTTCTACAGCACGGTAAAGGGCGGCGTCTTCGCCGGCATTCTTGCATGGCCACATCCAGTTGGCACTGAGGCTGACGCTTTTAAGACCGTCTTTCAAGGGGGCGCCGACGATGTTTGTCAGTGCTTCAGCGATTGCCATTACCGAGCCTTTGGCGCTATCTGCAAGGGCAACCTGAGGGGCATGGCCTATGGAGGTAGCTATGCCTGCACGACCGGTATAGTCAAGAGCTACCACACCGCAATCGCTGAGCGGAAGCTGGATTTCTCCCTGACACTGCTGACGGGCTACGCGTCCTGTAACCGAGCGGTCAACTTTGTTGGTGAGCCAGTCCTTACAAGCCACAGCTTCAAGTGAAAGAACGCCGCGCACATATTCGGCAAGGTTAGCTGCGTCGTATTCGGGTGCCTTATACGTTGTTTCGACAGTATTGTCGCGCATTATGGTTTTGGGCGAGTTGCCGAACATATCGGCCATCTCGAGGTCAATCGGCTTGCGACCTTTCTTGTCGGAGAATACAAATTTGTGGTCGCCGGTTGTTTCACCGACAACGTACATTGGGGCGCGTTCGCGCTGAGCGACACGCTCTACGTAGGGGATGTCCTTGGCATCAATTACCATGCCCATACGTTCCTGACTTTCGTTTCCTACGATCTCTTTCGCAGAAAGTGTTTTGTCACCTACAGGGAGGGCATCAAGGTCGATGTGACCTCCGGTTTCCTCAACCAGTTCGGAAAGGGCGTTGAGGTGACCGCCAGCTCCGTGGTCGTGGATAGATACAACAGGGTTATTGTCTCCTTCGGCAAGGGCGCGGATTACGTTTGAAACGCGTTTCTGCATCTCGGGATTGGCACGCTGCACGGCATTCAGCTCAATGACGTTGGCATACTGGCCGGTCTCAACTGAGCTGACTGCGCCACCACCCATACCGATACGGTAGTTGTCGCCACCCATTACCACGACTTTCTCGCCTGCAACGGGTGTACCTTTTATGGCGTCTTTCTTTGCTGCGTAACCAACACCGCCTGCGAGCATAATGACTTTGTCGTAGGCATACATGCGTCCGTTTTCATCGTGTTCAAAGGTCAGGAGCGATCCGCAGATGAGGGGCTGTCCGAATTTATTTCCGAAGTCCGATGCTCCGTTGGAAGCTTTTATAAGGATTTCAGCGGGTGTCTGATATAGCCATACACGAGGATTCATCATGAGTTCCCAGCGGTGGGCGTCGCTCATGCGGGGATATGAGGTCATGTAGACCGCAGTTCCGGCAATGGGGAGCGATGCCTTTCCACCACCGAGGCGGTCACGGATTTCACCACCGGTACCTGTCGCTGCACCGTTGAACGGTTCTACTGTAGTTGGGAAGTTGTGTGTCTCTGCCTTGAGAGATATAACGGTATCAAGATCTTTTACGGCGAAATAGTCGGGACGATCCGGATTCTGCGGATAAAATTGATCTACTTTCGGTCCGTCGATAAATGCCACATTGTCTTTGTACGCGCTTACGAGCCCGTTTGGGTTCTCACTTGATGTGCGTTTGATGAGTTTGAAGAGCGAAGTCGGCTTTTCTTCTCCGTCTATAATGAAGGTGCCGTTGAAAATTTTGTGGCGGCAGTGCTCGGAGTTAACTTGTGAAAATCCGAAGACTTCTGAATCGGTAAGTGGTCTGCCGAGTTTTTTGCTTAGCCCCGTGAGATATGCTTCCTCTTCAGGACTGAGCGCAAGACCTTCCTGCTGGTTGTAGGTGTGGATGTCGTCGATTTTCACAATCGGTTCCGGTTTGCGGTCGAGTGTGAAGATTCTGCTGTTCAAACCGTCGTAGAGGCGGGAGAGCATTTTGTCAAAGCGGGGTTCGTCGCCGTCGGGTACACGGGTGAATTCTTCAATACGTGTGATTCCGGAAAGCCCCATGTTCTGGGCAATTTCAACCGCGTTTGTGCTCCAGGGGGTGATCATCTCGCGACGCGGACCTACGAAGCTACCTTTAACCGAAGTGGCGGATAGGGGCTTGGCTCCTGAGAAGGCCCACATTAATTTCTCTTTTTCGCTCTGGTCGAGGCGATGGTCAGTTTCAACGGCGTAGAATGTTGAACTTCCTTTCTTGAAAAATTGAACCATTAAGGGGAAGTATATTGTGGTGGTTAATTCGTTCTTCAGAACTCGTAGTCTACACAGGCGCGTCCGTCGGTATGACCGGTAATTATACCTGCTGCAGCAACATGAGCGGGATGTTTGGCATATACATCAACATCTGCCATTGTCGGTACTATAGCCGTGAGGGTCAGATCCCAGGTTTCGGATGGATTGGAATTGATTCCGACTTCCATGCTTTCTAGAACAGGTATCTGAGCCGGAAGGACAAGCAAAGCCTCGCGGAAGCGGGTTGCAACATCCAGGCGCTCTTCGGGAGTGCCTGTGAATTTGAAAACTACGACATGTTTTACCATTTCAGTAAATATATTTTAGGATTATATCCGTTATGCCTTGGCGTAGAGGCGCTCTCGGGCTGCGGCAACTTTCTCGTCGGTGATATAGTCGTCGTATTCGGTCATCTTGTCGATGATTCCGCCCGGTGTCAGCTCTATGATGCGGTTGCAGACTGTCTGAATGAATTCATGGTCGTGCGACGACAGAAGTATATTTCCTTTAAAGTTGCGCAAGGTATTGTTGAATGCCTGAATGGACTCGAGGTCAAGGTGGTTGGTGGGTGAGTCAAGAACCATCGTATTGGCGTTGCGCAGCATCATACGTGCGATCATGCATCGCATTTTCTCACCACCTGAAAGCACTGAGGCTTTTTTGAGTACCTCTTCACCGGAAAATAGCATTTTCCCGAGGAACCCCTTCAGGTATATTTCGCTTGAGTCGTCGGAGTACTGACAAAGCCAGTCTACGAGATTCATATCGGTGTTGAAAAATTCTGAATTGTCAAGCGGAAGGTAGGCTGTCGTTATGGTCTGTCCCCATTCGAAAGAGCCTTCGTCTGGCTTACGGTTGCCACAGATGATTTCGAATAGAGCGGTCATGGCACGTGGGTCATGGCTTAGGAATGCCACTTTATCCCCCTTTTCAATCTGGAAGTTTACATCTTTGAAGAGCACTTCGCCATCGACGGATGCTGTCAGTCCATGGACTTCGAGAATCTTGTTGCCGGGTTCACGCTCGGGAGTGAATATGATGCCGGGATAACGGCGTGATGAAGGCTGGATCTCCTCGATATTGAGTTTCTCAAGCATCTTTTTGCGCGATGTTGTCTGTTTTGATTTGGCAACGTTGGCGCTGAATCGCTGTATGAATTCGAGTAGTTCCTTACGTTTCTCTTCAGCCTTCTTGTTCTGTTGCTGTTGCTGGCGTAGAGCAAGCTGAGATGATTCATACCAGAAGCTGTAGTTCCCGGCAAAGAGTTTTACCTTGTTGAAGTCTATATCGAGCGTGTGGGTACATACTGAATCGAGGAAGTGGCGGTCGTGAGATACGACAAGTACGGTGTTCTCGAATTTCGACAGATAATCTTCAAGCCACGCTACAGTCTCAAGGTCAAGGTCGTTTGTAGGCTCGTCAAGAAGGAGGTTGTCGGGGTTGCCGAAGAGGGCTTTTGCGAGGAGTACACGCACTTTCTCATTACCGGAGAGGTCACGCATCAGCATATAATGGCGGTCTTCTTTTATACCGAGCCCGCTGAGGAGGGCCGCTGCATCCGATTCTGCGTTCCAGCCTTCAAGTTCTGCGAATTTCTCCTCAAGTTCAGATGCCCGTATTCCATCTTCATCGCTGAAATCCGGTTTGGCATAGAGCGCGTCTTTTTCCTGCATTATGTCCCATAGAACGGTGTGACCTTGAAGCACGGTGTTCATTACGGTGCAATCGTCGAATTTGAAGTGATCCTGTTCGAGGACACTCATTCTTTCGCCGGGACCCATGGATACAGTTCCGTGGGTGGGACTTAGCTGGTCGGAAAGTATGCGCATGAGGGTAGACTTCCCGGCACCGTTAGCGCTGATTATCCCGTAACAGTTTCCGGGGGTGAACTTTAAATTAACGTCCTGAAATAAAACTCTTTTTCCGAATTGTATACCTAAGTTGTTTACAGCTATCATTTTATAAAAAGAAGAAACGTCGCCCCCATATAGGGGCATTAGCCAATGATTGGAAATCAGCTACAAAGGTACGAATATTTTTTTTGTCAGTTGCCTAGTTCGGATAGGAATTTGATGCGCATTAGGCGAATCTCGTCTTCCGAGTATTCTGAGCCTAACTCTTGAATGGCATCTTCAAGAGAGTCTGATTCGGCCTCTTTGAAATATTCGAAAATGTCTTCCTGATGATCATCGTCAATCACTTCGTTGATGAAGTAATTGATGTTGATTTTTGTGCCTGAATATACAATAGCTTCTATCTCATCGAGAAGTTCGCTGAATTCCATGCATTTGGAATTTGCTAACTCATCAAGATCGATTTTACGGTCAATGGCCTGAATGATAGAGATTTTGATGCGGCTCTTATTGGCAACAGAGCGCACTCTGAGATCTTCGGGGCGTTCGATTTCATTTTCTTCAACATGGGCTTTGATCACTTTGATGAATTCTTCTCCGTAGCGCTTTGCCTTACCGGCGCCAACACCGGTGATGTTCTGGAGTTCGTCAATTGTCACAGGATAGGTCGTAGCCATGGCCTCGAGCGATGGATCCTGAAAAATGACGTATGGAGGAAGATTATAGTGTTTTGCGATTTTCTTACGGAGATCTTTCAGAATGGAGTAGAGTTCGGGGTCTACGGCACATGAAGCACCGCTCTTTACGGTTACCTCTTCCTCCTCTTCGTTGAATTCATTATCTTCAACCATTTTGAAGGTTACGGGATGTTTGATGAATTCTTTACCTTTTTCTGTGATTTTTACCTGTCCGAAATTTTCTATTTCCCTTTCGATAAAACCTGCTATGGTTGCCTGGCGCATCAAAGCGGCGAGATAGCGTCGGTCGGCTTTCGGCAGTGAACCGAATACGTCAAGTTCATCGTGATGATATGTACGGACATCGGCGGTTTCGCGTCCGGTAACTACATCTATAATGTGTTCGGCTTTAAATTTTTCTTTAAGGGCAGCGAGTGTTTCCAAAACTGCGCATAAATCATCTTTAGCGTCCACTTTCTTCTTGGGATTTAAACAGTTATCGCAGTTCCCACAGTTGTCGGGCTCGTATTCTTCTCCGAAATAGTGGAGAAGGTTTTTGCGTCGGCAAACCGATGATTCGGCATACGAGGCTGTTTCGACCAGCAGTTGTCTGCCGATTTCCTGCTCGCTGACTGGTTTTCCCTGCATGAACTTCTCCATTTTCTTGAGATCCTTGGCAGAGTAGAAGGTAATACAGCGTCCTTCGCCACCGTCGCGTCCGGCGCGTCCGGTCTCCTGATAATATCCTTCAAGGGATTTGGGCATATCGTAGTGTATGACATACCTAACATCCGGTTTGTCGATACCCATGCCGAATGCGATGGTCGCCACGATAACATCTATCTGTTCAAGCAGGAAGGCATCCTGATTGGCAGAGCGTGTGGCTGGATCCATACCGGCATGGTAGGGGAGCGCCTTGATGCTGTTCACCTTCAGAAGTTCGGCCAGCTCTTCCACCTTTTTCCGACTCAGGCAGTAAATGATACCGGAGCTTCCAGGGTGGTTTCGGATGAATTTTATGATGTCGCGGTCTGTGTTAGATGTCTTCGAACGAATTTCATAATAGAGATTCGGGCGGTTAAACGAAGACTTGAAGACCACGGCATCGTTCATGCCGAGATTTTTCTGTATATCGTGCTGAACCTTCGGAGTGGCTGTGGCTGTAAGGGCAATCACAGGCCGTTGCTGTATCTCGTTTATAAGGGGCCGTATTCTCCGATACTCCGGTCGGAAATCATGCCCCCATTCTGATATACAGTGTGCCTCGTCAACGGCGTAGAACGATATGGGAACTGTCTTCAAAAATTCAATATTCTCTTCTTTCGTGAGCGATTCCGGTGCAACATAAAGCAACTTGGTCTTTCCTGAGGCAACGTCGGCTTTTACCTGATCTATGGCGCTTTTGTTGAGCGATGAGTTCAGGAAATGGGCAATCCCGTCTTCCGTGCTGAAGTTCCTCATTGCGTCTACCTGATTTTTCATCAGTGCAATAAGCGGAGAGACCACTATCGCTGTACCTTCCATGAGCAACGATGGCAACTGGTAACATAATGACTTGCCTCCGCCGGTGGGCATCAGCACAAACACATCGTTGCCTTCAAGGAGCGACATCATTATCTGCTCCTGATTCCCTTTGAATTTATCAAACCCGAAATGGGCTTTCAAAGCGTCGGTCAATTGCTGTTTCGTTGTCATGGGTCGGTTTAAGATTTTGCTTTATTTGCATAGAGAGAGCGGCGGACCGCATATGATGGAGTGAGAGGTGATTGGGTTATTGGCGAGAGAGGGTGTAAGTGTATTGTGATTCTCAGGATTCTTTTATTTCGAGACCCTTGTTGAGCTCGAAATGCGAGCTTCTCAATTTCTCGAGCACATATTCGCTGGTGACAGTGAATGTCTTTTTCGATGTTGAGGGGAGCTCGAACATTGAATCAATCATCACTGTCTCCACTATTGCCCTCAGTCCGCGGGCTCCAAGTTTGTATTCAATAGCCTTGTCTACAATCATGTCAAGGGCATCAGGTTCGAATTTCAGTTTTACGCCATCCATAGCGAAGAGTTTCTCATATTGCTTTGTAATGGCGTTTTTGGGCTCGGTGAGTACCCTGCGGAGCGCGTCTCGATCGAGTGGGTCAAGATGTGTGAGGATGGGGAGGCGTCCGATTATTTCGGGAATCAGACCGAACGACTTCAAATCCTGAGGGGCGACGTAACTGAGATAGTTTTCTCTGTTTATGCGTTGGCGTGCCGGGTCAGAAGCGTATCCTACAACGTGGGTATTGAGGCGTTGGGCTATTTTACGTTCTATTCCGTCGAAAGCACCACCGCATATAAACAGTATGTTCTTGGTGTCAACCGGTATCATGCGCTGTTCGGGGTGTTTTCGACCGCCTTGAGGCGGAACGTTTACTATTGATCCTTCAAGCAGTTTCAGAAGTCCCTGTTGCACACCTTCTCCACTTACATCGCGGGTTATTGATGGATTGTCTCCTTTACGGGCGATCTTGTCTATTTCGTCAATAAAGACAATGCCACGCTCAGCCTTGGCCACATCGTAGTCGGCGGCCTGAAGCAGGCGTGTCAGGAGACTTTCTATGTCTTCGCCTACGTATCCTGCCTGAGTGAGAACTGTGGCATCCACTATCGTGAATGGCACATCAAGCTGTTTCGCTATTGTTTTTGCGAGGAGAGTCTTGCCGGTTCCGGTCGGACCGACCAGTATAATATTGCTTTTCTCGATATCTACGTCGTCGTTCTGAGGCTGGCTCAATCGTTTATAATGGTTGTATACGGCGACGGACAGATAGCGCTTAGCACTATCCTGACCGATGACATATTGGTCAAGAAACTTGCAGATTTCTTTGGGTTTGGGGATTTCCTTCAGCTCCAGTTCCGTTGCTTTCCCATTTTTTTTACCATTATCGTTAGTGCCTCGGAATTCTCCGAGGATTTCATGGATTGCATCGGCACATTCGGCGCATAGAAACACATCAGGGTTTATTCCCGATGGAATCATTACTTCCGACTGGTTGGCTGGACGCCCGCAGAAAGCACAGCTTTCAACTTTTTTCTTTGCCATTTATATATCAGTTTGCGGAAATCAGTGGCGTGCCTTAACGAGCACATCATCAATCATGCCGTAATCTTTTGCTTCCTGAGCAGTCATCCAATAATCGCGGTCAGAATCGCGTTCAACTTTTTCGAAAGGTTGACCGGAATGATCGGCGATAATATTGTAAAGTTCTTTTTTTAGTTTCTGTATTTCGCGGGCGGTGATTTCGATATCTGAAGCCTGACCCTGGGCGCCTCCCATCGGCTGATGAATCATCACTCTGGAGTGGTTTAGGGCGAAGCGCTTTCCTTTGGTCCCTGCTACCAGAAGCACGGCTGCCATGGAAGCTGCCATACCTGTGCAGATTGTGGTGACATCCGAGCTGATGTATTGCATGGTGTCGTATATGCCGAGACCGGCATATACAGATCCACCGGGGGAGTTGATATATATGGATACATCTTTCCCGGGGTCAGCAGAGTCGAGATATAGTAACTGTGCCTGTATTACATTGGCAGTATAGTCGTTTACCTCTGTGCCGAGGAATATGATGCGATCCATCATTAGTCGTGAGAATACATCCATCTGAGCCACATTCAGCTGACGCTCCTCTATGATTGTGGGCGATATGTAGCTTGATCGAATGGAATTTTCTGTAGCTGAAGTGAACTGGTCAAGCGCCAGTCCGTTCATTCCGAGATGTTTAACGGCGTAATTTCGGAAGTCGTTTTTGTTGAATTCTGTCATATCTTTTCGTTGTTTCTTTTTCCTATGGGTTGATAATGCTTTCGAGGTCTGCTGTTGCACATGGCGCACATGTATTTTTCGATTGCAAATTCTTACTCAAAGATAATACATTTTTTGCGAAAATTCCCCAAAAAAATAGATAAAAATGTATAACTCTGCATAGGGAAGCTCGCTGAAGCCATTTGCTCATATGGTAAGTAACATCTGAAACGCAAAAAAGTGCGCCTGCACGGTGGGTATTAACCGTATGCAGGCACACTTATAGTATATTACAGGTGTCGAGATTACTTGCTCTCGGCTACCGCTTTGAATTCGTCAAGGCTAACATTTTTTTCGTCGAGGTTTACTTTAGCGCGGATGGCGTTAAACATCTTGCGATCGGCAAGTTCTTCGCGCAACCGGCGTCCGTAGTTTTTGTCCTCAAGGATACGACGGGCATAGTTGGTGAGGGTCTCGTCGTCCATATTGGTCATGCCGTACTGCATGAATTGCTGGTATGCAACTGCTTTAGCGAAGTCCAAAAGGTCGTTTTCGGTAACTTTAATATCAAGATTCTGTGCAATCTTACCCTGCAGCAACTCCCATTTGATTCCTGGAATCATTTTTTCGAATTCTGCATCGACAGTATCTGCAGTGAGCTCCTCGTTGCGTGCTACAAGCCATTTTTTGAGGAAAGCTGTTGGAAGTTCGAAATTTCCGAAGGTTTCAAGGATGGTGTTGTGCGCATCGCGGCTGAAAAGACGCTCGCTGTTGGGAGCCAACTGTGCAGCTATCATCTTTCGGAGTTCTGCGTAATATTCTTCTTCGTTGGTGATATTTGCGCCTCCGGGGAAGACTTCCTTATAAAATTCTTCGCCATGTTCAGCCGGTTTAAGGACTATGATTTCTGAGATTGCCATCTCAAAGTCGTCTTTTATTTCAGCGGCTTGCTCCTTGCTGATATGAAGCATTGAGGAGAGTTCAGCGACATTTCCTTCGCATGTTTTCCATGGATTGAAGCGTACTTTGTCGCCGACTTTCTTTTCAGCAAACAGGGCGGCTTGCTCTTTGTCCTTGAAATACATGGGAGCTACTATGCCGTCAACAACCTGGATCGCATCAGCATCAGTATTGACCGTACCGTCTTCGTTAAGCTGCATGATGGCACCTTTTACAAGGGCTTTTGCATCGACCTGCTCGCCGGGAACCTGTGCGCCGAAGCGTTCGCGAAGTGCGAGATCCTGATCTGCAACCATCTTGTCGTCTACGTTTATGGTGTAGTAGGGAACGGTTACTTTATCGTTGATTTCAACATTGATTTCAGGTGCGATGCCAACTTCGTATTCAAATGTATAATCGGGCTGGTCAAGAGAAATTTCCTGTATAGCAACAGGGAGTGGCTCGCCAAGTATATCGAGCTTGTTCTCACGGATGTAGTCGATGACTGCTCGATAAACTTCCTCGTTCAGTACATGGCTTTTTACTTCTTTGCCGAAACGACGACGGAGCTGATCGAGGCTCACATGACCTTTACGGAATCCTGGAATAACACGATTGCGTCCTATCTCTTTAAGCTCCTGATTAACTTTGTCGATGTAATCGCTCTGGTTTACTTCGACCTTGATGCGACCTTCGAGGTCGCCGGTCTTTTCAAGCGTAACTTGCATAAAATGAAGTGTTTTTTTATGTTGTTGTGATGTGTTATGCATTATTTTTCAAGATGCAAAATTAACGTATATAATTGACTAATGCAATTTCATAGCACGTTTTTTTATGGCTTACCTGTCAGAATCACTGTTAGAGAGTGAATTAATGTTAAATTAATGTTAACGCCGACTGCCTGTCTCTTATCTTGATATAAGATAGGCTAAATTTGCAATTTAATCCATGGGATGATAACTAACGATCGTTCCTTTGGTCTAAATATGTGGTTACGTAAATGAATGTAATAAACTATAAAGATGTGGAGATTCTGCGTAAGGAACTGGTAGTTCTAAAGCATGTGAATCTTCAGCTTTCAGAAGGTGAGTTCGCTTATCTGATCGGTAAGGTAGGAAGCGGCAAATCAAGTTTGCTGAAATCCATGTATGCCGAAATTCCTCTCTATTCGGGTACTGCTCATGTCATGGACTACGATTTGGTTAATATCCGTCGGAAGGAAATTCCGATGTTACGTCGTAGTATCGGTATTGTTTTTCAAGACTTCCAATTACTTACTGATCGGAATGTATTCGATAATCTGAAATTTGTGCTGGACGCTACAGGATGGCGCGACCGTTCAGAAAAGGAAGACAGGATTGAAGAGGTGCTCGCTCGCGTCGGGATGACTACAAAATCCTATAAAATGCCTCATGAGCTGTCGGGGGGGGAGCAGCAGCGAATAGTAATAGCCAGGGCGCTTCTCAATCGTCCAAAATTGATTCTTGCTGATGAGCCGACCGGTAATCTTGATCCTCAGACGGGTGACAGTATCGTGAGGTCGCTCCATGAAATCGCTGCCCACGGTACGGCGGTGGTGATGGCGACGCATAATCTGCAGCTGGTGGATCAGTATCCGGCGAGGGTAATCCGATGCGAGGGGAAAGAGTTGATTGTCAATTAATAATCGGATAATACCGGAGATATTTATTGGGGGGAAGGGGATATTTGAACTTACGAATAATGGATGTATTTAGGCGAATATGAAGGTATTGAAATTCGGAGGAACCTCCGTTGGGAGTGCCCGGAGAATTAAGGATGTAGCGGAGCTTGTGCGCGGACGCGGAAGAAATATTATAGTTCTTTCGGCAATGTCGGGAACTACCAACACCCTTGTGGAGATTGCTGATTATCTATACCGTAAAAATGTTAACGGTGCAAAGGATACAATTAATAATCTAGAGAATCGGTATCGCGGGGTGCTTGCTGAACTTTATTCTGATCAGGAAATGCTGCGAAAAGCTACCGAACGGCTTGATGAATCGTTTGGATTGCTACGTTCGCTGGCTCACGACAGTTTTGAGGCACGCGATGAGAAGACTATTCTTGCGCAGGGCGAGTTGATGTCGACAGCGATGATGGAATTCTATATGAAAGAGCAGGGTATAAATTGCGTATGGTTGCCGGCACTTGATTTTATGCGTACTGATGAAAACGGGGAAGCGGATATTGATTATATAACCGAGGTGTTATGTCCGATGATTGAAAGTAACCCGGATGCAGATCTATTTGTAACCCAGGGATTCATCTGCAGAAATGCGGCAGGTGATATCGATAATTTGCAGCGTGGTGGCAGCGATCTTACGGCATCGCTGATTGGAGCGGCAATTCATGCTGCCGAAATAGAGATCTGGACTGATATTGACGGGATGCATAACAATGATCCACGGTTTGTTAACCGTACGATGCCTGTAGCTGAACTACATTTTGACGAGGCTGCTGAGTTGGCATATTTTGGCGCTAAGATCCTTCATCCTACGTGTGTGATGCCGGCCAAGTTCAACAATATTCCTATAAGGGTGCTCAATACGATGGAGCCATCGGCGAGAGGTACGCTTATTTATAATACGGTTCATTCACGGAGCATTAAGGCTGTAGCGGCAAAAGATGGTGTCATTGCTGTCAAGATAAAATCTTCACGCATGCTTATGGCATCGGGATTTATACACCGTGTGTTTGAGATTTTTGATAATTACAAGCGTCCGATAGATATGATTGCTACTTCTGAGGTTGGTATTTCCGTGACAATTGACAATCCTCTTAAACTCGAACATATTATAGATGAACTGAAGGAGATCGGTACTGTTACAGTGGATTACGACATGGTAATCATATGCGTAGTGGGAGATCTGGAATGGCATAACCGTGGTTTCGAGGCGAAGGCTGTAGATGCGCTGCGAAATATCCCTGTCCGTATGATCTCATACGGAGGTTCAAATTATAATATATCTTTCCTCGTTAAAGCCGAGGATAAAGTCGGTGCTCTCAATGCTTTGACGGAGGCATTGTTTCCCGAGGCATAAATATGATTGAGTATCCTATTTAGGAAACTGAAATTCAGGTTGGATTTCCGATAGGTTCCGGTGTTATACACCGGAACCTATCGCCATTATATCGGCTTCAAAATTATCGCGGTTGATAGCCTTGTTGCGGAGTTTATTGCGGTATGCGTATATTGTGTTTATGCTGTAGTTGAGGGTTTGGGCAATTCGGTTGGTGTCATTTATTCCCAGGCGCATGAACGCGAGTATTCGTAGATCGCTGTTCAGTCCCTCTCCTTCTGCGACAACGATCCGTTCCTCGGGCCGCAGCAGATCATTGACCTTATCAATAAAGTCGGGATACAGATTCAAGAAGGAGTCATCAAATACTCTGTAGAATTCCTTACTTTGTTCCTCGATGAATTTTCCCGATTTGGTGATTTTGTAAAGTTCTTCAGTCTGACCGGCTGAAATCTTACGGTTTGCAAGCTTGCAAATTTCCTTGAGCTTGTCCATGAAAATGGAGCATAGATTGAGAAATTGACTGATGTATACATCTTTGGCAAGGCTGGCTGTCTGCAAGCTCTGTTTCATTAGCGCTACTTTTCGAAGTTGCCGACGGAGATACCATATTGCAACTACGAGGGCAATTAGGCTGATTACAAGAATCAGAATAATCACATAAACCAATCTGCGCCATTGTGCAACCTGGCGGTTGTGGTGACTGGCTACAACATTAAGGAGTTCGGTGGTCTGCCCCATGCGAACAGATGCCCGGCTCTGTACAACATTGTCTATAGCAACGTTAAGATACCTGTGAGCGCGCTCTACATCTCCGAGTTCAAAAAGTAATCCGCCGAGTTCCTGAATGGAAGTTACTTCAAGGGTGGCATTGCGTAGATCGGAGATGGCGGATAAAGCGAGATAATAAAGTCGATCGTTTTGCATTCCTCTTGCTGCTGCAGATGTGGAAAGGATATGGCATGCGATGGGGTAGGAGGTATCTGATTGGTCAATTCTTCCAATGAGTTCTTTCAAGATACGGTCGCTCTCGGCGTAATTTTGATTTGCTGAAAGATATTCGCCGAGATTCAGGAGAAACTCATCGCTTCCGTGGGTAAGCAAAGGGATCAATTGTCGTTGTGCTTCGACTGCCATTTTCTGCCATTTGTCGAAGTGGCTTGTGTGACGATCGTAGTAGGAGGCGATGTATGAGTACATCTGGCGGGAACAGGCATAAAATGAGGCTTTCAGTCTGGGAGACATGGATGCGGTATCCATTCTCTCTATTTCCTCAAGAGCTTCGCGCATATATCCACTGATGCTCATATAAGTGGCATGGCGTAGTCGAAATTCAATCGCGAGTGAGTCCAAACCTGTTTCGTAGGCAGCCTCAGCACCGTCTGAGTAATAATGGATGGCAGAGTCGTTGTTGAAGGCACTGTATGCCCGGGCAATGAGCATGGTTTTGTCAAGCCAAGCCACTTCTGGTCTACGGAGTAACTTCCGGCTTGATTTTAGTGAATCTATCCTTTTAATCCGTAGATCTTTATATGTATCAAAACGATTGATTTCATTGTCAAGGGTTTTCAAAAGCTCTTCAACATGGCGCTGAGATATTTTGGATGCATACACGGAAGAAGGTGTCTGAAATATCAGACATAAGAATGCGAGTATGGTAAATAGTGTAGTTTTCTTCATGGATGGTGCAAAGTTACAAACCCTCCGGCGAAAATCCAATACACCTCAAAAGTAAGCGGAAGATAATTTATTTGCATAGGTTAACTCCAATATTTATTGTGAATTGGAAAAGAAACATTAACTTTGTGGTTTGAAAGTTGTGGCTTTACATATGTTCTCTGTCACAGCTTACTCTCTGCCGCATTTCATAGTAACTAATTACGATTAAGATAGTGAAACTTAAAAACATTACCATTGCAATAGCCGGTTGTGCGGTGGCATTCGCTGCCTTTGCCGCAAACAACAATGTCGTTGAGGAAGTTGCATGGATGGTAGGCGATCAGCCGATATATAAGAGTGAGATAGAGGAAGCTTATCAGCAGATGCTTTATGAAAAGACGCCGATCAAAGGTGACCCCTATTGTGTGATTCCAGAGCAGCTGGCGATAGAAAAACTGTTTCTTCATCAGGCGGATATTGATACGGTTGAGGTTCAGGAATCGATGATAGTGCAACAGGTTGACGCGCGAATCAACTATCTGATCAGTAATCTCGGTTCGCAAGATAAAGTAGAGGAATATTTCCGTAAGCCGATGGCTGAATTCCGTCAGCAGATGACTGAAAGCATGCGAAATCAGTATAGGGTAGCTCAGGTTCAGAGAGATATTACCAAGAATCTGAAAGTTACTCCCTCGGATGTACGTAAATATTTCAATAATCTACCTGAGGATTCTATTCCTTATGTACCACTTCAGGTAGAGGCTGAGATTATAACGATCAACCCTAAGATTCCGCAGCAGGAAATTGACGATATTAAAGCGCGCCTTCGTGATTATGCGGATCGTGTGAACCGTGGTGAGGCGCAGTTTTCGACCCTGGCCATTATGTATAGTGAGGATGCTTCCGGTGTCCGCGGCGGGGAGATCGGTTTCTCCGGACGTGGAAGTCTGGATCCGGAATATGCTGCAGTCGCCTTTAACTTGAACGATCCTAAAAAAGCATCCAAGATAGTGGAATCGCAGTTCGGTTATCATATTATACAGCTTATAGAAAAACGTGGCGACCGTGTCAATACCCGCCATATTCTTTTGCGCCCGAAAGTGTCAGAGGCAGAGCTTACTACTGCGGTGACACGCCTTGATTCGTTGCGTACGATGATTCTTGACGGTAAGTATACTTTTGAAGAAGCGGCTTACGTCGTGTCACAGGATAAGGATACCCGTAAGAATCATGGGCGTATGGTTAATCCTGACAATAACTCAAGCCGTTTCGAGATGGCTCAGCTTCCTCAGGAGGTAGCCAAGGTCGTTAATGACATGAAAGTAGGGGATGTTTCTGAGCCGTTCATCATGAAGGATCCGAAGTTGAACCGCGATATCGTGGCTCTGGTTAAACTGACGGAGCGTATCGAGCCTCATAAAGCTAATCTTTCAGATGATTATCAGGTTCTTAAAGCTATGTATGAGAATTCAGCCCGACAGAAATTGATATCTGACTGGATAGAGAAAAAAATAAAGAATACATATGTTAAAATTGAGGACAACTGGATTGATTGCGAGTTCGAACATGAAGGTTGGCTTAAAATAAGAAAGTAAGTAAAATATCCTGAAGACATGCGAAAGGATGCACATCTGAAAGCTTCGTACCGGCGGTCAGGCGGGGGAGGGCTGTGGCTCGGTTTTGCCATGGCGTCGGCAGTAGTGTGCGCTTCACTTTTCGGGTCGTCGAACGCTCAGGAAATTTCACAGGCTGACCGCAGAGTGCCACGCACCCTACGTCAGCCAGATACGGCTGCGATACGCCCGACTATCCCTGCAGCAAACAGATATATGGAGGGGCGTGTGTTCCTGGAACGTGCCAATGAGCTGCGCGCAGTTGAAGGTCATGACTATCAGATTGTTGTAGGCGATGTCGAGTTCCGCAGGGCAGATATGTATATGTTCTGCGACAGCGCTCATTTTTATGATAATCCGGGGTCTTTGCAGGCTTTCGGGAATGTACGTATGGAACAGGGGGATACTCTTTTTGTTTATGCAGATCAGCTTGATTATTCCGATTCAACTCAACTTGCGGTGCTTTATGCCGATCCTGGGAAGAAAGTTCGTCTTATCAACCGTGATGTAACTCTTGAGACGGATATCTTCAATTATGACATGGGTATCGATCTTGGGTATTATGAAGTCGGTGGTGTACTTACTGATCGAGATAACTGCTTGGATTCCCGTTATGGGGAATATAGCCCGACGACGAAAGATGCGCTCTTCCGTGAGAATGTGAATCTGAGGAGCCTCTCTGAAAACGATACACTTGAAATTTATACTGACGATATGCTTTATAATACGTACACGCATATCGCCATTCTTGATACTACCTCAACCATTATAGCGTCTGAAGGAGTGATATATACTACACGTGGTGTTTACAATACCGAAACATCCCAGGCCGACCTGTATCGCCGCTCTACAGTAGTTGCAAGCAACGGCAATACTCTTACGGGAGATACGCTATATTATGATAAGAATTTAGGTTTCGGTGAGGCTTTCGGTAATATCGAGCTTACCGATACTGCAAGCAAGGTAATGCTCTGTGGAAATTACGGGTATTATTTCGAGGTTTCGGATAGTGCGATGGTTACGGGTCGTGCCCTCGCCAAGGAATTTTCCACATCCGGAGATACGTTATATCTTCATGCTGACACGATCCGGACGCTTCTGTCAATTATTCCGCCTATTGCTGTGAATGATTCTGTCACGATACCGGCAGATACTACACATCATATTATTGCCGCTCCTCATGTGAGGTTTTATCGTTCCGATCTTCAGGGGTTATGTGATTCGATGACTTTTGTGCAGCGTGATTCGATGATGCATATGTATTATCATCCGGTAGTGTGGAATGAAAACAAGCAGATATTCGGTAATGTGATCCAGGTACATATGAATGACAGTACTGCCGACTGGGCCAAATTTCCGGAATTTGCCTTTATGGCAGAATGGGTTGATGAGGAATTTTATAACCAGCTTACAGGAAAGGAGATGGATGCCTTTTTTGAAAATGGTGCATTGAAACATCTTGATGTGAGCGGAAATGTGGAGGCTGTCTTCCTTCCGGAAGAAGCAGACTCTACTTTCAACAAGATCGCGAATCTGCAGTGTTCGTTCATGAGCGTAGATTTTGTAAACCAGACTATACAGCGAATGAAGTGCTGGCCTGAATCGGCCGGCACAACAACGCCACTGTATCTTGCTAAGAAGAATCTGTTCTATCTTTCACAATTCCGGTGGTTTGAACCGATACGTCCAGTTTCGCCTGAGGATGTATTCAACGTATCGTTCGAGATGCTTGAACTGATGAAAGAACCTCCCTTCGGCTCGCGTGCGGGAGCCCGTGGAGGGAATATGGATTTACCATCGGATGTTCCAGCTGTTCCGGAAGCTCCGGAGGGTGAGACTCCTGTCGACGAGGACGGCCATGACCATGATCATGATAACGATGATTCCTCTGGAACAGAAGAAGGTCCTTCCGTGCCGGCGACTGGTGAAGTTTCGGACTGATGATTAATCCTGAAGTAAAAATGATTATTTGACAACAAACACCAATATTTAAAGCCATGCATGAGAATACCTCTGACCTACTGAAGTTTCTGAACTCTTCGCCATGTAATTTTCTGGCAGTTAAAAATCTTCGTTCGCGGCTCGATGCGCTTGGATTTCGTGAACTCCGCATGGCTGACGCCTGGAATATCGAGCCGGGGGGGCGTTATTACGTGGTTAAGAACCACTCGGCTCTGTTTGCTTTTGTCGCAGGTCTTGGCCGTCCTGAAGACGGGTATAAGATAATATGCGCCCACAGCGATTCCCCCGGTTTCAGGGTGAAGCCTGACTGTGAGATGGTATGTTCGGGTAATGTCCTTAAACTTAATACGGAAGTATACGGAGGTCCGATTCTGTATACATGGTTCGATCGTCCGCTGTCGCTTGCAGGCAGAGTGATGCTACGTGGTAAATCGGCTTTTGAACCAGTAGCGCGTTTAGTGAAATTTGACCGTCCGTTACTTACCATTCCCCATCTTGCCATACATTTCAATCGTGCCGTCAATGATGGTAATCCTCTGTCTAAGCAGAGAGATATGCTTCCGGTATTGGCTATACTTTCAGAAACCGGTGAAAAGAAGAACTATATTCTGAATCTGCTTGCCCGTGAACTGGGTATAGATACGGATCAGATTCTTGATTATGACCTGACGCTTTACGATACAGTGCCTGCGACTTTGTTCGGTGTCAACGAGGAGTTCATATCTTCAGGTAGAATAGATGATCTGGAGATGGTTCACTGTGCTTTCAAGGCTTTGACCGATAGCGCCGGCTCCGTGCAGAAGATGACACGTGTAATGGCAGTCTTCGATAATGAGGAGACCGGCTCCGGAACCAAACAGGGTGCTGCGTCACCGGTATTGCGCAATATTCTCGAACGGATAAATATCGCTTTGGGAGGTAACGAGGAAAGCTACTGCCGTGCGGTTGCCAATTCGTTTATGGTATCGGCGGACAACGGTCATGCCATCCATCCTAATTACGAATCGAAACAGGATCCTACCAATCACCCGGTTCTCGGCGGTGGTCCTGTGATCAAGGTAAATGCCAACTGCAAATATATGACAGATGCAGATTCTTCTGCAGTATTCAAAGTGATCTGTGAGGAAGCAGGAGTGCCTGTCCAGATGTTCGTTAATCACAGTGATGTTGCAGGGGGCTCAACGCTGGGGAATATACTCACATCGCAGATACCTCTTCGTGGAGTTGATATGGGCGCGCCGCAGTGGGCGATGCATTCCTGTCGCGAAACAGCAGCTGTAGCTGATCATCTTTATATAATCCGTGCATTCACGAGGTTCTATACATGCTGATCAGGTTTAGACTGATTGTTCTTTTCCGAAAAGTCTTCCAATTATAACTGATATCGCTCCGTCGCCCGTAACGTTGCAGGCAGTTCCGAACGAGTCCATAGATATGTAGAGAGCTATCATCAGAGCGCAATCTGATTCGGAGAAGCCGAGCATTGATGTGAATAGCCCTAGCGATGCCATTACGGCTCCTCCCGGAACTCCCGGTGCTGCTATTATAGTAATGCCGAGCATGGCTATAAAGCCGGCGAACATAGCAGTATCGTAGGGCATGGAGCGTGTCATCATCAGCGCAAGTGCGCATGCCACGAGTTTCAATGTGCTGCCTGACATATGAATTGTCGCACAGAGTGGCACGGTAAAACCTGCCACATCGCGGTTTACTCCCATGGCAATTGTCTGCTTCAATGTAACGGGTATAGTAGCCGCGGAAGATTGTGTGCCCAATGCGGTGAAGTATGCCGGCATCATTGTCCATAGCAAGCGTAACGGATTCCGGCTTTTTCCGGAGAAAGGCGCAGCTATGCAATATTGAAGTATGAGTACAAATATGTGTAGGCCGAATATTACGGCTATAATTTTTATAAAAGTACCCATTATTTCGGCTACTTCTCCAGTGACTGTCATATCGAGAAAGATACCGAAAATATAAATAGGTAGAAGGGGAATGATTACTTTTCCGATAACTTTCATGATGATGTCCCGAAGTTCGTCAAGGCATCTTTTGATGGTTCCTGCTGTCAGAAATGCGCACCCTAACCCGAGAATAAACGATATCAGGAGTGCGGACATGACCGGCATCAGCGCGGGCATTTCTATTGTAAAGTATGGAGTTAGGTTTTCGGAAGCCGAGGTATCGGCGACATATTCCATAGGAGAAATGAGTTTCGGAAAGAAAAGTTCCCCGGTAAAGTATGAGAGAAATCCCGCACCGAGTGTAAACAAATATGCGATCAGGGCGGTAGCGATGAGCATTTTGCCTGCGCTTTTCCCTATATCAGCAATTGCTGGAGCCACGAAGCCTATAATAATCAACGGAATACAGAAACCGAGAAATTGGCTGAATATTGAGTTGAATGTCACAAAGATGCGGGTACACCATAAGGGGCTAATATAGCCGGCTCCAATGCCTGCTGCTATTGCGATGATTATTTTCGGGAGAAGTCCCATTCCCCCGATACTAAATTTATGAGAAGTTTTATTATTGTCGCTCATGATGGCTACAGTTGGATTAAATAGTTTTATTATACAGCAAAAGTAGCGAATGTATTTGAAATCGCCAAACCATGGTGAACCTATCATCATGGGGTGTGTTATAAAAGTATAATCAAACTTTTAAATTATGAAAAAGATATTTTTGCTGATATGTGCCGGTATCCTTGGCGCAACAATGATTACTTCATGTGATTCAAGTGCCAAACTTGCTGATTCGATTCAGGGTGAATGGACTGGTAATTCTGAGCGTATCCTTGATACAGGAGCGGCTATGGCTACCGCTGTGAGAGTTATGAGCTTTTCAAAGGGAAATACTCCGACAGAGGGGAACGTGACTATGAGCGCCCTGATTACGGTTGAAAATACTATGCCTTTTAATGATTCAATTCAGACTCCTCTAACAATTTCGGCTACAGGAATCGCCACGATTACTGGTGTATATCAGGCAAAAGATGATGATGAATTGCTTATAAGCCTTGATGCCACTTCGCTTTCCACGGATGTGGATCCTGAAGGTGTACAGATGAATTATAATGTGATTACCGGGGATGATAACTCTGTCGCGACCAAGCTTAAACCGGCTGCAGTAGTGCTCGCTACACAGCAGATTACCCGCGCTGCGCAGAATATCTTTACCAATATCAACAAGATTGATGATATCAAGGTAAAAGGTAATCTCATGAAATGTGAGATCGGACATAAAGATATAGTTTTCTCACGTGAATCGCCTGTAGCTCCCGCGGTAACTAAATAAACATAGATCATATAATTTCCTATATTTTTCGTAATTTTGCAGGCGAATGGCATCCTGCAACGAAAAATTAGATTTTAGATTAATGGTGGCGCCTCTGCAAGGATTGACAGAGGCGCCGTTCCGACGTTTTCATGCAGAGCTTTTCCCGATTGAAGAAGAAAAGCTGGTGACATATTTCACTCCGTTCGTGCGGATAGAAAAAGGTAAACCGCGTGCGCGTGACATGCGCGATATAATCTCTCCGTTGAATAATGAGAATACTTTGATTCCTCAGGTCATAGCCCGTGACGGTGACGAGTTCATGCAGCTTGTGGAGGCTATTGTGTCGAAGGGATACACACATGTGGATCTAAATGCAGGGTGTCCATTTCCCCCGCAGGTTCATAAGGGTAGAGGAGCCGGCCTGTTAAAGAATTCACGGGGATTGGAGGAGATTGCGTGCCGCATGATAGATATGAAGGGAATGCAATTTTCGCTAAAAATGCGGCTCGGAGTGGATTCAGCATGCGAATGGAGAGAAAGCTTGCCGATCATAAACTCTATGCCCCTCGAATATGTAACTATACACCCACGCACGGCTCGCCAACAGTATTCCGGGGAGATAGATTATGGCAGCCTGAATGAATTCATTGTTTCGATATGTCATCATATCATTTATAATGGAGAGATTGCATCGCCGGGTGATATCTCCGCAATACGAAGTCGATTCCCTGAGCTGAAGGGTGTGATGGTTGGCAGAGGGTTGCTGCGCCGTCCGTCGATGTTCGTGGAGTATCTCTCAGGAACAGAATGGGGTGAACCGGTACGTAGGCAGCATATTATGGCTCTGCATAAGTCGCTGTGTACTCATTATGCAGCATGCCTATGTGGGGACGCGCAGATATTGACTAAACTAAAACCTTTCTGGGAGTTTTTCGGATCAATGTTTCCGCCAAAGCAGATTAAGGCTGTTGTTAAATCACGTGCATTGCCGGCATATATGTCAGCAGTGGCTGCGTTAATGCGCGATTCATAATTCTGAGAGGTCGTACGGTTTTGCGTACTTTCATGTTCTATTTTCTTTGCATAGCAATTAGAGCGGAACGATGAGGAACAATAATGGCTCCGCCCATTGTTTTCATCGGTGTTCCATCGGCATTTTTTATACCTGTATGATCAAGATTTCCGTCAAATGCAACTATAGTCCAGTTTCCTTCGGGTATATTGATTTTGGCGTCGGTATCACGGCCATTAAATACTATTTTGATTTCTTTCCATTCATCACCATTGGCATGGTCTGTGATCGTGTATCCTAAAAGATTTGGTTCGGATATATCGAAATTGATGTGATGTGCAATTTCGTCGGCAGTTGTCATACGGAAAGCTGGATGCGCCTTTCTGAGTGCTATCAGTTCGCGGTAATAGTTGAATTGTTGTGAATTAAGGCTTTTCAGATTCCAGTCTATCGCATTGATGCTGTCAGGCGATTTATATGAGTTGTGAACGCCTTTTTTATCACGGAAAATCTCTTCACCTGCGAAAATAAACGGAGTGCCCTGCGATGTCAGTACTATCGTCTGTGCTAATCTTGCAGCTCGCTTACGTTCATCATCAGTGTCGTCTGGCATAGATCGGCGGAGCTTATCGGTTAGGGTGAGGTCGTCGTGACAGGATACATAGTTGATTATCTGTGTCGGGGAGGAAGCATATGCTACCTTAGAGTTATTCCCTTTGGAATAATCAACCTGGGGATGGTCAGTAGATGCTACTATGCCTATTTTCACGGTTTCCTCAAGTCCCGGCTTTCCTGTAGCAAATCCTCTGTCGGCGGCATCGGAGTAGTGACCTTTCACTGCATCACGGATATCGTCGGAAAAGACGGCAATACCGTTCATTTTTGATACATTTTCCTTAAGGGCGCGGCGTTCTGGTCGGAGAGGCGAGTCACCCGCAGTCCAACCTTCTCCATAAACTATTATATTGGGGTTGATCGCTTTAAGTTCAGCTACTACTCTGTTCATTGTCTCGATGTCATGTATTGCCATGAGATCGAAGCGGAACCCATCGATATGGTATTCGCTGGCCCAATATTTGACGGAATTCACAATGAAGTCACTCATCATTTTGCGTTCGGATGCAGTTTCGTTACCGCATCCGGAGGCATTGCTATATGAACCGTCTGAGCAATGTCGATAAAAATATCCGGGAGCTGTGAGAGAAAAATTAGAATCATCATTCAGTGCAGTGTGATTGTATACTACATCCATTATTACCCCGATACCTTCTTCGTGTAGAGATTTTATCATTTTCTTCATTTCGGTAATGCGAACCGACGGATTGTATGGATCAGTTGAATAGGTTCCTTCGGGAACATTGTAGTTCTGTGGGTCATATCCCCAGTTATATCCGCTGGAAGGAAGCTCTGTCTCATCGAGGGTGTTGAAATCATAAGACGGTAAAATGTGAATATGGGTTACTCCAAGATCTTTAAGATGATCAATGCCTGTTGATTCACCATCCGGTGTTATGGTTCCAGCCTCGGTAAGGGCAAGAAATTTTCCCTTGTTTACTATTCCTGATGAGGGATGGATTGAAAAATCGCGATGATGCATCTCATAGATAATAGCATCGGTGATAGCCTTTAATTCAGGTCCTCTATCCTCGTTCCATCCGTAGGGGTTTGTGTCGGAAATGTTTATAATGGCTCCCCGCTGTCCGTTTACACCTACCGCTTTTGCCCAAATCCCCGGTGTCTCATCGAGCCATTTCCCGTCGGTGAATATGCTGAATGTGTAATACTTTCCGATGGTTGAAGAAGGTAAGGTGGCAAACCATGTTCCTCCTTCTGATTCAGACATTTCTATTTCATCTATCGGTGTGTCTCCAAGTTGAACGTCATAAATTTTGAGCAGAACTTTCTCTGCAGAGGGTGCCCATACTCGGAATCGCGGTATCTGCCTGTCAGATATGGTAAGACCCAGATCTGTGCCAGAGTATGTGGGATACTCGGAATATTTGTTATCTATAGTTGGTATGGTGCTTTCTGAGCCACTCATAGGGATTGGTAAAGTGGAAGCGTAGGCTATCAAAGTGCCTGCACAAAGATCAAACATTTTGTTTCTCATTGTTAGTTTAACGGTGATGTATTTCTTTTTCGAGTGACCGATAAATATCGCTCAAACTCAGATGTAAGTAAGAAAAATAAAATAATATTGTGATATAATCAGATTGCTATGAAGAATTGATCTGCAATTCATTGGAATCAGCTTCTGATACTCTCCAACATATGTTTTGTAGTCTACAAAGTTACTAAAATATCCTAAATTCTCAAGTTTGTGGCTAAATAGTCTATTATTACAGTTTGCCAATGGTTGAGAATAATGATTCGTATAAGGAGGTGAAAATATGAAAATAGCCTTTAAAGGTTGGGTTATGAGTAAAAGATAGAAAGAATCTGACTTGTTAAAATTGCGATAAAATAAAGTCTAAAACAAAAATTAGCGCATTTTTTCGTGCATAATTCAAAAAATATTGCTACCTTTGCGGTATAAAACAGAATTGAATTGAAAAATCTTTATTAAACTATGAACCTCGAGACTGTTAATCTTGATTTGATTTTTGAAACGAGTTGGGAGGTATGTAACAAGGTTGGCGGCATATATACAGTGTTGTCGACCAAAGCTCTCACCCTACAGAATCTTTACAAGGATAAGACAATATTTATCGGTCCCGATGTCTGGACAGAAGAGAATCCCTCACCATATTTTACTGAAGTACCCTCCATTCTGCGTCAGTGGAAGGAGAAAGCCGACCTTCCTGAAGGAGTATCGGTTCGTGTAGGTCGCTGGAATATTCCAGGCAAACCGATCGTTATTCTTGTGAAGTTTGATGGCATGTATAAGTCAAAAGACTATTATTACGGTGAGATGTGGAAGCGCTATGGTGTGGATTCACTCCATGGTTATGGAGATTATGATGAAGGATGTTGCTTTGCTCTCGCTGCCGGTGTCGTGATTGAAAGTATTTGCAATCACAAGCGTTTGCTTCATAAGAATGTCTTAGCCCATTTTAATGAGTGGACAACCGGAATGGGGCTACTGTATACCCGTTGGAAAGTTCCGTATGTAGGTACAATCTTCACGACACACGCAACTTCCATAGGTCGTAGTATCTGCGGCAACGGGAAACCGCTATATGATTATCTCCATGCATATAATGGCGATCAGATGGCGCGGGAACTCAATATGGAAAGCAAGCACTCTGTAGAAAAGGCTGCGGCTCATGTGGCAGACTGTTTTACGACGGTAAGCGATGTGACAGCGGCAGAGTGCGAGCAGTTGCTTGACAAACGTCCCGATGTTGTCACGCCAAATGGATTTCAGGGAGATCTTGCACCGGTCAAGAACAGGGCTCGCCGTGCCCGTCAGGTGGCAAGAGAGGCATTGCTCAACGTAGCAGCAGCCCTTACGGGGCATCGCTTGCCTGATGATACTTTTATTGTAGCTACGTCAGGGCGTTGCGAATACCGCAATAAGGGGATCGATGTATTCCTTGATTCGCTTAAAAGTATTGAGCAGCATTCTCCGTCGCGTAAACTACTTGCATATGTGCTCGTTCCGGCATGGGTAAAAGAGCCCCGGGCAGATCTTCTATGCAGAATGTCGGCAGAGCGTGATGCAGCGAGTCACCCGTTGGCAGAACCTGTTGTCACACATGCTGTAAATAATCCGTATGATGATCCAATTCTTAACAGGATCCGTCAGCTTGGTTTTGTTGATTCGAATTCCGCTCCGGATGCTCCGGTTCAGGTTGTCTATGTACCATGTTATCTTAATGGTACAGACGGAGTGTTCAACAAAGATTATTATGAGATACTTTCCGGAGTTGATGCCACAGCTTTTCCATCGTATTATGAGCCGTGGGGATATACACCTCTTGAAAGTGTGGCATTCGGGGTTCCGACCGTTACAACCACTCTTTCAGGTTTCGGTCAGTGGATTCTTTCTGAAAATCGCAATGGATTTAAAAATAGTGGTGTAGAGGTTATCGCACGGACAGATTCAAACTATAACGATGTTGTCCACAGGCTTGCCTCTGACCTCAGAGTCCTTGCAGATTCTGATTCTGATAACAGGGATAAAGTTTCAAAAGCCGCTCGCGAGACAGCAGAGCGTGCAGAATGGAACTATTTCATAACTTATTACGTTAAAGCATTTAGACAGGCGCTCAATGAAGCAGCTAAACGCAGAGCCTATTAATGTATTTGTATGTAATGAGAAATTAATAAAATATTTAGGAACAATCGAAAATTTATATAACGCTAAATTATGAAACTTCAAGTTAGCAACACTAACGCACCTACGTGGAGAGATCTTACAGTTACCTCTGAGCTTCCATCTAAACTTAAAAAATTAGAGGAGCTCGCCAAAAATCTCTGGTGGGTATGGAACAGCGAAGCCAAAGCGCTCTTCCGTGATCTAAATCCTGATCTTTGGCGCTCTTCCGGTGAAAATCCAGTAATTCTTATACAGCATCTCTCAACCGAGCGAATGGAAGAGATTATGGCGGATAAGGAAATGATGGATCGTATCGCTCATGTCTATGATATGTTCAAGACTTATATGGCGAAACCGATGCGCAAGGATCTCCCTTCTATTAGTTACTTCTCAATGGAGTATGGTCTGTGTAATGCACTGAAGATTTACTCGGGTGGTCTCGGTGTTCTCGCAGGCGACTATATTAAAGAGGCTTCAGACAGTTGTGTGCCGATGACTGCGGTAGGTTTCCTCTACCGTTATGGATATTTCACTCAGTCGTTGAGTGTGGATGGGCAGCAGATAGCCAATTATGAGCCCCAGAATTTCAATCAGTTGCCCATTGAGCAGGTTCTTGAGGAGAATGGACGTCCAATGATTCTTGAAGTGCCATTCCCCGGACGCACGATTTACAGCCATGTATGGCGTGTAAATGTAGGTCGTATGAATCTGTATCTGATGGATACCGACTTTGATATGAATTCGGAGTTTGACCGTGTGATTACTCACCAGCTTTATGGTGGTGATTGGGAAAACCGTATCAAGCAGGAATATCTTCTTGGCATAGGTGGGGTGCTGATGCTCAAGAAACTTGGTATTAAGAGTGAACTATATCATTGTAATGAGGGTCATGCCGCTCTGCTTAACCTACAGCGTCTCGTAGACTATGTTCAGGAGCAGAAACTTGATTTCAATGTGGCTTTGGAACTCGTGCGCGCTTCAAGCCTGTATACCGTGCATACACCTGTACCAGCCGGTCACGACTACTTTGACGAAGGCTTGTTTGGCAAATATATGGGTGAGTATCCTGCAAAACTTGGTATTTCATGGAACGATCTCATGAACATGGGACGCGAGAATCCGAATACCAACGAGCGGTTCTCTATGAGTGTGTTCGCCTTAAACACCTGTCAGGAAGCCAATGGCGTGAGCTGGCTCCACGGTGAGGTGTCGAAGAAGATGTTCGCCGGTATCTGGAAGGGTTATAACTGGCAGGAAAGCCATGTAGGTTATGTTACTAACGGTGTCCATATGCCTACCTGGGCAGCTTCGGAATGGAAGGAGTTCTATATGGAGAAACTTGGACCGGAAGTTTTTGAACATGCCGATAATCCTGAGAACTGGAAGGGTATCTTCAAGGTTAAGGATGAGGAAATCTGGGAAATGCGCATGCGCATGAAGAATAAGTTCATCAACTTCGTGAAGCGCGACTTCAAGGAGAAGTGGCTGGCAAACCAGGGTGATCCCTCGGCTGTCATGAAGATTGTAGACAAGATCAATCCTAATGCTCTTATCATCGGCTTCGCGCGTCGTTTTGCCACATATAAGCGTGCCCATCTCCTTTTCACCGACCTTGAACGTCTGTCGAAGATTGTTAATAACGAGCAGTTCCCTGTGCAATTCATTTTCTCGGGGAAGGCTCATCCAGCAGATGGAGCCGGTCAGGGGCTGATCAAGCGTATAATGGAAATCTCACGGATGCCGGAGTTCCTTGGCAAGATTATTTTCCTTGAGGATTACAATATGATCGTCGCAAAGCGTCTTGTAACTGGTGTTGACATCTGGCTTAATACTCCTACACGTCCGCTCGAAGCTTCCGGAACGTCAGGTGAAAAAGCAGAGATGAACGGTGTGCTCAACTTCTCGGTGCTTGACGGATGGTGGTATGAAGGTTACCGCTTCAACGAAAAAGCCGGCTGGGCTTTAACTGACAAGCGTACATTTACCGATCAGGCTCAGCAGGACAAACTTGATGCGGCTACTATCTATTCGATGCTTGAAAATGAGATTATACCTCTTTATTTCGCAAAGAATTCCAAGGGATATTCTCCAGAATGGGTTCAGTATATCAAGCGTTCGATTGGTGATATAGCACCTCATTTTACCATGACCCGTATGATAGAAGACTATATCCATAGGTTCTATACTAAGGAGGCTGCCCGTTCTAAGGCCCTTTCTAAAGACAATTTCGCTCTCGCTAAAGAAATTGTTGCATGGAAAGAGAAAGTTGCGTCAGCGTGGGATGGCATTAAAGTGTTTGATCTTGAATCAACAGACAGTACCAACTCCACTACGGGCACTGACTACACTGTGCGTGCGATTGTCGATACCAATGGTCTTGGTAAAGATCTTGCCCTTGAGCTTGTTGCCTACAAAACGGAGAACGGAGAAGAAAAATTCTGGTATACAAAACCTTTCGATGTTGTAAAGGAAGATGGAAATGTGATCACATATCAGCTTCATGATAAACTTCGTGATGCCGGTGTGTTCCGTTATGGCTATCGTCTCTATCCGGTAAATCCTAATCTGCCTCACCGCATGGATTTTGCTTATACCCGCTGGATCTAATCTGCGATAGGTAATATATTGTCTAATCTCCTGAGGTCTGAGATTTTATCTCTAAACCTCAGGGGATTTTTCGTGTCTATCACAATAAAATAGAGAAATATTTTGAGCTCCATTATATGGGGAGCATTTAACATAATGATGTAGCTTTTTTGTAGGTTTTAAGAGAAATTTACTGGTTGGATTCATTGACATTTAACGTATTTATGTTAATTTTGCGAGCGGATATGAATGTCAGTAGTGTCGTTAAGCTCACTTATATCAGACATAGGTGAGTAGTCATATGAGTAAACCAAATATGTAATGTAACTGTTAATCTTATAAAATATAGCTTAATAGATAGTATTATTCCAATGCTGTCATATTAGTGAGGGTGTATTGATTTACAAGTCATCTGATAAACTTAGATTTAAATATTCATATAAATGAAGAAATCTACAATATGGTTGCTTACTGTTCTCATGGCTCTTACAGTTGTGGGTCTCCTCTATATTCAGATTATGTATATGGAGAGTATGATCCGCATGAGGGATGACCAGTTTACCGAGGGGGTACGCCGCTCGCTGTATGCGGTATCATCGCTTCTTGAACAGGATGAGACAAAATATTTTCTCGAAGAAGATGTTGCCCAGGTAGAGTCGTCGGCGCTTTATGCTCCTTATGGCGGATCGCATAGCATAGGTGGTTTGAGATATAGTTTCTCTACGCGCAGTGGTGTGGAGGGTGATGTGATTCTCAAGGCCGATGCAGAGAAAATATACAAGATTCAGAGTGATAACAATATCGCCAACAGCTATAACAGCATGCGTGAGGAGCTCAAAGGTCAGTACCTTTATCAAAAAGGAGTGATTGACGATGTAATAATAAATATTATGAATAAAGCGGGTGACCGTCCGATTGAGGAGAGAGCAGACTCCTTGTCTGTCAGGAGGTATCTACGACGCGAGTTGGAGAATAACGGTCTTGAACTTCCGTTTGAATTCGCAGTTGTGAACCGCAATGGTAAGGTGTTCTATCAGTCTCAAGGATTTGACAATGTCAGCCCTGCCACTCCCGAAAACAGTATGTTCGTGCAGTCATTGTTTCGCAATGATCCGGCATCGAAAAAGAATTATCTGAAGGTATATTTCCCATCGAAGACATCGTATATCTTGAGTTCGCTAAAATTTATGATACCTTCATTTCTCTTTACCTTTATTTTGCTTATTGTATTTATCTATACTATTATAATTGCATTCAGGCAGAAGAAACTCACTGAGATGAAAAATGATTTTATCAATAACATGACCCATGAGTTCAAGACACCGATATCTACTATTTCGCTGGCCGCCCAGATGCTTAATGACCCTTCTGTGCGAAAATCTCCGCCGATGCTCCAGCACATATCAACGGTAATAAACGATGAGACAAAGCGACTGCGCTTTCAGGTAGAGAAGGTACTTCAGATGTCGATGTTCGACAAACAGAAAGGAACTCTGCGTATGCAGGACGTTGATGCAAATTCAGTAATCTCCAATGTCGTGAATACTTTCCGGCTAAAAGTAGAGAAATTCGGTGGAAAGATTGACGCACGGTTCGATGCACGCGACGCGATAGTGAATGTCGATGAAATGCATTTCACTAATGTTATTTTCAATCTACTTGACAATGCATTGAAATATAGGAAAGAGGATGAGCCACCTGTGCTGACAGTCACTACACGAAATATTCATCAGGACAAGCTGGAGATTATAGTAGGTGACAACGGTATCGGTATCAGGAAAGAGGATCTCAAAAAGATTTTCGAGAAGTTTTATCGCGTATCGACGGGCAATCGCCATGATGTCAAGGGCTTTGGGCTCGGACTTGCCTACGTTTATAAGATGATAAATCTTATGGGAGGCGAGATAAAGGCCGACAGTGAATTCGGTAAGGGGTCAAGGTTCATGATCATATTGCCTCTGCTTGAAACTTCTTCGGAAGAGGATGAGGACGATTCAACCGCTATAGACGCGTAATGAGACCGATTTTTCTGACATAAAAGTCAAAAATTTAACGGTTGTGTGAACAATTTAGAAAATTTAAGGATTATAATAATAAAACAAACTCTAAAGATTATGGAAGATCGAATGAGAATCCTCCTATGCGAGGACGATGAGAACTTAGGAATGCTCCTGAGGGAATATCTGCAGGCTAAAGGCTTCAATGCCGATCTGTATGCCGACGGAGAAGCCGGTTACAAGGCTTTTCTGAAGGGAAAGTATGACATTTGTGTGCTTGATGTGATGATGCCGAAGAAAGACGGCTTCACACTTGCGCAGGAAATCCGCGCTGTCAACAGCGAAGTGCCTATTATTTTCTTGACCGCAAAGACTATCAAGGAAGATATTCTCGAAGGCTTCAAAATCGGAGCTGACGACTATATTACCAAACCTTTCTCGATGGAAGAGCTCGTATTCCGCATCGAGGCGATCCTGCGTCGAGTGAAGGGAAAGAAGGGTAAGGAAGTCACGATGTACAAAATCGGTCGTTTCACCTTTGATACTCAAAAGCAAGTGCTCATGATCGATGATAAAGTGACAAAACTTACTACCAAGGAATCGGAACTTCTCAGTCTGCTTTGCGCTCATGTAAATGAGATTCTTGAACGTAACTATGCGCTTAAGACTATCTGGATTGACGACAATTATTTCAATGCACGTTCGATGGATGTTTATATTACCAAACTGCGCAAGCATCTTAAAGCGGATCCATCAATCGAGATTATTAATATCCACGGCAAAGGATATAAATTGATCGCTCCCGAAACAGACAAACAGGCATAAGAGGGCAGTTGGACACTATATACAACAATGGCGCTCCATTAAGACGGATGGGGTGCCATTGTTGTATATTGTTTCCAGGTAATACGGCGTGGATATTATTTGGTGGAAAGACATAACAGGCGGTGTGTGCGAATATATTTGGGAATGAAATAAATTATCAGTATTTTTGCGGTATACAATCTTACTATTCATCTTAAACATCATGAAAAATCAATTGTTTGCCGCGATAATGGCGGTGACTTGCATAGGAACTGGAGCGAAGAATCGTGTCACACATAATCCGGATTATACAAATACCGAAACTATTCTCCATGCGTGGAGCTGGAGTTTTCCTGAAATGGCAAATAATATGAAAGCTATTGCGGATGCCGGTTTCACAATGATTCAAACCTCTCCGGTACAGGAATGTTTCAATCCGGCCGGAGGATCGAAAAAACTGTTTGATGATAAAGGAAAAGAGGGATTCTGGTATTATTATTATCAACCAACTGACTGGAAGATAGGAAATCAAGTTCTCGGAACGAAGGAACAGATGAGAGCGATGATGGATTCAGCTGCCAGGTACAATGTAAAGGTGATTGTCGATGTATTGCCAAATCATACCGCATTCGATGTAGACGCTGTAAGCGATAATCTGGTTAATGCTGTCGGTGGAAGGCATAAACTCTATCATTCGCAGGGGCTCACCCCGGTAAGCGATTATAACGACAGAATGGAATGTACTCTTAGGGGTACTGGGGCATTACCGGATGTAAATACTGAAAACCCTGATTTCCAGAAATACTACATGCAATTTGTCAATGAACTGCTTGCAATGGGAGTGCGAGGTTTCCGTTACGATACCGCCAAGCATATCGGGGTTCATTCAGATCCTGTCGATACAGCTTCTGGAGTGAAAGAAAATGATTTCTGGGATGTGGCTACCGGACTTAAGAGTGTGAATGGTGTAAGGCTTGCGGTTCCATACGACAGCCTGTTTGTGTATGGTGAAGTACTTCAGGACCGCAATGTTCCTGAAGCCGAATATGCCGAATATTTCGGTCAGACTGCGTCGGGGTACGGATATGTGCTTCGTGAGGCGCTTGAGAAAGGAACAGCCAAGGATATAGAGCTCTCCGATTGGCATCACCAGTCAGCTCCTGAATATCTTACGACATGGGTGGAAAGCCACGATACGTATTGCAATGCTCACGAGAGCGCTCATCTTACTGATGACCAGATAAGGGTTGGATGGGTATTTCTGACTGCGCGCCAGAATGGTGTTCCATTATTTTTCAGTCGTCCGATGGGGTCGACACGCGAGAATTATTGGGGTGATAATGTATTGGGCGCCCGTGGTAACGATGAATTCTTTCATCCAGAGGTTGTCGCAGTGAACAGATTCCGAACCGCAATGAGAGGACAGAAAGAGAATTTGCAGAAGAGCGAAAACGGGGAGGTTTTGCTCGTGAACCGTGGTAATTTTGGAGCTGCAGTTGTGAATATATCTGGTCTTGCAAATTTTGTCGATCTTCCCACCGGTCTTCCTTCCGGAACTTATCGTGATCAAGTATACGGAAAGGAATTCATAGTGAGAAATGGTCGTTTAAAGGGTCTGGCAGCCCCGTATCGCACATATATCATAACTTCCGTTAAGTAAGTTATAAGAGACTCATTTGCCGTGCCACGCGGCATGCTTCCGTTGAGTTTTTTACCTGGAGTTTAGATAGAATAGTCTGACGATGGCGGCTGACGGTATGCTTGCTGATGTTAAGTTGTTCGGATATATCGAAACTTGTAAGCCCGCGTTCAATCAGTTCAAGAACCTGTAGTTCCCGGCGGCTGAGTATTGAACTGTCTACATCGGAGGTAAGCGGTTCGGTTTTTCCTGTTATTGAATCAATAATGATGCTTCTCGAAGCGATAGGAAATATCTCGGGTCCGTATACACAGATTGCATATCTTACGGTCTCGCTATTATTATCGTATATGTAGTACATCCGATGTATTACATCGATTGATTGAGTCATATTTCCTATTTGATTGAATCTGATTCTTGTGGCGAGATAGAAATATTGGCGGCGTTGACGGGGGATGTGTCGGAGATAATTGAAAAACCGGATTTCTGCGAGATATTTCTGCTCTTGTTCTTCAGGTGTCATGTGCGCAAGAATGTTGCGTTCCCAGATGGAGTTTTCGATGTTCTCTTCTTTAATTCCGAGTGATTTAGCAAAAGCTCCATAAAAAATACGGCTCTGGTCGAGACGCAGGTCGCTTACTACAACAAGACAATTTTCTACAGTAGCCATCCCTCTGGCATAGTCATATACCGAATTGTCGCTTATTGCAGTTGCTGGGAAACTCTGATTTTTCAGCAGTGAATCAATAATGTGCAGGTTGCTCATTGTTGAAATGGTTATTTATAGGCATTGTAAATTATGTCGTAAGCATTTAACTTTGCGAAGTTAATTAAATTGATTGGTTATTTCATAAATTATCGACTTAAAATATGAGAAAAATATTTGTTTGCGCAGCCTCGATAGTTATGGCAGCCCAGGTATCAGGTGCCCAGACACTTGAGAAGATGAATTGGTTCAACGAGCCGGCAGAGTGGAATATTTCCAACGGAAAGCTTACCATGCAGGTTACCCCAAAAAGTGATTACTGGCGGATTTCTCACTATGGTTTCACGGTTGACGACGCACCGTTTTATTATGCCGAATATGGTGGCGAGTTTGAAGCTAAGGTGAAAATATCCGGAGATTATAAAGTGAGATTCGATCAGGCTGGCATGATGATCCGTATTGATCATGAAAACTACATTAAGACCGGAATAGAGTTTGTTGACGGGAAATATAATCTCAGTACTGTCGTTACGCATCATACCTCCGATTGGAGTGTCATAGCTCTTGACCGTCCTGTGGAGGCTGTATGGATCAAGGCTGTGCGCCGTCTTGATGCCATTGAGATTTTCTACTCGTTCGACGACAAGGAATATAAAATGATGCGTAATGCCTGGATGGAAGCCAACTGCCCGGTGAAGGTGGGCATGATGGGAGCCTGTCCCGACGGAGATGGTTTTTCAGTGACATTCTCTGACTTCACTGTAACTCATCTTCCAGATCAGGTTCGTACAAACTGGCTTCTGAACAATGCTGAATGAGATACTCTGAACTGCACATATAAAAAATCTCCCACTCAGATTAGAGCGGGAGATTTTTTACAAATGTATTATTGACATATTCAGAGTTTCATTTCAACTTTATGAGTGCCAGCTCCATATTCTTTCGATTCTGTCTCTCCGGGAAGGGTAACATCAGCTACAGCGCCATCAGGGATTGAGAATTCCCAGATCCAGGTGTCGCCGTCGTAGTGCCAGTTACTTTCAATTGGGCCGGCTGCAGAATTGTATTTCGCATTAACGAAACCGAGTCTCTTGTCAGGTACAGGTTTCATTACAATACGTTTGAAGCCGGGATTGGCTGCATCGGCAGCGATACCTGCCATTGTTTCCCACATCCATTCAGCCACGCACCCGTATGCGTAATGGTTAAAGCTGTTCATTCCGCGTGGACCCATGCCCTTGTCAAGCATGTAGCTGTTCCAGCGTTCCCAGATTGTGGTTGCGCCGTTGTCTACGGAATAGAGCCAGCTCGGGTTTTTGTGTTGGAATAGGAGTTCATAGGCGATGTCGGTCATGCCGTTTTCAGAGAGCGTAGGCATAAGGATGGATGTGCCGAGGAAACCGGTCTGCAGGCAGTTGTCGTGCTGTGCGAAGTTATCGCGCAGACGTTTCACAATGTTCTCTTTTGCCTCACCTTCGAAAAGATTGTTGCGGAGGGCAAAGAGGGCAGGTGTCTGCATGGTGTTGAGTATCTCGGTTTTGAAAGTGCCGTCGGGGTTGAGGAATGTCTCAAGTATGTATGTTTTAGCGTCTGATGCGATGGCATCATATTTTGCTGAATCTCGACCAGTAGCTGCGGCCATGTCGCGCATCATCATGGCATCCATAAGCCAGTAACTTGCACTAAGATAATTCCAGTAGTCGATTGCTTCGGGACGTACATGTGTCTCGCCTTTTTCATTCTGATAATGGCTACCACCACCGCAACTTTCAAGAGGCTCATAACTTAGCCAGTCGGCCCATTGGTAGTTGTTGTTTTCGGCAGTAAGAGCCTGATGGTTGTATTTAGTCTCAGTTATGTGATCCATGAATTTTTCCATAGATTCCCAGCTTTCGTCGACAATAGTCGGGTCATCGAACTGTTTCCACACCACCCAAGGAACAATAATTCCGGCATCTGCCCATCCAAGGCGCGACATATCGAAAGGTTCTGCTCCATATTGGGCAAGAGGTGCAACACCAGGATATCCGCCAAGATGATTCTGAGTATCACGCAGGTCACGTAGCCATTTGTGGAAAAATTTATTTGTATTAGCAAAGAATGTACCTGTTTCAGAGAACACCTGTGTATCGGCAGTCCATCCGAGACGTTCGTTACGCTGGGGACAGTCGGTGGGTACTGAGAGATAGTTGGAGCGCTGACCCCATACGGTATTGGAAATAAGTTTATTAATATCCTCATTTCCGGTTGTGATGGTTCCGGTCTCCATATCTTTTGAAATGGAGGTCACGGGAACAGACTTAAGGTTCTTGATTCGTACTTCATCGTCAGCTGTAACCGAGAGGAAGCGGTAGCCGTAGAATGTGCGGCGAGGACGATAGTTGACGAATCCGTCATTATTTCCGAAAGTGTAGTCAAGAAGCATACCTGTGTCGGGGATACGGAGGTTCAGGCGGTGAACACTTCCTTCTGGACCATCCATACCTCGGTTTCTGGCACCGTTCCCGTCGTTGAGCAGTTCTGACGGACGTGCGTTGAGGTGGGTACCTTCTTTAGCGCTGAATTCGAATTCGGGAACTGCAGCGCAGTTCTGTCCGAAATCTACCACGAGAGTTTCACCTGGTCGGATAATAATTTCCTCACCTTGAGCGTATTCGCGGTCGATTACAACTTTTCCGAACTCCTCTTCGTTCTGACCGCTGATTTCACTCCAGACGTAGGCCTTGACAGGTGAGAGGGTCAGATCTTCGCGGTAGTAAATCTCAGCGCCGTCAGATGGGAGAATCTCGCCGTTAAATTCAGTGTTAACTTCAGGTGTGGATAGTTTTTCAGGTGTTTCATAGCCCGGAAGTTCGCGGGCGTCGTATGTTTCTCCATCGAATATCGCAGCATGTTTTACGGGACCAGCGATTCCTGCTTTCCAATCGGTGGTGTTGGTGCCATAATAGCTCTTGGTTCCGTCAGCATATGTGAGTTCGAGAACCCCACGGAAAGCAACTTTCTTGCCGATCATGCCGTCGTGGCCACCGGGGGTGATGATTTTGTCTGCCCACCATCCGGGTGTCACTTGCACGGCGAAAGTGTTTTCGGCGTTGGCTTTTGTCGACATAGCGTCGGTTACGTCATAGGTAAACGAGCGCTTTGTCTTGGCGTAGTGGGTGAAACCTGGTTTGAGAATCTCTTCGCCGATGAGCTTGCCGTTGACATATAGCTCATAGACACCGAGACCGGTTGTCATCCAGCGTGCATCTGTTACTTTTTGTTCGTTCGTGATTGTTGATACAAACCAGCTTGCTCCGTCTGCAGCACGTTCGTTATCGCCATGAACAGGTCCGGTCACTACAGGTGCGTCGGCAACCGAAATCCATTGGGAGCAGTCCCAAGTTGAGTTGTCAAGAGCTTCTACTTTTTCTCCGAACGTTTTCGCGTTCGATGATGTGCAACTCACTACGGTTATCAATGCCGCTCCGGCAGATAATGCGATAGCAATTTTACTTTTCATCAGTTATGGTATTGATTGTTGTTATGAGAATTTTGGATTTACAAAGATACATAAAACGTCCGATGCATTAGTATCAACTTTTGCAAAAATTGATTTATATTCTGATACCTACGCCTAACATAAGATTATGTGGTTCGCGGAACTGACCGAGACGATAGCCAACGTTTAGATACATGCGGTTAGGCAAAACGAATGTTTTCAGTGTGAGCGACTGATAAAACCTTTTATCGCCCTGAGGATTTATGATGTTGTAACCAAGGGCTGCATCTATGGTGAATATCGGCATTGTGAGTTGTGCGTGAGCGGCTGCACCTATGCTGATCTGTTTACCGAAAGGTGGGCGCCGGAATTTAAGTGTTTCGTGATAGCTGCCTGCGATCCAATATGGTCCGAGACCAGCACTTTCATCCCATTGAAAATCAAGCGATCCACCGGCAGCTACCCATTGATTGAATTGCCGCATTGTGGAAAACTGAAGTCCAACGACTGCAAAGTGTCCAGGGCAAAGCTGTCGCTCTACGGGGTTACCGACATTGACTACACGTTTGCGTGTGGCTCCGTAAATCGTGATGTCATAGAACCAACGTCTGATTCCGTAAGCCTTACATAGTTCCGCAGGCGTAGGGGTATTCTCTTTATTATCTTTCTCAGGATTTATTATGTAGGCAAGTGCGATTGTGCCGCCTACGGTGTTGACACCTCCGTTAGGCCATGAGGTGTTGCCATTAGAGCTGTGGTTAAGCTGTAATCCGGCAGCTGCTTTCCAGCTCGGTGAGATCTCATAGTTCACTGTCAGTCTAACACCCATGTGGGCGGTGACCGAAGTACTTAGCGAGAGGTTTTCCTCAACTGGGTTACTGGAGCTATAATGTCTCCATCCGAAGTCTGCACCGAATTGCCATTCATATCCGACCCACATACGGTTAGTTAAATGCACTATAGGGGCTCCCTGATAAATATATACCGACATGGGATTTCCGAGCAATCCGGAAGGGTAGAATGTATTGAGACCGACTCCAATTCCTTGATATACTCCGTTATAGAGAATTCCCTCCCGTGTAGAGCTGTTGAAACTGAATCCTGCACGGAAATCTGTTGCTATCTCGCTTTTTACGGATTTGCCAAGTGAGTTTTCTCCTTTAAGAAATAGATTGGATCCAATTACGGCAGCGGGTGAGATATCGGCTCCGATGTGCCATTGTGGTATATTACTGAAGCCTGACTGAATAGAATCGGCATCAGATGCCATTGATGCTTGGCATACTGATGTAGCAATAGCTGCGTATATTAGGAAAATCTTAGTCTTCATAGTCAATTCTGATTTCGTAATCAGTGGGATAGAGGGCTTCGCACATAAATCCTGTTTGATGTATTCTGCCCGAAACGGGATTACGGAATGTCATGCTTCCTTCTACTTGACACATTGAGTATATCACATTGCTGATGAGCACTATGTTGGCATATGGTGGCAACTCTATAGGAACCGGATTCATGTAATCGGATCTGTAGAAACTCATTTTCGTTCCTAATCTGATGCTTCCAGTCTCCTCAAGTTTCCACTTACCATCTGAATAAGCCGGTAGTGGGATTATTACAAAGTCACCTCTAATCCAATCCTCGTCGGGTTCTACGATAACAGATGCCTGATTATGGCTATAAGGATACCAGTTTAATGTCTGATTGATAGGACCATAATTGGTGAATTTATACGTCTGGACATCCTTTTTCGCTCTATCGTTGATTTTCATGTTGTCATACTCAACGCATATCATTTCCAATGGTTGACCACGTTCAATTTCTATCTCTATGAATTTAACGGTATAATCATATTCAAGACGTATACTTAGATGATTCTCGCTGCTGGAATTCTCGAGACTTGTGAAAGTTAGCCGGTTCCCCTTTTTTTCAAGTACATACTTTACATGATGGTTTTCAAAAACAATACTTCCGAGTTCCGAGGCAGGAGAGTATGGCGAAATTTCCTCACCATTGCGATTGAAATATTTACAATACTTTTTGTTCTCAGAAAAAAGGTCGAAATTTATCAGTTTTAATCCGGTGGTGGAGATTTCGAAAGAAACCGTTCCACCATCTCCGGCGACCTGTGCATATGAATAGTCGGGCATTTCCGGTCCGTCAATAAAGATATCGTTATTGCAGCCGGGCATAAACGTAATTATCCAGATGTATAAAAGAAGTTTGACAGATGATTTCATTTAGATCGTAAATTATTGAGACGGTATCAAGAGCCGTTTACTCATCTGAGTGTATGAGTGGCTAAAGGTACACATTTTTTTCATATCACATGGTGTAATCGCTAGCATATTACGTAACTTTGTATAGATTAAGTCGGATAACCTTCTGTATGGGCTCACGGTAATCCGGTTATATCATGAAAATTGTGATTATGGCTACGACAGACGAATTTTTTAGGTCAGATAATATTGTCAAACTCTTTGAAGAGCTTGATTACAGTCGCGTTGATGAATATATACGCGCTGCTGAAGCTTTTGCCCGGACCTCATATCAGAGCATATATATAATTGACTATTATAAACGTAATTTTCTTTACGTGTCTCCGAATCCTATGTTTTTGCGTGGATTGACACCGGAGCAGGTAAAAGAAATGGGATACCGCTTCTATCTTGATTATGTGCCGGAAGATGAGCAGCAGCTCCTGCTCACGTTTAACAGTTCCGGCTTCTCGTTCTATAACGAATTGCCACTAGATGAACGTACTAAGTGGTACATATCATATGATTTTCATACCTTGTACGATAGCCGTAAGATTTTGATAAATCACAAATTGACGCCTATGGCTTTGACATCTGACGGACGGATGTGGTTGGGACTGTGTGTGGTATCGGTCTCAACACATACAGAACCGGGACATATTGAAATGCACCGTGTCGGTTCTCCGGATTATTTTGAATACAATTTATTGACATGTCGGTGGGAGAAGCGGCGCATCCCTATGTTGTCGGAAGGTGAGAAATCGGTGCTTACACTCTCTATACAAGGATATACTATGCAGGAAATCGCGGAGATACTATATCTTTCGCCCGATACGATCAAGAAATACCGGCAGCGTATTTTTGAAAAATTAAATGTGCGTAATATATCAGAAGCGATTGTTACAGCGACCAATAGCAAACTGATTTAAAGGGGCTATGTAGGTAGGCAGGCGCTGATAATCAACTCTTGCTGTGACCCTTTTATATTTAAAACATCTCTAAGGTCGGCATTTCGGATAGAGCGTGCTATAAAGTTTCCGGCGGAATTTGTCTACTTTTAGGTATTGTATCAGTTTATTTGGTATAGTAACTTTGCGACATCATTTGACAAAAGGATATGAAAACATTTCTTGCTGTTTTATTAATGATTCTGTGTGTTTTATGCGCCTTGGCCCAGCCGGAGCAAACGGATAGTATAGATGCAAAAGAATTGGATGAAGTTGTAATAAAGGCTCCTAAAGTAATACGTAAGTCGGATATGGATCTTCTGTATCCATCGAATAGTGCTGTTGAAAATTCAAAAAACGGGATGCAGCTCCTGAATAACCTTATGATACCCACATTGGTTATTAACGATGCCCTTGGTTCAGTTCAAGCTGCCGGACAGTCAGTTCAGCTTAGAATTAATGGCAGGGTGGCATCTGTAGACCAGGTGAGGGCTTTGCTTCCGGAAACAGTCAAGCGTGTGGAGTGGATAGACAATCCCGGTCTACGATATGGAGGGGCTAATTATGTGTTAAACATAATAGTTTCCAATCCAACTGTCGGTGGCTCTCTGATGACTCTCGGACAGCCTGCCCTGAATACAGCCTGGGGCTTTTATATGGCAGATTTGAAATTAAATTATGGCAGCTCGCAATGGCAGGCGGGAGGGAACTATAAGCTTACCGATGGCTTAGGGACACATCGTGAATATACTGAAACATTTACTTATCCCGACGGACATTCGGTGACGCGCGATGAGGCTTCACGCGGTGGTTCGCTTGATAATTCTATGGCAAATATTTGGGCATCATATAATTATATCAAACCGGACACAACTGTATTTATGGCGGAATTCGGTTTTTATCGAAATATTAATGAGAAATTCCTATATAAGGGGCTGATGACTATCAGTGATGGATCGGAGGATATATTGCTGACAGATTCAAATGGGGCAAACGGTAGCACCCCAACCATTTCCTTATACTGGCAACAGAATTTCTCTAACCGTCAAATGCTTATTGTAGATTTCAGTAGCTCATTCTATTTCGGACGTTCATTTTCTGATTATGTAGAGCAGTCACCGGCTCTATTCACATATTTAAATGATATTCATACAAATATCCGTGATAGAAATCAAGCATATGCGGTTGAAGCAAATTATATAAAGAATTGGCGGAATTCGCGTTTTACAGCAGGAACCTCTTATTATGCAAACCGCAACCGTTCGGAATATGAAAATCTCGGAGGTGTGTTATTTCATCAGCGGCAGGACAAAGTATATTTTTTTGCTGAATATTTCCATCGTTTAGGGAAATGGACTGCTACCGCAGGTATGGGGATGCAATATACAGATTTTCTTTTCAAGGAATCGGATAAAGGTAGCCATTCATGGAGTCCTCGGCCACAGGCAACTATAATCTATTCACTTAATCAGAATCATAATTTTAGATTGAATTTTACATCATGGCAGTCAGCTCCGTCGCTTGCTGAAACCAATGTGGTGCCACAGCAACTCGATGGGTTTCAATGGCGCGTTGGTAATCAGAATCTTAAAACCTCAAACTCCTATATGCTTACATTGAGGTATGGATTTAATTTGCCTCGGATTACCGGATCATTTGGTGTGAGGGCCTTTTCTTCGCCAAATGCCATCACTCCTTTGCTAATGTGGGAAGGAGACAGGCTTCTTACCACATATGAAAACAGTCGCGGACTTCAGAATCTGTCGTTTTTCCTTGCTCCTCAGATAGAGCTTATTCCCAACTGGCTTATGGCAAGTGGATATGTGCAGTATCGTATGGAGCACATGAGGGGTACCGATTATGAATATCGCAATTATGCATGGAGCGGGAATTTATCGGTTCAGCTTATGCATTGGGGTTTTGTTCTAAGTGGTCAGTATATTCGTGCGCAGCATGATCTATGGGGTGAAAAGATCTCATGGGGTGAGAACCTTAACATTATCGATCTGAGCTATAATTGGCATAATTGGCAATTCAGTGGAGGCATGATAATGCCTTTCGGTGAATATGATCAAGGATCGAAATCATTAAGTAAATGGAATCGTAACGAGCAGCATATGCGTCTGGATATGCGGATGCCTTATCTGAAAATTAGCTATAACCTGCAATGGGGGAGACAGAAACGTGGAGCGGATAAGTTAGTGAAGTCAGACGCGAGCGCTGACAGGTCAACTGCCGGTGGAAGATAAAGAAGGAACAGCTGATATATATACTTTTGGGCCTAATTGTAAAAAAGTAGGATAAAATCTTTGTAAGTACGTGTAACCTATATAGATAAGGTATGTTTTAATTTGAGGGTTACTTTTTAACAGTTCGTTAACGCTTAATTGTAAAAAAGTAGGATAAAAGTCTTGCAATAGACTGGTGTTTAGTAACTTTGTACCATTAAAAACACATCAGATGAGCAAAAAAATGCGTGTTCTGTTCCTCCTTTAATGTGGTAAAGAATGGCCACAAAGCAGGTAAGCAGCTATATAAATGCAAAGATTGTGACCGTCAATTTGTTGGAGGCAAACGGATAAATCTCAGAGATGTAGAACGTGATTACATAGACGGTAAACAGACATTGGCTCAGCTATCCGTAAAGTATGGGGTCTGCATCAAGACTGTGTGGAACATGCTTGGATCAATGCGCCACAAACGTGTGATATCCAAGGACAAGGATGTGATAGTTGAGATGGATTCAACCTATTGGGGGAGATATTTCGGCATAGTCGTAATAAAGGATGCATTCAGAAATAAAGTCTTGTGGTACAAGTTTATCCGTAATCATGAACGGGTGGAGGATTATGTCGAGGGCATTGATTGGCTAAAATCACATGGGTTCAGGATATGGGGTATCGTATGCGATGGTCTCAGGGGATTGTTTGAGGCTTTCCGTCCAATCCCTGTGCAAATGTGTCAGTTCCACATGGTATCGATAGTACGGCGATATTTAACCAATAAGCCCGATCTGGAAGCTGCACGGGAACTGCTGACTCTTGTCAAGACACTTGCACGGAAAGAGCAGGCTACATTCATGGCGGATTTGGGGCAATGGCATTCACGCTATGAGAAAATCTTAAAGGAGAAGAGTACAGATAGCTTTGGAAAGAAGCATTTTACCCGTCCGAGATTACGGTCAGCATATCTGTCCATCATACGGCATGCACCATGGCTCTGGACATTCGAAAAGTTTAAAGACCGTCATATTCCCAACACAAATGCCGGGATTGAAAGTTTCAACGCCAGATTGAAGACAACTTTGAGAATACACAGCGGAATTACAGCCGAACGTCGTATGAAGCTGATTGAAAATTTCATTGCCACGCATTATTGAAAAGGTTTTCTTAGCCATGGAACCCCTAAAATAGTGCGAGACCACCCCATTCAGGTAGCCTCGCTCACTATTTCAGTGCGTTATTGGCTTATTGCTGGCAGGTTGCTCCTCAGCAGAGCCTGCTTCCTCTTCAGCCAACTCGCAAAGATACGATCTTTCTATTAAAAAGTCATCCTACCATTTTACAATTAGGAAATAAATGAGTTCGTTCATCCTACCATTTTACAATTAGTCTGGA
>CAZDWY010000009.1:0-72367 GCA_964509345.1 uncultured Alistipes sp.
GCTGTGGTGTTCCTTAAAAAAATTCACAACTCAAAAAAGTTTAGATGACTTCAATTAATAATGATATTTATACCGGATGTTCGGACTGATTGACTGTAATAATTTCTTTGTCTCATGTGAGCGTATTTTCCGACCTGATCTTGAGGGTATTCCTGTTGTGGTTATGAGTAATAACGATGGGTGTGCAGTCGCTATGTCCAATGAAGCTAAAGCACTCGGTATAACTCGTGGCAAACCTATTTTTGAAGTCCGTGAAATTTTAAGACGCTACAATGTAGTGACCTTATCAGGCAATCATTGCCGGTATGGAGATATATCATCAAGAGTAATAGCTGCAGTAGAGAGCCTTGTGGGTAATGTGGAAGTTTATTCAATAGATGAGGCGTTTATAAACTTTCCACCTGGCAGTAAAAGCGAGTATGAGGATCTTGCCCGACAAATAGTTCGACGTGTTCGTCGATGGACCGGTATACCAACTTCGCTCGGTATAGCGCCAACTCGTACACTCGCGAAGGTCGCAGCTCGTTTCGCGAAAAAATATCCGGGTTATAGAAGTGTATGTGTAATTGATAATGAAGAGAAACGTCTAAAAGCACTTGAATTAACCGATATAGGTGACGTATGGGGCATAGGACGGCGCCTTAGGGATAAATTGCGTGGTTCAGGTATAGTGAAAGCTTCTGATTTTGCAGCTCTTCCTCCAGAGAGAGTGTCTCATATGTTGAATATCATCGGCCAACGTACCTGGAAGGAACTAAATGGAATTGCATGTATCGACGCAGATCCGGAAAGTGGGGCTGTGCGGCAAGAAATTAGCACAACACGTACTTTCTCACCCTCGTTGACGGATCTTGTGCAGATTGAACAAGCGGTAGCCGCTTTTACCCATATTGCTGCCCGCAAATTACGACGTCAGGGATCATGTGCAGGTGGTATATCAGTTTTTTTGCAGACAAATCAATTTAGGACTGAGCTGGCGCAATATAATAATTCAGCTTATAGGCATCTCACAGAGCCAACATCTGATAGTATAATGCTCGTAAAAGAAGCGGTTTCCGCTCTCCGCACTATATATAAAAAAGGATTGTTATATAGACGTGCTGGGGTACACATAACAGATATAGTTCCAGCAACTGGAGTACAACTAAGTCTTTTTGGTTCGCCTATAGAGCGTAAACAACGCTCCGAGTTGATGAGGATACTTGACTGCGTGGGAAATAATATACATATAGGCAATTATTCTCGAACGAAACAGGATGATGGGGTACATACTAGTTCGATCAAGTTATTCATCTGACGTATACTTTTTGATGTAATTGTAAAGTAAATTCTCCGGATTCGCTTAGATTGGAATCCGGAGAATTTACTTATTGAGTTCTATGTCTTTTAATATATTATTCGAATATATGTTTGAGCTTGGAGAAGAGTCTCTGTTTGGTTGATTCAGATGGCTTCATATTGGGATTATCACGCATAGCCTCAAAGGCTGTCTTCTCTGTGTCAGTAAGTGTTTCTGGAATATATACCATCACATTTATCAGCTCATCTCCAACGGTACTACGGTTATATTCGGGTAAGCCTTTTCCACGAAGTCGCAGTACCTTTCCCGGTTGGGTGCCTGCAGGTATGTTCAGACGTGCACGTCCCGTAATTGTTGGCACCTCTACGGCACCACCGAGAGTAGCAGTCGGTACATCAAGCATGAGGTTGTATATTACATCGTTTCCGTCACGAATCAGTTCGGGATCTTTAATTTCCTGAATCACGACAAGGAGATCTCCATTGATTCCTCCTCGCCGCGGAGCGTTTCCTTTGCCACGTATGGTAAGTGTCATACCATCCGTAACGCCTGCAGGTATATGGAATGAAACGACTTCGTCTTTTTTCTGAATACCTTCACCGTTACAATATGGGCATGGTTCAGAGATAACTTTACCGTCGCCATCACATTGAGGACATACACCTACCGCTTCCTGCGGACCGAAAATTCCCTGAACAACCTGAGTGACGGTTCCGGTTCCATGACAGGTTGGACATGTGTTGAAGGCGATACCATCTTTGGCGCCGCTTCCGTTGCAATGTTCACATTTAACCCAAGTGGGAATCTTCAGGGTTTTATCAACTCCGGTCTGAATCTCTTTAAGAGTTAGTTTTACGGTAATACGGAGATCAGAGCCACGCCGCTGTGGTTTCTGGCGACGTCTTGAAGAACGCGATCCGGTAGCTCCACCGAATCCACCGAAACCTCCTGTGAAGTGTCCTCCGAAAATGTCACCGAACTGGGCGAAAATATCTTCCATCGACATGCCACCAGCTCCGTATCCACCACTGAAACCTTCAAAGCCTTGAGGACCCATCGAATGACCGAACTGATCATATTTCTGGCGCTTTTCATCGTTTGATAGCACTTCATATGCTTCGGCAGCCTCTTTGAATTTTTCCTCGGCAGCTTTATCATCAGGGTTCTTATCGGGATGATATTTTATGGCCAGCTTGCGGTAAGCCTTTTTAATTTCGTCTGCGGTAGCAGTTTTGCTTACCCCGAGCACTTCATAATAGTCTCTTTTTTTATCCATATTGACTTAGAGTTTGTATTGGGGGATTTATTGCGAAACTACCACCTTGGCGTGGCGAAGTACTTTGTCATTAAGCATGTATCCTTTCTGAACGGTATCTTTCACAACACCTTTCTCTTCTTCTGTTTCAGCCGGAATCATAGCTACAGCCTCATGAAGTTCTGTATCAAAAGGTGCACCTGTCGATTCTATTTCCTTGACACCGTTATCCGAGAGATATTTTATGAATTTATTGTAGATTAGTTTCATACCCTCTTTTACAGCATCAGCATCAGTTGTATCCTTAATGGCATCGAGACCTCTTTCAAAATCATCTACAATGGGGAGAAGACCTGCAAGAGCCTTCTCTGATGCGCTTTTAATGAGATCTGCACGTTCACGGACAGTACGTTTACGGAAATTATCGAATTCCGCCATGAGGAAGAGATATTCTTTCTTTTCCTTTTCAACCTCCTGCTCCTTTTGCTCAAGAAGATTTTTTAGAGTTTCAAGATCCGATCCTTCTTCATCTTCAGGAACTTCGGTTGCGCTATCAATATCTGATTCTATATCATTTACTTCTACGTCGGCATCCTCAATAATAGGTTTTCTGCCAGCTTCTTCGCGGTCATAGTCGCGACATCTGTCGTTATTAATACGGTTCATATGCTGTTATATTTTTGTCATTGTTTCTAAACAAAAGGAACATGCAAAAATTTTGCCAAATATTATTCTTCAAGTATATCGGCAACTTTTTGTCTGTTTATAAAAACAACAAAAAAATACAGGTGAGTGTTTACAGAATTTTCGTGACGCATATGTCGCATCCCGAGAAATCTTCTGCCAATGAATCGGAAATATTGTCAGTCATAAAAAATCCGTAAACAGCCGATCCACTTCCACTCATAGATGCATAAACCGCTCCTAATTCACAGAGTTTTTCCTTTATTTCAGCAACTTCAGTAAAAGCGGGGAAAACTGACCGCTCGAAGTCGTTGACTATGTTCCGTTGCCATTTTTCTATGGGGAACTCTTTCAACCTGCTTTCAAGTGATTGGTGGGGACGTGTAGGGATAACGTTAGCGTAAGCCTCTCGCGTAGATACGTATACCGGCGGCTTTATTATTACTACGCGAAGAGATTCGGGCAGGTCAATATCCATAGGTCTCATCTCTGTTCCAATACCTTCGCATAGCATGGGACGATTGTATATGAAGAATGGACAATCCGCTCCGATTGACGATGCTATGACGGCGATTTCTGTGTCTGATGCAGTGGGAATATACATGTCGCGTATCATCTTTATTGTAAAGGCAGCATCTGCCGATCCCCCTCCCAGACCAGCACCATCGGGAATAATTTTGTGAAGATACACTTCTAATGGGGGTAGAGGATATGACTTGCGCATTGCTATAATAGCTTTCATAACAAGATTGTTCTCCGGAGGGCAATTAACTGGGCGTCCAGTCGTTGTCAGAATGTCTTCATAACCGGATTTGCGTGGTACTATTTCAAGAATGTCTGTCCAGCCGACCGGAGCCATCAGGGTCTGCAGATCGTGGTAACCGTCCGGTCTCTTTCTCAGTATATCGAGGCCGATATTTATTTTTGCGTTTGGGAAGGTTATCATTGATAGGTTGGTTGTGTTAAATGATCGGTTTACAAAGTAACGCTAAAAAAATGAGAATAGGAAATGAAAAATTTTTTCATTAACTTGCAACCTTTCCGGGGAGGGGATTCGTCTAAGATGTGAATCTCTGACAAAGAGGATAAAACCACGGATAGAATCCGTTGAATATTTTAACTGATGAATATATAAATTTTACTTGCGACGATATGAAAAAAGTATTATTAACGATTGTATGTGTGATTTTAGCGATTGTAGCATTTGCACAGGATCAAAATTCTGGTGGAAATGTTAATGTTACTTCTCCAGCAGTCTCGGTAGAGAGTCTGGATGGTGAGAATCTACATGTAACAGTTGATTCTGTTGCTGCTACTCTTCAAGTAGTTAATGCTGATCCTGTGGATTTTGATACTCCGATATTCGTTTCTGTGCCTGACGACGGTGCTGAATTTATCCTCTATAAGGGAGCTGCATATAGCATTTCGGAAAATGTTCCGAATGGTTTCTTCGATCTTTTCAACCAGACGCAGGAGAATAATTTCGACAAAGATAAAGTGCGCCAGATTACTAAGGTTATAGCTTTGGCTGTAGCATTTATAGTACCATGTTTTACAATAGTGATAGTGCTTATCTGTCTTCTCGTATTCTGGCTGAAGCGTTCAAAATCGAAAAACGCCATAATCGCCAAGGCAATAGAGGCGGGTTACGATTTGCCTGACGCGTTTTATACAGGTCAATCTTCGCAGTCTTCGGTTTTTATGGACTCTAACGCTAATATGGGAAATAATAGTATGGACGTAGACAATGGTCAGTCTTCACGTGCTCCTTTTACTCCAATTCCTGTAGGTGCACGCGATCCCAAGATGTTTACTTCTTCTGTTTCACTGGTTGCTGTCGGGTTGTCACTGCTTCTGTTCTTCTGTTCTAATGGTCATGAAGGGGTAGGATTTCTATGTGGAGGTATACCGCTCTTCCTCGGTATTGGACGACTGATTGCATATCTGTATATTCCTGGTGCACGCGACAACCGTTCGCGCAAAGGTCAGCCCATGCCTCCTCGGCCACCCTATGGAAATGCACAGCCGCAGAATTTCTCTCCCCGTCATTTCGACAACGTATGTCCGCCTCCCACTCCTGGTAATAATGGCTCTGCTCCGATGAATGATAATAATCACCCGGTCCAGTAAGCTTCCCTTACCAAAGATAATTCAAGCTAAAACGTTCCGAACCACTAAAATCATTCACATTGACCAAGCTGGAAGAAATGAAGCTTTTGGCGCTCTGTGCAGCCGCTGATAACCGCGAAGCTTTTTCGCGGTTGGTGGCTGCATATGAGGATAATCTCAGGCGTTTTCTTTTGAACCTCTGCGGCGGCAATGTATCTTTGGTGGATGATCTTGCACAGGAGACTTTTATAAAGGCTTGGTTAGGTATCCGTGCCTTCAAAGGATTGTCCGGTTTTAAAACATGGCTTTTCAGAATTGCAGTCAACGAGTTTGTGAGTTATCGTCGCAAACAGTTTCCCGAACCGTTAACTGACAGCAGTTATGGACATTCTGAGATGAGATGTGCATCAACTCATGTTCAAATTGAGAATAAGATGGATATTTCGATAGCTCTGTCATATCTTTCTGAAGATGAAAGGATCGTAGTATTACTTTTTTATCTCGAGGATCTGCCTATTAAAAAAATTTGTAATATTACTGGTATGCCTGAAGGCACAGTTAAGTCTCATCTCAGTCGTGGACGGGCACATCTCATACATTTTTTTAAGAATAATTGATAATGAAAAAGAATATAGATAAATTTACCGATGAGTACATTCGCGAACTGATGCATGCGAATGCCGACTCTGCTCCGGTTAATCCCTGGTTTGTAAGGAAGGTAATGAACCGCTTGCCTGATAAACCGTTTGGCAGGAAAAAATCAGCAGCGGAAATTATTTGTTATATATTAGGTATAATTGCATTGATTGGAGCATGGGCTTATTCTGTTAATATAACAGTGACGGATGGTTTAACAGTCTATACAATAGCAACTTCTGGTATTTTGACATTTCTTACTCTATTTTGTATTGGGGTTTTTGCTCTACCTGTGGTGAAACGTGGATTATGATGACAACGCTCATTTAATACGAGATGTTTAGGATTTAAATTCGTAAATTTGTACACGAATTTTTATTACCTATACCTATATATATCATGTTGCGACGTTGTCTGTCGATACTTCGGCTTGCCCTTCCTGTGCTTGTGTCTCAGGTGGGTCTTATTGTCGTTAGTTTTGCCGATAATATTATGGTGGGGCGTTATTCGACTGAGGCGCTTGCATCTGCATCTTTCGTTATAAATATGTTTAATGTACCCATGCTTTGTGGTATGGGTTTTTCATATGGTCTTACCCCCCTTATCGGGGCTTTATTTTCAAAAAGAGATTTGGCTGGGATTGGGTTGACCTTACGCGCCGGAGTGATAGCCAATCTTATCGCTGGAGTTATTCTAACTCTAATTATGGCAGGGCTTTATTTCTATCTGCCATATATGGGTCAACCCCAGGAGCTGTTGCCGATTATCCGGCCTTTCTTTCTAATATATCTTGCATCGTTATTGCCCATGACGCTTTTTAATGCGTTTGCACAATGGAGTTATGCAGTCAGAAATACTTCCATGCCTATGTGGATACTTCTTGCATGTAATGGTGTTAATGTTTTGGGGAACTATATTTTGATATTCGGTAATTGGGGGGCGCCCGAAATGGGATTAACGGGGGCTGGGCTTTCAACTCTCATAGCGAGAATTTTAGCTCCGGCAGTAATATTATATGTATTTTTGAGGGGTAATAGCGGTGCGCCATATCGAAAGGATTTCTTGGTAGCACCCGTGCACGGAGAGATAAGTGGGGTTATCAGAAAGGTTGTTAAAACTTCATGGCCAGTAGCGTTACAGATGACCTTTGAGACATCTGCATTTTCATTATGTGCTGTTCTTGCAGGATGGCTTGGAACAATACCGTTGGCTGCATTTCAGATAATTGTGGTTATTGGAACATTGGGCTTCTGTATATATTATAGCATCGGAACGGCAATAGCGGTTCTGGTTTCAAATGAGAGCGGTAATAATACTGAAAGCTTTCACAGTTGTAGGAGAGTAGCTTTTGATGGATATGTAGTAATGCTCTGTTTCGCGGTATTATCTTCTCTGATATTTGTGTTTGGAGGTAAAACGTTGATGGGTGTATTTACTGAAGACATGGCTGTACTCACTTTGGCATCGACACTTATATTTCCACTTGTGCTTTATCAGTTGGGAGATGCAACTCAGGTAACGTTCGCTAATGCACTTAGGGGTACATCGCATGTGATGCCGATGTTATGGATTGCATTTGTAAGTTATGCCATAGTCGGGATTACCTCTTCGTGGATTCTGGCATTTCCGTGCAGATTGGGGGTATATGGTATTGTCTTAAGCTTTTCTGTGTCATTGTTTCTTGCTGCAGTTCTGTTCTTGAGGTCTTTTCTGAGAGTAACAAGATAAAACGGTTATCATGTAGGAAACTCGTTGCAGATAGAATCACACCAGTTGTCGAAATCTGGATCTATTATCTGCAGTTCACGATGTGTGAGAATGTGGTTTGTTGCTGCACTCAGACCTTGTGCCATGCTGACTGTACAAAGAAACTCCGGGACAGCATGTTTGATTTTTGTATTATCAAAAATGACAGAATTGGCTTTATCTCCTAACAAAGTACCTCTGAAATCATAAGGTCCGGCATGGGCGGCAATGTAGTCGGTTGGAACATGGAGTGGGTGGAGTTCTTTTCCACAAGTACGAGCAATCACCGAGTATATCTGATTCCACGTCATAACCTCATCAGATGTAATATGATAAGCTTGTCCTATGGCATGGGGATTTCCCATCAATCCAACAAATCCTTTTGCAAAATCAGATGAGTGGGTTAGAGTCCAAAGTGAAGTTCCGTCGCCTGGAATTATTACAGGCTTGTCTTTTAGAATTCTTCGGACAGTTTGCCAAACGCCTTTGTTCCCATGGATAGCAAATACCGGTTTAGTCCCATCGTAAGTATGGCTCGGACGCACAATAGTGGCAGGAAAACCGTTTTCTCGGTATGCCTTTGTCAATAATTCTTCAGCTTCAATCTTTTTGCGTGAATATTCCCAATACGGATTTTTAAGTGGCGTACTTTCTGTAATAGGATATCCGGAGAGTGGTTTCTGGTAGGCAGATGCACTGCTAATGAAAATATATTGATCAGTATGGTCAGAAAACATCCGGATGTCGCGTGTCACATCTTCTGGTCCATAGGCAATGAACTGTGCCACAACATCAAATTTCATACCGCATATTGCTGATGCGACAGTTTCTTCATCATATATATCTGCGATAATACTGTTTATTCCAGATGGAAGCGGTCTTTTACCACGATTCAATACATATAATTCCCATCCTTTGTTTAGCGCCAGTTTTACTACTGACGCGCTTATTGTTCCTGTACCTCCAATAACTAATGCTTTCATGTGTAGTGCATATTATGTATGAATAACGAGTAGTTATCATAATAAAGTGTATTCGGCAAGGTAAAAATTTCAGATAAAATTTTCTCCTTCATAGTCTCCCTAATATAGAAAAACTGACTATCTTTGTACATTAAATTTGTTGCGGCCGTAAGGGTTTGCAATTTGCAATGTCAATAAACAAACTGATAATATGGCAGAGATTATCGAGAAGGAGGAAACCAGAGAAAATTCAAAAGGTTTGAACTTCGTGGAACAGATTGTGGCAGACGATCTTGCCGCAGGAAAAAACGGTGGACGACTGAATACCCGTTTCCCGCCGGAACCTAACGGCTATCTTCATATAGGTCATGCCAAGGCCATTTGCATGGACTTCGGGGTCGCTGAGAAGTTCGGCGGAACCTGTAACCTGCGTTTTGATGATACCAATCCTATCAAAGAAGATACGGAATACGTAGATGCAATCCGCGAAGATATCCATTGGCTTGGATTTGACTGGGGTAATAGAGAATATTATGCATCAGATTACTTTCCTCAGCTGTATGATCTGGCAATCAAACTTATAAAGGAGGGCAAAGCATATGTTGACGATCAGACATCTGAACAGATAGCCGCTCAGAAGGGTACGCCGACAACTCCGGGCACAGATAGCCCGTATCGTAGTCGCACACCCGAGGAAAACCTTGATCTGTTTGAACGTATGAATGCAGGTGAGTTTGAAGAGGGGAGTCGTGTGCTTCGTGCACGTATTGATATGGCATCGCCGAACATGCATTTCCGCGATCCTATTATGTACCGCATTATTAAATATCCTCATCATCGGACAGGTACGACCTGGAATGTATATCCGATGTATGATTTCGCACATGGGCAAAGTGACTATTTCGAGGGCGTGACACACTCGATATGTACGCTTGAATTTGTTCCTCATCGTCCGCTGTATGATTATTTCGTACGTGAGCTTGCTGATCCGGCTGTCTACTGCCCCCGTCAGATTGAGTTTAATCGGTTGAATCTTACCTATACAGTAATGAGCAAGCGAAAGCTGCTTCAGCTTGTAAAGGAAGGTCTTGTCGCCGGGTGGGATGATCCCCGTATGCCGACTATCTCCGGAATGCGTCGCCGAGGTTTTACTCCAAAATCTATACGCAATTTCATTGACCGTATCGGTTATACCAAGATAGAAGAGGCAATGATAAGTGTATCTCTTCTGGAGCATGCGGTGCGCGAAGATCTTAATGCCATTGCTACTCGAGCAATGGCTGTCATGAATCCTGTAAAGGTAATCATAACTAATTATCCTGAAGGGAAAACTGAGATGGTTGAGATGGAGAATAATCCAGAAGATCCGACAACAGGGACTCATGCAATGCCTTTCAGCCGTGAGCTCTATATAGAGCGTGACGATTTTATGGAAAATCCTCCGAAGAAATTCTTCCGTCTTGCTCCTGACTCAGAGGTCCGTTTGAAAGGTGCCTATATAGTAAAATGCACCGGAGTAAAGAAGAATGAAGAAACCGGTGAAATTGAAGAAATATACTGCACATATGATCCTGAAAGCCGAAGCGGTATGCCGGGCGCATCGCGTAAGGTAAAAGGAACTCTCCATTGGGTATCAGCTCCTACGGCTAAAGATGCCACGGTTCGTTTGTATGATAGGTTGTTCTCAGTGGAAAATCCATCAGCTGAGGCTGATAAGGATTTCCGTGAGTTGCTAAATCCTGATTCGCTTGTAGAATTGCGAGGGGTAAAGGTAGAGCCTTTCATTGCAGAGATGGCATCTCAGGGTACTAAATTTCAGTTCCAGCGTGTGGGATATTTTACTCCTGATTATGATTCCACTTCAGACAATCTGATCTTTAACCGGACTATTGCTCTAAAAGACAGTTGGGAAAAAGCTCAGAAAAAATAACATAAATCAGAGTAAATATTTATCTGTATAACGACAGATGGATGCGGGATGATCCTGACATCCACCTGTCGCTTTTAAAATTTTATACGGTCAATATAGACCGGGAATAATATAGCAACAATTCATGCCCCAGAGCGACGAACAATACATGCGTGAACTTTATCGGCGGTTTCTTGCAGATGTAATGAACAATAACAATTCGGAATTCTATGAAAAGGACGAATTGCTTGACATCTATGACTATGCACAAGATGAAGGCGATGATATGGTTCAGCTATATGTGCTCCTTGTGGGAGCCAGATTATATCCTGATAGTAATTTTCTTGATGAAAGGAAGGCCTTCTTTCTGTCGTCTGTAAACGATCAGTCAGCCCGAAGAATGTTTGATCGCAAAGGTAGAAAAGATAGCGCTTTGTGGGGAGTTCTGGATCTTGCTCTTAAAAACTATCCAGACGGAAATCCTGAAGAGGATCTGACAGAGCTTTTAGCTTCAGGTGAAAAATTCAGTTGCGAAGCAATTATCAGATTAATTGATACACTGCATGATTTAGGGCGTGATGATCTCATTGCTGAAAATGTACATATCATAGCAGAAAGAACTGATTTCCGGGAGCTTCTCTATTTTGAGGTTGTGGAAACTCTTCTGCATAATGACGATTATCTGGTGTTAGCCCGTGAACTAGCTGAAGAACTTACCCGTGCGGAGCCTTTCAATGCTGACAATTGGGTGCAACTCTCCAAAGCTGAATTCGCGTTGGAACATTTTGGAGAAGCTGCGATGAGCGCTGATTATGCGTTAGCTATTGATCCAAAAGGATTACATGGGCGTCTTATGAAGGGGCTTGCGATGGGCGCGGACACAGAAACCCGTTCCGAAGCAATCGGGCTTTTATTGGATGTATTGAAGGATGAGCCGGGTAACTCCCTTGCCGTAAAAGCGCTCGCTGAAGCATATAGAGCTATTGGGAAGACGGAAGCTGCACTTGAGGTTTTTCGTGAATTTATGGCTTCAGATGAGACCAATTCATATGTAATTCTCGATGTGCTAAAACTGCATCCAGATGATCCGGTCCCGTATATTGAAGTATTTGCACGTCATACCGGAACTGACGAGAGAAAATGGCTTGAGGTTGCAGCCCAGCTTGCAAACGAACAGGAACTGGAAGGTGCGCTTGATCTGCTTGATTATTATCATACTTCATTCGTTCTAAAGGAGGGGATGGAGTATTATCTCAGACTAACGTATGAGGCTCGTCGATATGAAAGAGTGCTCGAGGTATTTGACTGGTGTCTGCAACAGTCACAACTTCCAGGGGGAGCACACTATGGCTTTTCACCGCTTTGCTATCTGCTGGTGGCCGGAGCTAATCTGATGACCGGAAACTATCGCGATGCTGTAGAAATTTCTGATGCGCTTCTTGCTCAAGAGCCTCAAATAAGCGATTTTGATGATATTATGCGATGGCGTGGAATTAAGGTAACGTTCAAATATATTAGCGAACTTGCATCTCATCCCGATCGAATATCTCTTCTGAATCCACGCGATCCGTTAACAGATATTCTTCCCCGAGAATTTTTTACATCTTTAGGTGTTGAGTGATAGTATTGATTTTTATTTGAGTAATAATTATAGTTTGCAATCGTGCGTTTTTCGGATATACCGGGCAATTTTGCTGCCAAAACTCGTTTGAGGGAGATGGTCGATTCAGGCAGGATGCCTCATGCGATATTATTGGAAGGTCCGTCAGGTACTGGGAAGTTTGCTATTGCGCGTGCTTTGGCTCAGTATATTCACTGTGAGAATCGTACTCCCGATGGTGAACCTTGTGGAAGTTGCATGTCGTGTGTACAGCACCAGACTTTTAACCATGCCGATACAATCTTCTCTTTCCCAATTCTTAAAAGTGTATCACCGGCTGGATTGAGCGATGATTTAGCTGGAGAGTGGGCTAAGTTTTTGCAGTCCTCTCCCTTAATGGATTTTGAGGAGTGGCAGAAATTTTTGGGTAATGCTAATGGTCAGCCGGTAATATATTCTGCCGAGGCGCTGAATATAGCGAGGAAGTTTGCTACTACATCATATTCGTCTCGGTATAAGATATTGCTTTTATGGCTTCCGGAGCGCATGCAGACAGAATGTGCCAACAAGCTTCTTAAGCTTATTGAAGAGCCCTATCAGGACTCACTGCTGATCTTTGTAAGCGATTCGTCCGGAGAAATTTTACCTACAGTGAAGTCGAGATTGCAATCAGTAAAGTTTAGTCGTATAAATGATAGGGATGCTGCGGATTATCTTGAAAGGGAATTCAACGCAGATCATGCTACGGCACTCTCGGTTTCACACATATCAGAGGGGAATCTGACGGCGGCCGTTAAAATGCTTTCCAAAGGGAAGGAGAATGCTTATTTTCTTGAGATGTTCATATTACTCATGCGGGCTGCATACAAACGTCAGGTTGGCGTTTTAAGAAAATGGAGCATAGATATTTCTGGGCTTGGACGTGAAAGCGCGATTCGTTTTCTTGTGTATTGTGAAAGGATGATGCGTGAAAACTTTATATCTAATCTGCATATCCCTGAAATGGTTTACCTTACTCCGGCAGAGAGTAGTTTCAGTGCAAGATTTTCACCGTTTATAAACGAACGAAATGTGGAACGTCTTCTTGATGAATTCAGAGAGGCACGAACTGATATATCGGCTAATGCCAATGCGAAGATTGTGTTTTTCGATCTTGCAATTCATGTGATTCTGTTGCTTAAAGCCTAATAAACATAGTAAAATGAGAAAATATAACCGCGATGGGCTATTATAAATTATTTTCATAGCTACTCGCGGTTATCTTTTTAAATTTACTATAAAATCGTATATAGATTCAGATAGAATTGTTTTGGTAAAAAATTAGAATTCGATATCGTAACAAATATTCATAATGTGCCTGAATAGATGAAACTTCTGTTCTGAAGAGATTATTTTTTGCCTGTTCGTATTCGCTTGGAGTAGCCCGCCCCATATTGTATTTTTCTCTGGTGGCTTCGTAGGATAGTGTTGTCTTTTCAAGTGTCTCTTTAGAGGCAAAATATTTATCTCGAGCTCCGCGTGCCTGATAATACGCTAACTGGATGGTTTTAAAAAGTTCAGATTCCTTGCGGTCTAATTCGAGTTCTGCAGATTGTTTCTGCAGTTTAGCTTTTCTGATAGAGTTTCTAGTAGAGAAACCATCAAAAATTGGAATTGATAGACTGAAACCGAGATATGTAGAGTAATTATGGCGCATCTGTTCGCGGAATGTATCACTTTTATATCCTCCCACTGTATAGTAGCTTGAACCGAGACCTGCGTTGAAACTTAGACGAGGTATATATCCGCTTTGAGCGAGAGATATGTTGGTATCGGCAACCTTAATTCCTTCTCGTGATGCCATAATGGAATTGTTATGTTGCAGAGCTGCATTGAAGACAGCATCCGATGTCGGAATAATAGGTTCATCTTCAGTAAGAGGACTTACATCAAATCCATTTGCTGTAGGGAGCTGGAGAAGATTTGCTAACTCTACAAGCGATACTTTTATGTCGTTCTCTGCAGTAACGACCTGAAGTTGATCCTGTGCCATCTGTGCCTCAGCATCGTATAAATCAGCTTCAGCAACTTTTCCTTCTTCAACGAGTGCACGCTGACGTTCCACCTCGAAAGTTGAGTGTTCGAGTTGACGTTCTGCTGATTTCATTACTTCTTTTGCATATAGTACTTGCAGATATTGTGATATGACATTCAGCGTAACATTATCCTTCGCCGCTTCGAATTCGTAAAGGAGACGGGAAAGGTTGTTTTTTGCCAGTTTCAGCTGACGGTATTCTGATAGTCCTTGAAACAATGGAAGATTCAATGATGCACCCCACTGGAAATTTGTTGTATTTCTGTCAGCATAGGTATTTGACGCAGTCAGTCCACGACCGAAACTCAGGCTTTCAGAAATATTCGCGTTCAACGATGGAAGGAAACGGTCTTTTGCATCAGTAATGCTTTGCTCTCCATCAGCTATATTCAACTGGGCGTTCTTTACATTAAGATTATTCGTGATAGCGTAATCAACACACTGTTCGAGATTCCAGGTTTCTGCGAGAGCGCACACTGTGGTAAGCATTGCGCATGCGGTTATATATGATTTATGAAATATTTTCATTGTTCTGTTCAGTTAGTACGGTTGCCACGGAGTTGAATATCCTTGTCTATGAGTGGTGATTTCAGTTCTACTTGCAAGCCGTCGGATACTCCGGTTGTAATAGATGTACGGTCAAACTGTTGGGAATTAGCTGCTGATTTTAAAACATAAACAAAAGCACTGTCACCTTTGTACTCTATTACCCTCTCCGGGATAGACAGGACATCCTCAGCTTTTTCCAATATCACAGTCGCATTTGCACTGTATCCTGCACGCAGTTTCATAGACAATGAATCTACATTAAGAGCTGCTTTTATCTCAAATGTATTTGTTCCGTTTTCATCGGTTGCGATGGGAGCGATTTTTTCTATGACTGCTGCAATATCTGAACCGACTACCGCTCCGATTGCAATTCGAGTCGACATACCTTCAGTAAGTAGATCCACTTCAGTCTCATCTACTTTACCCACAAATATCAGGTCTTTCATATCGGCTACTTTTGCTATGGTGGTTCCATCGTTGAAGGTGTTGGCTTGAATTACTGATGTGCCAACCTTTACAGGGACTTCAAGAACAACTCCGGTGACAGTTGAGCGCACAAGAGTATTGGATCCTTGAGCATTATTGGAGGAAACACCATCACGAACAATAGCAAGTTGATCGTACGCCTGATCAAGTTCTGATTTTGCTTGATTGTAGGTTGCTTCATCTGTCTCGAATTTTTCCCGGCTTTCAAATTTTTTCTCATACAGCGCTTTTGTTCGTTCATAAATAAGGCGCTGTTGTTCAAGATTGATTTCGGCAATCCGGACACGGTTTTGTGCAGATGAAAGTTGTGCTTCGTCTGGTATTACCTTAATTTTTGCGATGATGTCACCAGTATTGACATGGTCGCCTGCTTCTACTAAAACTTCATTGATAATTCCTGAGATCTGAGGTTTTATCTCAATTTCATCGCGTGGCTCGATTTTACCGGTAAGAACGGTGGTACGTTCGATAGTAGCTATCGATGGATTAACAAGTTCGTATTCAGGTTGTTTCTCGCGAGCATTCAGAATAAGATAGACAAAGGTGCCTACGAATATTGCTGCGATTAATACCCAGAGTGTAATCTTGAAAAACTTTTTCATATTTCAGTCATTTGTATGGTTTCAATAATTAGGGTGATACAGCTATTTATCGTTAATAGCCTCCACCGGTTTTATTTTCATGGCTTTGCTTGCAGGAATAAGTCCAGCTATAGTTCCAAGAACTATAAATGTGATCATGATTATCATCGCTTGCCCCGGATTCATTTGGAAACGTGGGGTAGATATTTCATTGGCAGTGAGATGTTGCGTTATGCCGAGGGCTATGGTAGCAAAGCATATTCCGGCAATACCTGCAATAGTGGTAAGTATAATGCCCTCAGAGAGAATCTGTACTATGATGTCAGAAGGTTTGGCTCCGAGTGCGCGCCGGATACCGATCTCCTGAGTACGTTCTTTTACAATTACCCACATAATGTTGCCTATACCGATTATGCCTGCCAGCAAAGTACTGAATCCAATGAAAAACGCAAGTAGTGAGACCCCCCTGAACAAGTTGTCAGCCATTTCGAATTGTTCAGATACATCGAAGATATCGCATGCGGAAAGATCATCTGGTGCTATTGTATGGCGGATGAACAGAAGACGTTTTATTTCAGGTATCAGATTTGCAATCTTGGTTCCATCCTTTGCAACTATCATAATAACGTCAACATTGATACCACGATGAAAGGCCCGCCGGAAGGTTGAACTTGGAAGGATTACAGATTCATCTATACGTGCACCCATATTGATTTCGTTTCTCTGTCCGGCAACTCCTACAATATTGTAAGTAATACCATTTACAAGTATTTCTCTTCCTAATGGTGAGGGATCGTCGGGAAAAATCTCATTAACTATTTTCTGACCTACAACCGCGACTTTACGTTCAAGTGCGACATCGGCCTGATTGACAAATCGTCCGCTGTAAATTGTCGGAGTCATCACATCTGTAAATTCTGGTGATGCGCCCATGACAGCTCCGGAATATGAATATTTACCGTTACGGAAACTTACACCATGTGATGAATACTGTTCTGTTACAGTTTCTAACGCTGGAAAAGATTCCTTGAGACGTTCCATATCGGTTATATCGAGTTCCCAATAACGCCCCTTCTGATGACCCTTATAAGGAATTGAAGTGCGTCCGGTGAATATGATTCCACTGTTTGTAGCAAAGCCGCTGAAATTGCGCATAAGTAGATCTTTGGCACCTCGCGCACCTCCAAGAAGAATTGCAAGCATCGCTGTTCCCCAGAATATTCCAAAGCCTGTCAGGAAGGTCCGCGTCTTGTTGCGCGCAAGTGTGGCACCGATTTCTTTCCAATTTTCTATGTCAAATAGTCTTATTCTCATATCACCATTTACAATTATTCATCGCGGAGTGCCTCAACAGGTTTTATCTTTAGTGCTTTTAGTGCAGGGAAAAGGCCGGCGAGTGCTCCCGATATTATAAGTACGACTGTAACCTGGATAGCAACAGATATGCTTACTCGTGGATTAGATATAAAATCTGTGTCACTGAATACTACATTTAGAATTTCAGTAACTATTGTTCCAAAAACGATTCCGATATAGCCGAACAGAGTTGTAATGGCTATACTCTCTGTGATTACTTGCATAAGAATACTTTTCGGACGTGCTCCGATTGCACGCCTGATACCTATCTCATGTGTTCTTTCTTTGACTGAAACGAACATAATATTGCCTATTCCGACAATTCCACTCAAAAGTGTCAGCAGACCTAATATCCATATTGAGGTATTCAAAATACTCATTGCAGCGAGACCTTTCATTCCGTCTGAAAATTGGTTCCAGATCCATACAGCACTCTCATCTTCAGGATTGAAATCGTGAGCGGCTGCAAGCGTAAGGCGTATATCTTTTTCCGCTGCATTACCCTCTTCTTCTGTTTTAAGGCCTTTTAAAATCACACTGATGCTTCCTAAATTATCATTATTTCCTGTTAAAAGACGGGCAGTAGTGAACGGGATGTAAGTTTCACGTCCCCAGCGAGCTGAATATACACCTATGACTTTGAAGGCCAAACCATTGATTGATATAATTTTGCCAAGACTTTCATCGTTGTCGAAAAGTTGTTTTTCAATACGTTCGGGCAGTACAATCACTTTTGCAGATGTTGCCATGTCGTTATCATTGATGAATCGTCCTTTTATCATTTTTTTATTTCCTCCGGACATTTCTATTTCTGAAGGAAATACACCCGTATATGACTGTGTTATCGAATTTTTACCTGCTTTAAATGTTGTTGAAATTCCATAAATTGTGGATATGGCATTGTCCGTAAAGCTCTGATGTTCCTGTTCGATACGCTCAATATCGGCTGATTTCAGATTTATGCCACGACCTTCGCGATATCCATGATAAGGTTTCGACGTACGTCCGCCCCAAAGATTAATTTTTTGAGAACCAGACGACATGGCATGCTCCATGAAGGAATTTGTCACTCCATTGCCCATTCCAAGTAAAACAATCAACATAAAAATCCCCCACGCTACTGAAAATCCCGTTAGAGCAGTGCGGAGTTTATTATGACGTAGAGTCTGTATGATTTCGTTGAAAAGATCAAACATCTTTGTCTTTGTATTATCGACGTATTATACCGTCACAAATTCGTATGATTCTGTCAGTCCGCTCTCCAACTGTAGGATCGTGTGTTACGATTACCGTAGTCATTCCGTCGCGCCGGTTAAGCTCTTTGAAAAGTCCCATCACTTCGCGCGACGTAGTGCTGTCAAGTGCACCGGTTGGCTCATCGGCAAGAATGATAGATGGTTGGGTGATAAGTGCACGAGCAATTGCAACCCGCTGTTTTTGACCACCCGATAGTTCTCCCGGAAGATGATGTGCGCGATCGGCCAACCCAAGTTTATCAAGCTGCTCCATTGCGAGAATATTGCGTTTTTTTCTGCTTACACCTTGATAAAATAAGGGGAGGGCTACATTTTCTATAGCGTTTTTATAATTGATTAGGTTGAATGACTGAAATACAAATCCGATCATATGGTTGCGGTATTCGGCAGCTTTATTCTCTGAAAGATCTTTGATTAGAGTACCGTCTAGCCAATATTCTCCAGAATCGTAATTATCAAGAATCCCGAGTATATTAAGTAATGTGGATTTACCAGATCCGGATGCCCCCATAATGGATACAAGCTCTCCTTTTTGTATTTCAAGGTTAATTCCTTTCAGCACATGTAGGGGGACTATACCCGGATATGTCTTGTTTACATCTTTTAAAGAAATCATATCTGTTCTGTTTTCATGTGTTAGACGAACTGAGTTTCACCAAAGTTGCATGGAGCGAATATTTTTTTAATTATCTTCTTGCATGGTTAAACCATAATGTGTAAATTTGCGTTATAAGTTCGACAGGGACACAGAGGTGTACTTGTTTTAAATAATGAAAAATTGCCACACCAAAGTTGATTGGGAAACTCATCAAATTTATATGAAATACCGAGACAATCTATGTTATCTGATGGCGGGCTCCATTCTTCATTTATGAAGAAGTCATATGTTAGTGACCAGGCAGATTACAAAGGATAACAAGAACTCAAAACCTGTCTTTCGGAGTTTCATCGCATCCTTTGATGTGGCACCTTATAGAGAGATCAGTGTAAATCATGCTGGTCTCTCATTTTTTTCATCCGATATATTGTAGTTGCCATCCGGATACAAATAAGGGCGTGTCAATAACTAACTGACACGCCCTCTCTCAATTATGTATTCGATTATATATCAGATGAAAGGCTTATTCTGGAAGAATCTCATATGAATAAGCTACAATGTAATATGAAGATAGGTAGGGTTTACCTTCTTTTTCAGCACGTTCTGCAATACGAGCACGATAATCTGCGATTTGAGCTGCGAATGTATCAATCTCGCCCTGCCCTTGAGCCTTACGTTCAGTTTCACATCCGGTAGCTGCCTGATCGACAGCTGCAGCTTGTTCAGCTCCGGCTTGTTCAGCTATCATTTTTACCTGTTCTGCGTGCTGGGCTTCAATTTGCTTCACTTCCTCTTCACCAAGACGAGATTCAACAAGAATGCCGGTTACTTGCATCGGTTTGTGTACTGATTCCTGAGGAAATGCTCCACCCATTTCAGGAGTAGCCTCGCAACGGATCATTACATTCTCGTCAGATCCAAGCAGAAATGCTTTTTTACCGCCATGAGCGCAAAGATGAGATACTACGCCTTCAACAGTGATAGTATCGCCCAGATATGCTTCGGGGTTTGCAACTACAGAATCAATACTGACTACAACAGCATCTTCACTTGCATTGTTTTCAGCCTTGTTACCGCAAGAAGTGGCAATCGTCATTCCGATGAATGCAAGGGCTGAGATTAATACTGATTTTTTCATAATAGTTTGGAAATAGGATATTTTAAAATGTTATTTCAGTCTTTTAGTAGCATGAAAGGAATAAATGAGAAGATCCCGCAAATTAATGTGCTTGAGGCACCTGCGTATGTCCATATGTTCCGTCCCTTATTCTGCGCGAAGATCAATATCAAGGATAACAGCAGATTGAGATAGATTGCGTGCCAGCTTATGCGGGCAAAACGTGGATAAGCCAACGAGTCGCTTGTCGACACGAATGATAGGGTATATGGAAAGATATAGTCGGCTATCTTTGAGGCGGCATTACGAGGCTTCTCATAGTCGTAAGATCCTGCAAGCTTATACCCGTCTGGGGTACGCTCCACAGCTCTCCATCGCGAAACGCCATCACCAGTGAAACGGAAAGTGAGGTTGAATAGATTTCCCATGCACATCAGATTTTCTTTTCTCGGATTGACTTTTCCGACCGGAAGCGGGAACACTTTGTATCCTTCCTTTTCTATAATATAGAAATTATTGTCGGTGTCAGATACGAATCCGAGGATGCTTTGGTTCGACTCTTCAAGGATGAATGCTTTATCTGCAGCTGCACTATGCGGCAATGGAATAGCTGCTACATAAGGGCGACCGGCACGCTGTTTTACGTGAAACAGTTTTCCATTATTGTCAATCATGAGATAGCCTTCATCATATTGTTTTCTTGAAGTGATATTAGCGGACAAATCTGCTGCAGGAAATGCAAACCCACGTTGCTTCATAGTTTCAGTGAATCTTTTTCCACGGTCTGGAACAACTGAATTTGTTGCCATATCGATGAATTCTATTTCACCGTTGTCAGTAAAACGGAACACTTCGGTTGGGTCTGATAATTCCACACGTACAGGCATTGACTCCATCATCATCCATACACCGGGCTCGCGTTTTACAATGTCGCGTGGTGAACTTGAAAACATAAGTTCATGTGACCGAAGTTCATGAGCGTTTACCGCTTTGCCATGAATGGAATCCGGGAGGCGGTCATGAGCCAGCAGTTCTTTATAAAAAAGCTGCGGAACGAGCGAATCACGTTCGTTGCGGGTTATAAAACTTATTGTCGGTCCATCTGTAGCTCCTTCATTTTCAAGTATCATAATCTTAGGTTTCTCGCCTGGAGATGCCTGAGAGATTATCCATTTCTCATTAACCGGTGAAAAACTACAGAAAGGTTCACCGGATGAGGCAGGAAACATCAACGCATATATCCACGGTAGGAACCAACTGAGAACGGCTATCGCGACAATATAAAGAACTATTTTTGAGAAACTTTTCATAATCAGTCAATGAGCCCCTCCTTAAAGCGATTTACAGAGTATAATGAGAGTAGCATAAGAAGAAGTGTGAAAATTATAGCGCCACATATGATGCCGTTGTAGGCTTGCGGTACGCTTTGCATATAGTAGACAGCCAATACTCCCAAAGCTATAAGACCTAAAACTATGCGCCTGCGCCATGTGCCTTCCAGACATATGGCAGCAGTGAACAGATAGGCATTCAGACCAGCTATATACCAGGGGATGGTAGTCAGCATCACATGTAATGTCATTTCCGCAGTAACTACCCCATAATAATAGATGCCTATAATCAGTGCCTGAACAATGTATATCAGCAGACACTGAATCAATCCGGCACAGATCATTGTAAATATTAGTTTATTTTGCGGATAGGGGAGATGCAGTGTCAGTTTGAGCCTCTTCTGCTGGGTTTCGGGGCTCATCTGTGCAACTCCAAGCGCAAGACCTATGACGGGAGGCAGATATTTGATGGCATCTATGAAGGTCTGATCCTTCATAAGCATTATCAACCATATGTGCTCAACGCCGTGGGAGGTACCAACACGTCGGATACACATAATGGCGTATATAGCGAATATGATCGCTACAAGAAGACTTACCCAGAATACACGCCTTGTCTTGATAAGCTCCTTGAAAAATATAGCTTGTGTCATATAAATCTGTTGTAGGGATTGGTGTTTTTGAATTGATTTTTCATTTGCTGGGTTAGTACCTACCTGTAAGTCCTATAAAAGCGTCTTCAAGTGAGGCCGGAGCCTCGCTTCTAAGATCAGTAGGTCTGATTCCTTGATTTTCAAGCAGCTGTAGCACATCGGTTTCAGGCAGAAATGAATAAAATTCATTTTCGTCACCAGTATGCCACGGACTGAATATTCCTTCTCCTGAAGGAAGGGATCCATCGGAATATGAATACCGGCGTAATGTTGTCATGAGCTCGTTGACAGGCATTTGCGTAAGAATCCGTCCGTAATCCATGATAATACAATCGTCAACCAGGCGTTCAAGATCCTGTATAATATGTGAAGTCATAAAGACTGTTTTACCTTCGTTTTTCACAAAATCACGGAGGTATTCGATGAACAGACGGCGATAACCCGGATCAAGACCGAGTGAAAAGTCATCAAGGACGAGCAGGTCGGCATTCTGAGCGAGAATCAATCCCAATGCTACCTGGGAGCGTTGACCGTTTGACATTGAAGAGATTTTCTGCTCAGGAGTTACTTTCAACTTTTTCATCAGACCGTAATAGGCATCGCTGTTCCATTTGGGGTGAAATTGCGAATAGAAACGCTCAATCTGTCTGATTGTCATGAATGAATATTGAACATGACCTTCCAGCAGGAGTGCGATACGACTGCGGGTGGATGCAGATATTTTAGTGATATCTTCTCCGAATATTTTACATTCTCCACTTTGAGGTTTAAGAAAGCCCATCAAAATATTGATGGTGGTTGTTTTTCCAGTGCCGTTTTTTCCGAGAAGACCCAATATGCGTCCTCGAGGCACTTCAAACGACAGATTCTCATATATGATACGACCTTTCCCGTAACGTTGGGTAAGGTTTTTCACTGAGATAACAGATGTTTCAGGCTGATTGCTCATTTATTGGTTGATTATATTTTACAAAAGTAAGCAACTTTTTCTTATTTAACTGCATGTATGCTTTTAAAATCGATCTTAGGGTTAGAATTTTAGCCCTGCGGTCAGTTCAGTAGCGATAGCATTTCCATAATTCTGATAATGGGTATTATGACATCTTATTCCGAAGTTCAATGCCATACCGGTTGTCAGGAGTATGTCTGTTTCAATCTGTCCGCCATATTGAGTTGCCGCGCTTGACAGCATTGAGAAGTTATGACTGACGGATGCTCCTATCATTGAATTAGGGTCTAATCCAGGGAGAGATTCATTCTTTTTTGTAATAAAGCTATGATTGCCATATATTTTAAGTGCAAGAAGCAACGATTTTGAAGTATTCCATTCAACCGACATCAAAAGTTGTGGAGTACAGAATGTTACATGCGTATATCTTCTGGGTTTCCGGTAGTTTTCGTGGTCATATGCCATTGAAACACTTGGAATGAGTTCCATACGTGTTCTTTTCCGGATACATACAGACAAGGGGATGTCTAAATTTGCCAAAGCCCGGTCGTGATAATAATTTCTGCGATACCCGATTCTTGGATAATGATTACCGACTGCACTTCCGTAGAGATTCTCAAATCCGAGTTGTCTTCGGACATTTATCGTTAGCCGAGGAGAACATACGATGTCCCTTATCCTTATCTTATATCCTAACCGAATGCCGGCAAAATAATTTCCGGCGCGGGTGAGTTCAAGATTGTTGAAATTCCGCAGTATTTGTTTCACCGGGAGATAATGAAATGACATATTAATAAAGCCACCTCGCAGCGATGTGTCAAATAGATTGATCTCAGTGCCTATGCCGAATGCATTATATGCGGTGCTGTTATTGGTATTACCACTGAACCGTGGGTTATAGTTTCCCAGTCCGAGTAATGCGAAGGTTTTGATTTCATTATTAGGATTATAAAATGTGACATCACTTTCCTGATTATAGACTCTAATATCAGCTCCGATGCCTACAGAATATGTGGAAAACAGACATCGTGACGCTCCAAGTCTGACAGCCAGGTCAGATACAATGATTTTATCGCGTGGATCCCGGTTCCTGTAATCAATGGAGGCAGCATAGCTTACAAATGCGCCCCAGGTCCAGCCGTTATTTTCTCCGGCGTAGCCACCTGAAAAACTATATCTCTGTGATGTTAAATCTCCTCCGACGGAATCAGCAAGAACATATGGACCTATCAAATCGAAGTCAGCGGAATTATTCCATCTGATATTCCGGAATGTGCCGCTTTTGAATTGAGCTGCCCCCCATACTACAGCCTTCGAATTCAGTCGCATATATGAGGATGCGTCGACATAGCCAAACATATGTCCGGTTCCGGTCTGAATCATGTACGCATTATCACTATTGAGGTATTCTCCGCGAAGTGAAAATCCTGATATAGAGTATGAGCGTGCATAAAACATTGCTGAGGGATTATTACCCACGGAGATATTGGCAAACTTATTCTCCTCGGATCTATCTGCGGAGATTCGTTCCAGCAGGCTGTTCGCCATATAATCATCTGTTTTATCTGCCGCAGATAAAGATAACCCACTGCTAAGTAGTACAACAGCAACTGATATGTTTTTATAAGCCATATTTCTCGTTTGAGACAGATAAACTTTAATCGGTCTGTGAGGATATCACGATGAAGTCAGCTTTAGAGTCGTTCGTATCTTGAAAAATCACACGGTCATCTGAAGTTGTGGTAGCGACTTTTCGGCGGAAAATGCGACCGAAACGGTTCGGATCTGAATTTCTGTCGGATATGCACGCATAGCTTATGTCGATATTGTTGCCGAGTGCTCCATATATATAGGCCTCCGAGTTTCCGAGATTTACACCGTCAATTATCCAGGAATTTGGGATGAGATATGCGCGGTCATTGTGCATCTGCGTACCAATAGTTGATATATAATCATATCCACCATGATATTGGCTAAGGTACTCTTCGGAAGTCATGCCATCAGGGAATTTAACCAGTGCATATGACCTGTTACATTGATTCGACATTATCCAAATGGTATTGGAGTAACAATACCATTTGGATAAATTGGGAACAGAGGGACTGTCAGTGTCCTGCGCGTTGTCATCATACCATTCGAAATCGGCATCTCTATGATCAAAAGCGCCTGAGACCTGAGTGCTCCAGTCAATAGCCTGATCAACGATTTTTAGAGATTTACCAGGTTCAATTGGAAAATCGGTTCCACTGCCGGGAATTACCCATATAGTGGCAGCTGTGAAATTTTTCTGGCGATCGTTGGCTTCTGTCAGTATCTCGTAAGTACTTGCTTTTGCATTGACAAGAGCAGATTCGACTATGCCAAGCCCATCGGCGTATATAGTTTGATCAGTATTATTGTAAATTTTAAAGTAACTGTCGCGGATTCCTCCCGTTGCAGTCGCGTTTGGAGAACCTGTCGCATATATTTCTGAAAAGATGAGGGTGCCACCAGGATTGGAGAAGAACCATTCCAGATGTAAAGAAATTGGGCTGGATATAGTAACAGATGTACCTGCTACACGGAGCGTTTTTTCTACAGAAGTGCCTGTCTCTTCATCATGTGAATCAAATCTGATGGTTCCTTCGTAATCATATATTCCGAGAGGTACGCTACCAAGTTCCTCGGCAAATGGATCAATACGGTAGACCGATCCCGTATTGAGTTCGGTCATGGTTATAACAGCCGATTTTATAGAGGGAACACCTTCTGGGAGCTTATTAATAAACGCAATTGGTATGCTATCGGCAACATCATCATCTTTATCATCGATACATGATGACAGGAGCAGGGGTGCCGAAAGAACTAATAATATTCTTCTCAACGTATTCTTTTGTATATTCATATTATTTGACAATCATATTAAAATTTCAAGTTAAGTTCCATACCGAAATATGGCGAGGTGTACCTGCGTTGCAGGGTTCCATACAGGTAATAATCCGGTGTTATGCTTAGGAGACGATTTACATATATGGCTATTCCGATGCGGTCGTTCCAGAGTTTTTTTGTAGCTTTTATATTAAATGTAGTGGCAACCGGTACCTTGCGTGCTTCAAATGCCGTAGCGGAATATTCGCGGATAAGCTGGCTGAGATAGGGGTCGTCTGCCATCCCAGGAGTGAAAGGAATAACTTCACCATCTACACCCATATAGAATTCAGGAATCCCGTTCTTAAATAGAGTTTGCTGTGATGTAAACCACATGTTTTGGATTGCGATTGAAAAGTTCAGTCCAAGACGTGGAACATCGGTATCAAACATGAAGTTAGTATTAAATGACTGATACACGCTGCCTTCTTTATCATCGTAAAAACCTGCGAAAGGAAGTTCAACTCCGTTTACAATAGTGTTTGGTTTATACCATAATCCTACACTATTGGAAAGAGTTGTTCTGAACCAAGCACCACTGACAGTAGCACGCGTTCGTATGACCGGTATACGGCATGAGGAGAATGTGAACTCAACCCCTTCTTTCTTTACCCGAGAGCTATTGGACGCATGACTTACAGATGCAAGCCGCTGTTCTATCTGCCAAGGCAATTCCTCGATAACGGGTGCATGACCCGTTTCCTCGGGATTGTATCCGGATGCGTCGTAGCGACGATATTCATATATATGTATGAACGGTGCCTGTCGGAAAGCATCTTTCATGTCTTCCCGGAAATATGTGACTGACAGACGATTGTTGCGATATGTGATGTCGCCGCGAACTTCCCATTTGAAGTTGCGCGCTGCCCGTAGATTGTAATTGGTTATATCCTCCACAAACGTATATACATTCATGGCGCGGTATTCTTCTTCGTTGTGAAAATAATTGAGCTGCACATAATCGGTATATCTCGTATCCGGAAACAGATAAGCTGCTACCGGCATTTTAGTATGCCATCCGAAGCCAGTTCCGATTTCCCAACCGATCGGATATTCTTTAACGAAAAGTTGAGGAAGGGTCCATTTGGCATTGATGCGTGGGTCAAAATATGGTTTGTTGTTAAGGTAATACCGGTTTCCAAGGTTCAACAACTGAGTTTCCCGTACACCAAGCTGCAATTCAATAAAATGATCTTCAAAATGAAATTCCGATGTGTTTTCTGCATATAACGAAAGCTGATTCATGCCTGGAATGTCGCTGAAAGCGCGTGGACGGGTTATGTTGCCAGCCACTATCGGACGCATGACATCGTATATCTGTCCTTTACCGAAATTCTTTGAATAATTGTATTCGCCACCTATTTTCAGCTGATTGGTAATATGAATGAAGTCATATCTAAACTGTGAGGCGGCCTTTAGAACAGATGTAAAAGGCTTCCCATCCACATCAAGAACGGCCGTATATACCATAGGGAGGTAACCTACATAGTTTGAGCCTGGTTTAGTAGAGATTGGCATAGGATACAGGCGTGAGGATGCAATAGTTTTATCCTGATGCAGTTTTTCGGTGCTGTAACTCAGTCCGGCTGTAATTACCAACGACTGAAAAAAACGCTTTTGGGGTGCGATAAATGAGAGTGTGTTATCCCATGTGAAATTATTGTTGTCGGAGGTAAAATAGTCGATAGTTCCGTTTACGGTAAGATCGGGATCGTTCTTATCACGTTCGAATGTACCGGTGTAATTCAATGATGTATTCCATGTGGTTTTTATCCGAGTTCCATTCCAAGTTTTGGAAGACCTGATGGATCCGGTTACACGTTTGAAGTTCTCGCGGGTATTGCGTGGGTCAATTTTACTGTCGAGATAGTCTGCTGAAACATTTGTTGTCCAATCTTTTCCCGGCATATTGAAACCTTTTCCAAGAAAAAACAGTTGGCTCTGCATATCGGCCTTGAATCGGACGTTCAGCCCCGATGCGCCGGACTTACGCTTGATATTTACCAGCCCTGATGTTACTTCACCATATTCTGCCGACGCGATTCCCCTGACAACTTCCACACTTTCGATGTCGTCAGTAGATATGGATCGCATATCTACACCCTTTCCTGTAGTTAGACGCGATGTTCTGTCTGCATCGGCAGTGACTTGCATATTTGCATTAGTATTGACAGGAACACCGTCTACAACAAATGATGTTCCGAGCGAAGATGTATCGAAGCCATCATTGGATGCGTTGCCAGCCTGTCTTAGATTTGCGAGATTGGCTTTTCCCATTTCAGGATCCTTGCTTACAGATCCTGGAAGTAATTCCATGAGATCTGTAAAACTCGATGGTTGAAGATGCTCCATAGCTTTACGGTCAATCAGCGACGAGCTTGATATGCCTCTTCCTTCTCGTGCAGTGATAACGACTTCACCAATCTGTGTATATGAAGGTTTGAGCCTAAAGGTAAACGTCTGATCAATGTTCTTGCTCTCTATTTCGGTAGCGATGGGAGTAAACCCAACTGAGGAAATAGATAGATGCCATTTCCCTAAAGAGAGGGATGATGTTGTAAATACACCTTCAATATCGGTAAGCCCCCCTATATTCTCATCGCCATGTGTGAAGGCGACGGCAACAAACTCCAGAGGGGTACCGGTGTCACTGTCCTCTACTTTTATCGACAGTGTATAAGCCTGCGCGGGATAAGATAATAATAGAAACAGAATCAGACACACCAAGGATGTCGGGACGTGTACATCGCGATGTTGTGCACATGATTTTCTCATATATGAGGGGTTCCTTTATAAAATATAATATACTGGTTCTATAATTAACTAATAACGTGGATTGATTGAATTTTATTGTCCTTTAGAAGATTATATTGTTTCAATATTCTTCATTGCCAAGTATGGTCTCCATTGTTTTTAGATCATACCGGAACCGTCTGTCAATATAAAAACCTATTATTGCTCCAATCAATCCACCGATAATTCCTCCAATCACACAACTATGGTCACCAGTATCATAAAATGTCCATAATATCATCGAAATCAGCGGGACAGCAAGAATAATCAGGAAAATCTTACATCTGTTGCGTAGCTTAACAAAATACCTGATGAAACTGATGGCATTTACTGTGGGAATTGTGGCAAAATCAGTTTTGCGAAGTTTAAAAAACATATAGAGATTCAGTGTAATTGTAAGGAGCATGAAAACTTCATATGATATAACAAGCCATATTGGGAAAGGAATATGTTCCATAATTGCGAGCAAATATATCATAAACGTAAATCCGGCTACCGCCAAAATAAAAAGTCTGCGCATTATGCGCTGTTTTTCAGAAGTCGGAAGATGATGTGGGCTTTCGGGGGCGCCCCCGAAAGCAGGCGCCTCTATCGAGAGGCGCCTCCAGTTTTTGCGCAGCTGCTCAATATTATATTTGTCTGTATTCATTTTATATGTATTGGCGATTCTATGTAATAGGATAAGTCCGACAGTATTCTTAACTATCGCTCATTTTCATTAGCTTTTGCTTGCACCGGTGTAGTCTGGCTGCCACATTATTCCGTTGTAGGCCTGTTACCTCTCCTATTTCCTGATAGCTCTTTTCATCAAGCCACATCAGAATTATAGCTTTATCCAAAGCCGGAAGACGGTTAATAAGATTGTACATCTCCCGTAGGCAACTTGCATGCTCATGATCTTCACATGCCATGTCTGCAAGATCCATCATTTCCGGAGAACTTATTGAGAGATTCTGATCATGTTTGCGCGAGCGTCGGAAGCAGCTGATACAAGTGTTGATGCATATCCGGTAAATCCAGGTTGTAGCGGAACTTTCTCCCCGGAATTTTTCAAGTGATTGCCACAAATTGATGAGGGTTTCCTGATATAGGTCATTGAAATGATCCGGATCACGGGCATACATATAACAGACTTTGGTGAGAACCGCTTTATTGTCTCTCACCAGATTTTCAAACTCGATTTCTTTTTGTCTGTCCCTATTGTTATGCATGTATATCCCAGGACGCTACACTTACGTTAGTCGTACAAAGCCATGAAAAGTTGCATTACTGTCAATAAAATTATGAGAAATGGATTCATACATAATTATATAACACATTTAGCGAGCGGCTTTGAAATAAAGCAATACGGCAATGATAGTATATATAAAATTGGGAATCCACATTGCTATGACCGGTGAAGTTAGACCGGATATGGCAAAAGAAGATGTGACGGTCATAAAGAGTATATAGCTGAAACTAAGCACCAGGCCGAGACCAATGTTGACCCCCATTCCGCCTTTGACTTTTTTCGAGGATAGTGACATGCCTATAACAGTAAGAATAAATGCAGCGGCGCACATGGCAATACGTTTCTCATACTCAATCTCAAAGGTTTTGATGTTGGCGACACCGCGTTCTTTTTGCCGTGATATATATTCCCTTAGAGCCGGTGAGGTAAGCATGTCTTGATCTTTACTTGAGATAAGAAAGTCACGTGGCTCAAACGGTATAACGGTATCAAGCCTTTGTCCGCGAGTTATGAGTTCACGGTTATCCTTAAAATCGCGTATGACATAGTCGCGCACCTGCCATTGATAGAGGGTATCCCATTTGATAGACATGGATGTCAATCGAGAAATGAGTTTTTTGTCTTTGAATTGTTCAAGTGAGAATCTGAAGCCAGTATGTGTGGTATTATCGAATCTGCTCATATATGCAATAGTGCCGGGGGCTACCTGCAGCATTATATTATCACCATAATCCACACGTTTGTTCTTAACATATGTGTTTTCATAGTTAATACGTTTTATGTTGGCGGGGGGAATAATATATGCCCCGAGCAAAAATGTTCCAATTGCTATAATTGCCGCGGATATGAGATATGGACGCAGCAGGCGCCGGAAACTCATACCGCTAGAAAGCATGGCAATTATTTCTGAATTGTCGGCAAGTTTTGAGGTGAAAAAGATTACAGCGATGAAAGTAAACAGTGGCGAAAACTGATTTGCAAAATATGGGAGAAAATTAACGAAATACTCGAGTATAGTGGCCTTGAGCGGTGCTTTTAGAAATGCATCGAGTTTTTCATTTATGTCGAACATAACTGTAATCGCCAGAATGAGTATAATGGCGAATACGTATGTACCAAGAAATTTGCGTATGATGTACCAGTCGAGCAGACTCACTGGAGCTTTCCGCCAGAAAGCAGTCATTGCTGCGATTGATTCTCTTTTCATTTGAATTTAGAGTGATTAAATATAAATGTACCGGTAATTGTCTGTCAAAGACGTTGTGTTACCTGTATCACCATTTTAGATTTCCAATCCGGGAAATCTCCTGCTAATATGTGCTTTCTTGCTTCTTTCACAAGCCATAGGTAGAATGCAAGATTATGTATAGAAGCGATTTGCATGGCAAGAAGCTCCTGACTTATGAAAAGATGGCGAAGATAGGCCTTTGAATATACTTGATCTACAAAGCAATCACTATCAGGCTGAATTGGTGAGAAATCATCAGCCCATTTTTTATTACGCATATTCATTATGCCATATGGTGTGAAGAGCATTCCGTTTCTACCGTTTCTTGTAGGCATTACGCAATCCATCATATCTACACCACGGTCTATGGCTTCAAGAATATTAGCAGGTGTGCCTACTCCCATGAGATAACGTGGGCGATCTTTTGGAAGTACATCATTAACTACCTCAATCATTTCATACATTGTCTCCGCGGGCTCCCCGACTGCCAGCCCACCGATTGCATTTCCGTCAGCTCCAAGCTCTGCGACTCTTTCTGCAGCTTCACGACGAAGGTCTTGGTACGTGCACCCCTGTACTATTGGAAAGAAACTTTGCGAATGACCGTAAAGAGGTGATGTTGTAGTGAAATGATCCCATCCTCGTTTGAGCCATCTCATGGTGAGATCAAGGGATTTCCTGGCATAATTCTTATCAGCAGTTCCTGGCGTGCACTCATCAAGAGCCATCATAATGTCAGATCCTATGATACGTTGTATATCAACAGTCTTTTCCGGTGTGAAAAGATGTTTAGAACCGTCGATATGACTACGGAAGCAAACACCTTCTTCTGTAAGTTTTCGGTTGTCAGACAATGAAAAGACTTGAAATCCACCGCTATCGGTTAATATAGGTCTTTCCCAACCTCCGAATTTATGTAAACCACCGGCTTTTTCAAGTATTTCTGTACCTGGACGTAAATACAGATGATAGGTGTTTCCTAATATAATCTGTGCCATGATATCGTCACGTAATTCACGCATGTGAACGCCTTTCATGGCACCGCATGTTCCTACCGGCATAAAGATTGGCGTTTCGATATCACCGTGATCTGTATGTATTACACCTGCACGCGCAGCCGTGCCTGCAGGAGTTGCTATCAGTTCAAATTCCATATCAGTTGCAAAGTTACAATTTTCCCGATATTTAGGCAATTGTTACAGAGTGGCTATCTATGTAGGCTATTGAATTTTTCCCTTAATATTTGCGAAAAATATATTCGCTTCCGATTGAGTATGGAATGCGGAGATTGGTATGAGAAGTTGTTTTAGTGGAAGACCTGGTCTAAACATAAGGCGTATATGGTTATTCCATTCGTCGCATGTTATTATATCTTTCGCACAGCACGTGTATGGAGCAGGAAGACGCGATATTTTATCCTTGATATCTTCACTTTCTGTTTTACGATTCTCATCTGGAAGTTTGTCCTCCTCTTTTGATGGTAAATGATTATAGCTTAACCTGATTTTTGATGTTTCTGGATCGTAAAATATTGTAGTAGGGAATGCGGCTTCGCATATACCGGGTTGCGCCAGAAGACATATCCATGCGAACATCATCACTGTAGGGATAGCAATAAATATGATCGCTCCAGCCACAATGAGCCATCGCCAGTCAACTGTCATGCCATAACATATTGGAACCAATGTAGATACAAAAGGTATCCACCAGTATTTACTCGCGAAACGTGATGCCGTTTCGCGAGCATAAACATGTGCCGGTACAATGAAATAGTCAGTCGATATTATACTTGATGAGGAATTCATGAATTTTACGATGTAAGTCTGTCCGTCAGTATCAGCTGGAAATGTGGCGAAAAAGTGATTTATAGTCTTTTCTGGTTCCTATGCATGTGAACTGATCTCCAACCATTACAGTCTCATCATCATTATTGTTGTGTATTAAGGGGCGCATAGAAGCGCTTTCGATTCCGAGAATGTTAGTCTCTTTGTGCGGGCGTGACACGGCTATTAATGTGAGCCCTAACATATTCTGCGGTGTAAGGCTGGAATAATTCATTCCATGGAAATATTCGGGTGCTATGAATTTCATTACCAGCGTATCATTGTCGATAGTGAGTGTTTCTACTGTATGGCCAAGAAGCATTTCGTTTACCAGATCTGAAGCTGCACGTTGTTCCGGATTAAGAATTCTGTCAACCTTGAGACCTTCTAAAATAGCTTTATGCAGTTCATCTATGGCTCTGGCATAAATTTTTCTTACACCGGTTTTTCTAAGCAACGCTACGGTCTTTATACTTGCCCCGAAATTTTCTCCGATTGTGACTATGACAAGATCAACATTTTTGAGAGGGAGTACTCCTATGGCAGTTTCTTCTGTTGAATCTATAATATATGCGGTTGCGATATAGTCTTTTATTGAGTCAACCTTCGAGGCTTTTATGTCAGCACCAATTACTTCATGACCAAGATCAGTAAGATCCTTTGCAAGATTTGTCCCGTATATACCGAGACCTATAATAAGGTAGCGCATAATAAATATTTTTGGGGGATTAATTTATGATTATATTGTCTGCCGGGAAACGTGCCGGAGATGATTTATGTTCTCCTACTAAACCCGCAAGGAGCGATATGATACCTACACGTCCTAAAAACATCGCTGTACATAAAAGCATTTTAGAAGAGTTTTCAAGCATAGGAGTAATTCCAAGAGAGCTTCCCACAGTGAATAAAGCTGAGGCCGATTCATATAGCAGAGCCTTAACACTTAATTCTGGTTCCAGCCAGAGTAATATCATCGAATATAGTGCATATGTAACTATTGAGATTGCGATGACTGCGTGAGCACGGCGGAGTGATTGAACAGAGATTGTTCGTTTGAATACAGTGACACTGTCTTTTCCAAGGATCACAGTCTTTAAATTTAACATCATAATTGCAAAGGTATTCACCTTTACACCTCCTGCAGTTGATTGAGAAGCTCCTCCTATCCACATGAGGATTATGAACATGACAAGTGTAATATTCATAAATCCAGTAGGGCTGACGGAGGAAAACCCGGATGACCGTGGAACCCATGAATTAAAAATGCTTTGCACAATCTTATCGTAAATTGACAAACCTGCAAGTGAATTGTTATATTCGAACAGTAAAAATAATAGTGTACTGGTGATAAATATTATTCCAGTAGTAAAAACAACAATTTTTGTATTGAGATCATAGATATGAGAGGTATATCGTCTATGTTTCTGTCGTGAGAGATCATCCCAAATTCTTCTCAGATATCTTGCGGCAGCGGTTTTGAAATTAACGAGAATAGGAAAACCGATTCCTCCTGCTAATACAAGTATACTGATTATTATATAAACAGATTGATTTGAGTGAAGTAGGACTGGATTGGATAGTCCTCCCTCAATATTAGAAAAACCAGCATTGCAGAATGCTGATAAAGAATGAAATGCAGAAAATATTATTTCGTCTTCCATCGGTATTCCGAGGGTATTGTGAATTGACAGGAATATCGCGAGAGCTCCTAAAGTTTCTACAGCTATAGTGAAACATAGAATATAAAGAAGTGTCGGGATAAGTGTGTTGAATGTTTTGGAATATACCATATCTTTAACCATAAGTTGGCTATAAATAGAAGTATTTCCACTGAAGAATAGTGCGAAGAAGCTTGTAAAGGTCATAACTCCAAGTCCGCCAGTCTGAATGAGTATGGCAAGAACGAGAAGACCGGTGGGCGTGAACGTTTGCGCTACATCTACTGGCGTAAGGCCTGTAATGCATACTGCTGATGTTGAAATGAATAGGGCATCTGTATAGTTCAGACTTCCGCTTGTACATTTGGGCATCATAAGTAGTAACGACCCAATCAAGATAAGAAATATAAAACTTGCCGAAAGAAGTAATGATGGATTTGTCCTTTTACCAATGGCAGCTAACATACCATATGATAATTCCATTGTAGCATACGCAGACAGTACTGACACTACAAATGCTCGGCTATATAGAATTTTTTCGAGAATTGGAATCCATGGGTGAATTGGGTGAGGATACAACAATGGCAAGAAGCTGATTAGCATTGCGGCATCTACAATCCATTTTATTATGCGCGTCTGGCGGAATGTCTGACGGGCATTAATGATAAAATTATAAAGTACATTTATGATAAAAATGATATGACATCCTCTGAGAATTTGGAAAAGCAGTTTCGCGTCTTCCGGTTTATGATCGAATCCTCCGTATACAATAAGTGATGTCAGGCATATCAGGGATGTAATTGCAGTTACGATGTTAAGAGCTGAGGCGATGGTAATAATTGGACGCATAAAATGGCTCGTCAGCTGCAGATAGTTCTTTTTTATTTTCTGCCACTGACGAGTCATTATATTATATATGTCGGTAATACCGATCATATGGTGATGAATATTACTTCAACGGTGTGAGTTCAAAACCACAGTTCAGACCATCGTAGGAGTTAAGCATTGATGCGACTGTTTTTAATGTAGACTGACCACTGATGGACGCAATAGTATTAACTAATGTGATCAGTTTAGAAGCATCGAAGGTGATGGTTAACTTTGATCCTACCTTTTCAACGTGGCTTTTAAAATGTCCCAAAGGTATTTTTCCACCGGCGTTGAATTTGAAAATAAAATCGCCAGTCTCAGAATCAATGTCTTTTTCAAATGTGCCAGTGAGCTTTATTTTTTTTATTGTGAATTGAAAAGTCTTGTCTTTATTGAATGTAGCTTTAAGCTGGTTGATACCGACCTTTTCATAATAAGGAGCAAGTTTAGAAGTTATTACACCAGATGCAGCCGCTCCACCAGCTTTTTGGAGAAGGTTGCTACTTTGGAATGCTACGGCTGGAGCGGAATATTGATAATTACCGACAAGGTCTTCCTCAGTAAGATTACTTTTGGATATAAGCCCTTCCACCAGACCCTGAAGTCCGGATAAGACATCGCTGCTCCCGGATTTGGTATCGGAACTTCCACTTCCCAATGATGATGCAGCTCCTTTTAAAAGGTCTTTGAGATCGGGCGATGCATAAGATGATGGTACAATTAATGCACCCAGAAGAATCATAAAAATGGTAATTCGTTTCATAAATAAACAGTTAATAAAAAGTTCGGGAGGCGAGTCATCCATATCTGGGACAGTCGACCTCTTTTCGATAAAACAAATTCACTTCCGAGAAGGTTGATATATACTGCAAAAAGTGATTTCATGCAAAAGTAATAAAAAATATTGGTAAATCATAGTTTTATTTCCAGTTGCGATTTATGGTGAAAAATGTAGTGCACTAATCTTTTTGGAAAATGGGAAATTAATGATTAACTTTACAAAAAATTTACAAATACTTTATAGTTGAGTGTCCAAGATCTGCTTAGGCAGTATCATTTAATGGCATTAATTTAGACGGTTAGCCGCTATTTGCATCTCGTTATGATAAAACGAATATTGATATGTCTGTTTGTGCTCTGCGGGACTGCTGTGCAGGGAAATGCCCAGGTCGAGTTTAAGCGTGGGTTGGAGCAAATATCATTTATTCCCAAAGGTCAGTGGATTACCGGTGTGAGTGTAAGTTTCTCCCAATCGAATCAAGATAAATATCAGTTTTTAATTATTGAGAATATCGGGGGAGATGCATATACTTTCAAAATAAGTCCGATGCTAATGTATTGTTTTCAGGACAATATGGCAGCGGGTGGAAAATTTGCTTATACCCGAACACGAACCCGACTGGACAACGCAAGTGTGAAGATTGATAGTGAAACAGATTATAATATAGAAAATTTATATTCTATTTCCCATAATTATTCTGTAATGGGAGCATTCCGAAACTATGTCAGTCTGGGTCGAAGCCGTCGGTTTGCATTCTTCAATGAAGTGCAGTTGCAGGTCGGTGGAGGACAGTCGAAAATTGCTAATGGTAAGGGTACAGATTTTTCCGGGACATTTCAAAATTCCTGGAATGTTAATGTTGGTCTGGCTCCTGGAATGGTTATGTTTCTCAACAATTATTCTGCAATAGAGGTAAATGTAGGAGTATTGGGTTTTTCTTATAATCATACCACTGCCACTACAGACCGCATATATGAGGCATCATATAATACGAAGGAAGCTCGTTTTAAAATAAATCTGTTTTCCATTACATTCGGTGTTGCATTTTATCTGTAACGTTTATGCTTTATCCCGAAATATGAGTAGATTCATAAAAAGAACGGTTCTATTAGTGATAACCATGCTCATGGCATCGGCAAGCTTTGGTAAAGTATTGCCTTTTAATATTCTCGATAAATTAGCTCATTCGAATAAAATTCCTCTGGATTCCGTAGCTATGCAAGATGGCGCGGATGATGAGCTGGTTATAATCAAAGGTGACACAGTCAGTGTAATTTTACCTCAAAAGAACTACGGACGATATGATCGAGGACTGTTTAATTATCTTTTTATTCCCAAGGGTCAATGGTCTTTTGGAATGTTAGCTTCGTATGGCGAATTTAACAGTGATGATGTTCAGTTACTTTCGATGTTGAAAAATTTCAATATCAAGGTAAAAGCGTATTCATTACAACCGTCTGTCGCATATTTTTTTGATAATAATCAGTCGATCGGGGTAAATTTTAAATATACCCGCATGTATGCCGATCTTGCTGGATTGACTTTTGATTTTAGCGATGATATGAACTTTTCACTATCTAATGTAAGCTATTATTCAAAAAGTTATTCATCTGCGGTAGCATACCGGAATTATATAGGACTAGGGCGTGACAGACGTTTTGGAGTATTTAACGAAGTTGAATTGGCTTTTGGGGCCGGATCGTCACGTTTTATGCGCTATTATAACGATGAACTGTTTGATACACGAACAAGTTCGGTCTCAGCCGCAATGAATTTTTCGCCAGGTGTATGCGTGTTCATCATGGATTATGTCAGTTTCAATGTTTCGTTTGGAGTGTTCGGAGTGAATTTCCATCACGAAAAACAAAGTACAAATGGAGTTGACGAAGGGCGCCGTTTTTCATCTGGTGCGAATTTCCGGTTCAATATATTCAATATTAATTTCGGCATGGCAGTATATATATGAGGTAGATTTATTATGGAAAAGTTTTGCAAAGTGAGCGCCGGAATGCAGTTATTTGCGTTCGCGATATTGATGATACTTTTGAGCGGGTGTCTAAAAAATGATATTCCGTACCCTCGTATTCAGCCTGATTTCACTGAAATATCAGCAGATGGGCTTACAAAAGATGCTGAGATTGACACAGAGAACCGTCTGATAACTCTTTCGTTTGATGAAAGTGTCGATATCAGTAATGTTCAGATCACGTCATACGCTTTAACGCCGGGTGCATGGATTGTTTCTGGGAATCTTGATCAGCCTATTGATTTGTCTAAATTTTATATAACGACTTTACGTCTGTATCAGAACTATGATTGGGTGATACAGGGCAAACAGAATATTGAAAGATATTTTACTGTTGAAAATCAAGTCGGAGGTACAATTATTGATGTGATTGGTCGAAGAGTGGTTGTAACTGTTTCAGGTCGTGAATCATTAAAATCTGTAAAAGTACTGACTATGAAACTTGGTCCTGAAAATGCAGTTCAGACACCGGATCTTACGGGAGAAACTATTAGCCTTGAACGCCCGGTTCAGGTTGTAGTCAGTGCCTTTGGGAAAAATGAAGAATGGACAATTTATGGTGAATTTGTAGAAAGTTCCGTATCAACAGTGAGTGCCGACGCTTGGTCGCAGGTTGCTTGGGTGTATGGTTCTGGAGTCGCCGGTAAAGATAACGGTGTTGAATATCGCGTTGTCGGAGCCAACGATTGGGAGAAGGTTCCTAAGGAATGGGTAACTCATACAGGAGGCACATTCTGTGCTCGAATTATAAATCTTAATCCTCTGACTGAATATGAGGCGCGTGCATATTCTGATACAGAGTATGGCGAAGTTGTTAAATTTACCACAGGGGGAGTTGTACAAGTACCAAATACTACATTGAGTGAATGGAGTAAAGATGGGAAAGTATGGAATCCTTGGGCAGAAGGTGATGAACCTTATTGGGGTACCGGAAATAAAGGGGCTACTACATTAGGTGAGAGCAATACAGTACCGACAGAAGATACATCATCAGGAAACGGACTTGCTGCCAAACTTGAGACACGGTTTATCGGCATAGGTATAATAGGTAAACTTGCTGCTGGAAATATTTTCGTCGGTTCATATGTCAGGACTGATGGAACCAACGGAGTTCTCAGTATGGGACGACCATTTAATGAGAGACCTACGAAATTACGTGGATATTTAAAATATGAATGTAAACCGATCAGCCATACTAACAATGAATATACTCATCTTAAAGGTGAGCCGGATACATGCATTGTCTGGTGTGCTTTGATCGACTCTGCTGAACCGTTGGAAATCCGTACGAATCCGGCTAACCGTAATCTTTTCGAGCCAGCAGCTGATTATGTAGTGGCCTATGGAAAGTTTCAAAGCGGTCAGTCTATTCCGGAATATATTCCATTTGAATTTGATCTTGAGTATAGATCCACTTCCCGTATCCCTAAATACATTCTAATTACAGCGAGTGCAAGTAAATATGGTGACTTCTTTACAGGAGGAGCTGGAAGCGTGTTATATATCGATGATCTTGAACTCCTTTATGATTATTGAGTGATACGATGATAGTGAGAAATTAATTGGTAATAGCTTGATAATTTTGTTATGAATATATTGAAATTGATTGTTGCGGGATGCGCAATGTGTGTATGTAGCGATGCTGTTGCTGATACGAGCTACATGTTTGACAATCCTGAAAACCGAACTTATTTTGGTGCGAGAGTTGGGGTGGATATAACGACTGCCGCCAATGGAGGAGGCAATTATAGCAGTAATACGGGATTTTCAGCAGGAGCAATATACAATATTCCGCTTTACAAGAATCTTTATTTTGAGCCAGGTCTATCATTTTTCTACAATACCTTCGGCACGAGCAAGTGGAATTCTTTCGTCCCTGAAAGTAGTATTAATCCTGAAACGGGAGAAGGTATAGATGTGTATTATCAGGTAAACGGCTCGATGCGAAATTTCGGTTTTCGTGTACCACTCCTTATTGGATATCACTTCGATTTTTCAGATAATGTGAAAGTTGGAGTATTTACAGGACCACAGGTAAATATGAATTTATACGCAAAGTATTTCGTTAGTGAGTTACTCGGGAATGATAAGGACGCTCTGGATCACGATTGTTCGCTTTTCGGTACTGAGGGATTCAAACATTTGGATTTTCAGTGGAATTTAGGTATCGGCGTAACATATGAGAAATATTACGCCTCAATAAACGGTGCTTGGGGGCTTTCAACGATGAAAAGTTCTACTCTTATGTTGCCTCGTGATCTTCACCGGAATCTCTTTACAATAACTTTGGGTTATAATTTTTGAATCAGAGACGTCCATTATCGCAATAGGAAAAATAGCCTGTCGGACCGATAATAAGATGGTCCTGTACTTTTACATCAATAATTTTACATATATCAATAATTCGTCGGGTAAGGGCATCGTCCTGTCCCGACGGTTTCATATTTCCCGATGGATGGTTGTGAACCAATATAATTCCTGATGACAGATTGTCAATGGCACTTTTGGCGATGAGTTTAATGTCTACAGCTGTACCAGCAATTCCTCCTTTACTAATAAGTTCTTTGGTTATGACCATATTGGCACGATTCAGATGAATTATCCAGAATTCCTCGTAGTTGAGCCGTTCAAGCATAGGGCGCATATAATTGTAAACCTTAGTACTGCTGACCATTTGCTCGTCAATCACAGATAAACTTTTTTGCACACGTGCTCCAAATGTCATGGCGGCAGCTAATAGAGTTGCTTTAGCGGTGCCGACACCTTTATATTTTTTTTTAAGTTCCGCGATCGACATTCGTGAAAGCCTACTGAGTTTATTATCGTTGTCCTGTAATATTTCGCGTGAAAGGTCAAGCACCGATTTTCCAGACATACCGGATCCCAGTAAGAGGGCAAGCAATTCCACATCAGTAAGCGATTCAAGACCGAGTCTGCCAGCTTTTTCACGTGGTTTTTCATCATTGTTAAGATCGCGTATAAGTAAAGTAGTCTGTCCAGGTGGTAATACCTGGTTATTATCTTGATAATAATCTGAAGCGTTCATAATTATGATGATGTGACATTATAATGGATAACAATGGTTTTTTGAAGCGAACAAGTCTATTTACCCTTACGCAATCTTATTTCTTCCTGCTCGTCACGACCTCGACCAAGTAATATTTTTTCTACGAAAGCCTTTATGAAGCCGCATCCGTAGCCTGTCAGTTGTATCAGAGATGCCGGAATCGCTAATATAGCTATTTTGAATGATCCTGTGGATACAAACGCACTGATAAATAAAGCTATTATATATATACTAAGTGGAAGAAGCCACCACGGACTAAGAAAAATTCCGAGAATTATCAGTGTCATAACTCCTATAACAAAGAGTGAAGGTAACCAATGAACAACTTTTAGGCTATCAGGATATAAAAGTTTGAGTGTTATGCGTGACATTCCGAAAACATATACTTGCCTAAGAAATTTTCGAAAATCGGTACGCCGCTTATGGTATACGTAGAGACCTGGATATAGTCCAATCGAGAAACCGGCCAACCGTATCCGTGTACTCATATCGATATCTTCTGAAAACATCTCACGGAAACCTCCTACGCGGTTGTATACCTCCCGTGAGAATCCCATGTTGAATGTACGGGGAACAAATTTTTCAAGTCTTATCTTACCTCCACGTATACCTCCGGTAGTTAAAAATGAGGTCATGGAATGGTTAATGGCTTTCTGAGTATCAGTAAAAGATTTGTCAGCAGCATCTGGTCCGCCAAAGCAGTCGAATCTATGTTGTCCCAATTCATGATTTAATTTTTCAAAATAGTCGTTGGGGATAACACAATCAGAATCAAAAAATATAAAATATGTTCCCGAAGCCTTACTCATTCCATAATTTCGCGCAATAGATCTTCCTTCGTTTGATTTGAAATAATAGTTGACATCAAGGATATTGGAATAATGCTGTATGATATTTTCACATCTGTCTGGCGATCCATCTTCTACAATTATGACTTCAAAATTTGAAGCTGTTTGATATGATAAACTGTCTAATAGATCGCGAATCTCATCAGTACGGTTGTATACTGGTATTATGACAGAGAAATTTTCCATGTGATCCTTGGCGTTTGGGAATATCTATGTTTTATATAATTCATTCAGGACATTCTGTGTTTGTAATCCTGATAGTCGAAACTACGAAGAACGTATTCCTTTCCTTTAGAGTTTACGAAAGTGATTGCCGGATGTTGAATGCCGTTGAACATGTTAGTCTTCACGGTTGTGTAGTGATTCATATCCTCAAATGTAAGTCGATCACCTGGCTTAAGAGGAGATTTAAAATGCCAATCTCCCATATAATCACCACTAAGACAGGAATTACCGCCAAAACGATATACATATGTACTTCCTGGAGGTAAAGCGTTAATCTCATTGTCAGTTAAGGCTTCTGATACTGTGGGCTTGTATGGCATTTCAAGACAATCTGGCATATGACATGCGAATGATACATCGAGGATTGCTGTTTTTATACCATCGTTTTCCACTATATCAACAACAGATGCGTGGAGATCGCCACTCCGCCATGTAAATGCGCTCCCTGGTTCCAGAATCACTTCTATATGGGGATGCCGCATCTTAAATGTCCGGATAAGATTGATAAGTAAATCAATATCATAACCTTCTCGTGTCATAAGATGACCACCACCCATATTTACCCATTTAATAAATGGGAGCAGATGACCGAATTGCTGTTCAAAAGCCTCGAGAACTTTTTTTAAATCAGCACTGGATGATTCGCATAAGGCATGAAAATGGAGACCTTCCAACCCTTCCGGGAGTCCATCTGCGAGCTGGTGTGCATCAACTCCGAATCGGCTTCCAGGCAACGCCGGATTGTATATGTCAGTTTCTACCACCGAGCATCTGGGGTTTACTCTCAGACCTGGAGATACCAGGCGATCAGCATGTTCGGAATTATATTTGTAAACTTCGTCTTTAAATTGTTGCCATTGGCTGATGGAATTGAATGTAATATGTGAACTACCACTAAGATATTGCTTAATAGTAGTCGGTGTGTAAGCCGGACAGTAAGTGTGTACACGTGTGTTCAGTTCTTCCAAACCGAGTTGAAGCTCATTTAGTGATGAAGCAGTACATTGGATCCCATACTCCCGGAATATGGGGAATGTCCGCCATAAAGCGTTAGCCTTGAAAGCCATTATGATTTTAGCTCCGGATTTACGGCTGACCTCAGTAATGAGATTGAGATTTGAGCGTAGACGATCCTCGTATACGACATAGCAGGGAGTTTCTGTCACAGTTATATTGTTTTAAAATTTATTATTTTATATATGTGCGAGAAATCAGTCGGAGATTTTGAAGCGGGCATATTTAAGCATCAGAGTTCTTTGTGCGACATTCGGAAAGAGTACTGTGATTTTTTCGCCAGTAGGATCTGAGATCAGCCTCACTATTTTACCCGCTCCGAATCGCTCATGGATTATTTTCATCCCTTCAGACAGTTCATTGAGTGTGTGAAGTCCGAAACCGGATCCATCAGGTTTCACCGCAGAAGATGTCGGATGGAGGGATGTGGAGATCGGATTGCTTATCGCTTTTTCGTTCCAACGTCGTGACGCTCCTGAGGGAACAGGTGCCGATTGTGGCAGGGGAGCAATGATTGATGACATTGTGGTGGAGCTGTGAAAGGAAGAGCGATAATTTTCAATAGGATTAATAGCGGCATAACTAGTTCCGATCTCTGTCCCCTGTATCATTTTGAGATATTTTGGATCCAAATCGTGAAGGAATCGTGAAGGCTGAGAAAGCTTCGTCTGCCCGTTGCGGAAACGCGAGGAGGCGTATGAAATCATGCAGAATTTTCGGGCGCGTGTTATAGCGACATATAGTAACCTGCGTTCCTCCTCTATTTCGCTGAGTGATGATGAAGCCATAGCTGACGGAAACAATTCCTCTTCTACACCAACAATAATAACATTATTAAATTCAAGACCTTTTGCGGCATGGACGGTCATTAATGTAACACGTTGTTCTGATGTATCTTTTTCGTCCTGATCAGTAGCAAGTGAGACTTCCGCAAGGAAGTGTACCATACCGGTACGATCAGTTTCACCGGCTTCGTTGTGCTCATCGACGAAATCCTTTACATTTGTAAGAATCTCCTGTAAGTTTTCCTGTTTGGAGATACTTTCCGGCGTATTGTCAGTAATTAGTGACGAGAGTAGTCGGGTTTTGCTAATAATCGTTGTTGCGAGTTCATATGCGTCTGTTCCAGAATTATTTGAAACAATAAAACTTCCAATTAACTCTCTAAATCCGGTAATTTTTTTTAATGTACCACTATTTACCGGTAGATGGAATTTATCCGGTTCACATATGACTTGCCACATACTTACATTGTTTTCAATGGCAGCATGTGCGATCTTGTTTATTGTTGTATCACCGATTCCGCGTGCTGGGTAATTTATTATCCTTCTTAGAGCTTCATCATCGCTGGGATTTGTTGCCAGTCTAAAATAAGCGATGGCATCTTTTACCTCTTTGCGTTGATAGAAACTCAATCCACCGTAAATACGATAAGATATATTTCTTTTTCTGAGAGACTCTTCAAGTCTTCGGCTTTGGGCATTTGTTCGGTAAAGCACAGCAAATTCATTGAGACTATCGTGGGTAGAACGATGGAGCTGGGAAATACGGTTCGCTACGATATATGCTTCCTCAAAATCCGTAGAGCTATTTATAATTTCAATTTTCCCTCCCGTTTCGTTTTCAGAAAAAATTTCTTTTTTTATCTGTTCTCGGTTCTTTGCTATTAACGAATTGGCAGCATTGACTATATTACGGGTGGAGCGGTAGTTCTGTTCGAGCTTGAAAATTCGTAGATTTGGATATGCATTCTTTAGATTTAGAATATTCTTTATATTCGCCCCCCTGAAAGAATAGATGCTCTGAGCATCATCTCCGACCATTGTGAGGTTATTACTGTCGCGACATAATTCGGTGATAATGCAATGTTGGGCGAAATTTGTATCCTGATACTCATCTACAAGTATAAATCTGAAAAATTCCTGAAGATGATGACACACATCCGGATTATCACGTAGAAGTATGTTGGTATAGTATAACAGGTCGTCGAAGTCCATTGCTCCCGATACTTTACATCTGTTACTATATATCCGGTATATTTCACCAGTCATGGGACGTTTGGCTCGGCGATCAGCTTCAGTTATATCGGTGTCTGTCATATAGCGTGCCGGACTTATTAGTGAATTTTTGGCTGCTGAGATCACACTTTGAACTACAGATGGTTTATAAATCTTGTCGTCAAGCTGGAAATCATGTATAACCTGTTTTATCAGATTCTTAGAGTCTGATGTATCATAAATAGTGAAGGATGGCTTGAAACCGATGCGGTCGGCATATGTCCTTAATATACGAGCAAAAATACTATGAAATGTACCCATCCACAGTCGTTTTGCTGTAGATTCACCGACAAGATCCTCTATTCGTTCACGCATCTCGCGGGCAGCTTTATTAGTAAAGGTAAGAGCCATGATTCTGTATGGCTCAAAACCATGTGCAAGAAGATGCACTATTTTGTATGTAAGTACGCGGGTTTTTCCAGACCCGGCACCTGCTATAACGAGCTGTGGTCCGTCAAGATATGTAACCGCCTCTTTTTGCTGGTCGTTGAGTAGCGACAGGTAATTCTGCATTTTTGCTCAGGTGTTTTTTTACACGAATTTGTTCAGCGCCGGATCATAGACATATCCAATCGAAGCAAGCCGTGTCTGAATCTCAGATACATTAACATTCATATCATCACATAATTTCTGAAGCGAAGGATAATAATCACGTAACTTAGTATTTATTAGGCTTAAAAGTATTACGGGATCTTGTGGTAAATTATCAAATGTCATAAATAGTTTATGTTGATATTTAATAAAATAGAATATTTGTTCAGCTGACACTGACTGTGTCTCTTGTCGGTTTCATAAGATAATGTTCAACTGATATAATAAAGCGCAAATTTAGCCATAATTCGGGAAAGATGCGTAACTTTGCAGTAAATAAGTTCGTACTTGTGGTAGCACAATGACTGTTAAACAAGCATTATCTTAAATATATGCATTCTCCAGAATATTATTCCGACTTAATTGAAAACGCAATATCAGCAATCAAATATCCCGCTTATCCTGATGGGTTGTATTCTCCTGTAAGATATACTCTTGAAGGAGGTGGGAAGAGAATACGTCCGATGCTTTTGATGGCTACAGCTGATGCTTTTGGATGTAATCCAGAGAAAGTGGTCAGTCAGGCAGTGGGACTCGAAATGTTTCATAACTTCACTTTATTACATGACGACGTCATGGATAAAGCTGTTGTCAGACGTGGTCGCCCTACTGTACATAAGAGATGGAATGAATGTACAGCAATTTTATCAGGTGATGCAATGTTGACGATGGCGACTCAGCTGATAGCAGATTGCTCTCCGGAGGTTCTTCCAATTATTCTCAAGCTGTTTAATAAAACCGCAATGGAGATATATGAGGGACAGCAGTATGATATGGATTTTGAGAATTCAAATGGCGTAGCGGTAGAGGAATATTTGGAGATGATTCGGTTGAAAACCTCTGTCCTTCTTGCCTGCGGATGTAAGATGGGTGCTATATTAGCTGGCGCATCTGTAAAGTCACAGGATTCGATGTATAGATATGGCGAACTTTTGGGTCTGGCATTTCAGCTTCAAGATGATTATCTCGACACTTATGGTGATCCGGCTCTCTTTGGTAAAGAAATTGGAGGGGATATAATAAACGAGAAAAAGACATGGCTCTGGATTATGGCTATGACAGAGTGTAAAAATAAGATGGAGAATGTGATAGACCGGAAGCTGACTGACTATCTCAAGGTAAAAGAAATCAAGGATATATATGATAGTCTTGGATTGGATGAACGTTCACATGAATTGATAGATCTATATGCATCAATGGCTATTAAAGCTTTAGAGGATGCGAATCTTACCGAGGAAGGTATGGCTTTTTTTACGAATCTTGCAGCTAAATTATCAAGTCGGACTAATTAATATGGCATTCATAGATACTCATACACATCTTAATGATGAGGTATATTCCAACGGGGGGGCGGATATGGTACGTAAGGCGGTAGAAGCTGGAGTAGAAATTATGATTTTGCCAGGGACCTCTCTGTGTGAAATAGAGACAATGAAGACACTTGCTGCTAGATTTCCTGACAGAATCAGGCTTTTTGCAGGATTGCATCCCACTGAATTAACTTCAGATGTCGATGCGGCCTTAGAGATCATTCGGAATGAGCTTGATAATAAGAAATATCCTTATGTTGGAGTAGGAGAAATCGGTATAGACCTGCATGAAGGCGATGTGGATGTTGAGAAACAGATGTATGCCTTCGATATGCAGTGCCGCGTGGCATTGGAAAGAGGTCTGCCCATCAATATTCATTGTCGTGATGGGCTTGAACAAACGCTTGAAGTACTTAGAGGACTGCCGGAAATTCCTCGTGGTGCCTTCCATTGCTTCGGGGGGAGCCCACAGGATGTGGCGCGTATTCGTGAAGTGGGGGATTTTTATTTCGGTATAAATGGGATAGTCACATTTAAAAATTCCGGACTGCGTGACACCTTACCATCTATAGGACTTGATAGAATAATTCTTGAAACAGACTCCCCATATTTAGCGCCTGTGCCATTCAGAGGTAAATTGAATGACAGTAGCTATATTCCCTTGATAGCTCAATGTATCGCCCAAACTTTAGGTGTTCCATTAGAGACAGTTGCAGAAATAACTACTGCCTCTGCCAGAAGTCTATACGCTATATAGCGTTGTTAACAATTATTCACATTCGTAGCTCATGGTTTTATTAAAAACAATGCCGTATATAATCTTTATTGCAATGTACGAGGGAAAGTTGACTGTGAATATGTGCTTTTATCAGAAAGGGTAATTAAATATATTTCACATATAAAGTCGTTCAAATTATGTAACTTTGTAGTGTGTCTTATTGGAATATGCTTTCTGATAAGACATGTGTAAAAACCTCTTTATCTCCAGAAATTAAAGATTATATTATTATCTCTTTATAAAACTTTAAAATCTATGAAGAAGAGTGCCTTGCAGAAAGCTCGTGCGGCGTATCAGCCTAAATTACCTATTGTTCTTTCAGGTGCAGTACGTGCAGTTGAAGGACACGCTACTAACTCAGTAGCAGATCAGGAAGATATCAAGAATCTTTTCCCTAACACTTATGGTCTACCAGAACTGAAGTTTGAGAAGAACTCTGCTCCCACCCCCTCCAAGCCTATCAATGTAGGAGTGATTCTTTCTGGTGGACAGGCTCCAGGTGGACATAATGTTATCTGTGGTCTTTTTGATGGAATCAAAAAGATTCATCGTGACAGTAAACTCTATGGATTCCTTATGGGGCCCGGTGGTTTTGTTGATCATAAATATATTGAACTTACCACGGAATTCATCAGTGATTATCGTAATACCGGTGGCTTTGATATCATCGGCTCCGGGCGTACTAAGCTTGAAACTAAAGAGCAGTTTGATAAGGGACTTGAAATTCTCAAGGAACTGGATATTCAGGCTTTAGTGATAATCGGTGGTGACGATTCCAATACTAATGCAGCTGTGCTTGCCGAATACTATAAGAGTATAGGTGCAGGTGTCCAAGTAATTGGGTGTCCAAAGACTATTGATGGTGACTTAAAGAATGATGTTATTGAAACTTCCTTCGGTTTCGATACCGCGACAAAAGTTTATTCGGAAGTTATCGGAAATATCCAGCGCGATTGCAATTCGGCGAAGAAGTATTATCATTTTATTAAGTTGATGGGGCGCTCAGCAAGCCATATTGCTCTCGAATGTGCGCTTCAGTGTCAACCGAATGTGTGCATCATCTCTGAAGAGGTTGAACACAAGGATATGACTCTTGATCAGGTTGTCGACTATATTGCCGGCATAGTTGCAGAACGAGCACGGCTTGGGATGAACTTTGGTACAGTACTTATTCCCGAAGGTCTTATTGAATTCATTCCTGCGATGAAACGCCTTATAGCCGAACTAAATGATCTTCTTGCTAAGAATGCTGAAGAGTTTGCAGCAGTCGCTGCAACCGAACAGCGCTCTTATATCATCGGCCATCTGTCGGCTGAAAATGCAGCTGTCTATGCATCGCTTCCTGAAGGTGTTGCCCGTCAGCTCAGCCTTGATCGTGATCCCCACGGTAACGTACAGGTGTCGCTTATTGAAACAGAGAAACTTCTGTCGGAAATGGTTGCAAAGCGCCTTGAAGTGATGCGTAAAGAGGGTAATTATAATGGGAAGTTCTCACCTCTTCACCATTTCTTCGGCTATGAAGGTCGTTGTGCCGATCCCTCTAATTTTGATGCTGATTATTGCTATGCACTTGGCTATAACGCAGCCTGTCTTATCCGCTGTGGCGTTACTGGCTACATGTCGTCGGTGCGCAATCTTACCAAACCGGCCGTCCAGTGGGTAGCCGGTGGTATCCCCATTACCATGATGATGAATATGGAGCGTCGCCATGGTCAGATGAAGCCAGTTATTCAGAAAGCACTTGTTAAGCTTGATGGAGCGCCTTTCCTCAAATTCGCGTCTATGCGTGATGATTGGGCGTTCAATACATGTTATATCTATCCGGGTCCGATTCAGTATTTTGGTCCGTCGGAAGTGTGCGATCAGCCTACTCTGACACTTAAATACGAACATCAGGGTAAATAATTAATATGTCAGCATTAGTCTGACATAACACTGCAAGGGTGTCCGCGTATCTGGTAAAAAAGATTAATCGTATTTCTGTAGATAGACGCTTATCTTTTTTATGCTATCAGCGGATGCCCTTGTAGCGCTTTAGATAAGTTCATCATATAATAATTTTCAAAAACGTGCGAATAAAGCAATTTTGCGTTAGTATTACGTTGCTGTATCTCTTAGGGATCAGATTCTCATCCGCTGAAGATAGATTGCTTCCACCTTCTGAATGGTCTGATTTGGGTGGTAATGATCTTTCTGCGGCACTTGCTAAATCTAATTCCCCTGTTAATTATGCAACTCAATATGATGGCTCAAATGGTTTATATGAAATTTTTAAATTAACAGACGGAAATACTGAAAGGGATTGTTATATTAATTATTTTTCTTCTACGACTATTACTTATGGAGTTGAGGGCGGTGCTCCCGATAATTTTGAACTACTCACTATAGTCTCTCCTCATTGGTGGAATGCAGTCACACCGAATTATACGTCAGTCTCACGTGATTTATATAATCTAATACCATCACCTGAAGGAATATCGTCTGTAATAGGGGATGCACCTCCAGGAATTGTAGAGACAGAAGAGGCATCTCCTTTATCAGGGATTAAATGGAAGGCCGGTATCGGTCGTATAGGTCTTACCCAGATTAGACTATGGGAACCTCCAGAGGAATTGAAAGGAGATGTTGCCAGATGCTTGATGTACTTGGCAACCATATACCCGGAGGGCATAAGGCGTTACGAAACTGGAGGGGGAGTGGTTTGGGCAGAGAACCCAGAGGATGGTTTTACTTCCGCATATGCGGCTCAACTTATGGTATGGCACCGATCAGATCCTCCATCTATAAGTGAATTGAGGCGTAATGAAATATATTCTATGATCCAAGGCAATCGTAATCCTTTTGTTGATTTTCCCGAAGTGGCGGAGTATTTATGGGGAACTCGGATAGGGGAGACTTATTTGGGAAATACTACAGGTATCTCTTCAACAGATGATACTACTCCGCTTAAAGCGATTTATTTATTGACCGAGAGTATAATAAATCTTCGTTCGCCATCCATTCCAGATGATGCGGAATGGACTGTTGACGGAATTGTAGTAGAAGGCGATTTTCTCCTGCCGAAAGAGTTGGGAATCGGGTTGCATACGTTACGATTCTATTCAAAAGATTGTCATGGTGTGGTTAAAATTGAAATTAAATGAATAAATCGGTGCCTATATTTCCCTTATCAGTGATAAGTTTAATTATCGCTATGGCTATCGGAATTTGTTCGTGTGAGAAGAGCCATGAATATCCAGAGACTATTCGTCCATCTTTATCACAGTACCAAGTGGAAATTCCTCTTGGGGAAACTGTAGAGATCGAGGTATATGGAGCGGAGATTATTAGTATAGAAGGGTCATCACATTTTGTTGATATAACAATTGATGGCTCGCACGTTATATTCCGGGGTAAGACTATTGGTTCGGGAGAGGTAATCATACGTGGCGATGGCACCCCGTTAAGGTGTTGTTATGAGGTGTATGGTGGTGTGGATAGCTCTGGAGATTCTGACATTATTGAGGAAGGGTATAATACCGAAGGTTTTGCACGGGATCTTGCAAATGACGAGATTAGATTTGCTTATGCAAATCAGATATTAAAATTGGAAACTCCGGGAAATATCTTTTCAATTTCTACGGATAATCGAATATTAACCGCAACCTCACTTATAAATGGTGTGGAAGCAAAATTATTATCACAAATTCCATTTACAGAAAATATGTCATCTTCCAATATGTCGGATCATTGTAATCTGTTGATCAACGGAGACAATATTGGACTTAGGGAATTAAGGGTCGCAAATATTACAATTGACAGAATCTGGATATATGGCAGAAGTACAGATGGTTCTGTTTTATGGTTTGTGATGGAAATAGCATCATGATAATATAATATTATGGATTTGGATACATCTTGTATATTCAGGTATTTTCCTGAATTCTCAGATATTCAGAGAAAAAGAATTATAAGACTTGGGGAGCTTTATCCTGAGTGGAATGAAAAAATTAATGTCATTTCCCGAAAGGATATTCAGAATCTCTACCCCAATCATGTATTGCATTCACTCGCGATTGCAAAGTTTTTGAAAGGATTGCCGGAGGGAACTTCGTTGCTTGACATGGGAACCGGTGGAGGTTTTCCCGGAATACCGCTGGCAATTGCTATGCCTCAATGTCGTTTTCATCTTATTGATCGTATAGGTAAAAAAATCAAGGTCGCCAGTGAAGTCGCAATGGCGTTGAATTTGGATAATGTAACTTTCCAGCATGGCGATATTGGAGAATGTCACGATAAATATGATTTCGTGGTATCACGTGCGGTTATGACTTTGGATAGTTTGATACCGCTTGTGAGAAAAAATATAATACATGAAAAAACAGTTAAACCGTATTCTTTGCCAAACGGGCTCGTATGCTTGAAAGGAGGTGATCTCAAAGAAGAGTTGCGTGCAGCGGCGAAGATTGCGTGTGAACCACTAGTGGAAGATCTTGCAAACTATTTTCCTGAAGATCCGTTTTTTGAGACAAAGAAACTTGTTTATCTACCGATTTGAGGTGAAGTAATTTTTTCAAATGTACAATTATGAAAATTAAACGATTTGAGTTCAATCTTTTTGGAGAAAATACTTATCTGATATGGGATGAAGTCTCTAAAGAAGCGGCAGTAATTGACCCGGGTATGGCTGACAGAGCTGAAGTGAGGGCTTTTATGGATATTGTGGAGGATCAATCACTTTATTTGAAATTCATACTCCTCACACATGTACATATAGATCACACATTTGGGATTGACGCATTGAAAGAGTTGTTGCCATTACTCCCAGTATTAGCTAATAAAGGTGATAACGGTTTGGCTCTGACAAGGGGACAACAGGCACAAATGTTCCATCTCCCTTATAAGGTGAAACCGTTGGAGATTGACCGGTTTGTGGATGATAGTACGGTTCTGAAGTTAGGAAAGGAAGAAATAAGAGCAATCGGTACCCCAGGACATTCTCCCGGAGGAGTCTGCTATTATATTCCCTCATCTGAAGTGTTGTTTAGCGGAGATACACTTTTCGCTGGATCTATTGGCCGCACTGATTTACCTGGTGGCAATGGTAGAATATTGATTTCCTCTATACAGAAAAATTTGATGTGTTTACCTGATAATACAATGGTTTTTCCTGGACACGGGGCTCCAACGACTATTTCCCGTGAAAGGCATTCAAACCCATATTTGAGCGCGTGAAATCGTTATTGATAAGAATTTACCCATGCAGAAATAGAATCCCGCAGAATTGAATCAGAGGGTGACAGAAGCCATCCGTGAAATTGATTGAAGGATATGGCGACTGATGCGTCCAACGTTGGATAGCGTTTCAGCAATGGCAGAGCTACATGTTCGCTGACTACCACTCGCGACAGTTCTCCAAGTGCAGTCAGAATTACAAGCTGTTCGGATGAGTATTCGTCATCTTCCTCAATGTATATAGTATCACCTATTTCACGAGAAAGGTTCTGTAAACGGGAAATAAATGGAGAGCCTTTGGGAACGGTTATATGTTTTCCACCAAGATCAAGCTGTGATTTTATTTCTGTTTCACCAGTGATAGAATCACGGTGTTGAACAAGCATTTGTCGGTCAATTCGGATTGGATCGACAAACAGATAGTCATTTTTTAGTTCTGCGGTAATTGGTATATCGCTTACAACAAGTTGGTAGCGACCGTCACCAAGCCCTTTTAATGCAGTTGATAACATTGTAAATGGATGGAAAATGACTGGTATGCCATGTTTTTTTGCTTCTTTAGAAAGCATGGTATAATATACTCCTCCGAGTGTATCACCAATCATTGCTATTCCCATAGGCGAAATCTCAATGGCTATGTTTATAGTGTCTCCGCCTGCGATGCGTTCAGTTTTAAGAGGCAATTGTTTCCCGGAACACTCTTTTAGCATAATCATCGTTGCTACAGATAGAAGCAACAAAATCAGGTAAAGTGAAGCACTTCCTTTTTTAGGGGGTATATGGCGGAGCATTTGTATGCGTTTGAATTAGTTTGCGAAGTCGATACTTAGACCCATTTGTAAGCGGCGAGGGTTCATGGGATAATGAGGCATTGAGAAATACATACTTCCTGTCATGCCTTGATTTACATGGGACATCATTACGTAAAAACGACACTTCGATAGTTTGCAATTCGCATATATACTTACGAATGGGTAGTCGCCAATATCTATCAGATTCTGATTGTAAAATCCCATGGTCGCTGGTTGATAATTAACTCCTTTATATTTCGTAAAGTAATCACAGTTTAGTCCTAATTGTACGTGAAGGGTTGCTATGTGGAACAGAAGATACATGTTCGAATAAACTGTCAGATTTGGCAAAGGGATCACCTCATTTTCACTTGACGTCTGATATGTAATGGTGTTATCCCAATGGAATGGACCGAATTTGAAATTCTGCCGTAGAGTAGCACTTATTATCTGTGCGCTTCCTCCATATTGCCTTGGAAGCCCATTTGTACCAAAATAGATTGAATTTTGGAGATTTTCTACGTTTAGAGATAGAGATGTACGTGTCCATGGAATAATAAGTTCACCTCCGAAACGCAAAGAACGTGTTTTAGCGAAATTGTTATCCCATATGAAATGATTAGATTTCATATGCTGCATGAGCCAAGGAGCAGTAAGATTTGTAAAATGCCCATTTGCATTAATTTGTACCGTATCTCCAAATAGCGGAATGCGAGTTGAGATCTCTCCATTCACTTTAATTTCTCCAGCTGCTGCTCCGAGAACACCAATTTCCCCTGTAGCAGTATAATTGAATATCCGTCCTTGCTGTTTCGTGAGTTGAGCGCCTATCCATGCGAGATTCTGCGTTTCAGACGTTATCATACTGGGATATGGATCTGGGGTCAAGATTTTCGCTTGTGCTTGATCCGATTCATTAAACTCTGTTCTAAGTTTATAAGATCGCACTTGGTGTGTAATAAAAGCGCTTAGCCCAGCTTTTGCATATTTATTGAAACCTTCGAGTAGAGAGAGACCAACAGTATTCTGTAATTTCCAAAATTCTTGAGTGTCTTTTGTAAAGTCTGGTGAAAAATATGTGTTTTCCCAGAATGATGTGTTCTGGGGCGCATTGTTATTTATAAATCGATGAGTTCCATCTGAATAATTAAGGGTCCAAATTATACTGGTTACGGGTATCAATGTTCGGGTAACGGTGGTGTCATTAATTTGTTCCTCTTTCCAGAAGCCCATTTTATATCGGCTGTTAAGGTAAAGGTCTGTTCCACGTACGCGGTTAAAGGCTCCTGTAAGGTTGACAGGGATATCCTTACAGTTTACGGAAGTATTTCCACCTTGCACTGAGGCTGGATCACGGATATAAGCATCGTCAGTGATTCCGCCATTTTCTTTCTGCAAAAGATTGTAATGGTAAAAATTACCTTGAAGTTCGAATCGCTCCCCAATATATGATCCGGAGAATCCCCAGGTGAAATCTTTCGCGGCCTGATAGTCGTAACTACCTTTTGAATAGATATAATCAATTAATGCCCCAATCTGCACACGCTTGTTAGCATTTGCTGTGAAAATGGTCTTAAATCGATCCTGACCGTCTTGCTTCCCACCACCAAAATTGTAACTGAGCAATGTCATCGGAATGCGCGTATTATACCATTTTATGGTTTGTGTGGATGGCAACCAATGACTTACAGCGTCTCTGAAATAAAAATCGCTCATTATAGGACGCTCCATAAAAATCATGTTTTGTCCTGAACCGCAATAATTACCAGTCGTAGCATAAGCGCGGGATACTTCCTGAGGAATAAACTCGAGGGAATAATTCTGATATAAGGTATCAATGGTTGCCTGTTCGCGAAGTCCTAGAGGGGGGACATCGATCCATGCGTACGAAGGTTCAAGTATGGTCTTTCTTGCCATCAGGAGAAATGGCATACTACCAACAACGGTGAATAATATTATGCGAGTAAGTTTCTGTATCATGATTTTAAACCACAAATTTAGCGAAAAAACTGATAACAGGAAATAGTTAGTGATAACTTACCGCGAACTGTGTGATATGGACTATATGGTGCAGATTGTCGTGGGAAGTAACTTGTCACTGATGAGAGAGTTCTATATCTGTAAAAGTTCCGTCGGGCGGATGCTCTCAAGTTGTTCACGCAAATATCTTCGGAAATATCGGGTACCCGTGGCATTATCGTCAAGTAATGTTGTGAGATCAGATATAACCTTGTCTGCAACCAGATTTGCGTCACTTAAAAGTACAAGTTCTTTTAATAAAGACCCTATTCCACGCATCATCGTTTCAGAAAAGTTAAAGACTCGTTCGCTTCTTAGTGCAATAATGATTATATGCATAAGTAATTCTATCTCTTTGTCGAATCCGGCATGGAAAGCCTTGAATTCTTTATATAGTCTGCGCAGGTTTGTAATTCTTGCTTTGGAATATCCGCGTTTATTTCGATTAAACTCTTTAGTAACTTCTATATTATAACGGTCGATTAACTTTTCAACATCAGGATTGAGAAAGAAATCAAAATATATTTTGATTTCTTTACGAGCATCGTATGCCTCAATGATCATTTGTTCGAGTTGCTCACGTGGCAATGACTTGATCTCTTTTTTTAGCTGTGTCTTACTCATAGAGTGATGTTTTAGAAATCAAACGTCAGACGTACATTAAACTGTCTACGTGTCAGATAGTTTGGCACTGCATATTGAATATCGTTGACATCTGTTACCCAGTAGTAGCTTGAGACATTGGAAATATCAAGGAGATTAAACACATCAACCCCTAGCCAGATACTTTTGAACCAGCGGTGCATACCAGTTCTATGACCACCATCTTTCGATGGTGATAGGAGAGCATAGCTTAGCCCTATATCAACGCGTTTATATGCTGGAGCCCGGAAATATCCTTTATCACGAGATGAATGTGGCGCAGTGGTAGGAAGACCATCTGAGAAAATACCTCGCAAAGAAAACTTTAATTTGGGAAACTTTGGAAAATAATCGGTAAAAAACAGTGCCATAGAATATCGCTGATCTGTGGGGCGAGGAACAACAATACCATTTAATTTCTCACCTGTTTTCATTAATGAAAAACTGATCCAAGAGTCTGTTCCAGGTACAAACTGCCCGAAAAGTTTCATATCCAGACCAGCTGTGTAACCATTAGTAGTGTTTTCGCCGGAATAAACGATTTTCAAATTATCTATTTCGTATGGAATAAGATTGTTTAGTTTCTTGTAGTATGCTTCTCCTGACAGTTTGAATGGACGGTCGAACATACGGAATGTATAATCGGCTCCTAATATAAAATGAACACTCTGTTGAGACTTAATATCAGAATTTAGGTGTACGACAGTGTTTCCGTTCTGATCCTCTAATGGCTGGCGGAATTCTTTGTAAAATGGTTGTTGATAGTAAAGACCTGTCGCAAAACGGAGTGTCACGGAATTGTTGCGTTCGGGCACAAAAGCTACATTCGCTCTTGGTGATACTAAAAATTCCTTGTTATAGTCCCAGTATGAAACTCTAAGCCCTGCATTCAGGGCAAAATAACCGGCAGAAGTATTTAAACGGTATGAATCAGCTATATATAGGGACATTCGATTGGTTGATATATTCTGATTTGATATTAGATTGTATATCATGTGTATATTTTGTCCATCAGATGGCAGTGTGTATCCAGCGGAATCGCGTAATTCCCATTCACGGGTGCGCTCCATCATTGTCTGATGGTTAAAGTTTATGCCATAAATAAGATTATGGTGATTAAGTGAAGTACGACCTTGTACTCCGAGTGAGAACACTCCTATTTTAAGTCGATTTCTTGCATGCTCATGATAGCGTCCTACACCAAGTTCACCTCCAATTGCATTATCTGGGTTGCCCTCACCTGTGGTTCCGGCTTGATCCAGCCAATATTCACCACTGATATCATATGACACAAGCTCATTCGTTAAATATCCAGAAGCCAGCAGGGAAAATTGTGTACTTTTGGAATGATTGTATGATAGATTCAGTGCCCCGAAATATGTTTCAAACCGGTCTTTCTCATGTCCATCAAAATAGACTTTAAATTGTTTCGCGTCATTTGAGGTACCGAAGTTTGTCTCACGGTTAACAGGAGTGAATTTGTAATTATTGATCGCAATATTCCCAAGGAATGAAATTTTTATGCGGTTAGTGAGCTTGAGGTTTAAATTAGTCTGATAGTCAAAAAAGTTTGGATCATATTCCCCTTTAGTTTCCAATGAACTCAGTAGTGACGAATTCCGTTTATACCGTATTCCATGAAGTTGGGAAAATTTTTTGGAACTTTGACCGATTGATAAGGATGCGCCCATAAGGCTTGCGCTTATTGCGCCCTCGAAAGTCTCAGGCTCACGATATGTGATATCAAGAGCCGATGACATTTTATCGCCATATTCTACTCCAAAGCCTCCGGTGGAGAAACTGACCGCTCCTACCATATCTGGATTTATGACGCTTAATCCTTCCTGTTGTCCGGAAGAAATCAACTGTGGACGATAGACCTCTATTCCGTTGATGTATACAGAGTTTTCATCATATGTGCCTCCACGAACAGAATACTGGCTTGACATTTCGTTGTTGGAATTCACACCTGCAAGAGTAGACAGCATTGATTCTATACTGCCTCCCGTAGCATCTGCTGCAAGTTTATAACTGTCAGTGTCAAGCGTTTGCATCTGATTCGTCTGCTTGCGGAAATCAGTGACTTCAATTTCTTTGAGGTCAGTACTTTTTTGATGCATGCGAACATTAAGTGCGAGGTCTCCTTTAGGGGCGATAAGTGTACGCCTTAACTCTTCATATCCTATACATGAAAACACTACAACTAAAGTGTCATTAGCCGGTGAAGGGCACGATAGTTGGTATGTCCCGTCCAGACCAGTGTTGGTTCCGATTGCGGTTCCATCAATTCTGACTGTAACAAACTCAAGTGGGGAGTCATCATACTCTATCACTTTTCCGTGAATTTTGACTTGAGCATCAGAATAAATTGCTGATGTAAATAAGAGAATTATGGTATATAATATTTTAATGTATATCTTCATACGGGTTATCCGGTGTTTAGGGGTATGAGATGTTTGTCCAGATGATATATTAACGTACATTTTAACCGGAAATTATGAGTTCTTATGACAGGGAAGTAATTTTCTTCAATGAACATAAATCTATCAATACTGTACTAGTGGATAAATAGTGGTCAGATAGAACTCTATTATGTAATTATTTGTTAAAATAATATAGTGTTAAACGGTCACCAATCATTCATCTGATGGTGTGTTAATATGATGTACAGTTATGAAAGAGGATCAAAAATATGGAGAGACAAAAAAAAGAATTGTTGTTATCGGAGGTGGATTCGCCGGTCTTAATTTTGTGAAACATATTGACGCAAATAAATATGATATCACAGTAGTTGACAAAGATAATTATCATTGTTTCCCTCCTCTCTTTTATCAAGTGGCATCTGCCGGTCTGGATCCAGCAAGTATCTGTTTCCCTCTGCGCAGAGAATTGCGTAAACGAAAGAAAAATAATATAACCTTCCATATGGGTGAGGTTAAAACTATTGATACGGCATCTAAACGTATTTATACAGACGAAGAGGTCTTGCCATATGATATTCTATTGATGTGCTGTGGTACAACAAATAACTTTTTCAATATGCCGGAGTTGGAAAAGACTGTCTATACGCTAAAATCAACGGCAGAGGCATTAAGATGTAGAAATGACATTCTAGATATTCTTGAACATGCATCAATAGAAAAAGATCCGGAAAAGCAGAAAAAAATGCTTGATTTTGTAGTAGTCGGTGGCGGACCTACAGGTGTGGAGATGGCCGGTGCAATAGGTGAGATGAAACGTTATGTACTGCCACGGGAGTATCCCTCGATTCCTCAGGAAAATCTTAATGTAACCATTGTAGAAGGGAATGCACGGCTTCTTGGAACGATGAGTGAAAAGTCTTCTGCGAGAGCTTTACACGATCTGGAATCGCTCATGGTCGATGTAAAGCTTGGCGTGAATATGAAGGGGTACGAAGACGGGAAGGTAACTTTATCTGATGGCAGTATCATGGAATGCTCATTGTTGATATGGACAGCAGGTGTAACCGGTGTTGATTTTACAATAAAAGGGGAGAATGGAAATAATCTGTCATCTGATATTCTTGGACGTGGACGCCGCTGGTTGATTGACGGTTATTGTAAAGTTATTGGTTTAGATGATGTGTATGCTCTTGGGGATATTTCGTTAATGGAAGGTGTGGATCCTGAATTTCCTCAGGGTCACCCTCAATTGGCACAGGTCGCTATTCAGCAAGGAAGACTTGTCGCATCTAATCTGAATCAGTCAGATATATCTGGGAATCGGAGATTAAAGGAATTCAGATATAACGACAAGGGCTCTATGGCTACAATCGGAAGAAACCGAGCTGTAGTAGACCTTAAAAACGGACATATAAGTGGGATAGTGGCGTGGTTGGTATGGATGTTCGTTCACTTGATCTCCCTACTTGGAATGCGTAATAAGATTACAGTACTAATCAATTGGATATGGGCATACTTTAACTATAGCACCTCACTACGCCTGTTAATTCATCCATGTCGTTTCCCTATAAGAAAACGATGGGAAAGGGATTAGAACGGTGCATCATTGTCTGATCCCAGATCTGCCGTTCCTCCTGACAACGGGTTTTCAGCAGCGAATGGGTCGTCGATATCATTTCCTTCGGAATTCAGGCGTGATGGGACAACAGTATGTGTGGATAGATCATTTTCATCCCAGTTCTGAAATCTGGCAAATTGATTGACAAAACGCATCTTTACATCATCAACCTTACCACTTCGATGTTTTGCAACTATAAATAGTGCAAGTCCTCGGATGTCGTTGCCTTCCATATCTTGAGCTGAATGTAGGTAATATTCAGGTCTATGTATGAAGCATACGATATCCGCGTCTTGCTCTATTGCTCCAGACTCACGAAGATCGCTCAACTGCGGGCGCTTGGACTGGCTGTCTGTTCCACGGCTTTCTACAGAGCGATTAAGCTGGGAGAGTGCTATTATAGGTATGTTTAGTTCTTTGGCAAGTTGTTTTAAGTTGCGAGAAATCATGGAGACTTCTTGTTCGCGGGAGCCGAACTTCATTCCAGATGCATTCATCAACTGGAGGTAGTCGATAACCAGAATTCTAACATGATGCTCTCTGACAAGACGACGAGCTTTGGTGCGAAGCTCAAATATCGATAGGGAAGGGGTGTCATCTACAAACAAAGGAGCGTCATACAGTTTTTTTACCCCTGCCTGAAGTTTCTCCCAATCACGTTGATCGAGACGTCCGCTTTTTATTTTTTCGCCTTCAATTTCGCACGCGTTGCTTATCAATCGGTTTACAAGTTGTACATTGCTCATCTCAAGCGAGAATATGGCAACTGGAGTATTGTTGTCAACAGCCATGTTTTTAGCCATAGACAGTACAAAGGCCGTTTTTCCCATAGCCGGACGTGCGGCAATAATGATCAAATCGGAATTCTGCCACCCAGATGTAAGTTTGTCCAATTCGTGGAAATTTGTAGCAAGACCAGATAGACCTGTTTCGCGGTTGGAAGCGGCTTGAATCTGTTCAATCGCCTGTTTAATAACAGGGTTAATCTGAGTAACATCCTTTTTAACATTACGCTGCGATATCTCGAAAAGTTTACCTTCTGCCTCTTGAAGAAGATCATCGACGTCATTGCTTTCATCATAAGCCTTCCCTTCTATTGTAGAGGAGAAATTTATAAGTTCACGTGCGAGATATTTCTGTGCAACAATACGTGCGTGGAATTCAACATGTGCACCGGAAGCGACCTTTGAGGTGAGAGCCGATATATACACAGGACCACCAACTTCATCAAGTGTCTTATTTGCTCTGAGCCGTTCTGTGACAGTAAGCATGTCGATTGGTTGCTGAGATGCTCCAAGCTGCTGAACAGCGACGTAAATCAGTTGATGGCGGGGATCATAGAAACTCTCAGGCTTGAGAAGGTCGCATATTATGGTATATGCATCCTTTTCCAGCATTAAAGCTCCTAAAACGGCTTCTTCAACTTCAATATCGCGTGGTGGAATACGTCCCGGTACGTCACCAGTATTGTTATTTGCTCCGGTACGGGTACCGTTTCCGCTTCTTTGAGACCTATTATTACTGTTCTGCTCCATTTTGCAAATTTACGAATTGTTTGCCAAAAAGATATAGAATCCGTGTATAGTTTTTGATGAAAAATTGAGATGTCGTGGGCGTGGAGTGAAGCGTTTTGGTATGAGATTAATAAAACAAACAGCAGGCTCCCACATAGTCGGGAGCCTGCTGTTTGTTTTATTATGACGGATTATTCTGCTTGTAATCCGTCAATGAATGTCCGTAGATCATCAGAGGGACTCAATTGGTAGAACTTCTCGAAATATGCCTTAGCTTTGGAAACATCTTTTCCGGCACCGTTAAGATAATAGTTGCCGAGACGTCCGTAAATACTGGTGTAGATATTTTTTCTACGTTCAAGGTTTGCCGGGTCTGCATCAAGTACACCGAGGGTTGCTTCATCTGCAAGCACAACTTCAGGTGTTACAATACCCATAGATTTAACACGGATAATATCACTTTTGGTGTTGAGTACAAGAGGGTTATCGGGAATGCGGGCAATAACCTTATCTATGGTTACAAGTGCTTTATCTGCTGCTGACTGCGAAGCGACAGTATCAGTCTCCATATATGATATTGCGAGATTCTGATATCGGCGAGCCAAAGCTAAGATATCATTAGGATTCGCTTCATCTCCTTCAGAATCAATAAATTTGGACATCGTATCAGCTGCTTTATCGTACATTTTTGCTGTAGAATATGCGCTGCTTAGGTCTTTGAGGAGGGCTGTTTTCTCAGGGGTGATCTCTACTGCTTTTTCATACATATCAACGGCGAGCGTATCCTTACCCATTGTTTGAAGTAATTCTCCATACTGAATGTAGTCCTGAGAGTTTAATTCTGCTTTGGGATTTGAGAATAGTCGCTGAGCAGCTTGCTGAGCAGCTTCGTTCTGTTCAAGAGCTTTTTTATTGTAGAATTGTAAGCGCTGCATATAGAAATTGGCAGGATCTTCTGCGAGGAGTTCTGAAGCAAGATCGTAGCTTTCGTCATATCTTTTTGCAAAGAAGAGAAGACCCACCAGACGTTGTTTGTCCTTTTTGAAACTATTGGGATTTTTGATATATTTTTCGTATTGTTCTGCAGCCATTGTCAGCTGGTTGTTATCGTAATATTTTTCGGCTAACTCTCGCTGTGCAAGTGCAGAATTAGGCTGTAGTTTCAAAAGGTCTTGAAGCTTTTGGATTGCATACTGCGGATTTACGGGGAAATATGTACGTGCATATTTCACATATGCTTCTGGATGTTCCAAAGCTGTATCGAATTGAGCTGCCATCTCATACATGCCGGCAGCTTCTCCAACATTTGTTTTGGCAAGGCGGTCTCCTTCCAAAATGAACGGTGCGGGTGCATTTTTTTTAACTTTTTTAGCCTCAGCCAGAGCCTTATCAATATCATCGGCATAACTTGATGGATCAGCAACAAAATAGATTCGAGCAATCTCAGTTAGCACGTCTGGGTTCTTTTTCGCATGACTTCTTGCGTTCTTCAAGTGTCCGTTAGCTTCAGATGGAGAGCCGTTAGCTAGTGCTAATGATGCCAGCCCGATATAATTATAAGGGTTTTCAGCATTAGCAGCAATACCCTTGTTGAAAAAATCTTGAGCAGCAGATTTATCGCCATTCTTAAGCGCGATCTGACCGAGATAATAATATGCTGTTGCTTGATCTGTTCCGGGGTCATTCATCGTATTGGTGAGAATTATGGCCGCCTCTTCAGGCTGGTCAGCACGATAATATTCTACGCCATCTTTGAAACCTTGGGCAGACATTCCCAAAGCGGATCCCAGAAGTAGGGATAACACAAATTTATTTTTCATGTATCTAAAATGTTTTAATTTATATTCAGTGTAATTATATCTATTAGTCTACTGATACCATACGGCGATGGACTGTGGCTGGCAATACGCCTGTACTCATCATAAGTTTCTGTCCTCGAAATGATGTTACGAATACGAAGAATCCGTTGGCTAATGAACCAGCTCCTCCGGTATTTATCATATATATGGGTCTGAACAGTGGGTAACTCCCGTCAAATATATATGCCTGATAGGGCTTATATGCTATTGGTGAGTCGTTTCTATTTATACCGAGTACTTTTACGTCATTAGAGAATATTGTAGCAGTAGTGTCGTTCGCTTCCAGTGTCTTGACACGTTCGGCTGCGGGCATATCGGCAGTTTTAAGATCTGCTGAAATCCAACTTACACCTACGAAGCCTATTGCATTTTTTCGCTCTTTGACAGCATCGAAAACTCCTTGCATGGTCTCTGCAGAATATACGTTTTCAGCGAATTGTTTTCCATTGAGGAGGCTGTCGGTCATGTATTTTACTATCGATGATCCATTGTGATCGAACACGACTTGGATGTTGCCGAGTTGTGTAGGATATAGGTCGTTCCAGGTTGAAATTTCGCCTGTAAGGATATCTGTTATGTCGTTAAGTGAAAGATTATCGATGGGGTTATCTGGATTTACAATCACGGCAACCGCGTCTACGGCTATCTGTTGAGTTCTAACAGACCGTTTCTTTGATGTCAGGTATTTTAATTGATCTTTTGTTAGTTCATGAGATACCACTGCCAACCGAGCTTTGCCGAATAATAAAGAGTCAATGCAAGCTTTTTCGTCTATGTAATAAGACAAAACATTAGCTTGAGAATATATATACTCAAAAACTTCAATTTCTTGTTCCAAGATGTTCTCAAAAGAAGCGTCACAGGCCATAATGACGACTCCTGAAGTAGAAGTATTTCCTTTTGAAATCTCGGTATTGCTTTTGTTTTTGCAGGCTGAAAAGCATCCGATACAAAGAATTGTTGTGAGCAACAAATGAATTGTTTTCATATTCTGACTTATGTTATCATGCATCTGCCAAATGTGGCCAGATATTATGCAAAGATAGTGAAAGTTAAATTATCATTGGTAAATTTGCCTCGTCAAAGTTATAGTTTTTTTGTTTTTTTTGCAATAGTAACAGCGCCGCTGACTCAAAATAAAGTTCAGCGGCGCTGTTATGATATAACAAATTATGTCAGATACTACTGTCAATTCCCCAAAATTGGCGGATGGCACGCCAAATGCCATATACAATAAACATTATACCTGCAATCCATCTAAGCCAGAGTAGAACTTCACCGTGCCAATCGAAAAAATTAATCAATAGCAGAATTCCCATTCCTACATAAATTATAATCATTATGATTCCAAACACTACCCTCATGGCAGAGGGTACCTGGACTCTGTTACTGTTTTCTCGTGCCATACATTCTGTCTTATAGTTGAACGGTTCTATTAAATAAATCATACCTCAGACTTATAGGAGAGGATTTTATACCTTAAACGTTTAACGATGTCGCTAAGTTCGTCTGAACTAATCTAAATAAGGTATGTGGAAGTACAAAATTAGTGTTTTTAGAATGTTTTTTTGTGAATATCTGCAAAAAAAATGCCATGAATGACACCGCCATTTGCTGAATTTATGCTAACTTTGCACTCATTGTTATAGAGCGCAACGAATTTTATAGTTTTGTGATTTTCATAAATTTCATGGAATGAGAATTGCGGATATGGAGATGTTTCGCGTAATATAAAAACGTCTTTCTCCCGATACTTAGTTTAAATAATATTTAATTAAAAATTTTAATATTAATATCATGGAAAAATTGCTATTTTGGATTGTGCCTGCCGCATCCGTGTTAGCCCTTCTGCTCGCTTGGTTTTTCTATCGGCAGATGATGCGTGAAAGCGAGGGTACTCCTACCATGCAGAAAATTGCTTCATATGTGCGTCAGGGAGCCATGTCGTATTTGAAGCAGCAGTACAAAATTGTAGGGCTCGTATTTTTGGGTTTGGTTATCTTGTTTTCCATAATGGCCTATGGATTCCAACTCCAGAATCCTTGGGTTCCAGTTGCGTTTCTGACTGGTGGTTTCTTCTCGGGGTTGTCTGGATTTATGGGGATGAAAACGGCGACCTATGCGTCTGCACGTACTGCTAATGCCGCTCGTAAATCATTGAATTCCGGTTTGCGTGTCGCATTCCGAAGCGGAGCGGTAATGGGGCTTGTCGTTGTGGGCCTTGGATTATTTGACATCTCTTTCTGGTATCTGGTGTTGGATTGGTTCGTTCCTGAAGATCCTTATACTCCGACAGCTAAATTGTGCATGATAACAACTACGATGCTGACTTTCGGCATGGGCGCGTCGACACAGGCCTTATTTGCACGTGTTGGTGGCGGTATATATACAAAAGCTGCTGATGTCGGTGCTGATCTTGTTGGCAAAGTAGAAGCAGGTATTCCTGAGGATGATCCGCGTAATCCCGCAACTATTGCGGACAATGTAGGCGATAATGTAGGTGATGTAGCAGGTATGGGCGCAGACCTTTATGAGTCGTATTGCGGATCAATTCTTGCGACATCCGCACTTGGAGCTGCTGCATATATGGCAAGTGATGATACTGTAATGCAGTTTAAAGCTGTTTTGGCTCCTATGCTTATTGCAGCTGTTGGTATAGTTCTGTCAATAATCGGTATTTTCTCGGTTAAGACTAGTGAGAATGCGAAGATGAAAGATCTCCTTAATTCGTTGTCACTTGGAACCAATTTGAGTTCACTACTGATAGTTGGAGCGACTTTCCTGATTCTTTGGCTACTTGGTCTTAATAATTGGGTTAATATTTCACTTTCAGTAGTAATCGGTTTATTGGTGGGTATCGTCATCGGGCGTTCCACAGAATACTATACCTCTCAGAGTTATGCACCGACCCGTAGATTGGCAGAAAGTGGAAAGACTGGACCCGCGACTGTGATTATCTCAGGTGTAGGTCTGGGTATGGTTTCTACTGCAATTCCTGTACTGGCTGTCGTAGTCGGTATTATTCTGTCTTACTGGTTGGCCTCTGGTTTTGACTTCGCAAATGTAAGTATGGGTCTATATGGTATTGGTATTGCAGCAGTCGGAATGCTCTCGACGCTTGGTATCACTCTTGCAACTGATGCATATGGTCCTATCGCGGATAATGCTGGAGGAAATGCAGAGATGAGTGGTCTTGGAGAGGATGTTCGTCGTAGGACAGATGCACTTGATTCTCTGGGTAATACAACCGCAGCGACGGGTAAAGGTTTTGCTATCGGCTCTGCTGCACTTACCGGTTTAGCTCTGCTTGCCTCATATATTGAAGAAATTCGCATCGGTCTTTCCCGTCTTGGTCAGACTGCGATAAATCTGGGTGGAATGGATAAGCCGATTCATGAAGCAACTTTTACGGATTTTATGACATATTTTGATGTGAATCTAATGAATCCAAAGGTGTTGTCCGGTATGTTTATTGGTTCCATGATGGCTTTCCTCTTCTGCGGTCTCACAATGAATGCGGTTGGCCGAGCCGCCGCTCATATGGTTGAGGAGGTTCGCCGTCAGTTCCGTGAAATCAAAGGCATTCTTACAGGCGAATCTGAACCGGATTATGCTCGTTGTGTTCAGATTTCTACTCTCGGGGCTCAGCGCGAGATGGTCTTCCCATCGCTTTTAGCAATTATTGCTCCTATTCTTACAGGTATTGTATTTGGTGTCCCCGGTGTGATCGGTCTGCTTGTAGGGGGTCTCTCCGCTGGTTTCGTATTAGCTATCTTTATGGCGAATTCCGGTGGTGCATGGGATAATGCTAAAAAGTTTATAGAGGAAGGTAATTTTGGGGGTAAAGGTAGTGAAGTTCACAAAGCCACTGTAGTGGGCGATACTGTCGGTGATCCCTTTAAGGATACATCCGGTCCCTCACTTAACATCCTGATCAAGCTTATGTCAATGGTCGCAATTGTTATGGCGGGTCTTACTGTATCATGGTCATTGTTCTAATTATAATGCTTCTGTTATAACTGAATTATTTATAAAAGTCATTAATTGCAGCATCGCTCTGATTTAATAAATTAGGGCGATGCTTTATTTTAATGAGTACTTGCATGTTATCGTGAAATGGGCTGACTTAAATTTAAGTTAATAGTAGATAAATGAAGTCGTAAGGTTTGTAGAACGGAAAGTTTTTTTGTAAATTTGTGCCGTTTTTCAATGGCATTGGAGCCTTAATATGGGAAACATTTGTTTGATTGCCATGTTGTTGATGGCAATATGTTGATAAACAAAACTATTAATGATGATTAATATCACATTTCCGGACAATTCAGTTAAGCAGTTTGAGGAAGGTGTTACTCCGCTTCAGATTGCCCAAAGTCTTTCATCTCAGTTGGCACGTGATGTTCTTGCCGCTTCTGTTAATGATCAGGAATGGGATCTTACACGCCCAATCAATTCCGATTCAAGCATAAAACTTTATAAATGGGAAGATCCTGAGGGGAAGCATGCGTTTTGGCATAGTTCAGCCCATCTTCTTGCAGAGGCACTTCAGGAAATGTATCCTGGCGTAAAATTTGGAATCGGTCCAGCTATAGAAAATGGCTTTTATTATGATATAGATCCTAACGGTCATTCCATTACTGCAGCGGATTTTCCTGCGATCGAGGCAAAGATGCTTGAACTCGCGAAAAGGGATGAAGCTATAGTTCGTGCTGATATTACCAAAGAAGATGCGCTCAAAGCATTTGGTGACCGCAAGGAGGAGTATAAATGCGAGCTTATTTCTGAGCTGGAGGATGGTCATATCACGACTTATACTCAGGGCGCATTCACTGATCTATGTCGTGGACCGCATATCCCGTCAACGGGTATAATAAAAGCTGTGAAAATCATGTCACTTGCCGGTGCATATTGGCGTGGTGATGAAAAGCGTAATCAGCTTGTTCGAGTATACGGCATCACTTTCCCCAAGAAGAAAATGCTTGATGAATATCTGGCTATGCTTGAAGAAGCCAAGAAACGTGATCACCGTAAGCTTGGCAAAGAAATGGAACTCTTCGCTTTCTCTCAGAATGTAGGTGCCGGACTTCCGCTTTGGCTTCCCAAAGGCGCAGCTCTTCGTGACCGCCTTGAACAGTTCCTTCGAAAGATTCAGAAGCGATATGGTTATCAGCAGGTAATCACGCCCCATATTGGTAATAAGCAACTTTATGTTACTTCTGGGCATTACGCCAAGTATGGTAAGGATTCCTTCCAACCGATTCATACTCCACAAGAAGGGGAGGAGTATATGCTTAAACCGATGAATTGCCCTCATCATTGTGAGATATTCAAAACGTCTCCACGTTCATACCGTGAGTTACCGCTCCGACTTGCAGAATTCGGAACTGTGTACAGATATGAGCAGACTGGGGAACTCCATGGTTTGACACGTGTGCGTGGTTTCACTCAAGATGACGCGCATATATTCTGTGCACCTGATCAGATTAAAGATGAGTTTTTGAAAGTGATGGATATAATTTTCTACATTTTCAAGGCTCTTGATTTTGATAACTTTGAAGCACAGATTTCTCTCAGAGATCCCAATAATAAGCAGAAGTATATCGGTTCCGATGAAAATTGGCATCTTGCTGAGACTGCAATTATTGAGGCCTGTGAAGAAAAAGGTCTGAAGGCACGTAAAGAACTTGGTGAGGCTGCGTTCTATGGACCAAAACTTGACTTTATGGTAAAGGATGCTATCGGTCGCCGCTGGCAGCTTGGGACCATACAGGTCGATTACAATCTTCCGGAACGTTTCCAGCTTGAATATACAGGAGCAGATAATCAAAAACATCGTCCGGTTATGATCCACCGTGCACCTTTTGGATCTCTTGAACGTTTCGTGGCAGTCCTACTTGAACATACGGCCGGAAAATTCCCATTGTGGCTGGCACCGGATCAGGCGATAGTTCTTCCAATTTCTGAGAAGTACAATGATTATGCATATGAGGTAGCGCGTCAGCTTACAGCGGCAGATGTCAGAGTTACAATAGATGACCGCAACGAAAAAATTGGACGTAAAATTCGCGACAATGAGTTGCGTAGAATCCCCTATATGCTCATTGTCGGTGAAAAAGAAGCAGAAAATGGTGAAGTTTCTGTAAGAAAACAAGGAGAAGGTGATAAAGGTACGATGAAAATTACTACCTTTGCCGAGGAAATTGCCAGGAAGGTAGCAAACCTTGAGTGACAATTCTTAAAAATAGATACAACTAACCCATTTAATGGATAAAAAACCACAACATTCAGGCGCTCCGCGTCCAACTCATAATACAGGCGCTCCTCGTCCCCAAGGGGCAGGTGCTCCTCGTCCCCAAGGTCAATCAGCTCCTCGTCCGACAAGTAGCTCTTCCCGCCCTAGCTCTTTTCCCGGAGCGCGTCCAGGTGGTTTTGCTTCTTCTCGTCCAGGCTCTCCACGTCCAACAACTACGCGTCCTCTGGTTCAGGGTCCCCGTCCACCACGTAAAGAGGAACCGTATGCTATCAATGATCGCATACGCGCTCGCGAAGTAAGAGTGGTGGGCGATAATGTAGAAAATGGAGTTTATTCTATCCAGCAGGCTTTAAAAATGGCTGATGAATTGGAGCTTGATCTTGTAGAAATTTCTCCGACTGCCCAACCTCCTGTATGCAAGATACTTGATTATTCCAAGTTTCTTTATCAGCAGAAAAAACGTTTGAAGGAGCAGAAAGCAAAGGCAACCAAGGTTGTAGTGAAGGAGATTCGTTTTGGTCCTCAAACTGATGATCATGACTACAATTTTAAGCTAAAGCATGCCCAAAGTTTTCTTCAGGAAGGATCAAAGGTGAAAGCGTATGTATTCTTCAAAGGTCGTTCGATCTTATTCAAAGAGCAGGGTGAAGTTCTTCTTCTACGTTTTGCAAATGATCTTGAGGAGTTGGGTAAAGTAGAGCAAATGCCTGTTCTAGAAGGAAAACGTATGATAATAATGATTTCTCCTAAAAAGAAGGTGTAACTCTTATCGTTGCTTGAGCGACAATATAATTGTTAATCCTATATAGCGAATTATCTGTCGCCCTCTATGGCTGCGGCAATAATTATAAGTACAACTTAATATTTTTACAAAATGCCAAAGATGAAAACTAATTCCGGTGCTAAAAAAAGGTTCGCCCTTACCGGATCAGGAAAAATCAAAAGAAAGCATGCTTTCAAGAGCCACATCCTGACGAAGAAAACAAAAAAACAGAAACGTAACCTAACCCATTTCGGCACCGTAGCACGCGTTGACGAACATCAGGTTAAGGCGCTTCTCGGTCTTCGCTAATCAGACGGCTTCTGCAAGTCACAGCAATCAGCGATTTTAAGTTCAACAAAATTTCACTAACCGAATGTGTAGCTTAAAGAGCGAAGGCTCACTAAAATAATCGAACAATTAGCCATCGCCGCTCACAGTCAAAAATCGAACAAAAATGCCAAGATCAGTAAACCACGTAGCTTCAAGAGCTCGCAGAAAAAAAATCCTTAAACTTACCCGTGGATACTACGGATGCCGTCGTAATGTTTGGACCGTAGCAAAGAACACATGGGAGAAGGGTCTTACTTATGCTTATCGTGACCGCAAGGACAAAAAGCGTAATTTCCGTGCTCTTTGGATTCAGCGAATTAATGCAGCCGCCCGTATGGAGGATCTGTCATACAGCAAACTTATGGGACTTATCCATAAAGCAGGTATCGAGATCAACCGAAAGGTTCTCGCAGATCTCGCTCTTAATAATCCAGCGGCATTCAAAGCTGTAGTAGATAAAGTGAAGAATGCTTAATTAGGCTTTTCTATTATAAAAAATCGCACCGATAAAAATTGTCGGTGCGATTTTTTATAATGAAGTTGTCTAAACTAATTTAGATAAGTTAAATTTTGATGTAAAGAATTA
>CAZDWY010000010.1:0-71650 GCA_964509345.1 uncultured Alistipes sp.
ACAAGATCAAGATCCAGGGTATCGGAGTAGACGCCTTGACGGAAAAGATCAGGGAGCTCCGCAAAATGCTCGACGATACCGAAAATCCCGTCACAGATTCCCAGCGTGAAAGTATCGAGGGACTTATCGCCACATACGAGAAATGGAAGGAGGAGGGGGCGGATGTAAAAGGGGTGGTGTGCGACGCTGTGTCCTCCATCGGCAATTCCATATCCGGAATCGGCGATGCCTTCGAGCTGCCGCAGCTGAATATCGTGGGAATCATGGCGCAGGCCATCGCCACCATGATCCAGGGATTTGCCACAGCATCCTCTCAGGCGGCTTCTCTCGGACCTATAGCCTGGCTGGGCTTTGGCGCACTCGGGCTCGCACAGCTTACATCGATGGTGACGAGCGTCAAGAACCTGCCTGCTTTCGCCAACGGCGGTATCATCAGCGGTCCGACCGTCGGACTTATCGGCGAGTATGCCGGTGCATCGAACAATCCGGAGGTGGTGGCACCTCTCAGCGATCTGCGCACCTGGCTCAACCCTGTAGGTGCACCGGTAATCGTCGGCGGCACGCTGCGGGCATCGGGACGCGACATAGTATGCGTGCTTGCGAACGAGACCCGGATCGCAAGCAAATCGGGCAGACGCACAAACATTAAACTTTGACAGCCATGTATTTTTACGGAAGTTTTTTAACTCAGGCAGGCGAGACGGTGACGGTCCATATCGTCACCGGCAACAGCCGGACGCAGCAGGTTGAGATCGGAGCTGAAGGGGGAAACATCTTTTTCTCTACAAATCCGGTGGAAATCAGCAGCAGTGTGAACGATACGTTCGACCATCTGCTGCGGAGCGAGGCAACCATCCGGCTTCTTACGCGCGACTTCATCAAGGAGTTTTTCTGTGCATCGTGCCGGGATGCCGTTGTAAACATATTCAGGGGTGACAGATGTGTGTTCGCCGGATTTATCGAGCCGCAGGTATATTCCCAGAGCTACAACGAGGTCTACGACGAGCTGGAGATCTCGTGCATCGACGTGCTTTCCTCACTGCAATATTCCAAGTACCGCAATATCGGCGGACCCGGCGTGTTGTACGCGGAGGTGAAGGCTGATGCCGACATGCGCAGTTTCAATGACATCATGCTTGAGATTCTCGACGGAGGATGCAGCGGTCTCGACATTACCGGCTGCGGCACCACGGAATATTATTACGATGGTAGCAAAGCCCTGACCGCCACCTCCGACCGCTATGGCATATTCAAGGGTGTGTCGGTCTCCGAGCTGTTGTTTTTAGGCGACGATGAGGATAACGTATGGCAGCAGGACGAGGTGCTGGAAACCATCCTCAAATATCTCAACCTGCATATCGTTCAGGACGGGTTGCAGTTCCACATCTTCTCATGGGAGACGATAAAGGATGACGCTACGTCCATATCGTGGCGCGGACTGAAATCCGGTACCGTAAAGAACACCACGCGCAGCTGTGTGGAGATCGCTCTTGAAAATGCGGCATCCTGCGACACCTCCATCAGTATCGGCGAGGTGTTCAACCAGATTATCCTCACATGCAAGACCGAGAACATCGAGAGCCTGGTAAAAAGCCCGCTCGAAGACAGCGATCTGACTTCGCCGTACACCAACAAGCAGAAATACATGACGGAATATTCCGCGGATGGAGAGGGTGTCTCGGCATTCAACGCGTTCTACGCCATGACGCATGACAAGCCAACCGACTTCGAGGGCGCGACGGTGACCGACTGGTATGTGCAGGTGAAGAACAATCCGCAGTGGACTTTCCCCGAGCCGGGCACAGGGCGGGATTTTATCGACAAGTACTGCCAGGGGAATGCCAACCAGCAGGCGCTTCCGAACCGTATGGCGAAGGGACCGTGTGCGGCGATCATGGCCCTTGGAAAAGTTGATATGACACCAGACCGGAAAGATAACTCCATCATATCGAAAGTCGATATGACAAATTATCTGGTTATAAGCGTGAACGGCAACGGTAAGGAGACAGCGCAGGAGACATTTCCGACTGAGGAGAGCCTTCTGTCGGCGGCTCCGTGCGCGATATATAACGGCGGCATAAGCGGAGGTGTGTACTCACCTTCCGATGACAGCACCACAAACTATATCGTAATCTCGGGCGGTCTGATACTGAACCCGAACATGTGGTTTTCCGACACATACAAGAATCTTCATAATCGCGATCCCTGGCCTGATAAATCACACCCCTGGCACAATACCGTTCCCAGCCGCAATAACGGTGACGGACGCTATTACACGCAGCAGTATTTCAAAGCGGCGACGCCGTTTGCCGATCCGGTATGGGATGAGACGGTAGACCGCGGGCTGGTTCCTTATACCGGGACGGGACCGCAGATATATCCTTTCATCTCTGGCGACAGCTTCAGGGAAGATACTGTTTCCAAAGTTCCGGTACTGGCCTGCATGCTTATCATAGGTGACAAATGCGTGGTAGAGACGGGAACAGACGGGCAGATCCCGGATTTTGAATGGCGGAAATATAAGACGCGCGAACAATGCGCGAACGATCAGGAATACTACAGCCAGAGTTTCACCATCGGCTTCAATCCGAAAATCGGGGATTACGTTATCGGTACGGAGTTCGACCTTCAGAACAATATCAGCTACAAGTTGGGGATCGACGCTGAAGGAACCGCCATACCGATAAAGAAGAGCGACAAACTCAGTGGCGCTGTCCGGTTTATGATACTCGGGCCGATAAATTCCCAATGGACGGGAACGGCGGTCAAATTTCCTAACCTCTGGTATCGGCCGGACAAAACGACAACCGGCATACCGCTGCTCGCCAATGTCAGCAGTATTTTCGTTAAGGACTTCGAGATGAAAATCTATAGCGACAACGGGCAGATAAACAATGTGGATAACAGCGATATAGTCTACATGAGCGACACGCGCGAAAAGTTCGTGAACCGCAAGGATGACATCAATTTCGAGATCAACAGTGCGTTGACACTCGCGGAATGTCAGGAGTTAGGCATCCCGGATAACATAAGGCTGTCGACACCGCTGGATGTGTCGACCGGCAATGGGGTGCTGTCGATCTACGACCATACGAAGCAGCAACAGGCGAAAGCGGAGCAGCTTTATGTTGACAGCTACTATACCGAATATCACAAACCGCGCATACTCATGACGCAAAAGCTCGATGACAGCGACGAGACAGTTGACCGGTTCCACACGTATGTTCATCCCGCCATGGCGGATAAAAAATTCTATGTTCAAAGTATCAGCCGCAATCTTATCGAAAATTATGCGGAATTAACCATAAAGGAGGTCTGGAATGATTGACGTTAAAATATTAAAGAAGGCTAAGGAGAGTGCTAAATCCGGTGAAAGCGGAATAGTTGCAAACAGAGGTGGCGGTCTCGCCGGTGATGTGGTGAGGGAAGCGGCGCATGCAGCCCGGGCCGATAAAGCGGACTATGCGGAGGAGGCCGGGAACGCGAAGGAAGCCGAGCATGCGCTTGCCGCCGATAATGCCGCGACAGCGGATGAAGCCGCCCACGCCCAGACCGCCGATAATGCCACGGAAGCGGAACATGCGCAGAAGGCATATGATCTTGACGAGGACAGCCCGGTTCGGGATCAGTTTCTCAGCCGTCTGGCAGATGATGTGGCCAAAGGAAAAATCACATTCGAGAAAGGGCTGGAGATCGGCGAATATTCTCCTGGTGCTTCCGGCGGTATGTTCGGCATGGATGCGGATGGGGGTTCGTTTGCGGAGGTGGCGAGGCTGTATGTGCGCGTGAAGGCGTTTTTCGAGGAGCTGACTATTGTGAAGTCGAATGTGCTTGCCGGAAAGCAGTATATCACTCCAGGCGGTGGAATTAAGTGCGTGAGGGTTGTAGAGACCTCCGACGCATACCGATGCTATTTCCTTACGGAGCAGGACGGTGAAAAGACGAAGTGCATGTTCATCGTGGGGGATCAGGCGATTTGCGAGAGTTTCGACATCGAAGAGGGTACTCATCAGAAAGTGATGAACCAATACTATTGGCGCGCGGTGACGGCGGTGAGCAATGATGCGCTTACGGATGAGAACACAGGCAACAAGTATGGCTACATAGAGCTTTCCAAGACGAATTGCGCGGCTAATTCGGGCATTCCGCAAGAAGGTGACGAGATATGCCAGTTGGGTTATCAGGGGAGCGATGCAAACAAGGAGCGCCGCAGCGCTATGGTGTTCAGCACGGTTGATGCGGATTCACCCAGCATAAAACTCTACTCCGGCATCAACAGTTTCTCACTTGAAGACCGGGCAGGGGTGTCCTTCGGGTACGACCCAAAAACCGGACAGATCTATTTCCGTCTGGGCACTTCGAGCGCGAAGCATTATCTGGACTATAGGCAAGGGAAAGGGCTTGTCGTGGCTGGCTCAATCTCCTCCCTATCCACATACGACGATGGCTCCGGCGACGACAGGACGCTGGGCGATGTGCTGTCAAACAACATCGACAATACCGATGTGCTCTACATCCTGCACACCTCCGGCACCGAGGCTCCGGCATTACCTTCGCTTGACAGCAGCGGCAATATCAGCAACTACAACGACTGGAGCACCGAGCCGCCACAATGGGAGGAGGGTAAGTACATCTGGCAGACAACCTACGTTCACAGCACCGGCAACGGGGCGCTCTTCAAAGGTACTGTCTGCATCCCTATCCGCCAGGGGCAGCCGGGACAGTCCTCCACCATCACATCGCAGTCAGTAACCTACTCCACCGATCACGGTGCGTCGCAACCCAACGACAGCACGTTCACGGAAACGACGATCCCCACGCTGTCGCAGGGGCAATACCTGTGGAGCCGAACGATGGTGACTTACAGCGGCAATCCACCAACCACCACGAAGAGTTATGCCGTGTCGAGGGTAGGTACGGATGGCACGAGCGATTCGCTAAATCTGTTGCTTGGAAGTAAAAAGGGGATAGTTTTTGACAGTACCGACTATTCGTCTGCTTTAAATTTTGCATCAGCAGTTAATTCAGATGGTTTTCTTGAATCTACAATCACTGCAAAAGTCGTTCCTACCGGAACTGTCGGTGCAGGAAATAACAACATGTATTTGTTTGCTCAAAAACACCTGACTGAGTATTTCAAGACTGGAGAGACATATACATTCAGCGCAGATATAAAATCGAATGCGCCTGTTATATTATATATAGATTCTCGAGGAGGATCTGGCGGAACTTTGAGAAACTTAGCAATAGAAGCTCCTTCTACTGGTAATGTATGGAAGCGCGTCAGCGTTACGGCTGTAATGCCGTCCGTGGGGACAAACACTCAATCTGTAATCACTTTTAAATTCTCCAGTGGCGTAGTTGGCTCAACCGCATCAGTGCGGAAGATGTGCCTTAGGAAAGGAACCTCCGCTGAATATTCGTCTGCCGCCTCCGAGATGCTTGCTCTTACCATCACGGAGCGATCGGTTACCTATGCCAAAACCACAGATGCCACGCAGCCCGACGATTCGGAGTTTAAATCCGATACAATCGCGGCTTTGAATCTCAGCGAGGGGGATTACATGTGGAGCAAGACGGAGGTAAAATACTCCGATGGCACATCCACGAAGAGCTATGCCGTAAGCCGTATCGGGGCGGATGGGGACACTCAGGTTGCCGGGCTTCATATCGCTTACGCTACAGACATAACCGGCTCACTTCCGCATCCCACGGCTGTAACCGGCTTCGCCACTTCCATGCAAGCGGGCAATACCTACCGGTACATGGGTATTTATACTGACGATAAGGAAGAGGATAGCCTGGATCACAACAAATATGAATGGGCGGAGTTCCGCGGAACCGACGCGAAGTCTGTTATCGTCAATGCCTCCGAACAGGCGTTCATGTATAAGGACAATTTCGCCTCGCTGGTTAATCCACAGCAGACTATTAAGATAACTGCTGCCCTACAAAATACAACAGAGTGTGAGTGGACTTACAAGCAGGCTGGCGCTACCGGATGGAGCTCTATACCCCCTACAGACCTAACAGCAGATGGAGGTATAAGCATGTCGCCAACGGGTTATATAATTGGTTCTGCAAAGTCTGTTACCGTCCGCTGCACCTCCGGCGATGTCTTCGATGAGGTCACCATCTACAAGGTGTCGAGCGGAACGAATGGAATAAATGGTAATGACGGCTACACGGTTTTTCTCACCAACGAGAGCCACATCTTCGAGGGCGACACAACCAAAGCCATAGCCGGGTCAACGGAGTGTGGGATTGTCGCATACAAGGGCGCTACAAGGGTTGCCGCGACTATCAGCACAATCACAGGAGCACCTTCCGGAATGACGGCAGCGGTAGCCAACAACGGCACAACTTCCGCCAAGTTCACTGTAACGGTAAACTCCAACCTGACCGAAAAGCAGGGAACTCTCAACGTCCCGATAACTGTTGACGGCAAATCCTTCACTCGCGTGTTCTCATGGTCGCTGTCGCTTGAAGGCAATGGAATTGATCGCATTGAGGAGGAATACTTTCTTTCCACCTCACAGACACAACTATTGGGCGACACATGGCACACCAAGGACGACAAACCCACATGGGTAGCAGGGAAATACATGTGGACGCGCTCGCACGTCTACTACACCGACGGCACGGATGAAACCTACGGTGAAGTATGCTCTACCGGAGCTACGGGCGCGGCTGCTCCCAACCTTGTAATCAAATACTCCGCAGTGGGCGATAGCAACGAGAACAATTGGCACCCGACCTACCTCGCCGGTGACCTCTGGATGAAGACCTCTAACGATGGGGGAAATACATGGAGCACACCAGTGAGGATTCAGGGAGCGAACTACAGCAACAATCTTCTCACCGGAACTCAGGACTGGAGCGGCGCGAGACCCAAAGGTGATCCCGGAACGCTTACGACCGAAACGTACAACGGGAATACGGTGCTTCAAACCGCAGCAGAATGGGCAGCGCGACTTTGGACGGCGAATATTGAGAATGGGAAGACGTATACTTTCTCTGCCGATGTTCTTGCCACAGCGCAGAATCTTGTGTTGTATACGAACGTTAATACAGGCTGGGGGGTTACAGCAACATCGAAGCTGTCAACTGTAAAGGCGTTGACAGCGCTAGTTCTGAATCAGTGGACGCGCGTTTACTATGTGTTTAAATGTACCCAATCGGGGTCACTGTGGATTGATATAGAGCCGAAAACTGCGGCGACCCTAAAAATCGCAGGCTGCAAACTTGAAGAGGGAGACAACCGCAATCCGGAGTGGTCTCCTGCCGCATCCGAGATGGTGGGTCAAGAAGGTCAATACCGCAAATTCCAATGGGCTAAAAACAACTCAACCACAACAGCTCCTACTACTGGATGGCAAGACGAACCACTGACGGCTTCACCCGGCGAGTATGTATGGATGTGCAGCGGCATTGTCGTACCCCCCGCAACTGAACCGGCGGCAGGATATGAAACCGCCATACGACTTACCGGCGACAAAGGGCCGAGCGGAGACAGCGTTTATCAGCTCGACCTTTCCGACGAGATGATGCCGGTGGCTTGCAATTCATCCGGTACGGTTACCGGCACTTATAAGACTTCGCAAGCTACAGTGTATAAGGGTGGCACGAAGGTTACAACAGGTATAACGTATTCTATCGCACAGCAGACCGGGGTTAGCGCTACTGTCACCTCGGCGGGCGTTGTCACACCATCGAACCTCACGGCAGACCGCGGTACGATAGTTGTACAGGCTGTGGTTGCCGGTGTCACATTGCAAACGACCCTGAATCTCTACAAAGTGAAGCCGGGCACACCGGGAGCCGCGGCAGAAATCTACAGCCTCGAGGTTTCCGACAACACCATATCCCGAAATGCTCTGGGAGTTCTTTCCGCAAGCTCTCTCACGGTCAAGAAGTACAAGACTACCGGCGCATCAATGGCGCTCACCACCGAAAAGTACATCTACTATCAGCGTCTGGGTGTTGACGCTTCTGCCGTTCTGCTGGGTAGCGCGAGCTCCGGGACTGTGCCTCTGTCTACAGATGAGGCTATGACGGCTGTTGTTATCGAATTGCGAAGCTCCACCGCCACCTCCTATACACTCCTTGACCGCGAGCGCATCCCGGTTGTATCTGACGGTGAAGGGCTCACCAAAAATCTTGTGTATAACAGCGAATCCTATATAACGACGAGCGACTACATGATGGCTAAATTTACAACTATCGAAAATTTAGTCATGGATGAGACCTACACTTTCACGATATGGGGAGAACCGGGTGAAGGCAAAACCTTTGCCATATGGGACAGCAAGAACTCTCTGACCCCGAAGCCTCACGGACGCACAACCAAAATTGCCGACGGTGTATATTCTGTCGTAGCGACCTGGTACCGAAACTCAGCGGCGGTAGACAACGAGATCATAACTGCCGAATCCACCATAAAGCGCATAAAGATAGAGAAGGGCGCCAACCCCAATCCCATCTGGACTGCATCTCCGCGTGATGTAGACTACGTGAAGATGGCGCTTAGGGAGGGTAACACCGTTGAAGCAGGGCTTGTGCTTGCTTCACTTATAAAGTGCGGTTACACCCTCAACGGCTCAAAAGCAATCAGAGCGGGCATGAGCGGTTTTTCTATTCCGGAGAGTGCTCTCGCTTTCTGGTCTGGCGGCGATATGCTCGACGCTACCGACCCTGTAAACAGCAATTACCCTGAGAACGATGATGACGCTATTACCCGTCTGGCGCGATTCGGCATGCGTCACGACGGCAACGGCTATCTGTGCAAGGGGGTGGTGCGTATTCTTGACGGCGCTATCCTTATAGGACAGAACCGTGACAGCGCGGGCAAGATTAAGAGTGACGCGGAGTTCAAGAAGGACTGCATCTCTCTTGACGAGCACGGACTGACATTCTACCAGAATGGCAATCCTCGTCTGAGGGTTTCCAATGAATCGGTCGGCGATGATGTCACTCCCAAAATCTCCAGCAAGACCTTAAATATAGCTTCAACTTCTTTAGGGACAATCACTTTCAAACACTACAAGGAGACGAGTCAGCTTTTATTGCCGGGACAGACTTCAGGCTCAGGAACACCTATTATCTCGACTAATTCATACTATTGGATTCCGACTTCCGGAGCTGTACTGACTAAGGATCTTCCGATAAAAACAACCAGCGCAAGCGAAGCGGAAACTTTGACAGTGGGGCAGACTATCAAGATAAACAATATATTAACATCGAACCCCGGCTTTACTCTCGATGTCTCAAATAAGGACAATATACAACTTTCAGCGAAGGCTTATCTGTTCTACGCCGATTCAAGCGGCTCTGCGAAGATTGTGAAGACTGTGACATTGCAACGAATCAGTAATGGTAATGTTCATAATTTCCAAGGATCATTAACCCATACAGTCACTGTTTCTGCCAAATACTATCTGAGGGTTTCGCTTATCCCGAACACTGATACAAAAGGTGAATTGGTTACCACTACCACCTCTTCCACAAGCCATACCGCGGCAGCATCCGGAACACTCGAAACTTCCAACAGCGACTTCACGCTCATCGGTATCGACGGCATCAAATCGCTCTGGAGCAGTGGATCAAAGAGCGGCGGTCTTCTCGCGAATGCCAACGGAGTGAAGATCAGCGGCTCTCTTATCGTCAACGGAAAAACAATTGGATAATAAGTTATGAAAGCATCAGAAAACATCAAAAACAGAATCAAGGAGTGGGAGGGGTGTCGGCTGACGGCGTACCGCTGTCCTGCCGGACTGCTCACCATAGGCTACGGACACACCGGACAGGACGTGTGTCAGGGGCAGACGATAAACCGGGCTACGGCTGACTATCTTTTTGAGAAGGACATCGCCGAGTTTGAGTCGCAGCTCGACAGGGCGCTGAAGGAGGATAAGGTTCCTGCGCTCACCCAGGGGCAGTATGACGCGCTGCTATCTATCGCCTATAACATCGGGATTGCCAAGCTGCGCGGACAGAGCACACTATGGAGGAAGCTCCGGGTAAATCCCTCCGACCCCACAATTCCGACGGAGTTCAGCCGATGGGTGTATGGAGGCGGCACGGTGCTCCCCGGACTTGTGAAGAGGCGCCAGCAGGAGGCATCAATCTATCAGAGCTGACCGCGCCATGGCACACCCAAACAGAAAGGAACGCATCATGCGCAATGTGGCTGTACTGCTTTCGGTGGCGTGCATGGTATCGGCGCTGCTCTACTTCGCCCCGACATGTCTGCAACGCCACTCAGACCGCGACAGGGTTACCGTGGTTCGCGATACCGTGCGCGACACCATACGTGATACCGTGACGATCGCCGCGCCTTCTCCGGCTTCCATGCGCATTGTACGCGACACTGTGGTTATCGCACCGGTAGCCGCGGCAGACAGCGGCAACGTTGACAGCGCGGCCGTAACCCTTCCGGTCGTTCAGAACCACTACACCGATTCGGCAGGACGCTATGAGGCTTGGGTAAGCGGTCCGGTAGATCCTCGCCTCGATTCCCTGCGCCTGTTCTCCCTCAGAGAGACCGTAACCATCCATGAGCGCTCACCCCCCAGGCGGTGGGGTTTCTCCGTGGGAGCCGGTGTCACTATCACCCCCAAAGGAACCATCGAGCCGGGAGTGTTCGTCGGTGCCACATACACATTTTTCGCATTCTAATTTCTAACCCACAATAACGACATTTATGAAAACAACATTCCGAACAATCCAGAACGCAACAGTTTCAGTTGACAACCTCGACAGCACAAGCCGCGAGTTTGATATCAATGCCGATGCTTTCATCCAGAGCGGAACCGTCCAGGCTCTTTACAACGGTGTGGTGACCTCCACGGCCGACGGCTCTTTCATCTGTGGCTTTACCGACAATACCGACCGCTCGCTAAATCTTAACTACGGAACCACCGCCGTAGACTATGTTGCCGCTCTTGAGGCTGTCACCGCCTTCTGCACAGCCGTCCGCACCTCCGGAGAAGGAAAGAATGTCACCATCTCCTGAAGTCTGAGGATTCTTGCTCGTCAGGAGTAACAGAGTAGTCTATAATCGCCCGTATCGCTTCATCCGCTTGCTTACGCATGATTTTGATGTAGTTGAATATCGGGCGATTGTTTGCGTCTTTTATCGTTTGTCCGATTGCATACTCGAGAACATAGAGCGGAATGCCAATCTCATAACCAAACTGACAGAATGTTTTCCGGGCAGAATAGAAAGTTAGCTGTTTCTCAAATTTAAGGTTTTCACCAATGCGATTGAGAGATTTAGTGACAAAGGAACGAAACTGACCGTAGTCTGTAAACTTATAACCCATATCAAGCTCTCCTGTTTCTGTGGCATATTTATCTATAATTTCTCTCGCCTCTGGTTGTATCGTGATAGATACCTCTTTGCCTGCACCCCTCTTTTTCTCGGCGGTCTTCTTGCGGATAAATGTCAGAACATCATCCGACAGTTTTGCACTTAAAAGATCTGTAAGGTTTATCCCTGCGCAATAGAACGAAAGCATGAAGAGGTCACGTGCTACTGTAAGACGCCTCGCAGACACTCCAGAAAATTCAGCCTCCCTCAACCGGGAAAGTTCCTCCTTGCTAATGCAGAGGTCACGAATGTTTTTCGCAGGCATTTTGTAGTTACGGAAAGGGAATATCTTATACTCGACAATACCTTCATTGACGGCAGCATTTAACAGCGCTTTAAGATGCGACATACGGATATTGACCGTCGTTGGAGATGCTGTATTGCTTCGTTCGGCTTTATTTTTCTTTTTTGCCCCACCTTGTTTGAAAAGATAGTCTTCGTAAACTTTCAATGCAGATGGCGTGAAATCCCTAAGCCTTATATGCTGTCCGAAGCAATCAGTCAGTGAGGCGTAGGTGTATTCCATATTCTTTGCATAAGACACCTGCTTATTGTCTTTCAGCTTTCTGATATACTGCTCTGCGAAATCCGCCACCGTCTCAGATGTGTTGTCTTCTTTCTCCAGCCAACTCTTAATTTCAGCCGCTGTCATGTTTTTGCCGGGGTCAAGTTCGTCAAGTCTTTCCTGATATTTATTAATAAGCTGGAAAAGCTTTGCATTTATCATCGTTGCCTGAGGATGTCGGATTACCTGACCTCCGTTCCATTGGTTTTCCTTGACAGAATATCGAGTTGTGATATATGTATTACTCGCTCCGTTGGAAACTTTGATTCTTATAGGGTATGTCCCATCCAATTTTCCACGGGATTTAATGATACACATTTTCAATGTTGCCATTATAATATATCTGACTGCTTTAATAGGGATAATATCTGATCTAATACTTTGTTTCGCTGTTCAGCCAATTCAAGACGACAGGTCAGTTCTGTAATCTGATTATTCATCGCCTTAATCGTTTTTGCTACCGAAGCGGGAGTGCGCGGAATTACAATATCGACCTTGTTTTCTTCTTCGCATTTTGCAAGGTGTTCCTCGACCCAGCGATAGACGGTGGATTTCCCTACGGGGATGGTCTTGACGATTTCTTTTGCCGTCATGCCTCTGCCGTACATTTCTATCACGGCATCAAAATACTTCGCGCGTTTTTCTACATATTCTCCCATTTGTTTATCTGTTTAGTTTGTTCTATCGGCACGTCAGACGCACAAAACCCGCACAAAAAATTTCACACGCACAAAATCCGCACCGATTTTCTCCCCAAAAGTGAGGATATTTTCTGATAAATCGCTAATTTTTAACCTACTTTAACAAAAGAAGAGTTTCAATCAATTTTCTAACTGATTGAAACTCTTTGGTTTATCTTTGAGCCGCAAGCCAGGCTCGAACTGGCGACCTTTTCGTTACGAATGAAATGCTCTACCGACTGAGCTATTGCGGCTTGGTATGGATGGAGGGCGGAGAATTCTCAACCATTCCATCTTATTCTAATGCAAAGTTAAGAAATTCTTTTTAAATATAGGGCGTAGAAACCGATTTTTTAAGCCTTATAGGGTACTACATACGTAAGATTGTGTATGTCTATTAAGGCGTCAGTTTATGTTTTGCTTTGAGAATGTGAAGTTTACTGTTGCTTTATCAAGTTCAAATTTAGCCATGACGGGTGTCCCGATATATGGATTGACAGCACTCAAATAGCTTGATGCTGATCCGTAATAGTAGGAATTGGAATTAGTTTCCGTAATTACAGAAATTGGAGTCAGAGTAAATGTATAGTCATCCTCGCTTAGAGTGCCGGCATTGTATTTTTCTATCATCTTCAACATATATGTACGCATGCCAGAGAATCGATATCTGTTATTGCTGCTGTCGTAGCTTGTATAGAAGGAAGTTTCGTCATTGGGAAGTTCAGAAAGATGGAAAAATTTATCCTTATCCTTGCTAAGGATCATCAATACATTTTCTGGTGGAACAATGCCATAGTTATTCTCGATTCCAGAAACCGGAAGATCGAGACTGAGACTATTGATAACAGCCAGTTGTCCTGATTTTTCCTGATATGTTCTTATTACTTCCTCGATAGGAAATTTAATCTCTATATCGCGACCTACGGGGGCTACTATGATATTTTCGCCAGAAGCCAATCTGTTGTCAAGAATCTGATCAGGTGTGAATGAAATAATATTATTGGTTATTACCTCGGGTGTAACAGCATAGTATTCTCCTTTATGCTTAAGGAGAACCTCGTTACCACCATCATCTTTTCCGAAGGTATGGTAATAGAGTGTCATTAGGGTAGATGTGATACCTGCCACACAACCGCTGCCATAGTTGGTGCGGACATATATTCCAGGGAATGTATTGGCAAATATTGACGGCAGTTGGTAAGCTTCGGGATTGGTAAGATACAATCTGAACAACTTACGGGCAAGTTCGCCATTATCGTTAATCTTTACAGGAATGGTATTATAGGAAAGATTTTTGATTGAATCGGATTCACCCAATGAGTTGCAAACATATGTTTTCTTTGCCAAGAGTTTCAATCCGTCGGGATTCACGGGTGTACTACTGTTGATTGGGGTGGTGAGTTTATGACCGAGCTGGTACATTTCCAATCCCATTGGGGCGAGAGTATCGCCTACAGTGGATGTTCGTGGTACATAAAATTTAATCACCAGCGAGTCTACCAGATTATCTACTTGATCAAGAGTTATTCCATATGTCTCGATCTTCGAAGCAGGAAGAAACTCGGTTACGAAGTTTGAAGAGAATGTTCCATAACCTTTAGCTGTAATCGACCCCAAAATCTGCGTTACATTACGTGTCTGTACAGATGGGTTGTCGACAGTTATTCCTTTGATTATGAAATCGTCGAAAATCATCACTTCTGAGGAGTTTTCGACAAGGGATGTCCCTACGTTCGGGGTGTCGTCACATCCAGTGATATATGATGCGGCAAGAGCTAAGGTCGCGATGCCGATAATTTTAGTAGCTTTAGGCATAATAATCAAGCTAAAAATGTATGAAGAGAGATATTTACAGCGTTATAGGTTCTCGTAGAAGTCTACAACAGCTTGTGGGTCGGGTATCTCGCCTTGATATGGGAGAAACGGTTTTCCTATTTGATGTGCGAAGTCGATCAGCTCCTGAGGAATATTCTCCGATGCTTGCATAACACCGTCACAATGTATAATCGCTAGTTTATTAAGTGTGATGCAATCAACGGGTTTATTTCCAAGGATATCTATGTCTTCCGGGGCTATACCGTCATCCCTCAGCTTTTCTACGAAGCGAGGGTCAAGGGCTCCTTCGAATTGATCATCGAATATGGAATACACGATTTTTGCTTTGCCAATGGTCGGATCTTCAGCATATTGTTTGCGGATATATAGTGGAGCCAAAGCTGTGATCCACCCAGAGCAGTGAATCGCTTCTGGTTCCCACCGGAGTTTGCGTACAGTTTCCATCACACCACGGACAAAGAATATCAATCGTTCGTCATTCTCTTCGGGTGTTTCTCTGATTTCAAGATCACTGACTGCGTGATGCTGGAAATAGTCGTCATTATCAATGAAGTAAACTTGCATTCTCGATGCCTGAAGTGTAGCGACTTTGATAATCAGCGGGTGATCAGTGTCATCAATCACGAGATTGACTCCGCTGAGACGGATTACCTCATGCAGCTGGTTGCGGCGTTCGTTAATACAGCCGTACTTGGGCATGAAAGTTCGCACCTCAAAACCTTTTTCCTGAATTTTCCCTGGAAGGATCTGACACATCTGTCCAAGCGGGGTTGCTTTCAGATAGGGGGTGATTTCTTGCGAAATGTAGAGAATTTTTCTGTTTTTACTCATTGACTTATAAGCATAATCTGAACCCGATATTTGTCGGCGTTATCCGCCAAAATCATAGGGTATGGGTTGTCCATGGATTGACGCGCAAAGTTACAAAAAAAATTGCATATTATGATGTTTTTGAGGTTATGAAAGCTATCAATAGCAGTAATATGGTGTTAAAATATCCTTTAAGCGGTGGATTATTATGGTTTTTATACAAAGTTTTGGCTGTCTTGTATGGGTTAACCATTAAAAATAGTGTATCTTTGCATAGAAAATTCCTGCTGAATTAAGATAAAGTATCATTTTTCAGGGGGATGTGATTGTATATTCAATATCTGCTGACATGTTTAATTTTTTCAAAAAATCAGCCGTAGAGTCTAAGCGGTTGTTCTATTCAACCGATATCCATTGTCACATTATTCCTGGGGTTGATGATGGCGCTCGTGTAGTAGACGATAGCCTTAAACTTATATCGAAGGAATATGAATGGGGGATTAAACGTATATTCTGTACACCCCACATAACGGAGGAAACTTTTGAGAATACCCCTGAAACTCTATCAAAATCCTTCGACGTATTGAAACAGAATGTGACTGACGCCGGCATGAATATCGATCTCGATTATTCCGCAGAACACAGACTTGACCCGTATTTTCAATCTCTTTTTGACAAGGGAGAAGTACGTCCGTTACCAAATAACTATCTTCTGGTGGAGAATTCATTCGTACAGGAAGCCTGGAATATTGATCAGCAAGTGTATAATTTGTCAATACGTGGTTTCAAACCTATTCTAGCTCATCCGGAGCGATATCATTACTATATAAATAACCGCGATAGGTATGAACAACTCCATTCTGCGGGTCTTCTCTTTCAGATAAATCTCCTGAGTCTCGCAGGATATTACGGCAAGGAGCAAAAACGTACGGCGGAATGGCTTATTGATAAGGAGCTGGTGGATTTTCTTGGATCGGACATGCATCATATGCGTCATGCCGAAGCCATCGACAGATATATCTCTAGTAAAGATTATAAAAAACATTCGTCTGCATTAAGCGCCCGTATCCTAAACGACAGATTCTTTCTGTAAGGATCATTGTCCATCTCAGGTTTGTTCGCTATTCGTATGATGTAATCGGAGTTTTATTTCTGTCTGATCATGGACTTTTATAGATTTTTCATAGTGTAGCTTCCGCCCGTAGTATGTCGTAGATATACTTGAGCGCTTCCTTCTATATCGATGATAAGATACAAATGATGCCCGGGGTCACAAAGTGGTAAGCCCGGGCATCATATTGTTTTACAGTTGTAATAGATGATGTATATTAGTCGGCAGGAATAAAGATTACAATACGGTTCCAGTTATTTACATCATAAACCTGTTCACTACTTCCTGCACCTTCAATAGCCAGACGATTGCTATCAATTCCGTATGTCTTTGTGAGGGCATCGTAAACGGCTTGTGCTCGTTTTACTGAAAGTGTCTTATTATAGTCGCTTGAACCAGTATCCTTATCTGCATATCCCTTAATGATGACGTTGACTGATGGGTTAGCCTTCAGGTATTCAGCGGTATTGTAAACATTGACCATTTCTTCATTGGAGATTTTTGACGAGTTGATAGTGAATCGTACGGTCGACATGAGAGGTGCCGGATTAACCACTTCGGTGTATTCAACCTGTTCAACGGTAGGGCAGGGAAGCTGCGATTCTGCGGCTGCAAGTGCTGTCGCAGTCGCTGCAAGTTCGCCACGGAGTGCATTCACCTGGTTGTTGAGTGAATTGATATAAGCCATATCCTTGCATGCGTTGTAGGCCTGGTAGTTTACACCGCCGAGATTGAAGGAGAAGCCACCTGTTGTCTGTAGATTGATGTCGATTGGGCGATCATAGGCAAAATTGTTGAAGTTATCGCCATAGAAAGAGGCTCTACATTCCGCAAAGAAATCAACATATCGACAAAGACGGAAGCGAAGTTGCAGACCGGCCGATACGGGAAGTGTCCAAGAGGTCTTGCGAAGATTTCCGTTCTTACCAATAATATTTGATTCCTGACCGCTGTAATCCCATGTATATGTTCCTCCGATCCCAACGAATGGAATGACGCTTACTGGTCGCGATGCATTGACACCACCGAGAGAATTACACATATCCCACATGAAATCGAAATTCATGTTAGCGTATTTGGCTTTGCTGTATACGTCATTGTCCCAATGCATGGCGCCGTAGTAGCCACTGAAGCGAAAACCAAGATAGGGAGAAAACCAGCGCCCTGCTCCAACATTGTATGTTGCGGTGATATGATGTTTGGCTTTGCCTTCGTTGAGACCATTTTCCAACATGGGGACATCCATGCCCGCGCCAAGTTGAATAAACCAGTTGTCATTTCTGTTGACTGAATACTGCGTCTTGCAGTTGGCAGTTTCGCTTACTGTGACGCTTTCTTCCTCGACAACAACGTCCTGCGCTTTAGCTGACTGTATGGCACCTATACACATGCCACACGCAGCCATGACTAATACCATTTCCTTTTTCATCTCAAAATAGAATTTAGTTTACAAAATAGATAAAATACTTCTTAAATAGACTTTGATGATGGTGCTCGTTAATTAGGAAAGATGAATGTAATATATCCCTCGGAGCACATACTTTTATCTACATAACGCTCCCTGGTTCTTTTTGTTCGGATGTGAAGCGACAATTACACCTAAAAGCAAATGTTATTATAGTTGACGTAAATTTAAACAGAGAATCGTGCCTTCACAGTACGATTCTCCGTATTACTCCTTAGTCTTTAGTTTAGGAGACACAAACCTAACATAAAACACTGAAGAATTCCTATTAAACTCTAGTGATTAATCCATTTCATTTCGCAATCTAATTCCGGATTTATACTAAAATCGTTGATACTCCCTCTGGAGTTGATACCACTGCGATTTTGAAATTACTGTCCGGAAAAATCAAAATTGATACTAACCCTAAAACTTATTCCTTAAATAACACACAAATCCTTTTGTCTTTAATCCATCAGCAGACTATTCTTCTGTTGACATTACAAAATTACATCATGCAATTCCAGTTGTCAATAGGCAGGGTTGCATATATTGCATGTATATAGATTGATATAGATGTAATATAATTTTAAATAATTAATATACAGTAGTATATAGTGCTAATGCATGATAGCATATATAGAATTATATATAGATATTATATAGGCATTTTAATCCATTGTTTCTGTGGATAATGCTTATCCCATTAGAATATCCATCATAACTCGTCGGTCAGCAACGGATATTTCAGTGCTATTATATTCTATAGCACCATTTCTTGAAAGTTCATCAAGGGCGCTTATTAATGATTGCTTTGGTACTCCGAAAACGGTATACATATCCTTGTGGCGACACTCCAATGTTATGTTTTTCCCATTAGTCTGAGTAAGTGCGATTATCCAGTAACATATGCGTTTTTCAAGTGATCCGCTTGATAGTGCCAGTACTCCTTTCGTGGCTAATTGAGCATTCATTGATAGGAGATTAAGATAATTATACAGAAAAATTGTATCGGATGCAATGATATTCATGTAATCACTTTTGTCAATCTGGACAATTCCGACATCTGTAGTAGCAATTGCATCAATAGGATAATGTGTAGTTTTTCCGAAGAAAAAATCCGGACATATTACGTCGGGGGCTTCCAGCGTTTGCGATATTCTGAAGCGTTTCCCTTCATTAGTGAGAGTTAGCTCGACTTTACCGCTAATAATATTTTTCAGGTGTGTGCAGCGTTCTCCTTCTGTAATAATACGTTCTCCGGAAGTGTATTTTAGAAAGTGAAATTTGTATTTGCCGATTATGTCTGATAATTTCTGGTGGGAAGCGCCGGCAAACAAGGGAAGGCTCATCAGGGTTTCATACATGCTGTCCATTTGTATCGTTGTTTGATTGTTTCTACATAACGTGTCTCATGGAATAGAATCTACATTGTATCCCATGCCAATTAATATAACAATTGACGGTAAACAAAAGTTAACAGCAAATTGGGGGCATTATATCATTGTCTTTTGTGTTTTTCGTGGCGGTATATTTGCCATGAATTTATGGTGTTGTGCCATGCAACGTATGCTGCGGGCGCTACAGAGATTATTGGATTCATATATGTCAGTGCCATCCATATGGCCAGCACTGTGTTTTTCTGACCGAGACTTTGGGCACCGGATATAGGGTCGCCGCATTGTTTGCCGATAAATCGTCCGACTGAAAACTGTAAAATACATGTCAATAGTGATATACCGGCAAGAATCACAATTGTAGTAATCATATCGGAAGGTTCGCGCAAAATGAAGCTTACGGAGTTGCCGACAACGATAATCAATGCTAATGCCCATATATAGAAGGATAGTCCTTGATGAGTGGAAAGTGTTTTGTGTGCGGTTGGTGTGAAGCGTTCCATTAATACTGCTAAAACAAGAGGACCGAGTATCATTGGAAGAACGGTCATAGCTATTGTGTACAGTGAGCTGATGAAAGAGAATGAAACCTCGCTTCCACCGAGTGGTCCCATCCATGATAAAAGGGGAGGAGCCAGTAGTGCAACCGTTATATTGCTGAATAAGGAATAGGTTGTAACTTTAGAAAGCGATCCTCCTAACATGTTAGTAATGACGGGAGCTGCAGTTGCTGTGGGACAAAATATGCAGATAAAGGCTCCTTGCGCGGTAATCTCGCTTATAGGACGTACGATGAGGTAAAGTGCAATGGCGCCCACAGTTTGTATCGTCAACAGCCATAATATATATCTTCCTACATGGAGATCTTTTATTTTTAGTCTGGAATATGTGATAAGCAACATTATAAAAATAATGTACTTTGATAGAAAGGCTACGTAACCGATATAGTTGTGTAAAACGATGCCGAGTATCATAGCTATCGGGAGCATCCATGGCTTTATCGCATCGCGAAACGATTTGATTGACATATTCTTGAACTATAAAGAAATGAAGAGGCGTACCTGAGAAAACATGTATACGTTTTCATGGGACGCCTCTTTAATTTTGATAAATTCTGTCTTATGCTGACTGCGGACAAAAAAATCTATACAGCTCTGATACTGCGGATTCTATGCGAATTTAGAGAAATCGACATTACGCATATCTCCGGAATTAGCAAATTCGGTATGGAATGCATATGCTGCATGTAGAGTTGCCGGGGTTTGTCCACCCTTGGCGAGTTTCAGATAATCGCGCAGCAGCGGGCGGTAGTCAGGATGTGCACAATTTTCGATGATTTCGTTAGCTCTCTGAAGAGGATCTTTCGCGCGGAGATCGGCAATGCCTTGATCGGTGATAAGAATGTCAACAGAGTGTTCGCTGTGGTCGGCGTGTGAAACCATAGGAACGATATTGCTTATCAGACCTTCTTTTGTGACTGAAGGACAAGAGAAAATCGATATGTATGCGTTGCGGGTAAAATCGCCGGAACCGCCGATGCCGTTCATCATTTTCGTGCCGAGTACATGAGTTGAATTCACACAGCCGAATATATCTGCCTCAAGGGCGGTATTCATTGCGATAACTCCCAATCGACGGATAACCTCGGGATTATTTGAGATTTCTGCCGGTCGCATAAGGATTTTGTCGTGGAAGAATTCAAGGTCTGCGAAAAGCTGACGTTCAACTTCATCCGAGAAAGTCATGGAGCAAGTGCTTGCAAACTTGCATTTTCCGGTTCTGAGAAGTTCAAGAACGGAATCCTGCACGACTTCTGTATACATCATGAAATTGGGAAGTTCCTTATCCATACAGAGATAATTGAGCACTGCGTTTGCAACATTGCCTACACCACTCTGAAGAGGAAGAAATTCTTTAGGAATGCGTCCTTTCCGATATTCGCTTACAAGGAATTGCACTACGTTCGCTCCGATTTTTTCTGAAACTGCATCAGGCTTTGTAAAGGGTTTTACGCCGTCGAGCATATTTGTGCGTACGATGCCGCGAACTTTGGCTGGATCAATCTTGAGTGTAGGGCGTCCGATACGGTCACTCGGGCTGAAGATTGGGATTTCACGACGGTAAGGTGGATCGGCAGGAACGTATATGTCGTGCATTCCTAGCAAAGTCTGTGGGAGCGCTTCATTGAGTTCGATGAAGATGTGTTTTGCTTTGGGCGCGTAAGTGGGAATATTGCCTAAACCGCATCCGAGCAATACTTCACCGTCTTCGGATATTGCGGCAGCCTCAATAACGGCAACATCGATATCACCATAGAAGCCGTAGCGTGTTTCTTGCGCCATCTCGGATAAATGGCGGTCAAAATAATGAGCGTCGTGAGAATTGATGCGCTTGCGGAGATCAGGCGTATTCTGGTACGGAGCGCGCATATTGATTGCATTGTTTCGGGCAAGAATGCCATCGACATGATCGTTTGTTGATGCGCCGGTAAATATGTTTACTTTGAATTCACGACCCTGCTCGTGTTCGGCAGCAGCTTTGTGGGCGACCTCTTCCAGGATTGCTTTGGATACTCCGGGGGCGGTAAAGCCGGAAAGTCCGATGGTGTCGCCATTGTTAATCATCTCAGCCGCTTCTTTGGCGGTGATAAAATTATATGCCATAGCAAATTTTAAGGTGATAAGATTGCACTATGCAAACCCTTTCCCCTTATCTTGTAATCCAAAAATATGGAGCTCGAGTTTGTGGGAACGGGGCTGTTTTACTAATTTTGTGCAAAATTAGAGTTTTTGCCGCCATCTGACAAATTTTGAGTGCATGTTTTTCAGCACATATTATTTTTGTGATGATGCAGAAATATCCGTGAGTGATCAATTACCCAATTATGGAGAAATCTAAAAGTAAGCCGGAAGTGCAGTGGTGTGCTTCATTGGAAAATAATAATAACGTGCCATCAAAGAAATTATATATAGAGACGTATGGCTGTCAGATGAATGTCGCTGACAGCGAAGTGGTTGCTTCCATCATGGAAACCGCGGGCTACGACCATGCGTATAATGTGGAAGAGGCTGACGCAGTATTGCTCAATACGTGTTCTATTCGTGACAACGCCGAGCAGAAGATTTTTTCACGTCTGCAATATTTTGCTTCACTTCGCCGCCGAAAAGATCGCAAGCGTCTGGTAGTCGGTGTAATAGGCTGTATGGCAGAGCGTGTGAAAGATACGCTCATTAATGAACACGGAGTAGATCTCGTTGCTGGACCCGACGCATATATGGACCTGCCAAATCTGTTCGCTTCGGTAGAGGCAGGGCAGAAAGCCATAAACATAGATCTAAGTACTACTGAAACGTATCGCGATGTCATACCGAGCCGAATAGGCGGGAATCGGGTGAGTGGCTTTGTGAGCATTATGCGTGGATGCAATAATTTCTGTTCGTATTGCATAGTTCCTTATACGCGTGGGCGCGAACGCAGTCGTGAAGTAGATAGTATCTTGTCTGAGGTTAACGACTTGAGAAAAAAGGGCTTCAAGGAGGTGACTTTGCTCGGACAGAATGTCAACAGTTATCATTTTATTGATCCAGTAAGAGGAGAGGTGAATTTTCCTACACTTCTTGAGCTGGTGGCAAAAGCTGCCCCGGATATGCGGATTCGGTTTACAACATCTCATCCTAAAGATATGAGTGATGAGACCATCAATGTTATTGCCAGATATCCGAATATCTGCAAGCATATCCATCTTCCGGTTCAGTCTGGAAGTAACGCAGTGTTGAAATCAATGAATCGTAAATATACGCGTGAATGGTATCTTGACAGAATTAAAGCCATTCGTGCGGTTATCCCTGAGTGTGGTATTTCAACCGATCTGTTTACTGGCTTTTACAATGAGACAGAGACAGACTTCCAGGAAACGCTTAGTCTTATGCGCGAGGCGCGTTTCGACTCTTCGTTTATGTTCAAATATTCAGAGCGACCAGGTACGCTTGCGGCCCGTACGATGCCGGATAATGTTCCTGAAGAAGTGAAGATTGAACGTCTTAACCGCATGATCTCCTTACAGAACACTTTGTCCGCACAATCTAATGCTGCTGATATTGGGAAAGAGTTCGAAGTATTGGTTGAAGGGGTATCAAAACGCAGTTCTAAACAATGGATGGGCAGAACTTCGCAGAATAAGGCGGCTGTTTTTCCGTCCGGAAATTTCAGAACAGGTGATCTGATAAAGGTTCGCGTAGTAGATAGTTCATCTGCTACATTGTTGTGTGAACTTGTCGACTCAGAAGGTGAACAGGAGATATTGATGCCCTAAAAAGCAAAAAAGTTGTTAAAAATCTTGACATAGGGAACTGTGTGTTGTAATTTTGTACTCATGTGGGCGATTTTGTCGGCTGCCTGATGGCGGTTATGCAATAACCACGACATAGGTTTCATATGCAAATCTAAGGATAAATGAATGAAAAAAAACGCAGCCGGTTAGCTGGATGGGGAGATTATATTACCTCCACGATCAGTGTAATGCTTGTCCTCTTTATTTTGGGGCTCGTCGGCGCAATTAATATAACATTTCACGGCATAAATCGTCAGATTAAAGAAAAAATGGGATTTACCGTGGTTCTGTCTGACAGTATTAGCGCCTCAGAAATAGAATCCCTCAAAAATATATGTGAGTCCGCTTCCTATGTATCAGGGTATAAATACATGTCGGCTGAAGACGTAATGGAGCAGGAAACCAATGGTGATGGTTCTGAACTTATTGATTTACTTGGTGTTAATCCCTACGCACCTATGATTGAAATCAACATGCGTGAGGATTATGCTAATGTCGACAGCATTTTATCGCTCACATCAATTTGGGAAGCGATGCCTGAGGTTGAGGAAGCTACTGCAAATACAGAAATGATTGGCAGTCTTAATCGAAACGCCAGACTGCTGAATATTATTCTTCTTGTTATTGCCGGAGCATTGCTTTTGATTTCTTTCGTTCTGATAAATAATACAGTGAGACTGACAGTGTATTCGCGACGCTTTCTGATACATACAATGAAACTTGTAGGTGCCACTGGTGGCTTTATAAGAAGGCCATTTCTATGGATAAACTTTTGGCAAGGTGTCATTGCCGGTATACTGGGAGCTGCATTATTGACGGCGTTAGTTGGATGGGCAGCGAGCTGGGAAGAAATCTATCTTGCGTTATATCTTCCGTGGGAGGCGATAGGAGCCTTGAGTGTGACTATGGTCGTGCTCGGGGTGATAATATGTGTGATAGCTGCGTACTTTGCTACTAACAGATATCTTCGCAAGAATTATGACGAGATGTTCGGTTAATTGCACTCACTGAAAATATTTTCTACATCATAAATCTCACAGATAACTGTGATTAATTATAAATCGATCATATGGCGAAACTTTCGGACAGAATGAATGATATATCGGCAAAGAACACTTCTTCCGGACTGGAAAAGGAATCTAATGCTCAGTTCCCTCTATGCCGTAATAACTTTATATGGATGGCTATATCAGGTGCTGTAATAATTCTGGGCTTTCTATTGATGCTTGGCAGTGGGTCAACGGATGAATTCAATCCAGATATATTCAGTACCCGGCGGATTGTAGTAGGACCGACACTTGCATTTATTGGTTTTGTGGCTATGGGCATATCCATAATAGTGCGACCACGTGAATCAAGAAAATAAATTTTTATTTCTGTTCATTTTACATATAATTAATAGCATATTTATCTCAATATGGATTGGTTAGATGCGTTGATTCTTGGAGTTGTCCAGGGACTGGCGGAATATTTGCCTATAAGTTCAAGCGGACATCTTGAGATTTTCAGTAAGATTCTCGGTTTGAATCTTTCAGGGGCAGATTCGCTGCAATTTGATCTGATACTTCATGTGGCAACCGTACTTTCAACCATAGTGGTGTTATGGAAACGTTTTGTTCCGCTATGTTCCTCGTTTTTTTCTCTTAAACGTGATGAAAATACGACTTACGTGTGGAAGATCTTATTGTCATGCATTCCTGTCGGAATCGTCGGATTGTGTTTTAAGGAACAGGTTGAAAGCTTTTTCGGAGTGTCTGAAGATGGAGAAAATAATCTTTTGGTAGTGGGAATATGCTTATGTGTGACAGCGGTTCTTCTTACTTTCGCACATTTTTTTCGTGAGAAAGAATTCCGTAAGGGAGCAGCTGCCGGAAGAGACATATCATGGAGTGATGCACTGATAATAGGTGTCGGACAGGCAATAGCTGTCCTTCCAGGTCTCAGTCGTTCCGGAACCACTATTGCTACTGGTATCATTCTTGGTGATAAACGAGTTCAAGTAGCTCAGTTCTCATTCTTTATGGTTATTATCCCTATTCTTGGCGAAGCGTTGCTGGATTTTATGAAGATTTTGAAAGCAGCGCCGGGAGAAGAACAGGTTGCAGTAGGGCTATTGCCGATGGCAGTTGGTTTCGCAGCGTCGTTTATAGTAGGGTGTCTGGCATGTAAATGGATGATAGATTTGGTGTCACGTGGTAAGCTCGTGTGGTTTGCTATCTATTGTGTGGCAGTTGGTATACTGTGCATCTGTTGGTAAAAAATTGAACATTGATCAATTATAATGAGATTTCTTCCTCTTGAAGGTGATACATTGATAATAGACAAGCCTTATGGTTGGTCGTCGTTTCATGTTGTTAAGAAAGTACGATCATTATTATCAAGCCGTCTGCGTGCTTTAGGTATCAGAAAACTGAAAGTCGGTCATGCAGGTACACTTGATCCGCTTGCAACAGGAGTGATGATAGTCTGCACCGGAAAAGCAACTAAACGAATTGATGAACTTCAGGCTGGTGTGAAAACCTATGTTGCAGAAATTGCACTTGGAGCAACAACACCATCATTTGATCTCGAAACACCGATTGATGCGACATACCCGACTGATCATATAGATAGGCGGTCGGTGGAGGAGGTTTTGTATCGCTTTAGCGGAACAATACAGCAGGTCCCACCGGTATATTCGGCTGTTAAAGTTGACGGATATCGTGCATATAAGAAAGCACGTAGTGGGGAAGAGGTTGAACTGAAAGCAAAAACATTGCAGATTGATGCCATTGATTTGCTCGAATTTTCTTCCAAGCTGATTAAAATTCGTGTGGTGTGCTCAAAGGGTACATATATTCGTGCCCTTGCGCGTGATATCGGATATGCTCTTGGTTCAGGAGGTCATTTAATTTCTTTACGCAGGGAGGCGGTAGGTGGATCCACATTGGAAAATTCGATATCTATTTCGGAAATTGACAGCCTATTGTCGCAGTCACCTATGTTTATATCTGATGAAAACGGAATGCTGGTTGAGGTACCACCGATTAATATAGAGAATGTCGGAAAGCGTAAGGATGAAGCAGATATAAAACCATGGCATGAGAGAATATCTGTGTTCTCTTAAACATGCCATCCTTTTACAACTATAATAAGATAATATTTACTACCCCAAATAACAACGGACAACGAAATGAAGCTATCCCAATTCAAATTCAAGTTACCGGAAGAACTTATTGCTCAAAATCCGCCTGAGAATCGTGATGAATGCAAAATGATGGTGGTTCATCGTAAGACTGGCGAAATCGAGCATAAGGTTTTTAAAGATATAATAAACTTCTTCGGTGAAGGAGACGTGATGGTGTTTAACGATACTCAGGTTTTCCCGGCGCGTCTTTACGGTAATAAGGAGAAAACCGGTGCAAAGATCGAAGTTTTTCTATTACGTGAGCTCAATGCAGAGCATAAGCTGTGGGATGTTCTTGTAGAGCCTGCCCGTAAGATACGTATAGGTAACAAACTTTATTTCGGTGAGGACGAATCTATGGTTGCCGAGGTGATAGACAACACAACCTCACGCGGGCGTACTTTACGTTTTCTTTACGATGGAAGTCATGAAGAATTCAAGGCAAATCTTTTCAAACTGGGATCAACACCTCTTCCCGAATATATAAAGCGCGAAGCTACACCCGAAGATGCCGATATGTATCAGACGATTTTTGCCAGAAACGAGGGTGCGGTAGTTGCCCCGGCTGCCGGAATGCACTTCTCACGCGAGGTTATGAAACGTCTTGAGATCCGTGGTGTTGAGCAGGGATTTCTTACTGTTCATAGTGGTCTTGGCGCTTTCCGCGAGATAGATGTGGAGGATTTGACAAAACACCGCATGGATTCCGAAGACATGAGTGTGGATCAGAAGCTTGTGGATATGGTGAATCTTGCCAAAGATAATGGGAGACAGGTCTGTGCTGTCGGTACTTCGACGCTCCGTGGCATTGCCAGTGCGGTAAGTATGGGCGGTCATATGAAGACTTATACCGGTTGGACTAACAAGTTCATTTTCCCGCCGTATGATTTCACTGTCACAACTGCTCTTTTCACCGGTTTCCATATGCCATATTCCACAATGCTAATGATGGTCACCGCATTTGGCGGATATCAACTTATAATGAAGGCATATGAAGAAGCTATCGCTCAGGGGTATATGTTCGGTGCTTACGGTGATACGATGTTAATAGTCGACTAATTCAAATCTATCTGTATGGTTCTTGATGAGCGGTCCGATAGAAAGGAGCGAGTTATTGATGCTGGCCGGAGAATGCTTTCCGCAGCCCGTACTGCTCCTAAAGCCAGAGGCATTGACATACTTGAATGTTGCCTTCTGACAGACGTAGATATAAATCGTTTGTCGGAAGAAATGCTCAAGTTACATGAGGCCACCGGGCGACCGGTTTATCAGCGTGATGCAGCTAACATATTGAAGGCTGATGCAATAGTAGTGATTGCCACAAAGTCGCAGGTTATGGGACTTAATTGCGCCCATTGCGGGTATGGAACATGTGGGGAAAAACCGAAAAATGTTCCATGTGCGATTAATTGTGTGGATGTCGGCATTGCCATTGGGTCAGCAGTTTCGACGGCAGCCGATATGCGCATAGACTGTCGCGTAATGTTCTCTGCGGGGATGGCTGCCGAGCGTCTCAATATCTTAAACGGGTGCAGTCAGTATTATTGTATTCCGTTGAGTGCATCCTCAAAGAATCCGTTCTTTGACCGTTAGGTTTGACTCATGATCTATCAATAGGACGGTTTATTCCTGAAAAGTAACTCCGGAAATATCGCTTAATTTTCCGAGGAGAGTCTCTGACTCATCTGCACGCACTGAAATTTTCATTGCACATGAATTATCGAATATCTGTTCAATAATTTTCAGATCGGAATTTTTTATTGTGCGCATAACGTCATTCATAGCAAGATAAGGGAATGTAAAAGCCAGCTCGCGCTGCTCATGGCACTCCACGACAGGAGTTGACGCCAGAGCTTCTCGGGCTGCTTCGCGGTATGCGGAAATCAATCCTGAAGTTCCCAATTTTATACCTCCGAAATATCTTACGACTATTACAACGACATTTGTGAGATTAAACGAATTGATTTGCCCGAGAATCGGTTTTCCAGCAGTTCCAGAGGGCTCACCATTGTCGTTGCTCTGATATTCTGTGCGGTGAGGACCGAGCATGTATGCCCAGCATACATGACGAGCATCGCAATATTTGTTTGCATATTCCTTTATAATAGCTTTAGCTTCTTCCGATGTAGATACCGGATGAGCGAACGATAGGAATTTGCTCATTTTCTCGCGGAAAACGCCCTCACCGGGCGCTCCGATCGTATAATATGTGTCTGCCATTGTAGGAATAAGTTATGCGGTAGGCGATTGATTGGATGGGAGCTGCTTGCGTTCAAATGCGTCGATAAATGATCCCGGAGTAGAATTATATATATGCGCGCCGATATGATCGGCATATTTCTTGATCCGGTGATACGACTTGAATGCGATACTGAAGCTCTCGAGAATTTCATGTAGTTTCACGTTGCGGTATGTTGATGTAACGCGTTTTTTCTCTTCTTCATCGTCAGAGTAGAAATGGGGCTGTACGCTTACTACATGGTTCTCTTCATCTACAGAGAGAGTTGTTGTCCATGTATGATCAGCTCCAATGATATATATATCTTTATATCCGAGCCGTAGTCCAAGCATGATTGATGGAATAAGTACATTTCGCGGACGTGGCATACCCCATCCATGGGAAAATGCGATATTCTCAAGCGCGCTGAAACTTTCAAAACCAGTCATAGCAAAACGGATTACAGATACATATCCATTAGAAAGAATAGAAGATGGGAGATTTGCCCCGGCTGGTACGAAGAGTGTCATGTGCCAAGTTGTACGTGCCAGATTATTCATAAGGAGAACCACATTGGCGTCTTCTGTCGCATTGAAAAAGTGTGGATCGGCAAGTACATAGTACTTTGGCTCTAATTCAGTGTACGCAGGCGCATTGGCTGCAAAATTTACAGCCATAGTATCCGTCTCCTTCAGTATGGTCATATCTTCCTTTAGATTTTTCGAAAGAGATGGTCCATTACCAAGGATAACTAATTGCCGGTCATCGTGGTGTGGTATAATTTTTTCACCCCTTCCTGTGATGCCTGCTTTTATAAGCGATTTTATTGTCGCTCCGAAAAGAGATAATGAATTGGTTATCTTATGGGTAATATTGCTTCTCATCGTTCAGGATATTTTAGTGCAAATATACACAATTAGGATATAATATCAACAGTGTATGTGTAAAATGCGAGTTATTCGAGATGTCGCATTAAGTTTAATGCGACATTGATGTGACAAAAGGAAAAATTTTGCTAATTTTGCATGAGGGAAGGGCAGATATGAACTTTATGTCGCAGCCGGAAGTAATCAAGATTAATGTAGCGCAGGTTATACGCGATCGTATACCCAGCTTGAGCCGTTATGTTCCGGATGTATTAATTAAATGCGTAGAGAAGCTCATACGTCAGGATAAATTGAATGCACTGCTTGAAGCGAATGCCGGTAAGATCGGGGCTGATTTCTGCAGGGGTATTCTCGATTCTTTAAATATTAAGATAAAAGTTCGTTTCCCTGAGCGTTTGCCCTCAGATCGTAGAGTAATATTTGCATGTAATCATCCCCTCGGAGGTCTTGATGGGATAGCCCTGATAGAGTTTGTGAGAAATTTTTACGGTGGTCAAGTGTGGTTCATTGTAAACGACCTGCTTATGGCTGTCAAACCTCTTGAAAATGTCTTTTTGCCGATCAATAAATTCGGTGCCCAGAATCGGGGGAGTGCCAAGCGCATCGAGGATGCTTTTGCAGGTGACGATCCGATTATAATATTTCCGGCAGGTCTTGTATCGCGTTATCAAACAACTGTTGCCAATGGTAAAAAGTGTAAGGTTATATCAGATCTGAAATGGCACAGAACTTTTGTAAACAAAGCGTTGCAATATCATCGCGATATAGTTCCGTTGTTTTTTAAAGGTACGAATTCCATGGATTTTTACCGTAAAGCTCTGATTCGTAAGCGGCTCGGTTTGAAATTCAATATTGAGATGGTGTTATTGCCACGGGAGATTTTCTATTCTGAAGGACAGACCTTTGTAATATCGGTGGGGTATGTAAGAAAATATACTGATCTGGGAAGTGTCAAGGATGCCCAGACTGTTGCAGATAATCTTCGTGAATACGTATATCAGCTTGGAGATGAAGAGTATGTAGAACCATCGTCATCTTCTGGATCGAAACATCTATTCAGCTGATATATTATGAGTTCTTAAATAAAGAAGTATAGTTATAAGATGTCAGATAAACCTCAGAGAATAATCGATTCTGTTCCTGTTGGAGCTATTGAAGCTGAACTACGGCCTGAGTTTTTCCTGCGTAAAACTAATAAAGGTCATAATGATATATATGTTGTGGACGCCCACGCCGCTCCGAACGTAATGCGCGAAATCGGTCGTCTTCGTGAAATCGCATTCCGTACGGCAGGCGGTGGTACGGGAAAAGATTGTGATATAGATAGTTATGACCTAATGTCCCCACCATGCAAACAGTTGATAGTGTGGAATCCAGAAGAACGTGTCATTATGGGAGGGTATAGGTATATTCTCGGGAAAGATATGAAAATTGAGTCTGACGGATCACCCCGCATCGCAACCTCCCACATGTTTAAGTTTTCCCCAGAGTTCATGGAGAGGTATCTTCAGCAGACAATTGAGTTGGGCAGATCGTTCGTAAGATTAGAATATCAGTCATCTAAGGCTGGATCGAAAGCAATCTTCACACTTGATAACCTGTGGGACGGTTTAGGTGCACTTACTGTAATTCATCCCGAAATAAAGTATTTGTTCGGTAAATTTACGATGTATCCCAGCTATGATCGTGAATGCCGCAATCTCCTGCTATATTTCCTCAATAAGCATTTTCCAGACAACGATTGTTTAGTACGTCCGTTCAATCCTCTCGATATGCCGGATAATTCCGACCGTTTCGCACATCTGTTGCCAGGCGTGAGCTTCAAAGAGGATTATAAGATACTGAATGCTTTTGTCCGCGAACATGGAATTAACATTCCGCCGTTGGTGAATGCATATATGAGTTTATCTCCGACAATGAAGATTTTTGGGACTGCAATCAACGATGAGTTCGGAGATGTAGAAGAAACCGGTATATTCCTAACTATCGCTGAGATATTTGAAGAAAAAATTCAACGACACGTTGCTACTTACCAGGCCATTGATGATCCATCTTTGGCTGAACGTCTGTAGCGAAAATGAATCTGATATCGCGTATGATAAATTCCTTTCCGATGTTCAAGAGAGTTCTGCTGACAGCTGCTTTATGTAGTTCAGTATTGTATAGTCATGCCGGTCATACGGTTGAATATTCTGCTGAAGCAATTGTAAATGCTGGCGGGGGGACTTTCGCACCATACTATATTTCATCGAACCGCCATGGAATCCTTACCCAACAGGGAGATGCCCTTGTAAGAGGAGAACTCCATCATTATATGGATACGGACCGCCGGTTCAGTTACGGATATGGAGTCGATTTAATCGGGGGCTGGGGGAGTTCTACTGATTATCTTCATTTCTCTAACGGGAATGCAATTGAAATAGCCCGTCATCCATCACGCGCATGGATTCAGCAACTGTATGGCGAGATGAAATTCAGAGGGGTATTTCTGACAGCAGGATTGAAAGAACACGGCTCGGCGTTGCTCGACAACAGTCTTTCAAGCGGAGATTTAGTAGAGAGTGGAAATTCACGTCCGATTCCCGAAGTGCGTGCAGGCTTTATCAATTTTCAGAACATCCCCTTCACAAACGGGTGGTTGCAGATTCAGGGTGAGATATCATACGGAAAATTTACCGATAACAGATGGATGCGCGAGCATTATAATTATATTGATTATCACTTGAATCAAGGAGCATTGTATTCTTATAAACGGTGTTATTTCCGTACAAAACCATCAATGCCACTTTCGGTTACTTTCGGCATGCAGGTCGGTGCGACTTTCGGTGGACAGACGGTATGGTATACCGATGGAGTTCAGACAAAACAGTTCCGTTTTTCAAGGGGGATACGGCAATTTTTTAAAATGTTATTACCAACAGAGGGTGGTCTGGACTATTATACCGGCAGCACTCTTGGTTCTTGGGATGTAAAGTTCCGTTACCGGATATCTGATCTGTATACGGTGAGTGCTTATTTTCAGAAACCATACGAAGATGGCTCTGGAATCGGATTCCTCAATGGTTGGGATGGAGTGTGGGGAATAGAATTCAGGTCCCAGTCAGAAGTCCCGGTCAGAGGTGCGGTATTGGAATATATTGATTTAACTAATCAGTCAGGCCCGATGCATTGGGATCCAGATGATTATCCGGGAGTGGAAATAACAGCGCGCGGTGAAGGAGCCGACGATTATTATAATAATCATGAGTATAATCCGTATGCCAATTATGGGATGGCTATCGGTACCCCTTTCGTGGTATCTCCGATATATAATACCGATGGTATGATGATGTTCCTTTATAACAGAATACGTGGTTTCCATGCGGGTATAGAAGGTGATATTAGTAAAGAGATAAGCTATAGGGCATTAGGTAGTTTTCGTAAAAGCTGGGGAAACGGAGCGATACCTTTAATTGTTCCGGCTTCTTCCACATCAATGTTGGTGGAAGCGGAATGGAAGGTTACATCGGTCAAGGGATTGAGCGTGAAAGGTCAGTTCGCTTTTGATCATGGCACGCTTTTGGGGAATAATATTGGCGCGTGTGTGACAGTGCGCTATGCTGGGTCATTCAAGTTTTAATTAATGCATCACTATATGATTGTACCAAATATATACGGTTTCAGGCGGCCTTCTGTATGGTCATTATGCCGGAAGGGAATTCTTGCACTCATGTTTTTTATGATGATCTCCTCGTGTACCCGTAATAATGGGGATATCGGTCCCTGGTTTGGTACGTGGCATCTTGAATCAATTTTGGTTGATGGAACTCCGGAGGTGAATTATGAAAACAATATATTCTGGGCGTTTCAAAGTGAAGTGATTTTTTTAACAAGAGTACCGGTTGATAAACCAGGATCTCATACTGTGGAAAAACGCTTCGGCACATGGCGTGAGACTGATGGAATACTATATCTGAAATTCGCTTATAATGACGACAAAGATACTGAGGGATACCAGTACCATGCCTTTGACGAGTTACATTTTCCTTATGGATCTGAGACACCATTGTCCATATTGAAGGCTCCTGGGCGAACTGCAGTCCTGCAATATAATGCTCCTGATGGACATACCTATACATATACTATAAAAAAGCAAAGCTGAATGTCACGAATTATAAGAAAAGCGCTTGTGACCGGTGCCGATGGTTTCATCGGATCACATCTTGTTGATTTGCTGTTGGCGCATGGAATAGAAGTGCGTGCTCTTTCTCAGTATAATTCGTTTAATAACTGGGGATGGCTCGAAGGAAATACTGATCCGAGACTCGAGGTGGTATGCGGAGATGTACGTGATGCCGCTTTCTGTCGTCATATTTCTGTAGGTGTAGATACGGTTTTTCATCTGGCGGCTCTTATTGCCATACCGTATAGCTATGTGGCTCCTGAAAGTTATGTATACACTAATATTACCGGCACCCTTAATATTTGTCAGGCGGCTAAGGATACTGGAGTTGAACGAATTATCGTTACATCTACTTCCGAAGTATACGGTACAGCTCAATATGTTCCCATTGACGAATTGCACCCCAGGCAGCCTCAGTCTCCATATTCAGCCACTAAGATAGGTGCTGATGCCATTGCCAAAAGTTTTTTTAATGCATTTGGCTTGCCGGTGGTGATAGCGCGTCCATTCAATACATACGGACCCCGTCAGAGTGCGAGAGCTATTATACCTGCTATAATTTCGCAGATTGCGACGGGTGTCTCTGAAATCAAGGTCGGTGATCTTTCTCCAACTCGCGATTTTAATTTTGTTATGGATACATGCCGGGGTTTTATGGCACTTGCTGTAGCTGACAATATTGAAGGAGAAGAGATCAATATTGCAACGGGAACTGAGGTGTCGATGAGCGACACGCTGCGTCTGATTGCGGAAATAATGAATCGGGATGTTAAGTATGTGGTTGATCCGCAACGAATACGTCCCGGTAAAAGCGAGGTGTTCCGCCTGTGCGGAGATAACCGCAAGATCTGTTCTCTGACTGACTGGCAGCCGGAAGTATCACTTCGTGAAGGACTGGAGCGCACGATCGAGTGGTTCAGTGATAAACGCAATCTTGAGCGATACAAAGCGAACATATATAATAGATAGCATGTTTTCTGGGTAGAAATAAGTTAGCAATTTCGTATTAAGAATAATTGTAACTGAGATAAAGATCTATGAGACAGGTAGTAAATATATTGTTTTTGGGGGGGGCGAAAAGAGTAGCAATGGGGCGCCTATTTATTGAAGCCGGGCGTAAACTCGGGCTTGAAGTCGTCCTGTTCTCATACGAGTTATCGGCGGAAGTACCTGTCTCAGAGGTTGCACGCGTGATAGTTGGCCGGCGTTGGTGTGATCCGGATCTTATGGAAGACTTACACGATGTTGTAGAAGAAAACCGCATTGATATTATAATTCCGTTTGTAGATCCGGCAGTGGAAGTGGCTGCCAGATTTTGTACTTCTTCCGCTGATATATGGACACCATTTACAGATCCGTCGCGTGCGGAACTTATGTATAATAAGATAAAGGCTGATGAACTGTTTTCAGAAATTGGGGTTCCAGCTCCTGCAAATGCGGCCAAAGTCAAGGTGAAAGGTGAGATAATTGCCAAGCCACAGTTCGGTTCCGCTTCACGTGGTATAAAAGTTCTTGAGCATGATGAGTATGACGCTATGTGTGCCAGAGGTGAAACACGAGGTTTTATTTTTCAGGAATATATAGCTGACAGAGAAGAGTTTACTGTTGACTGCTATGTGGCTGGCAAAGGGAATGTCGTATGTACGGTTCCACGTCGTCGATTGGAAGTAGCCGGGGGAGAGGTTGTTTCAACTGTTACTATTAAAGACCCTGAAATAGAGAGGATGTGTTGTAAAGTGCTCAAAGGTTTGGGACTTAAAGGACCTGTGACCATTCAGTTTCTCCGCGACAGGACAGATGGGAGGCTCATGATCATGGAAGTTAATCCGCGATTAGGGGGAGGTGCCGTATGTGCCGTATATGCCGGTGCAGATATTCCGATGTTCATACTTAAAGATTGGATGAGCGGTGAAGTAGGTGAATGTAATGACTGGAATGCAGGAGTAAAGGTATGTAGATATTTTGAAGATGTCGTATTCAGACCGTGACATAGTACACTGAAGTATAGAAAATTCCATATGAGCGTAGAGCAACCACATGCGATAATAATAGCTGAAGCTGGTGTCAATCACAATGGTGATTACAATAGGGCTGTCAATATGATATATGCCGCAAAAGAAGCTGGGGCAGATTACGTCAAGTTTCAGACTGCCGTACCCGAACTCGTAATTTCATCAATTGCTCCCAAGGCAGAATATCAGAAGGAAACTACCGGTGAAGAGGAAAGTCAGCTTGAGATGTGTCGTAAGATACACCTCAGGGTTGAAGATTATGCTCCGTTGGCAACTCTGTGTCGTGAGATCGGTATCGGTTTTATGTCTACCCCCTTTGATTTGGTTTCAATAGATTACCTTGCGCCGTTGAAGATGGATTATTGGAAAATTCCATCCGGAGAAATTACTAATCTTCCTTATCTACGTAAGATTGGCTCAATGAACGAACAAGTAATCCTGAGTACCGGAATGTCTGAGCTGGATGAAGTAGAAGCGGCAATCAGAGTTCTTGAAAATTCAGGTACTCCGCGTTCAAGTATAATTTTACTGCATTGTAACACTCAATATCCTACTCCTTATTGTGATGTAAATTTGAAAGCCATGGATGCGCTCCGACAGCTTGGATGCGGAGGAGTTGGATATAGTGACCACACTTGTGGCATTGAAATCCCAGTGGCTGCTGTAGCGATGGGGGCAGTCGTAATAGAAAAGCATTTTACTCTTGATAAGTCGTTGCCTGGTCCTGATCATAAGGCGTCGTTAGATACAGATGAACTTAAAGCTATGGTTAATGCTATTAGAAATGTAGAGTCTGCTATGGGTACAGATGTAAAATGTGTCAGTCCATCAGAGCGACCTAACATTGAAATTGCGAGAAAAAGTATTGTTGCCGCACGAGATATAAAGACAGGTGAGATATTTTCAGAAGAAAATATAACTGTAAAGCGGCCTGGTAACGGTCTCTCCCCAATGTTATGGGATGAAATAATTGGTAAAAGAGCTTCGCGTGATTTTATAGCAGATTCATTAATAACTTTATAATAATGAAGGATAGAGTAGTATAGTGAAGAGACGTTTATCACGTTTATATGTTCCTATGATTTTAATCAAACAACTATCGTGCAGTAATATCAATGACTGAAGTCGAAGGAAAATTTGGAAAGACTCTTGATATTGTGAGAAATGAGACTGTTGCAGCGTTGGCACCAGTGTATGGTGACCGTGAAGCTAAAGCGATGGTTGGCGTAATATTCGAGAATATCAAGGGATGGAATAGAGTTGATATGGCTCTTAAAGCCGACCAACTGTTAAGTCCGTATATTATACAGGAAGTATCTTCTGTTGTGAAGAGACTTTTGAACCATGAACCAATACAATATATATTCGGCACCGCATGGTTTTACGGACTAAAATTTAAGGTATCACGCGATACCCTTATTCCACGTCCTGAAACGTCTGAACTCGTAGACTATATTGTCGGAGAGAATAAAAATAGAGCCGATCTCAGAGTTCTGGACCTGTGTACGGGATCAGGCTGCATAGCTATAGCTCTTTCAAGGAATCTGCCTTTCAGTAATGTTACAGGTGTAGATATCAGTGAGGATGCACTGAAAGTTGCTGAAGAGAATGCGTCTGTTATTAATGTACATGTCGATTTCCTGCAGACTGATATATTGGTGGATATTTCAGAAAAAATTGTTGGTAAATATGATGTCATAGTAAGTAATCCTCCATATATTGCTGACAAGGAGAAAGCGACAATGGATCGGAATGTAATCGAATATGAACCGCATCTGGCTCTTTTTGTTCCTGATACACAGCCTCTGCTGTTTTACGATGCGATATTCCGTATTTCTCATTCACATCTTAGTGCGACTGGGAAGGTTTATTGTGAGATAAACCCACTTTATGCAGCCAGAGTTCGCGATTTGGCAGTAAACAGTGGGTTGATTCAAGCAGAACTTGTGCGTGACAGTTATGGGAAAGAGAGATTTCTGTTTGCTTCAAAAGGGTAATTTGAAACATGTAAATTAATTCTATCTTTTTAGATTTTGATTGTTATTCTTGATATTTTGGTTCTATATAATATCTCAAATTATTCTAAATGCCATTTAGATCAAAAATCATAACCCCAGATAACGCGCGTATTCGACTTGAGAATCTGTGTGCGCGTTCCGAGCATTGTGAGTGGGAACTCCGCGAGAAACTAAGGCAATGGAATGTATCTCCTGGCGATAGGGATGCTATTCTTTCAGAATTACGCAAGTCGCGTTTCTATGATGATCACCGTTATGCATCAGCCTACGTCAGGGATAAGATGGGATATAACAAGTGGGGAAAACGAAAAATATATTTAGGATTGGCCTCCAAGAGAATTCCGAAGGAAATCATATCGGATGCACTCGCTGAAATAGATGAGGAGCAATATAAGGATGGGCTGATTACCCTTATGCGGGCCAAAGCATCCCGCATTATGGAGGGTAATACTTATGAGGGGCGTACCAAACTTTTTCGTGCAGTAGCTTCGAGGGGCTTTGAAACCTCATTGATTACAGATATTATCCGTAAGGAGCGAATATGGCCGGAACAGATATCAGAGAAAGATGAAACCGGAACTTACGGTGAAAATTGACAGACCGAAGTTTTCTAATATTCCGAATATATGGCATATCAGCAATTCTTTACAATCATCATTCAATGGTGGAGAGCATTTGTAGATATTATTTTTCCGAGAACATGCGAAGTTTGTGGGCAGACTTTGGTGTCGGGAGAAGATATTATGTGCCTTCATTGTCTTGATCGAATGCCACGTACGAACTTTCATCTGCTACCTGATGCTTCTCCGGTATTGAAAATGACCTCCGAAGCAAAAATATACCGGATGGCCTCAATGTTTTATTATACGAAAGGTTCAGGATATGCTGATATGCTCAAGAAATCAAAATACAACAATCATCCTGAAATAGACTATTCATTGGGGGGGAGATTCGCAACGGAGCTTTTGCCTGCCGGCTTTTTTGACGGGATAGATTATATACTTCCGGTTCCTATGCACTGGTGGAAAAAATTACGGCGTGGTTTCAATCAGTCGGAAAAGATTGCAGAAGGGATTGCCAGAGTAACAGATATTCCGGTTGTGTATAATCTTGAAGCACTCCGGCCTCATAAAACCCAGACTAAAAGATCTGCAAATGAACGTACTACACTTTCCGACGATATTTTCAGCTTACGATATCCCGAGGAATTAAATGGGAAACATATTCTTATAGTAGATGATATCGTTACGACCGGTGGAACTATAGCTGCGTGTTCCTCTGCAATTAGAAAGGCTATTCCATCTGTTAGGATTTCGTTACTTTCACTTGCACACACATCCTTTTCCTGATTTTGTCAGATATCAACTGTAGTCGCTTCTACTGGTTGATTCAGAAAAAGAGATGCCATTGTCGAGAATTTAGATGAGTTCTCTGTGGTAAGATATGTTGTTGTGCTTCCGTGGCTCAATCTCTCTTCCATACCGGGGTGGCGTTGCAAGTAGTGCGCCAGACTGTCTGCAACAATATTACCTTGGCACAGTAAGGATATCTCTTCCGGGATATATTGGCGTATTTTATTATACAGCAGTGGGTAATGGGTGCAACCGAGTATAATTGTATCGATTTCGGGATCCATTTCAAGCAGACGGTCTGCTTCTTGCTTTACAAAATAGTCGGCTCCAGGTCGGGCGGCCTCTCCATTTTCAATGAGTGGCACCCACATGGGACATGCATGTCCGACAGCTTTAAAGCCAGGATAAAGTTTTGAGATTTCCATATTGTAGCTTTCGCTCTGAATTGTTCCCGGAGTGCCGAAGATACCGATATGACCGGTATGAGTATGTTTACCAAGTTGTTCCACAGTAGGGCGGATTACTCCAAGAACACGGCGTGTGGGGTCAATGTCTGGTAGGTCGTGTTGCTGTATGGTGCGTAGCGCTTTTGCCGAAGCGGTATTGCATGCAAGAATAACAAGAGGACACCCCTGTTGGAAAAGATATTTAACCGCTTCAAGTGTAAAGCGGTATACGATGTTGAAGGAGCGGGTGCCATAAGGGGTTCTTGCGTTGTCCCCTAAGTAGATGTAATCGTAGTCCGGAAGTCGTTTTTTTATCTCGTCAAGGATAGTCAGTCCGCCGTAGCCGGAATCAAAAATACCTATAGCACCTTTTTGCTTTCTATTCATTCAGGTTAAATGAGCTTACTTATGCGGATGAGTGTTATGTTGAACAGAACTCATTCAGATCCATTGGATCTGAATGAGTTCTGTAGCTTATATCTATAAAATTACATTATGCCGCGTTCACGGAGTTTGCACTGCCATGCCCAGGCAGAACGCATTGTATCGGCAATCGGAGTTTCCGCCTTCCATCCCAGAACTTCATTGGCATGTCGCGGATCAGCCCAGACTTTTTCTATGTCACCGGCGCGTCGCCCTACAATCTTATGGGGTACTTTAACACCGGTAGCGCTTTCGAAAGTATTTATGAGCTGGAGAACTGACAGACCATTTCCTGTACCGAGATTGAAAATTTCTATACTTTCAGGACTCCTATTGTCAAGCATACGCTCCACAGCCACAACATGGGCTTTTGCCAGATCGACTACATCAATATAATCGCGGATACAAGAGCCGTCGGGAGTGTTATAGTCATCACCAAACACACTAAGTTCTTTACGGATACCGATAGCGGTTTGTGTGAGGAAAGGAATAAGGTTCTGTGGAACACCATTCGGAAGCTCACCGATTTCAGCACTGGGATGCGCACCAACTGGATTAAAGTAGCGGAGAATTACGCTCTTGAACGGAGCACCTGCATTGATGACGTCCGTTATTATCTCCTCGCAGATTTGCTTTGTGTTGCCGTAAGGCGACATAGCCTTCTTGATGGGAGACTGCTCGGTAACTGGATTGACATCAGGTTCGCCGTAAACGGTGCAGGAAGATGAAAATACAATCCCTTTCACATCGCATTCTGCCATAACGTCAAGCAGATTCATCAATGTATTGAGGTTGTTGCGGTAGTAGAGCACAGGTTTGTGCATAGACTCACCTACTGCTTTGCTGGCTGCGAAATTGATGATGCCCTTGATACCGGGATATTTGTCAAAGAGACCACGCACCGCTGACATGTCTGTGCAGTCTGCTTCTACGAAATCCGGACGGATTCCTGTAATGCGTTCTATCCCGTCAACAACATCTGCATTCGAATTTGACAGATTGTCAATGATAACTACGGGATAGCCGGCTTTCTGAAGTTCTACGACAGTATGTGATCCGATGTAGCCTGTACCGCCGGTAACCAGAATTCTTGGTTTCATGATGATAATTGTTGAATCGTGATTAGAACAGTTTGGCGGGATATGTACCGTTTTTATGAAGCTCTGCGAATTTAGCCACTACACCGGGACGGTCAGCCGCATACGTAACGCCGAACCATTTTGAATCTGTATCAAGTACCTTTACTGTAGCTTCACCGGAGTTAATCAGTGCGTCGATACAGAGCGGAATGAAAAATTCTGCCTTTGGTGTATTTATATCGCGGTCAAGGAATTTACGGAACTCACGCTCGCTGTAGTCGAAGTAGTCAGGAGTAAATCCCCAAAGATTCATGGACACTGGAGTATTTGGCTCAAGTGTCTGCTCTTCACCATTCTCATCTGTGAATACGATGCGGCCGTCTTTGTCATAAGAAATGGCAGTACGTTCCACAACAGAGGTCAGCTTTCCATCTTTGGTCTCGCAGACGCCGCGTGCGACAGATCCGTTTTCAGTCATTGTATTGCCTACACGGAAACCTACCATGCAGTAGTCTCCCTTACGGTCATGGTCGCGAGAAAGTTCTTTCGCGATCACTTCAAAAGCATTACGTCCATAGAAGTCATCGGCGTTAATTACTGCGAAGGGTTCCTTGATTGCATCTTTACCCATGAGAACAGCATGGTTGGTTCCCCAAGGTTTAGAACGGTCGGCCGGACAGGTATAACCCTCGGGCAGTTTGTCAGTGCTCTGGAACACTACCTCCACAGGTATATGACCTTCATATTTGGAGAGAATCTTTTCACGGAAATCCTGCTCGAAATCTTTGCGGATTACGAATACTACTTTACCGAATCCGGCTTGCAGAGCGTCATAGATTGAATAATCCATGATGGTTTCTCCGTTGGGACCGAGTGGATCGAGCTGTTTGAGACCGCCATATCGGCTGCCCATACCGGCAGCGAGTACAAAAAGGGTAGGCTTCATTTTTAATTATTATTGATAATATAAATTTCTTTGTTGAGTGAGTTGCAAACACAATGCACCCTGCGGGAAGAGGACATTTACATGACTTTTCCGCAGGGGCAGTGGTTATATCGGAATTATTTGCTGACGCGACGTGCTCCGTCAGATATTACTACGGGATAAACTACAGGTTCATGACCGTATTTTTCGTTGAACTTAGCTTTGGCTGTGGCGATGAAGTTATCGTAATTTTCATTTTTCACGAGGTTGATAGTGCATCCGCCGAAGCCACCACCCATGATGCGTGAACCTGTTACACCACATTCCTTGGCAATATCGTTGAGGTAGTCGAGCTCTTCGCATGAAACCTCATAGTCTTTCGACAGACCCTCGTGGGTTTCATACATTTTCTTTCCAACTGTCTCGCAATCGCCGGCTTTAAGGGCATCACATACATCAAGAACGCGCTGTTTTTCTTCGATAACATATTTCGCACGTAGATAATCTTCTGCTGAGATATCACTCTTTATTGAATTGAGCATCTCCATAGTCGCGTCGCGAAGTGTCTCTACTCCGAGTTTAGAGGCTACATTCTCGCATGACTGACGGCGTTTGTTATAAGGAGAATCAACAAGCGCATGTTTTACTTTTGAGTCAAGAAGAACCAGTTTATATCCTTCGATATTGAATGGGAAATATTCGAATTCCATTGAACGGCAGTCGAGGCGCATCAGATGATCTTTCTTTCCGAATACTGAAGCGAACTGATCCATGATGCCACAGTTTACACCACAATAGTTGTGTTCGGTAGACTGACCGATACGGGCAAGCTCGAACTTATCGATGGTATTGCCGTTGAAAAGATCATTCAGAGCAAAAGCAAAGCAGCTCTCAAGGGCTGCAGATGAACTCAGACCTGCACCCAGAGGCACATTCCCGGCAAATACTGCATCAAAACCTTCTACTTTACCGCCACGTTTCTGGATTTCGCGGCATACTCCGAAAATATAGCGTGCCCACTGCTGTTTGGGAGCGTCTTCTTCCTTGAGACCGAATTCGGCATATTCATTGATGTCTACCGAGTAAACGCGCACTTTGTCAGTACCGTTAGGCTTGATTTCAGCCATAATGATTTTGTCAATTGCACCGGGGAATACGAAGCCGCCGTTATAATCGGTATGTTCGCCGATAAGGTTGATACGACCGGCAGAAGCGTATAAGGTTCCCGGTTCTCCAAATTTCTCGGCGAAAATGCCTTTGATCTTTTCTTCCATAAGATTTTGTATAGTTTTAGATTTGAGGATAGTTGTCCGTTAAATTTTTGTCTTGTCATTAACCGCAAGAGGGGAGGACGAAAATGAGTATCGACCTATACTTCCGGTTTTACAAAGGCAAATTTACAAATTAATAATTAATAATCCTATACTTAAAAAGCTGAAAAATGCTCCGAATTCGGCAAAAAGCTTCTTTCGGAACATTTTTCAAAAAAATTATGAGATCTTTTTTGTCAGATCAATGCACGTCGATTGTTATGTTTGCGGGTTTGACACCGGGCGCTGTTACAGTAAGGGTCGCTTTCCCAGGGGTAGCTGAAGCTCTTAGTATAGCAGTTGCTGCTCCGGAGAATAGTTTCATACGTGGCTCATCGAAAGATAGAAGGCATGTGGGATCACCATTTGCAGTAGCAAGAAATTCAGCTGCACCTAATACTTTGAAGTTTACCATTCGTGTGTCATCAGGAACAAGGTTCCCATCTTTGTCGGCAACTTGAACAGTGACATAAACCAGATCGTTGCCATCTGCATCAATTGTTGTGCGATTGGGCGTCGCAACAATGTGATGTGCCTTACCCGCAGTATGTATCATTGTTTCATCCACGGCGTTACCCTCCTGATCGTATGCAACAACCCTTATTTCACCTGGTTCATATACCGCATCATCCCACATGAGACGAAAACGGTTCATGGCCGTCCTGTCATTATCTCGTGCCTCTTTTGCGATGTCATTATTACTCTTACTGGGATAGCCTGAAACTGCGCTGTAATCTAGTGCCTCTGAAGAGATTTTTTCTTTGATGCCATATGACTTGCCATTGATAAACAGTTCTGCTTTCGGATAGGAGGTATATACCATTACCGGAGTTATTTGTCCTTCTCGTCCTTTCCAGTTCCAATGTGGCAGTATATGTAGAGTGGGTGATTCCGTATTCCATTGTGAACGGTAAAGATAGTACCGGTCTTTTGGAATGGAGGCAAGATCGATGATGCCGAATACACTCGAATGGCTGGGCCACGCATCAGTATCATAAGGTGAGGGCTCACCAAGATAATCAAATCCGGTCCAAACGAATTGACCTATCATCCAGGGATAATCATCGTCTGCAGCGAAATCAATATCCGGAATATTACTCCAATAACAGAATTCGGTATCATAAGATGAAGACTGGTTTCCCGGGTGCATGGCGTTAGCCCTTAATTCAGCGGGGAACATATAACATCCGCGCGACGACACTGTACTCGCTGTTTCAGAACCCAGAATAAGTTTCTGAGGGAGGATATTATATGCTTTTAAATAATATTGGGGTTTATAATTGAATCCGGGAATGTCAAGCGCTGCTGCAAAACCATTGTCAAGAACGGAGCCTATCTGATCCATTCCGCATGTTACCGGCCGGGTTGGATCTTCACGATGAGCGATATCCAGAAGCATCTGAAGTTCCTGAACACCGTCGGGCCCCCATTGGCTCGGAACTTCATTACCGATACTCCACATGACAACAGAGGCATTGTTGCGGAAATGATGCAACATGTTCATCATATCTTTCTCTGCCCATTCATTGAAAATTGAGCCATAACCATTTGGACTTTTCGGGCGAAAACTCCAGTCGTCAAATGGTTCTACCATCAGCATCATGCCCATTTCGTCGCATAGTTCTACCAATTCCGGTGCCGGCATATTGTGAGATGTACGGATAGCGTTTGCACCCATATCCTTAAGCATCTCTATTTGATGACGAAGAGCAGCTCTGTTGATTGCGGAACCGAGTGGACCAAGGTCATGATGATTGCATACACCTTTGAATTTGGTATATTTACCGTTCAGGAAGAACCCCTTTTCAGGTATGTATTCAAGGGAGCGTATGCCGAAGCGAGTAGAATAACTGTCTACATCTTCACCGTCAATACTTAAAGTGGTGCGTGCGATATATAAGTTCGGTGATTCCGGTGACCACAGTTGTGGAGCTTTTACAAGAAAGTTTTGAGTAAAAGGCTGCTCATGAGCATAATATGTTGAGCGGTTAGTAGCAACTATATTGCCGGTTCCATCTATAATTTCAGTGTTGACAAGAATCGCTTCCCCTTTTTTCGCACCTGTGATATTGGTAATAAGCCTGACGGAGGCTTCATCACCTGTTACGTATGGGGTGGTGACATATGTTCCCCATACAGGTATATGGACTTTGGAGGTTGAGATGAGATGAACGTTACGGTAAAGTCCGGCACCAGGATACCAGCGTGATGATTGCGGTTTATTCTCGAGTTCTACCTTCAGTATATTCTCACCGGGATGAACTATACCGTCGGGAATATTGAGATAAAATGAGTTATACCCATATGCCCAATGACCGACTGGTTTGCCATTTACAGATACTTGCGGATTACTCATTGCACCGTCGAAGAGAAGTGTGAAAGTCTGTCCCATGGTATCGGCAACTTCAAAAGTTGTGGTGTAAACTCCTTTACCCATGTACGGCAGACCTCCTGTCCTACCAGTTTTTTCAGTCTTCTCAGTTTCTCCGTTCTGCTCTACTGCTACAATCTGTAGGTCATGTTCGCGGGAGAATGGCTCATGTATGGCCCAGTCGTGAGGCACTCTGACATTGTGCCAATCGGCAATATTGCCGGAGCCATCGATTTTTGAAAACTTCCAGTTATATTGAAATGTTTGCTGAGTTCTGGCAGATATAGATGGGAGTACCCCCAGTGTTACGGCAAAGGCCAGAATACTGATACGTCGCAGGTAATTAGTCATGTCGGGTATATTAGTTGTTATGATATGGGTTATATTCAGGTGTTTAGTCGATAAAAGCTTTCAGCGCTTCATTAGGCCGTCCTTTTTCAAACGCGCCTTTGTGATATCCCTGGAATCCTTCAGGTGCTTCTGGTTCCCAGTAAAATATTCCCTGAAGTATTCCGCCGTCTTTGAAGTCTGAAATAAATGATCGGATTACTTCGTTCGCAGACACTCCGTTAGAATGGTGAAATCCTATTTCCGATATGATAACAGGTTTACCATAACTTGAATAAACTGAACAGATATTCGACTTACAGTGTTTTATCATTCCCTGATCAGTTTTTACTTCCCATGTATCCCCTTCTCCGCTTTCCGCTTCCGGATACAGTGACATGCCGATAATATCATAGTCTGCGTTATGCTTTTTCATAAGATTCAGAAACCAAGTGTATAGGTCGCTGTCGAAACCATTGTTAAGATGAAGCACTACTTTTATCTGCGGAAACACTGTTCGGGCGGCAGTGGCTCCGGCATTGAAATATTTTACAAATTCACCCGGATCGTTACCTTTCACTCTGCCACTTTCCCACAACATACCTGATGATATTTCATTGCCGATCTGAACCCATTCTGGAGTAATGCCTTCAGTTTTCAGACGGTATAGTATGGACCTTACATGTTCATGGACTTTATCTGCCATATCCTGCCCTGGCGAAACGGATGCCCATGAAGCTGGAACAGATTGGTTCGAAGGGTCGGCCCATGTATCGGAAAGATGAAAATCTATCATCATGCGCATCCCCAGGGAGGCGCATAGCCGAGCCTTTACCACAATATCTTCTACGTCATTCCACTTGTTTTCGGGATCAACCCATACACGTAAACGTACGGCGTTCACACCGCATTCATACCGCAATATATTTAGGACATCTGCTGTTTCCCCGGATTTATTGTAAAAAGTAAATCCATCCTCTTCTATCTGAGTTAACCAGCTTACATCAGCTCCTCGGGCAAATATATTTTCTGAGGGGAGGGGAGACTGATCATCATCAGAAGGGTGGTGGTCGGGCTGTTCTGTCGCGGCTCCACTATTTCCACCGGAAGGTTCATCGTCATCATCACCGCATGCAGTGAATGTCAACGACATGAGAAGTGTCAATGATACTGACGTACAGATATTCCAAAATTTCCTCATCATTTTATTATGTAAATAAGATATGGTTTCAGTTAAGAGCATTCGAAAGAATGCATTATATTTATAATGTGGAATGTGCGAAAATATTGCACACCGTTTAGTCATAGATTCATAATAATTCTATATATATCCGTGAGTATAGAATGGGAAAGAGTGAAAACTCAGTTTAGATATGTCATACACAACTTCCCTCACATGTCTTGGTATTCTATTCGAGCCATATACCGATAAATTCTACTTCTGAGTTATCACCTGATAAGGAAATTTGTATTTTTTCGATATCTTCAGTTCTCAGTGGTTGTCCATATCTATCCGGGTTGAATTTTCTTTCAAGAAAAGCTGGGAAAGGAGCCGGACATAGCAGCGTTTCTGAAATCGCCAGTGTTGCAAGCGGAATTTCTGAAATACTATCCGATGTAATGGGTATTTCTGTGGAATAAGTGATACCATCACGGTTAACCAGACCGATCACGACATTATCGCATCCTGAAATATGACCTGTACGAAGTTTTATATTTGTCGCATTTTTATGCGTGTTATCATTGAAAGCACACTTAATTATGTCCCCGATGTACTTTGTAAGGATTGTGCGGATTGAATCATTACCTTCTTTTGTCTTAACTGTGATCGCATTCATTCTGATAGGATCTCTTGTAATGGATTCAATTACGGAGTGTCCCCATTCATCGGGAATAGTTGATACATCAATATTATTCAATGAATCTGAACTGCTTAAAAGTATAACAGGGTCTTCTTGTTTTATCAGATGGGTTGTATAATAGCTTCCATCTTTACTATCCCAGTCAAGTGGATTACCGGATGTCTTATCAGGGAATGTTACGCTTTCATTTTCATTGGATGCTGTAATCCTGTAGCGGAAACTTGATTTACCTTTCAAATCTTCTGCCGGAATAGTAACGGTATAAGCATATGGAGAAATCTTGTTCATTGGGTACAGTCTGTTATCTTTACGCCAGAAGGAAATATCTTCGGGATATAACATGAGCATGTCAGGCATCGGATTTCCGAATGCCTCTACGGTAATTGTAAGGTCTTCCCCCTCAATACTTATAGGAGCCGCTTGATGATTTATATGCAGTGGAATACTTTGTGGTGAGGTCGGTGCGACGTACTCGTTTAACACAATGTTGCCGATTCGATCTTCTGGGTTTATTTTATTGATGGATGTATCATCTTTTCCCAGAATGTATACTCCCGGTCTTACGTGAATTGTGTGATCGCTGGCTTTGCCTCCGAATGGATTTGCTTCTGTTATAGAGGTGTATGAGTAGTCAGCAGGTAAGCCGGTTAACGTGATGGTAATTGGGTGGGTGTTATCGATTGTTACCGCAATTTCTTTATCGAAGGATGGCTTTTCAAATGGATCCGACAGATACAGTAGATCAGGCATTACTTCAAGTCGCCAGATGTCATTATCTATTTTATCAAGCATATATGCCCCTTTTCCTGGATATTTCACAACGTCCGAGCTTCCGTATCCGGCTATATGTTTTAGCGAATCCGGCGAAATCGGTTGGGTGGATATGTTGTTGGTATAATAGAATTCTTGGGGGGTATTCCATATGGCGAGATTCCGACGATAGCTCACTGTGGCAGATCCGAATATTGTATCGGCCGGATATTTGCCGCATTCAGCTCCTCTTGGAACCGTTTCCATTACTTTCGCCGCTATTTTCATCCCTAGGGCTTTTTGGGGAGTATATATTAGATTGAGATAATGTGTCTGATATTCAGTGTTGTATTGAGCCATATCTAACGGATCGTATGCAAATTGGGTAGCCCATTGAAAACCATTCTTTGCAAAAGTCCTTGCGACAGCCGGATACATATAGCTGTCAACCATATCTGCAGGATCGAATTCATATATAATCCTTGCCTTATCGTTATATCCGTTTAGTTTGGTATAAGGTATATTATAACTATCTACATAGGGTAGAAAATTACCCTTACGCTGATGTCCCGATACGAGCCCGATAGGGTACCACTGATATGTGGTTCCGTCAATCTCTGCGTTATAATATCCCTGAGCGAGCGGGATATTATGGCTTACGTTATATAAAACAGGCTTATCCCAACCTTTTCCCCTGATTGTTCCTGCTAAAGTATTGATATAGTCGGTTACCTGATCCGGATCGGTGTCATGACAAGGTTCGTTGTTTATTTCGATCGCGATTATTGCGTCATCTACCGCATAGCTTTTACCGGTATATCGGTTCACGTGGGTTATTAACCCGTCGATATAATTCTTCTGCGCCTCTATGGCCGCCGGATTGGAATGCATCTCACACTTATTGTAAAGATAGGAGAAGCCACCGGTAGGTTCGTCGCGTTCTGGATAGCCATTCCCGAAGTTTGTTTGCGCTGTCAGGATGATATCTATACCTCTTTCCTCAAGGCTCTCTATTAGATAATCAAGAAGCTCGAGATGAGCATTATCTATCAGATTGCCGACACTGTCGGTAAGCTCCACATCCCACAAATGTAATCTGAAGGCATTTGCTCCCATTCGGCTGATGTGATATACATCCCTGTCAATGGCATCATGATGGTCAACTCCGAGGTATTCCATAGCGCGAAATGCATGGGCAAATGGCAAGGTATAGTTTACACCGTAGTATCTTGCTTCGGAATTATCAGTAGAATTACGCATAATACCCTGTTCATCAACATATACCTTTCCGGATGTAAAGATTGTAATCATTACAGTGACTACAACAAGTACTGCTGTAAGATATTTTAATTTTGAAGTTTTCATGGTTGGAATTGAGATTTATCAATTGCCTGAATGTATGGAACCCGATAGCTGAACCATGAACTTTTATATTCCACGACGTATCCCGGGCATACATCAGATGATACGCAATTCTAAATTTTTGCAAATATAATAAAAAAGTAGTATAGCAACCTTCTGCAGTCTCCAGTTTTTTGTTAGCTTTGTAAAAGTAAACGTTTCACCATTCCGGTCCCGGGTTTTGGGATCGCAAAACCAGATATTGCATGTCACTACGCAAAGCCTCAATACTCTCTTTCACACTTTTATTTTTAACGGTAATTTCTTCCTGTTCACTTCTGGAACAGTCACAGAATTTTTTTGAACAGTCGAAGAAACTTGTATTAAGGGGCTCGTCTGGAAAAATTTCTGAATCAGATGATAGTGTCATTATTGCAGCGCGTGTAAATCAGTCCGCTCATTCGGGACCAGTTCTTACCCCTCCGAAGAAACAGTCTGTAAAGAATGACTCGGTTAATCAGGCATCAGGAAAAGCTGTGAAAAGTAAACGTCAGAAAAAAAACGGATCACAATCTCATTCGGGAGTGTCTAAAAAAGAATTGGAAGCTGCCCGAAAAGATGCAGAAAAAAATAGCAATGCTGAAACAAAAGCAGTGGAACAAGTCGCTATTACAGAGGAAACGATAACAGAAGCAACTACAGAGAATTCAACGACGGAGGTAAATTCTCTTAATGGTGAATGGACAATCTATAGTGTTCGCAATAATCTAGTAGAAGGGGAGGAACGTCCGTATATAAATTTTGATCTTAAATCACACCGTTTTTATGGTACGAACGGTTGCAACTATATCAACGGCGATCTTGATCTCAACGCAAGTGGTATATTATCGTTCAGCAATATAATATCTACTCAAAAATTATGTAGTGATGTCCCGTTTGAACATCTTATAAATTTGGCATTGAGCGATGTATCTGCTTTTGCAGTCCGTCAGGATGGCTCGGTTACCTATCTTGATCTTCTTCCTGCAGATGGAAGTGAGCCAATGATGGTATTGAAGCGTCTGAATATGGATTTTCTTAATGGAGCCTGGCGCATAGCGGCTATCAATGGAACTCCGATGACAGAAGAAGCATCAATTACAATTGATGTAGTGGAACATAAGATTCATGGAAATACAGGCTGCAATATTTTTAATGGGGAGTTGTTTATAGATCCTGACAAGCAGGATTCTATGCAGTTCTGTAATCTAATCACTACGCGTATGTCGTGCCCTGATCATGTGCGCGAAACAGAACTGTTGCTTGCACTTGAAGAAGCTGAAAGCGCGCGTGCTAAAGATAATACGGTTGCGGAAGTTTTCAGTGTTTCCGGTGAACTTCTGCTTACGCTTGAAAGAATTGAGATGCAACTGCGGGATGAATCAGACACTACAATCCAATAATTCTCTTTGAGAATGATTGATAATTAGTTAGAATTTGAGTGTGATTTCGGCAAGGATTTTGTCATCGTCTCCTCGCTGCGGACACACACCGCAGTTGTAAAAATATTTTTCGTAGTTTATAGAAAATTCGACTTTTACATTCTTGTTTATCCGTCCGATATTTGCTCCAACCGTTATACGTTTTCGTTCCGGATGATCTGTAAGCAAAGTGCCATCTTCATTTCCGCTGCCTGTCGAATGATCTGACATACCATCAAATCTACCCTCAAAAGAAAGATAATTGACACGTCTATGAATAAAAGGAATCGTATATGCTCCATATATATTCCATGCATTGACAGGTTTGTATCGGTTGCACGCATAACGTTTATACTGGTACTCACACTCAGCGACCCATCGTCCGCTTTTCCAGCTTAATGTTCCATCAGCAACATTAACCCTGACTATATGCGGTTTATAACTTACAAACCCTCCCGAAATAGTGACATTGTTTATTCTCCAGGATACTTTTGCGGAATAAGTGTAACTTTTTTGCCAAACATCGTGATTCCCTATTGAAGCAATGTTGAAAATCCCACCTTCAATATCAACAGGTATCTTACTATCACCGTAGTAGCCGACCTTAGCACCAACCTGTCGCATATTTACCATATGCTTTCCGATAAACGATCTGTTTGGGAAATAATAATCGCCCGGAGCTTTAAAGCAGTCAACTCCGAAAGGAACCCGGAATTGACCTACTTGTACTCTCATCCTCGGTATGAACTGCCATCTTACCCAAGCATCAAGAAATTTCATCTTCCCTTGGTCGCACGCATCGAACTGAACAAAATAATTGATTGTCGGAATTATACGTCCACCAATATTTATGCGTGCATTCCTCACTTCAAATCTGCTTGCAAATCCGTCATCAGAATTCCATTCTCCTTCCCATCGGGAGCGGATCACACCATGTATTTCCGGTTGGGATATAGATGTTTCATTTGTCTCAGCATACATGCAAGATAAAGACCCACAGGTTAATATTGATATCAGTATTTTTTTTATCATCCGTCTGACATAGTTTGTTGGATACAAAATTACGTTTTTTCTGTTACTTATGAAAATCACAGGACTATACCTACACTTCAATTAGTTCCATATCAATCGCTACTGTCAGTCATATATAATACCCAATTGCGGTTAGAAACAAATCGGGCATTCTGTTCAGACTGAGAATTATTGGGATAAATTTTGTATCTTTGCATGAGTTAAAGATACAGATGTAATATCAATTAATAAAACTATATGGCAACTAAACCGTTTCACTATCAGGAAATGTTTCCGCTCGGTCCGGATACTACTGAGTATTATCATCTTACATCAGAATATGTGAAGACAGAGACCTGGGGTGGTCATGAATTTCTGGTCATTGACCCCGAAGCGTTGACTGTACTTGCTCGTCAGGCTACACACGACAATGCCTTTATGCTCCGACGTGAACACAACGAGATGGTAGCTAAAATTCTGTCTGATTCTGAAGCATCCTCAAACGATAAATTTGTAGCGCTCACTATGCTCCGCAATGCAGAGGTTGCAGCAAAGGGACAGCTTCCTTTCTGTCAGGATACTGGTACCGCGATTATCCACGGCGAGAAAGGACAACTCGTCTTCACAGGGTGTAACGATGAGGAGAAACTTTCCAAAGGCGTATACGATACTTATACAACTGATAATCTGCGCTATTCGCAGAATGCTCCCCTTAATATGTATGATGAGGTGAATACCGGTTGCAATCTTCCGGCGCAAATCGACATTCATGCTACTGAAGGGGATGAATATCATTTCGTATTTGTTGCCAAAGGTGGCGGCTCAGCCAACAAGACATACCTCTATCAGGAAACAAAGGCTATCATTAATCCTAAAACTTTGGTACCGTTCCTGGTAGAAAAAATGAAGACACTTGGAACAGCTGCCTGTCCTCCCTATCATATCGCGTTTGTTATCGGAGGAACTTCGGCAGAAAAGAACCTGGAGACTGTCAAAAAAGCATCCATAAAGTATTATGATAATTTGCCGACTAAAGGCAATGAATACGGTCATGCTTTCCGCGACATTGAACTTGAAAAAGAACTCAAGAAGGCAAGTGAAGAGATCGGTCTTGGAGCGCAGTTCGGTGGAAAGTATTATGCCCACGATATTCGTGTGATACGTCTGCCGCGTCATGGCGCATCTTGTCCTATCGGTATGGGTGTAAGTTGCTCGGCAGATCGTAATATTAAAGCAAAAATCAATAAGCAGGGACTTTGGCTCGAAAAACTTGATGCCAATCCCGGTGAATTGATTCCTGAAGAATTACGGACTGCTGGTGAAGGAGATGTTGTTAAGATTGACCTTAACCGTCCTATGAACGAAGTTCTTGCAGAGCTCGATAAATTTCCTGTGGCGACCCGTTTAAGTCTTAACGGTACTATTATTGTTGGTCGTGACATTGCTCATGCCAAGATTAAAGAGCGCCTTGATGCCGGCGAGCCTATGCCCGAATATCTTAAAAGACATCCGATCTATTACGCCGGTCCGGCTAAGACACCGGAAGGGATGGCATCAGGTTCCTTTGGCCCGACAACAGCGGGGCGCATGGATCCATATGTTGACCAGTTCCAGAAAGCTGGTGGATCAATGATTATGATTGCAAAAGGTAACCGTAGCCAGCAGGTAACTGATGCATGCAAGAACAATGGTGGTTTCTATCTCGGTAGCATCGGTGGGCCGGCAGCTATTCTTGCAAAAGATTCTATTAAAAAAGTGGAACTGCTTGAGTATCCCGAACTTGGCATGGAGGCTATCTGGAAGATTGAAGTTGAGAATTTCCCAGCATTTATTCTTGTTGATAACAAGGGCAATGATTTCTTTAAACAGATTCAACAGAAGTGCGCTGGTTGTCCGGTGAATAAATAATTTTAGGAATTAACATCGATTGTGAAGTATAGAAATGTCTGGACGATATTATATTCTTACCTGAATTTCTTTCTTCAGAATATTAAATACAAAAAAATATGCCACATAAAGCATTACTGATGATTCTTGACGGGTGGGGGATAGGTAATCATTCCAAAAGCGACGCTATTTATAGTGCCCACCCTGAATACTGGAATTATCTATTGGAAAACTATCCTCATTCTGAACTTCAAGCTTCTGGAGAAAATGTTGGTCTTCCAGATGGTCAGATGGGAAACTCCGAGGTAGGTCATCTCAATATTGGCGCCGGTCGTGTAGTTTATCAGGATCTCGTTAAGATAAACAAAGCCATTGAAAGCGGCTCAATAATGAATAACCCTGAAATCAAGAGCGCGTATTCGTATGCCAAAGAGAGTGGAAAAGCTCTCCATCTTATGGGACTGACTTCCAATGGAGGAGTACATTCTTCTTTCGATCATATATTCGCTCTTTGTGATATCGCTAAGGAATATGGTCTTGAGAAGGTCTACATCCATTGTTTTATGGATGGGCGCGATACGGATCCACGTTCTGGAAAAGGTTTTATAGAGCAACTTACAGAACACTGCAAAAATAGTACCGGGGTAGTTGCATCTATTATCGGCCGCTATTATGCAATGGATCGTGACAAACGTTGGGATCGAGTGAAAGTCGCATATGACCTTCTTGTTAAAGGTGAAGGCAAACAATCTAACGATATGGTGAAAGCGATGCAGGAAAGCTATGATGAAGATGTGACCGACGAGTTCATAAAGCCTATCAATAATGCTACTGTCGACGGAACCATTAAGCCCGATGATGCAGTTATCTTCTTCAACTACCGAAACGATCGTGCAAAAGAGTTGACAGTTGTGCTAACACAGCATGATATGCCTGCGGAGGGTATGAGTACGATTCCTGGGCTGCAATATTATTGTATGACGCCCTATGATGCCTCGTTCACCGGAGTTCATATTCTTTTCCCGAAAGAGAATGTACAGGATACTTTGGGAGAATATTTGTCGAAGAAGGGTAAACATCAGCTTCATATCGCTGAAACAGAGAAGTATGCCCATGTGACCTTCTTCTTCAATGGTGGACGCGAAGCTGCATATGATGGTGAAGATCGTATCCTTGTCCCTTCCCCTAAGGTTGCTACATACGATTTAAAACCTGAGATGAGCGCATATGAGGTGAAGGATAAGCTTGTTGAAGCCATTAACAGCGATAAATATGATTTTATTGTAGTGAACTTCGCTAATGGTGACATGGTAGGTCATACAGGCGTTTATGAAGCTATCGAAAAAGCAGTACAGGCTGTAGATGATTGTGTTAAAGCTACTGTTGAAGCAGCAAAAGCAAATAATTATGAGGCCATCATTATAGCAGACCATGGTAATGCTGATCATGCTATAAATTCTGATGGAACCCCTAACACAGCCCACTCACTTAACCCTGTACCCTGCGTTTATGTCACAGCTGACAAGAATGCAACCGTAGAAAACGGCATTTTGGCTGATGTAGCTCCTACAATTCTCCATATTATGGGATTGCCCCAGCCTGTCGAGATGACCGGGCATAATCTTGTAAAACCTTGATAGCCTTTCTCTGTAAAACTCGACTAATGTTGAGCTATGGAGTATGAATCGATATTTCCCGCGATAAAGACTTTCGGTCAGTTGAAACTTTATCGCGGGAAATCATATGTAAACTTTCTCTTATTCGGGAAGAAATAATTAACTTTGTCAATAAATCTATATTGATGCAAAACTATATATGGATTATATCCTGGTTTTTCTCCGTAATATGTTTCAATTGGTTGTAGCTCCGGCTCGGGGCTGGGAAGATCTGGAGGTGGAACAACATGGCAGAACGGCGCAGGCCGAAGAAGAGCTTGCTTCGTTCAATTATCTGCATTGTTTTTTACCGATAATTGCAGTATGCTCCTTGTCATGGTTCGTACGTCTTCTTTATGGTTACAGTGGGGGAGTGCTTGGTTGTGTGCAGGGGGCGGTTGTAATGTTCGTATCGCTCTTTCTTGGCGCTCAAGTTTCTATCTGGCTCATGGGATTCGTTATGCCGAGGCTGATGGAAGAGGATCCAAGACAACCATCTTCAGCTTCATGGAACAGGGGGCGGATGCTCGATATGATTTGCTATAGTATCACTTTTATAGGATTGGTGCTGATGTTGACGAATCTGATAAAAGTGAGGATTGCCCTTCTGGAGTTTCTCCCTTTTTATGTTGTGTTCATAATATGGAAGGGATGGAGATATATAGGTATCAGGGAGCAGAATCTCGGACTGTTTATGATTACTGCCTGTCTGTCTATTATCGGAAGTGTCTATCTTATCTCATTTCTGTTGAATGCAGTAATGTAAGTTCCATTGGAGTATAGAAAAATACCAGATCATGGAAAAGAAAATGAAATTCAAAGAGGTCAATATAAAGAACCGTCGCGCTACGTTTGATTATGCTATAGGTGATACCTTTACAGCCGGTCTGGTGCTTACAGGTACTGAAATAAAATCTATCCGTCAAGGGAAGGCCTCGCTTGTCGATACATTCTGTTATGTTCACAATGGAGAGGTATGGGTGAAAAATATGTATATAGCGGAGTATTTTTATGGGACATACAACAACCATACCGAACGACGAGACCGTAAACTTCTTCTTACAAAAAAGGAGATTGCCAAGCTCGGCAGGGAAGGAAAAGAAGCCGGTTTCTCCCTAATACCTCTCCGTCTCTTCATCAATGATCGCGGATTTGCCAAACTTGTGATCGGGATAGCACGTGGTAAAAAGGAGTACGATAAACGTCAAAGCCTTCGCGAACGCGATGACAAGATGGCTATGGCACGTGCTATGATGAAGTAAATCGATCCAATTTGACCGATACGCCTCCAATTTTAAATCATAAACTGATACATTGGGAATTGCGAGTAGTTCCCAATGCTCATTTTTCCAATAACATAAGTATGTGGGCATTGTTGCCGCAAGTGGCTCCGACAATGCGTAGATCGTTTCCGGAGACGACATTTAGTCGCCGTGCAAGTTCTTCTGCTTTCAGTGGAAAGTTTCTGACAGCAACATCAGCCTTTATTTTTTTCCGGGCGAGATGTTTGAGATTAGAAGATGAAAAGGGGATAACTTCAATGATGCGATGCCACTTCCCGGGTAGATGTCCGTAAAGTGGTGTATCGGCTACGTATAGGTGGGTGTTTGGATGTAGTTTCTTAATTCCATATCTTTTGCTGAGAAGTGAGAATGGAGCAGCTTTCATTGTCGCCGGTGACGGTTCGAAAAGCCATTGCCCGGTAATAGGAGTTTCTGTATACAATGCGGTTGACGTATATTCTTCCTGTCGGGTAAAAATCAATGGCTCTAAATTATCTCCGGAATGAATTATTATAGGTATCGTATCCGCATCGTGTGATGTGTCTGATTCTCCTGAAATTTTTAAAATTGCAAGGATCTCGCGACATTCTTTACCATCATCTATAACATAAAGTGCCGAACAGGGCAAATCAGCTAAAGTGCGTGCCACATCAAGCATTGGTGATAGTTTGATCATTACAAATGACGCTTTTTTTTGGAAAACCGGTATTAAACAGCTTATATCCGGTTGGCAATCATGTATGTTGTACACGCGTCCACCATTACTGTCTCGTCGCGCGGGATCAATAAAAATTAAATCGAAATTTGTTGTATATGGACTCTCAAGGAAAGCGATGGAGTCTCCTTGTATGATAGTCATATTTGAAGAATTCCGGAAGTTATAGCGCGCTGCTGATGCCAGTTCCGGTTTAAGTTCAACAGCGGTTGACCGACATTCTTTACCAAGTGATTCTGCTATTGCCCTGAAATCTATTCCCAATCCACATGTCATATCAAGAAAACTGCGGGCTTGAGGAACAAGTGTTTTTGCAATACTACCATGAAGACGTGCAACCGGAGCTGACGATGCCTGCTCTACGCTAAGTGGAGTAGCCATAAGTTCTGGTTGCAACTCACCGAGTTTCTTTTCGCTTTTCTTCAGTGCCTCAATATGGTTTATGGCTGTTGAAATCCATGGCATATTGCTGGTTGAGCGAAATTTGAGCCTAAGGGAATTCGGATCATCAGTTCGGTGTCGCTCAATAAAATCGAATAACTCTTCGGGAATGGCTTCGGACATGTTTATTGATAGAATATTAAAGAAAGGACGCGACATCCAGATAGTCCGGAAGCCGCGTCCATTGATGATGTGTCAGTCTGTCAAGTTGAAGATTTTATTATTTCTTTTCCTGAACAGCTGCTACGCCGGGAAGTACTTTGCCTTCAATAGCTTCAAGGAGAGCGCCACCGCCAGTGGATACATAGCTTACCTGATCGGCAAGACCGAATTTGTTTACACAAGCTACAGAGTCACCTCCACCTACGAGAGAGAATGCTCCGTTGTTGGTAGCTTCTACAATGGCATCAGCAATAGCGCGTGAGCCGGCGGTGAAATTGTCGAACTCAAATACTCCGGCCGGACCATTCCAGAGAATAGTCTTGGCGTTGCGGATTGCATCGGCGAAAGCTTTGCGGGCCTCGGGACCTGCATCCATTCCTTCCCAGCCTGCGGGAATATCCATCACTGAGCAAATCTGAGTATTCGCATCATTCTTAAAGCCATCTGATGCAACGCAATCAGTTGCTAGAACAAGGTTTACACCTTTCTCTTTGGCTTTTTTCATAATGTCGCGGGCAAGATCAAGTTTGTCGAGCTCACAGATAGATTCACCTACATTTCCCCCCATTGCCTTTGCAAAGGTGTATGTCATACCGCCGCAGAGAATAAGGTTGTCGACCTTATCCATGAGGTTCTCGATGATACCGATCTTAGTGGAAACTTTTGAGCCACCCATGATTGCGGTAAAAGGACGTTGAATATCACTGAGGATTTTATCAACAGCCTTTACCTCTTTTTCCATAAGGTATCCGAGCATCTTGTCGTCTGTGTTGAAATAGTCAGCGATAACAGCTGTAGATGCATGTTTGCGGTGAGCTGTTCCGAATGCATCGTTTACGTAAACATCAGCATAGCCTGCGAGAGTTTCAGCAAACTTCTTCTGACGTTCTTTCATTTCTTTCTTTGCAGCGTCGTATGCGGGGTCTTCTTTGTCAATACCTACCGGCTTGCCTTCTTCTTCAGGATAGAAACGGAGGTTTTCGAGCAGGAGAACTTCGCCTGGTTTTAGATTGGCGGCTGCGTCGGCTGCATTTGCGCAGTCTTCTGCGAATTTTACATCTGTGCCGAGCGCCTTGGCAACGTCGTCTTTAATCTGGGCAAGGGAGAATTTGGGATTTATCTTCCCTTTAGGTTTACCCATGTGTGACATGATTATAAGACTTCCGCCATCGTTGAGGATTTTCTTGAGAGTGGGAAGTGCGCCGCGGATACGGGTGTCATCAGTGATATGACCGTTTTCATCAAGTGGCACGTTAAAATCCACGCGTACGATGGCTTTTTTGCCGTTGAAGTTGTAGTTGTCGATTGTCATGATTTTATATGTTTAAATATGTTGTCTTTTAAGCGTTTGCCGATATTAATCAGGGTGTGTTTGCGCGGATGTTGAATACAAACAATTCTATGGCTCAACGCGCTGACAAATATAGCTTATTTTTAGCAAAATGTTCTTAAAAACAGCGTTAAATTTTGCAATATTCAGTCAGCATATTATCCATTTCAGCTGCGAGCGAGCGTGCGGCTGTGCCAGCGGCTTCTGCGAAATCACTTTCTTTTGACGCAAAAATGATTCCTCGGGATGAGTTTACAAGTAAGCCACATTCCGCAGTCATGCCATAACGACATACTGTGGCGAGATCACCACCCTGGGCACCTACTCCAGGCACAAGTAGGAAATTGTCGGGGGCATTACGACGTATGTCGGCAAACATCTCTCCCTGAGTTGCACCAACTACGAACATTATCTCTTCAGGTGTAGCCCAATCACCGGCTGTCGTAAGAACGTTCTCAAAAAGGTGCTTCCCATTTTTATCCAGAGTAAACTGGAAGTCCTTGGATCCGGGATTGGAAGTTAACGCCAGCAGAATGACCCATTTCCCGTTATAGCCAAGGAAAGGCTTTACGCTATCTGAACCCATGTATGGAGCAACCGTCAGTGCATCCACATCCATATTCTCGAAGAATGCGCGGGCATAGAGTGCTGAGGTATTTCCTATATCACCACGCTTCGCATCGGCAATGATAAATTGGTCGGGGTGATTCTTTCGTATATATGCAACAGTCTGGTTAAGCACCTCCCACCCTTCTGAACCGAGCGCTTCGTAGAAGGCAGTATTGGGTTTGTAAGCCACGCAATATGGAGCTGTGGCATCGACAATCGCCTTATTGAATTCCAGCATCGCCTGAGCAGGGGAGGGATATCTGTCAGTTATGCATTTGGGGAGTTTCAGCGGATCGCTGTCAAGTCCAACACACAAAAAGGATCGCTTACGGGCAATGTTTTCGATAAGTTCTTTCTTTGTCATTATGCTTCTGATTTTAGTATATTCTTATTTGATTGCCGAAGGTTAATCGAAATAATAGTTTATCATAATTCCGATTCTTTAAGTTTCTCAGCATTTTCAGCGATGATCAGGTGATCGATACAGTCCTGAATATCTCCGTCGAGAAACGCCTGAAGATTATAAATCGTGTAATTTATGCGGTGATCGGTAATACGTCCCTGCGGAAAGTTGTAGGTTCGTATTTTTGCAGATCGGTCGCCAGTTGAAACAAGGGTTTTTCTGCGCGATGCTATATCGTCGACATACTTCTGATGTTCTTTATCATAGATAAATGTCCGCAGCCGGCTTAAGGCGCGTTCTTTATTCTTTGGCTGGTCGCGTGTCTCCGTACATTCAATAAGTATTTCGTCTGTCTGACCGCTAACAGGATTCTTCCACATGTAGCGCAGACGTACACCGGACTCCACCTTGTTCACATTCTGCCCTCCCGCACCTCCGCTTCGGAAGGTTTCCCATTTGATTTCTCCCTCGTTGATCTCCACATCGAAAGCTTCAGCTTCCGGCAACACTGCAACGGTAGCGGCAGAGGTGTGGACGCGGCCTTGAGTTTCGGTGGCTGGAACGCGCTGAACACGGTGAACACCACTTTCATATTTCAGAGTCCCATATACATTGTCGCCTGTAACGGCAAACACTATCTCTTTAAACCCTCCTGCAGTTCCTTCATTGAAGCTTGTAATGGCAACTTGCCATCCTTTCTGTTCACAGAAACGCGTATACATCTTGAAAAGATCTCCTGCAAATAATGCAGCTTCGTCTCCTCCCGTACCACCACGGATTTCGACAATCGCATTTTTTGCATCTTCGGGATCGGCAGGAATCAGCAAAAGTTTTATTTCCTCTTCAAGGGAGGGCAGGGAGGAATTTGCAGCGTCAAGCTGCTCATGGGCCATCTGTTTGATTTCGGGGTCGCTCTCCGCTTCAAGAATATCTTTTGCTTCGGCGATATCGTTGATCAAACTGCGGTATCTGCGTGTGGCAGCAGTCAGTTTTTCCAGATCTTTATACTCTTTGTTGAGTTTGACATACCGCTTCATGTCTGCGATGACATCCGGATCGGTTATCAATGTGGATACCTCTTCAAAACGAGCTTCTAATCCGTCAAGACGGTCAAGTAAAGAGTTCTCTGCCATTGGCTGAAATTTTCAGATTTGTATTATACTTTTTGTAGGTTTTATTCTGTCTCGGGAATTGCGTACTTTATTACATCGAGGACAGTGTTTACATAATGAAAATTCAGTCCAGTGACATATCGTTCGTTAATATCTTCAACATCTCGCCTATTCTCTGACGACAGCACGATATCTACTATTCCCGCCCGCTTGGCTGCAAGGATTTTTTCTTTGATACCACCGACAGGGAGCACCTTCCCGCGGAGTGTGATTTCTCCTGTCATGGCAACTCGTTCGCGAACCTTTCTACCAGTGAAGGCAGAGACTATGGAAGTTGCCATTGTTATACCTGCCGACGGACCATCTTTCGGAATAGCTCCTTCCGGAACATGGATATGAAGGTTATATGTATCAAATTTATCAGTATCGATTCCGATTTCGGATGAGTGAGCCTTTACATATTGCAGCGCTATTACAGCAGACTCCTTCATAACGTCACCCAGATTGCCTGTGAGCGTAAGTTTTTCCCCTTTCCCTTTAGATAGCGAGGATTCGATGAATAATATTTCTCCTCCTACTGCTGTCCATGCCAATCCGGTGACTACACCAGGAAAATCATTCCCCTCATAACGGTCACTTTGGTGACGGGGTAAGCCTAAATACTCGTGGAGATGTTCCGGAAGTATTTCTGTCGGAACCTCCTTTCTCTGCATGCGGCGTAAGAGCGTTTTGCGAAGTACACCGGCAAGAGCTTTCTCAAGTTGACGGACTCCACTTTCTGATGTGTATTCCTCTATGATTTTACGAAGAGCACTCTCTGAGAATTTTATCGATGCAGGATCAATGCTGAGTTCATTCATCACACGCGGAAGGAGATGACGCCGGGCAATCTCTATCTTTTCTTCTATGAGGTAGCCGGAGATTTCAATTATCTCCATACGGTCAAGCAGTGGTTGGGACAGGGTTGAGATGGTATTGGCTGTAGCTATGAAGAGTACTTTTGACAGGTCGAAATCCACATCTATATAATTATCATGGAAATGGCAGTTCTGTTCAGGATCCAGAACCTCAAGCAGAGCTGCAGAAGGATCACCCTTAAAGTCATTTCCAATCTTGTCAACTTCATCGAGTAGAATGACAGGATTATTTGATTTTGCACGTCTTACGGAGTCCATGATGCGCCCCGGCATTGCACCTATATATGTGCGTCTATGTCCACGGATCTCAGCCTCATCGTGAAGACCTCCAAGAGATACACGGCTGTAATTTCTTCCCAAAGCTTTCGCGATGGATTGTCCTAATGAAGTTTTACCGACACCGGGAGCTCCAACAAGACATAAAATAGGGGACTTCCCTTCGGGGTTATTGATCATTACTGCGAGTTGCTCAAGAATGCGATCTTTTACTTTCTCGAGACCGAAATGATCTGCGTTGAGTATTGCTTCTGCTGAAGAGAAGTCTGTATTAAGATCTGTTCGAGTGCTCCAAGGGAGATCAAGAACAGTTTCGATATACGAAAGTAGCGTAGCATAATCAGGCATTGACGGATTAAGCCGCTGCAGTCTGTCGATTTCTTTCTCAATTGTTTTAGCTACATTTTCAGGGAGAACAGTTTCCGCAGCTTTTTTCCGTAACTCATCTATCTCGTCATTTTCATCGCCATAAAGCTCTTCACGTATGGCATTCATCTGCTGCTGCAAAAAAGCATTACGGTTCTGTTGCGTCATCTCCATCTGCGCTTTCTCTTTTATGGAGTTTGCAATTTCAACGCGCGACATAATTTCAAGCATAGCCTGATACAGCATCATGCCGCGTTCTTTAATACGCTGTTTTGCAAGCATCTGCATTTTTTCAGCAGGTTCAAACGGAAGATTTGTCGCAACGGTATTAATGAGTTCAGCTCCATCCGAGATATTCTCGAAGTTCATGAATATTCCGGCTCCACCGTCAAGACCTTTCGACAGTTTCTTAATACCATCAGTTATACTTTTTCTTAAGACCTCAAACTCTTTGTCGTTCTCTGAGGGCATGCGATCAGCCACAGGGGTTGCTACTACATTGATTTCAGACCCGGGAATGGTATTGCCTGGTGCACTTTTCTTTATTTTGAACCTGCCACGTGATCTTACAAGAGCCGTATGGCTACCGTCGGGTAGATCCAATACTTGTATTACCTCTGCAAGTACTCCATATTTGCATATCTGAGCTACATCTGTGACCTGATCAACTGATGCATCAAGCTGGCAGCAAATACCGACAGCAATTTTATGTTCAGAAGCATACCGTGCAACTCTCAGTGCGTTTTCGCGCACTAATGCGATCGGGATGGTTACCAGAGGGAATAGTACTAAATTGCGTGTTGCTATTACGGGAAGGTCGTTCCATACAGGATCGGGACCCGTTCCATTGTTGCCTATGTCAAATCTACCGAATGAAACTATCTGGCAGTTGTCGTCCATGCGTTAATGCAATTGAAAATCTGAGGATTAATACCCGATAGCGCAAGATTGTGCCGTCGGGGTGCTGTTCTGCAGTGCAAAGTTAATCATTTTCCCCCATTGTTCATTGGGGTGGTTGGTTTCTATCTGAAATAATATTGTATCGATGGGAACTTTTGATTACCTTTGCGAGTGTACAACATGGTTAGTATAAAGGCAAATACGTAACATATCGTAATATATGTATGCTATTGGAATTGATATAGGCACAAGTTCTGTTTGCGGCATTCGCTACAATATAGATAAACACACTATGCGTAGTGTTACTCTACCTAATGATTCAGCTATAAAATCAGAAAATACTTATGAGAAAATTCAAGATCCACAGAGGATTCTGGAAATTGTGAAAAATATTATAGATGAGTTTATAGAAGATAGAGAAGGTGTGACATCAATAGGTGTGACAGGACAGATGCATGGAATTCTGTATGTTGACCATGATGGGAATGCCGTGAGTCCGTTATACACATGGCAAGATGGCAGAGGTAATCTGATGATGAGTTCTGATGAATCATATGCTTCTGCTCTAAGTCGCTATTCGTTGGAACAGGTTGCTACCGGTTATGGACTTGTGACACACTACTATAATCAGCTCAATGACTTGATTCCTTCTGAAGCGGTGGGATTGTGTACTGTCATGGATTATGTAGTGATGAAACTTACAGGATTAAAAAGCCCAGTAATAGAATATTCAAATGCTGCGTCGCTGGGATTTTTTGATAAATTGGAGCTGAGATTCGATTTTGAGAGGATTCGGGCAGCTGGCGTTGACTATAAATTTTTGCCGGAAGTGGTTCCTGCAAAAGAGCCAGCCGGATTATATAATGGAATAGCCGTTTATCCGGCGATTGGGGATAATCAGGCAGCATTTTTAGGTTCTGTAGAGGATGTTACTGAAGAGGTGCATATAACAGTCGGAACGAGTAGCCAGATTTCAATATTTACACCCGACTATGTCTCGATTCCAACGATTGATACCCGTCCACTTCCTGGAGGCGGATATATATTGGTGGGGGCAGAATTATGTGGAGGATATGCTTTGTCGATATTAAAAGATTTTTTTGCCGCCACAGTCAGGGATATTACAGGAGAAAGTGTTGCAGATAATTTGATTTACGATGCCATGTCGCGAATGCATCGTTCAATCGGTGATCGGCTTAAAGTTGACACACGATTCGATGGAACACGCATTGACCCGAATAGCCGTGGTTGCATTTCGGAAATATCCTCAACAAACTTTCTTCCCGGAAATCTTGTCGATGGGTTTATATGTGGACTTAGCGAGGCATTGTACAATTATTATATGTTGTTTCCGGAATCGCTGAAAAAGAATAAGACACATATTGTGGCATCTGGAAACGGAATGAGAAAAAACAAGCATCTTCGAGAGGCTTTTGCCTATAGGTTTAAAATGCCTGTTGTTTTATCAGCCTCTTTGGAAGAAGCTGCTTTCGGTGCGGCGAAGTGCGCATTAAGATGGCATTACAATAGATGAAATGTGAACGGGAACAACACGTGTTCCCATATATGACTGTAATCAGTTCAAAATAATTCAGATCAAATATTGTTGCTGCGTGATAGTGACCTATATAAGTGTACGGACCGGAAATAGGACACTCCGTTGCCTTGTGACATTATGAAGTGTAGCTGACCTATGGGCAGCCTACAGTGTTAAGACACGCTCCTATAATTTTACTACAATGGAGCTTGTTACAACTGATTTTTTTGATGAAATGTTTTTGATGTAAATTTGTGATAATTGAAATAATTTTGTAACTTTGTGGCGACATAGAAATGTTCACCGATATTGCGACGGCATAATTAAAGATAGCAATGTTCTATTTCGGAAGATGCCTTAGCAAGCTCTTCATTTCATACTCATGTTTTGAAACCGAGGAGAGTTAATATATAGTCATCATAAAATGAGAAGATTGGTACAAATCTTGATTGTCGTGTTCGCATTTTTCGAAGCGATTTTTCAGGGGCATGCTCTTCCGCGAGACTTTGATAAGAAAGTTGCAATAGACAGCATAAATAAAGAATTGCAGACTGTAACATCTTCGACAGATAGTTTAGTGTTACTTTCCAATCTGTTTGATCTCTATCCGCGTCAGAAACGCGATTCACTTGGCCGGATACTTTATAGGCTGGCATTAGCTACAGGAAATTCTCAATTTGGGCTTGATGCTGTAAGGAACTTAGGGAATAATCACCAGAAAAGTGATTCACTTCTTGATGTTGATATTCAACGGGCTATGAAATTTGAGCCTTCAGAGGATCGTGATGAAACAGTAACATTCCTGCGTATGCTCAGAAATACTGCTAAAGTAAACTTTTCGACGGAAGATGAAAAGGAACGTGAGTTTCATCGGATTGTACGTTTGCTTAACAGTTCAAATGAGCACGATATATACGAACAGATTGTACTCCTTCATGCATTGTGTCTATATATTGGAGATGGCTCTCAAGGCGAACTTCTATCTAAATACCTTGATCGCCTGGGAGAAATGGTTGAACAGCTTCGCCCAGAAGCTTACGGCATACGAAACTGTTATTATGTATTGTCGTCCATGTCATATGCTAACAATGAAGAATATGATAAAGCTCTTGAGATGGATCATAAACTTCTGGAGGTAATTGATGCCCTCGATGATGATATTCTTGGGCGTGGACGTAAATATCGCGACTATGATGGGAACCGATATATTCTGTACACTCGTATGCTCTCATATTTTCCTCTGCTGACTCAGAAAGAAGTTGAAACGTATTATACAGAAGCTATGAATCTTGTGGAGTATGATGAATTGGCAAAAGCAACCAATTCTGTCTCGGGGTGTCCGCAGATTTATTATGCGATGTATAATAAAGACTATGCCAAAGCTTTAGAGCTTCTCAACAAGTATCGTGACATGCCATATAATGCGTCTAAGAAAGAGAAGCTACTTAAATATACAATACAGTGTGCTGAAAAGCTTGGCGATAAGGAGAGTTTGCTTGCAGCGTCACGTGAATACAACGATCTACTTGAAGATATTATTAATGAACGCGCTCGCGAAAAATATAAGGAACTTCAGCTTGTTTACGATATAAGCGGTATGAAACAAGCCCATGCGGATGAAGCACGTATGCTCACCAGAAAGTTTTTTGTATGGGCATTGACAGCAGCAGGGGTACTGCTGGTATTACTTGTGATGATGGGTTTGTTTTTCAGACATGCCCGGAAGTTGAGCAAGGAGTTGCGCGAAACAAACGAGGCTTTACGCCAGGAGAGTGAGAATCTGAAAATTTCACAGGCGGAACTCACTGCAGCACGCGATGAGGCTCGTAATGCGAGTCGTCTGAAGAGCGATTTTATAAAGAACATGAGTAGTGAGATAGCTGTTCCACTTCATACGATCAATGAATATGCCAATCTTATAATAGACTGTTCTGAGGCGGGGTATAAGCCCTATTTGAAACATTTCTCAGAACTTGTAGCACTTAATTCCGAACTTCTCACCACTATAGTAAATGATGTATTGAATCTTTCCGAGATTGATTCACATACGCTTGAAGTTTCAAGGAAAAAAGAAAATCTTGAGAATCTGCTTGATATTGCTGCCGACAGTGTTCGTCATCGTGTGCAGGATGGTGTAATTCTGAGAGTAGAGAATACCGGTAAGGAGGTCAATGTGGTTACTGACGGGCGCCGTCTGGTGCAGATATTGGTACAATTGCTTACTAATGCCGTAAAAGTAACACATAATGGCGAGATCGTGGTGTCATATGATCTCGATATAGAGCACGGCAGGATGCAGATAATTGTTACTGATGATGGACCAGGCATCTCACCTGCGAACAGCGAGCGTATTTTCGAACGTTTCGTAAAACTCGACCGTAATTCACAGGGCGCAGGTATTGGTTTGTCTGTTGCACGTAGAATGGCTCAGATTCTTGGAGGAACACTGAAACTGGATACAGATTATAATGATGGAGGTGCGCGGTTTATATTGACCCTCCCTATCGATTGATAGAATTTTATAAGGATCTTTCTCTCCTATAGCTCTTTTATAAAAATGCGGGCAGCCACATAACGGTTGCCCGTTTCCTTTATCCAGCCAGGTAAGGTGGCTACTTGTAGAAAACCGGCACTCGCAAAGAGTTTTATGGATGCTTCATTCGTTTCAGCTATGGTTGCACACAGAAGTCTTATAGAAAGCGTGTCACGACAATAATTCGTTAGCTCTTCTAAAGCTTTTCTACCGTATCCATTTCGGCGGTAGGCGGGAGCTATCATGATCCCGGTAAAAGCTCGTTCGTGGCGAGTGTCTATATCGTAAAGGTCAACTGTACCCACATTTTGATTATCAGCAGTTATCATGAGACGAAGCTGTCCCTCAGCCAGAGGATTGGCTGAATAATTCGTAATGTATTCCCACAGCTGGTGGCGTGATATTGGAGCTTGTGATACGCCATATTGCCACATCTCGGGTGTGTTTTCCCATATATAGAGTGTATCTATGTCGGAAGGCTCGAGGGCTCGCAGAATGATGTGTTCCATAAGACTGAGCGGTAGTCTGTTAAAGTTAGTTCATTATTGAATCGGAGAACAGGGTTCGGTTCTGAAGGGACCGTCCGAGAGTAATCTCGTCAGTGTACTCGATTTCGTTTCCTACCGATACACCTCTGGCCAGCTGGGTAACCTTTACCTTATATGGGAGTAACCTGCGGTATATATAATAGTCTGTAGTATCTCCCTCCATTGTAGCGCTTAAGGCAAGAATAACTTCTTTAATTCCTCCAGTAGCAACCCTTGTCACAAGTGAATCTATCTGCAGTTTGTCGGGACCGATGCCATCAATAGGGGAGATGACACCTCCAAGCACATGATATTTTCCATTGAATGAACGGGTATTTTCAAATACAATGACATCCTTTACGCTCTCTACAACACAAATAATTGACGAGTCACGCCGTTCGTTTGCACAAATTGGACACAGATCGGTTTCAGATATATTATGACACTCGTGGCAATATTTAATACCTTTGCGAAGGTTTATAATTGATTCGCCGAGCGTAACAGATGCCGATACATCCTCGCGCAAAAGATGTAGAGCAAGTCGTAAGGCGGTTTTTCTGCCAATTCCTGGCAGACGAGATATTTCTGTAACTGCAGTTTCGAGTAGCGTTGATTCAAATTCCTGGTTCATAGTGGTGCCAATAGGTCATGATTATGCAAAGTTAACAAAAAAAGCTGATTTGACCGGATTGCTCAATTATATTTCTATCTACACTTTTTGGTATGTTTGCAGAGTTTCTGTAATTTTGTATGTATGGAATATATTTGGCATATCGTTACCTCAGGATTACTCATAGGCATCTTTATTTCTGCACCTATGGGACCCGTCGGTATGCTTGTTATTCAGCGTACGCTAAATAAAGGGAGGCATCCGGCACTGTTTACCGGTATAGGTGCGGCTCTTTCAGATCTTACGTACTGCCTTCTTACAGGATTGGGCATCTCATTTATCACAGATTTTATTGAGTCGAAGGAGTTACTTATCCAGATCGTAGGAAGTGTCGTACTTATCGGGTTCGCCATATATCTGTTTAAGAAAAATCCTGCTGGTGAGCTTAAAAAACCTGATAATGTTCCGAATTCGTTTTGGACAGATTTTGCTACAGGTTTCCTTTTTACTGTTGCAAATCCCTTTATTCTGTTCTTTATCATAGGATTATTTGCTCGTTTTAACTTTTTGCTTCCTCATTTTCAGTACTATCACTATATATTGGGGTATGCAAGTATTTTTGGAGGAGCTTTATTATGGTGGTGGCTTATCACCTTCTTTGTCAATAAAGTAAGAGCGCATTTTAATGTCCGTTCCTTGTGGATATTCAATCGCATAATCGGTATAGTACTTTTCGTCATGGCTTTTGTAGGACTGTATAAGGGGCTTTCCGGATACTTGAACATCTGATGTCATTTACACTCATGAATATTAATAACTTATGAGCAATAGCAAGAATAAACAACTCGTAATACCATCAAATCCAACTCTTGATTCATTGGAGATGGAAGAGGTTGTCAATGCATTGGAGGAATGCGGCGCCCGTTTTTCTATTGAGGCGCTTAATTGGCCTTCGTTGTACCCATATAGACCGTTGACGATTGTTACAGCTGCTCACTCTGACAGTTTTCTATATATAGATTTCCTGGTAAGATGCAATTATCTGAGAGCAGTGAATTTTACAGACAACTCTCCGGTGAGCGAGGATTCGTGCGTGGAGTTTTATGTATCGCCCGATCCCGGTTCCGATACATATTGGATTTTTGAGCTCAATTGCGTTGGGACAATCAATGCTGCAAAATGTCATGGAAAAGGGGAGTGCACTCATCTGGATGCGGAATCCCTTAAAAAGATCAAGCGATATACTTCTGTGGGTACACGTCCATTTCAGGAGGTAGAGGGGTCTTTCATATGGAACGTTGCGATGGCAATTCCTTTGGAACTTCTTGGTCTGGAATATTGTGGAAAACAGATTGAAATTAGGGGAAATTTCAATAAATGTGCCTCCGCAACCTCACAGCCTCACTATGTTAGTTGGGCTCCGATCAATAGTGCGGAGCCAGATTTTCATCGTCCCGACTTTTTTGGCAAAATTATTCTTGAATAAATTAGTTTGCAGATACTCAGTAATTTCCCAGTAAGGAGACTTTTATAACCAAATGTTGATTGATATAAAATATCGGTTAATTGAATAATTTTGGTCTGAAAATTTTGCAAATTCAAAATATATATCTACCTTTGCAGTGTTGAAAAACAAACCGCTGTTTGAAATCAACCAAGAGAAGTTTAAAATGGCGATTTAGTGTAGTGGCCTAGCACGCCACCCTCTCACGGTGGAGACCCG
>CAZDWY010000011.1:0-63933 GCA_964509345.1 uncultured Alistipes sp.
GAGGGTGAGGTATATGCCTTCTCATCGTTCTGTACTGCGTTGGTATTCTGGCTGATCCTGAAATGGGAGAACCGTGCAGACGAGCCTCATTCGGATCGTTATCTGGTTCTGATTGCCTACATAATCGGTGTTTCGATCGCGGTTCACCTGCTCAACCTTCTGTGTATTCCGGCGATAGTGCTGGTGATCTATTACCGCAAGTTCAAGGACACGACAGCGACAGGATCGCTGATAGCCCTGGGTATCGCGGCTGTGATAGTAGCCCTGATTCTCTACGGTCTGGTTCCGGGATTCATAGAGATAGCCCAGTACTTCGAGCTGTTCTTCGTGAACAGTGTCGGTCTGAGCTACAATATGGGTGTTCTGATCTATGCCGTTATCTTCGTAGCGACGATAATCTGGTGTGTCTGGTCGCTGTATGAACAGACGAGCGCTCTGAAGATAAAACTGCTGTTCCTTCTGTCGATAGTTCTGTCGGGCATCCCGTTCATCGGCAATTCACTCTGGATTCCGGTGATTCTCACCGTGGCACTTGCGCTGTATCTGTTCTGCTCCAAGAAGCTCCCAGTGCGCTATCTTACGCTTGCCGCGCTTAGCGTTCTGGTAATCTTCATAGGCTATTCGAGCTATGCACTGCTGCTGATCCGCTCGCACGCCAATCCTCCTATGAATCAGAATTCTCCCGACAATGTGTTCGCGCTGAGTTCCTATCTGAACCGCGAGCAGTATGGGGAGACTCCGCTGTTTTATGGACCGTCGTTCAAATCGACCGTTCTATATGAATATGACGGAAACGGGGGCTACAATGTGAAGCGCAACCCGGCCAAAACCATTTACGAAAAGGCAGTGAAGAGTTCGGCTGACGAGCCTGACCGATACGCATCCTATGAGAGCGATACGCGGTATGTAATGACGCCAAACATGCTTTTCCCCCGAATGTACAGCACAGCCGGAGAACATCCGCAGGCTTACATGGAGTGGACCAACATAGCCCCATCTGACCTTCTTCAGGTAGAGGCTCCGATAATAGTGGATAAGGATGGCAACACGATACAGACGGCCAACCTGCAGCGCCCGTCGTTCGCGCAGAACCTACGCTATTTCTTCAATTATCAGCTCGACTACATGTACTGGCGCTACTTCCTGTGGAATTTCGCGGGGCGCCAGAACGACCTGGCCGGCAACGGTGAGGCGAACCGCGGCAACTGGATTTCGGGTATCTCTTTCATAGATAATCCCCGTCTTGGCGATCAAAGCCTGCTTCCTGACGATATCGGTAAGAATAACAAGGGTCACAATGTGTTCTACATGCTTCCGTTGCTGATGGGTATCATCGGTCTTACCTGGCAGGCTTTCCATTCGAAAAGGGGTATAGAACAGTTCTGGGTAATCTTCTTCTTCTTCTTCATGACAGGTATAGCGATAGTGCTGTATCTGAACCAGCCTCCGATGCAGCCCCGTGAGCGTGACTACGCCTTCGCGGGTTCGTTCTATGCCTACGCCATATGGGTAGGTATGGGTGTTGCAGGTCTCTGGGCCCTGCTCAACAAGCTGATGAAGAATCCCGAAGGTGAGAGCGCTCCGTCAAAAGGCCTGGCAGCCGCCTGTGCCTGCGTGGCAGTGGGTCTGTTCGTGCCTCTGCAGGTTGTAAGCCAGACGTGGGACGACCACGACCGCAGCGGCCGCTACACCACGCGCGATTTCGGCATGAACTACCTGTCGAGTGTCGACGAGAACGGTATAATCTTCACCAACGGCGATAACGATACCTTCCCGCTATGGTATGCGCAGGAGGTAGAGGGTTACCGCACTGATGTGCGCGTGGTGAACCTGAGCTATCTCACCACCGACTGGTATGCGAACCAGATGCGTATTCCGACCGACGGAGCGGCAGCTATCGACATGATGGCAGAGCCTGCCGACTATGCCTTCGACCGTATGCAATACAACTACTTCGATCCGGAAAATATGGGTAAGGAGCGTGTGAATGCCTTCACCGCTCTCGAGGATCTGTACCACAATCCGCAATCGACATGGAAGGGTGCGCGCGTATGGCGCTATCCTTCGATGTATGTACCCTCCAATATCGAAGGTGCCGTGAAGAGCGGTGTTATCTCAGCTGAGGAGGCAGATGCTGCCGACGAAGCTATACTGATCGACCTGTATCCCGATCCGCGCGCTCCGGAGCATATGCCCTCAGGGGCAACGCTGAGCCAGGCTCTGACACTCGACATGCTCTCGACTTCGGCAAAGAACGACTGGAACCGTCCGCTCTACTTCGCCATGACTGTACCTGACGAATATTACGTTTCGCTGTCGCCATATCTGCGCAACACCGGTCTGGCGTATCAGGTTGCTCCGATCTACAATCCGGATGGCGAGCACCGTACGTGGACGGCAACCGACAAGATGTATGAGACAGTGACCGAAAAATTCCGCTGGGGCGGTCTGGATCAGCTCGGCGAGGATGACGACATCTATCTTGACGAGACAGTGCGCCGGATGGTCACCACCCACCGCAATGCCATGGCCGACCTGGCATATGCATTGTATGTGGAAGGATACAACGCCGCCCATCCCCTCACGGACAGTCTCACCGGTATAACTCCGGAAGCTGATATGGTATATGCCGCAGACCGCTATGCCAAGGCTGTGAAGGTTCTTGATCTTATCATGGAGAAACTCCCTGTAAAGGCATCGCCATTCGCAATCCAGATAGGCTACCAGATAGCGGACGCATATCTGCGCCTTGCGGTAGAGACCGACAACGACAACCTTCGCCAGAAGGGTCTCGACATCATCGGTGGTGAGATAGAGCGCTACGCGCAGTATCTGCCCTACTTCATGGAGTTGCGGCGCACGCTCCCGGGTACCGGTTTCTCAGGTCTGCAAATCGCTGACCGCTATATACCGTCGTATCTCTATATTCTGCTCCAGACTTATGCCGATGCGGGGGGTGATACCGGCGCAATGGCCGACAAGCTGATGAGCCAGGGTATAGACCTTCACCTGCTTGAAAATTTCCTTTCCAAGAAGTAACCCGTAAAGAATCACGTCAAATTGCTGATCGAACAGCCCCCTCTGCCATATCGTCTTCTGTTTCCGGAGGCGATATGGCGTATAAAAAAAGTGGATACCAAGACGGTTTTCCTTACTTTCGACGACGGTCCCATCCCGGAGGTGACGCCGTGGGTGCTCGACACGCTCGACCGTTACGGTATCAAAGCCACTTTTTTCATGGTGGGGGACAATGTGGCGCGCCATCCCGAACTGCTTGAGGAGGTGAAGCGGCGCGGTCACAGCTACGGCAACCACACGATGCACCATCTGCAGGGGATGAAGGTGACCTCTTACCGCTATATGCATGATATCACCGAGGCGAACGATCTGATACGCAGCTCGCTTTTCCGTCCGCCCCACGGGCTTCTCCGATGGAAACAGGCGCGTGCCATCAAGGACCGCTACAACATAGTGATGTATGATCTGGTGACCCGCGACTACAGCAAGAAACTCACTCCGGAGCAGGTGTTCAACAATGTAAAGCGATATGCCCGTAACGGATCGATAATTGTATTCCACGATTCGCTGAAAGCGGAGAAAAATATGAGGGCGGTGCTTCCGCGCGCTATCGAATGGCTTCAGGCGAGAGGTTACACTTTCGAGAGGTTACCGATGTAAAAAAAGAGTTGTTTTTATGTGTATACCGGAATCGCTGTCGGATTTGAAACATCGTATTATCGCGCTCGCCGTGAAGGCGGGCGCGATCCGTACGGGGTTTGCACGTGCAGAAGCGGTGGGAAGTGAAGCCTGGGATGTGTATAGTGGTTATATCGCCGACGGCAGGCATGGAGCCATGGGGTATCTGGCGAATTATCCGGATATCAGGCGTGATCCGAGGCTATTGCTGGAGGATGGTGATGCGAAGTCGCTGATAGTATGTGCCTTTCCATATTATTCACCCGAGGTGGATGAGCCGACGGATGCGCGGTTCGCATTTTATGCAAGAGGAACTGATTATCACAAGGTACTGAGGGAAAGGCTTGGCGTGGTGACTGATGAACTTGCCGCGGCAGGCTGTGTAAGCAGGATATGTATCGATTCAGCTCCTCTTATGGAACGATATTGGGCGGTAAGATCGGGGGTTGGATTCGTAGGGTTGAATTCACAGCTGATAGTACCAGGCGGAGGGTCGTATGTGTTTATTGCAACGATAATTACTGATGCGGATCTGGAACCGGATGATCCTTGCGGGGATGATTGCGGAAAATGCGGAAAGTGTGTGAGGGCTTGTCCGGGTGGAGCCATAGGGGCAGACGGAAGTTTCGATGCAACGCGTTGTCTGTCGTATCTGACGATTGAATATCGGGGTGAGTTGCCGGATGGGGCCGATTTTGGCAGGAATGTCTACGGGTGTGACCGCTGCCAGATATGCTGCCCTCATAACCAGGGTGTCAAGCCTACTGAAATAGAGGAATTCAAACCACGGGAAGAAGTAGTTGCACTTACGAGAGAGGGGATAGAGGCTATGACACCGTCGGAGTTTAACAGGATTTTCGAAGGTTCGGCGGTGAAGAGAGTTCGGCTCAAGGTGCTGAAGAGGAATGCTAGATGGGGGAATTAGTCTAATTGGACTAATAAGACTAATTGGGCTAATTCCTTCCCCAAAGGCTATTTGTTGCGGTTGCGATAGTCGAGGCGTCCACGGGTCATCTGTTCGCGGATTCCTCCGCTCTTCAGGAAATCGGTTTTGGCGCGGTCAATGAGTTTGCGTAAAAATACATCTGTCTGATGGATTAATGTGATTGCAAGATTGCAAACCATCTCCCCATTGCATTTAATAAAGATCTCCCGGTAATATGCCGAATCATTATTTTTAGTGCAAAGAGTTCTCAATAGCTCCAATCGTGGATTACCCACTTGCCATAGGCTTAAATTATTCAGGCGGATAAAGTCCTCATAGTCGAGAAGAAGTTCCTGCAGAGATGCCTTGGCTACATTAAGAAGTTTTATTTCAGTTTCACGTGAGGTTGTTGATGCCGCACACCCCTCGGCAATATTTTGCTTGCCGCTTCTCGCAGCCTGTACCATCTGGTCAACAGTTCTATCCCCCTTAATGAGATATTTACGCGTAAAGAGCACCGTAATGTCAAAAATGCACTCCGCTTTCTGAAATGCTATCAGATTACGGTAATTACCGCGCTGAGGCAGAAAATCGCTCATAATTTTCAATTGGGCTAATTGGACTAATAAGACTAATAAGACTAATTGGGCTAATGCTCTTTGGGCGACTACTTGAGACCCCATGTTGAGCGATCGAGGGAGCGGTAGGAGACTGCTTCGCGGATGTGGTGAGGCTCGATGGAGGGGGAGGCATCGAGGTCGGCGATCGTGCGGGCAACTTTGAGGATGCGGTCGTATGCACGGGCAGACATGTCGAAGCGTGTCATTGCTGATTCAAGGATTTTCAAGGCTTCCGGAACCGGACGCGCCCATTGAGCAAGGAGGCGTGGGGTCATCTGGGCATTGCAGTGGATGGCAGGTTCGGAGGCGAAACGTTCGGCCTGTATGGCGCGGGCTGCGGTGACACGCTCGCGTATGGTAGCCGATGGTTCCCCCTGCTGCAGGCTCTGCAGCTCAGCAAAGGGGACTGGCATAATCTCTACCTGAAGGTCGATGCGGTCGAGCAGCGGGCCTGAAATGCGGCTGAGGTATCGCTGTACCTGGATCTGTGTGCATGTGCACTCTTTGGTGGGATGGTTGTAGTAGCCGCATGGACATGGGTTCATAGAAGCTACGAGCATGAAGCCGGCTGGGTAGTCGATGGTGTAGCGGGCGCGTGATATGCAGATGTGTCGGTCCTCGAGGGGTTGTCGCATAACTTCCAGTACGGCGCGCGAAAATTCCGGGAATTCATCGAGGAAAAGAACTCCGTTGTGAGCGAGGGATATTTCTCCTGGAACGGGGTTGGCACCTCCACCAACGAGGGCTACGGGTGATATGGTGTGATGGGGCGCCCGGAACGGCCGGGTGGTCATAAGCTTCGCTCCCCCTTTGAGCTTTCCGGCTACAGAGTGGATTTTAGTTGTTTCGAGTGCTTCGGCAAGGGAGAGGGGGGGCAGGATTGATGGCAGCCGCTTTGCCATCATTGATTTACCGGAACCGGGAGGTCCGACCAGGAGTATGTTGTGTCCGCCGGCACAAGCTACTTCGAAGGCTCGTTTTACGCTTTCCTGTCCTTTTACATCGAGAAAATCGAAGTCGAAATTTTGAAGAGCCGAGGCGAATTCTGCGCGGGTGTTGACTACCGTGGGGTGGTGTGATTCAGTTCCAGCAAGGAAACGTACTACTTGCGTGAGTGTTTCCATGCCGTATACCTCCAGATTGTTGACAACGGCTGCTTCCGTAGCGTTTTGGGTAGGTACGATAATCCCTTTTATCCCTGCAGAGCGTGCCATTATAGCCATTGGCAGAACCCCTTTCACCGGTAGGAGGGAACCGTCGAGGGAAAGTTCTCCCATTATCAGGTAGTCGGCGAATGATGCTGGTGAAAGCTGTGATGAGGCGGCGAGGATGCCAAGTGCGATGGGGAGGTCGTATGCAGATCCTTCTTTTCGGACATCGGCAGGAGCCATGTTCACCACTATTTTTTTCCGCGGATATTCAAATCCGCTCTGCTGTATGGCAGAACAAACACGCTCGGCGCTCTCTTTGACTACAGCGTCGGGCAATCCGACCATTATGAGCTGAAAACCAGGCTCTGCAAGAACCTCGATTGTTACGGGTATGGCATCTATGCCCTGGAGGGCGGCTCCGGTGAGTTTTACAAGCACTTTGTCAACTTAGAAATCAGCAATTAATAATCAGTAGTTTTGCAGGGGGGGGAGCTTGAAAGGTGAGAGGGGCTCGTATCAGTCTGCAAAAAAGGTGCGGACTACTGAGACCGACGGTCCGCTGTAGAGTGGTTTCCCGGTTGAATCGGTAAGGATAAACCAGGGATATGATGAGAGGGGAATGGGGGCAAGTTCGGGAATAGTAGCCGGTGATAGCGACCATGCATGGGTTACAGATGGGTTGGAAAGGTTGAGTTCGCTTACTGATTTATGCCATGAGGTGGTATCAGCGTCAGCGGATATGTCGATCACAGCTATGGTTCTGTTGGAAGATGATGATGATGAGATGATGTCTGTGATTGCGTCTGATATGGAATCTGTAGCGCGGTGTTCTGCTTTAGTGAACATCATCAGTGTGTTGGTATTGTCGGCAGTTGAGAATGTGCGGAGTGAATCGTCTTGAGTAAATAATGTGATATGGGGTATGGAGATAGAGTCAATCGACATAGCGATAGGCATTATCTGCTGACGAAGGGGTGAAAGTTGCATGTCGCGCACAACTTCGGGGTGCAATGTTGCGATCATGGCGAGTGCTTTCTGGGGGTCTTGTCGCGGATCGTAGAAATCTGTCATAAGCATACCTGAAAGCATCGATTTCGGGTTTTGCTCCACTATCTTTTCTATGGCATCGTTGAGTGTGGCCGTATCGTTGTTGAGTATCGCCTGCGAATTTTCCTCAAGAAACTGTGCGAGGCGCTCGGATTCACGGCTTCCGGACACAGTCATTGCCGTGGGATCGGCTGTGTCGAATTTAACTTCAACCGTCTGTCCGTTTTCAATTATGAGGCTCCCGATGAGTTTTCCGGTGGAGTTGTATATCCGGACCACAGTAGGTTTAGGACTTGTGGAGACAGCCATGAATTTTCCGTCGACAGCGGTGGCGGTGACGGATCTGACAGCGTCGTGGGAATAGAAAATGAGGCGTAGGTTTCCGGTTCCGAAATTCTCAATCTCTCCGGTGATGCGAAATTCACTTCCTCCTCCGCATGCGGTACATAGCAGGCCGGTGGTTAAAACAAGAACCCACAGTACCGCCGAAGCGGCGCTGTGAGTCATCATATGCAAGCTGTTAAGAAGTGTCGTACGGTTATTCTCCATTGCGACAAAATTAGCATAAAGCAATAATATTTGCAACTTTATGAAAAAGAAAAAGTGTCGGACGTGTCCTAAAAAAGCAAGTAAGGAAAATCTCCCGACTTTCCTTACGCGAATACATAGTAATATTACCAGTCAATCAGTAATATCTTTTTGTATCCCCAAATCGGGCAAATGTGTGCCTTAGGGGGCGAATATTATATTACTGCTAATCAAATATGTGTAAATAAGCAATGGATATGCATTTGAATTGCGGCTCTTGGTAGCCGTAACCGGAGGTTTAAACCGAGAAAGGGTGTGAACAGAATTGCATCCGATCCGTTCTGAGGCACCGCCAAGCGCCAAGTCCAATAACCGGCATAATTGCAACTCGTTCACACCCAAAAGGGTATCCTGAGCGATCAAGAATGCTCGATTTTTCTTGGACTGATATAAACTGGCGGATTTCAGAATGAAAAAAACGAGTTCTGCTAATAAATTATTCCTCATCAAAACATGCGGTGTGAACTCTTTCACAACCGGAGGTGGATGATCCTCAGGTCGCAGGGCGTCGCGTTGCACGATACCGAGCGAGTCAGCTGAAAATTTCTCAATTTCCTCTGTCTGCAAAGATACAACTACCCCTCCATGTTTGCAAAATTTGGAATCAAAAAAATTGTAAATTTTTTTGTAAAGATACTTCATGGCTTTGCTACGTACAGGAATTGAAAATATGGATTGTTTGGTGAGCAATTTTAGCGTTTTTTAAGGTGGCAAGGCGGAATGTGTCGGTGGTAACTTTGCAATGTAAAATTTCAAAAACAACGAATCATGGAAGAGAACAAAGAGAAGTTGACCGGATGCGATGGTAACGAAGAAATTCCGGTTGAAGAAGAATGCACTGAGCAGGAGATGGAGAAAGATTGCGGGAACGAAAATGAAGATGAGAATGAGGGAGTGGATATTGAAGCGCTTATTGCTGAAGCCGAACAGCGTGGGTATCTGAGGGGACGCAACGAGCGAATCGAACAACTGATGGATGAGCCGGGATTGCTTGAGCGCGATGGCAATGGGGCACCCGGCGAAACTGAGAGCGAAAAGGTAGAGATTCTCCGTCATCGGCGAATCTCCATCTGGGATCTGTGAACTTTAAACTTTAATTATCGACGGAAAGGAGGTGTGAAACAGAAATGAGTGATAAGCTGAGAGCGGTTCTTAGATGGCTGCGTGCTCTGATAGAGTTGATGTTGAAGTGGAGTCGTAACGGGTAGGTTAAGAGTAGGAGAGCGGGAGAGGGTGGTGGGTGTTTTGGGGAGGCTCACCTGAATGGAATTCTTGTTTCAGAAGTATTAACTATAAATAAACCTTTAATTAATTTACAATGAGAAAAGCGATCAGGAATTTAAAAGAGAATGTAATCGGATGGCTATCGAGCCCACAGGCGGCAATGGTGGCAGTGGCAGGTGTGCTGATGCTGATGGCATGGGTTGCCGGTTGGCTGATGGGGCACGCTGGGGGAGGAGTTACAATGGTGTTCGAGAACGCAGCTTACGGGTTGCATGGCGCTGCGGCAGCCGGTATCGTTGCAGTAGGTGGCGTCGGAAAACATATCGTAGGGGAAGCCCTCACAACTGATCTCGCCGAGGAGGTTTCTCCTGGACTGCTCCGCAACGAGATTGACGACCGGATTGTGAAGATACGTCCGATGTCGACCCCGCTCGACCAGATTTCACGCTACGGAGGTTCACGCGTATGCGGATCGATGAAAGTAGAGTATTACTCTGTAGATACAAAACCGGGTAGCGCAAAGCTTACACAGGCATACACAGCTTCGTCGGGTGGACGTGATGAGGAGGACAGCCAGGGGAAGGAGGTGGTTCTGATGACGGACTGCAACGAGGTGTTCCAGCCAACGACCACGATTCTTGTTCCTTCGGTTAAAAGCCAGTCGGGTGGCTCTCTGGTGCTGTATGTATCGTCGGTGTCAACAAACGGGGTCACTGTAATAGCTGCCAACGGGGAGAAGATTCCCTCGCTCGCCGTGGGAACCCTTCTTGTGAGAATGGGGCGTGCGGCAGCCGAGCTCGATGTCATGACCCCTCAATTCGAAGCTCTTCCTCAGAAAAACAGCAACCTCTGTCAAATATTTAAGGCTCAGGTTGAGCAAAGCACATTCTTGAAAATCAGCAACAAAGAAGTTGGATGGAGCTTTTCTGACCAGGAAGAAGCCGCCATTATCGATATGCGTCTGGGAATGGAGAAAACTTTCCTCTTCGGCATAAAGAACCGTCTGACAGATCCGCGGAAAGGTGAAGAAATTTTCCTGACTGGGGGTATCTGGAATCAGACCGACAACCAGTTCAGCTACTTGGCCGATGCGTCAGTAGATGAGGAATGGCTCGTAAAACTCTGCCGTCAGGCTTTCACCCATAACGCCGGGTCGTCGAAGAAGGTACTTCTTGCGGGGAGTGACCTCATAGAGAAACTTCATCTTTGCGGTTCGAAGCGTGTGCTTGTAAATGATGCTGTAGTGACGAAGTGGGGTCTGGATTTTACGGAGATTCACTCAAAGTTCGGCACACTCTACGTACTGCTGTCGGAAGTATTCGACCAGTGTGGCATGGCAGGCGCCGGTATGGTAATAGATCCGGAATATATCACCAAATACTGCCACGTACCGTTCCGCACCGAGAAACTCAATCTTCGCCAGAGCGGTGTCCGCAATGTCGACGCAATAGTTATCACCGAAGCGAGCTGCCTTGTTCTGCGCTATCCGCGCAGCCATATGCGAATCGTAGCTCAATAACTATTGTTGTGCGCCATGAAGGTAAGACTTACGCGCGCAGAGATGCTCGCACAATGGAAACGACGGATGTATCTGGAGCCTCTGCGCTCCGACTGTCTGGTAGAGCGCAGCGATGGTATCGACCTTGACAGCTATTGCGAGTGGGAGATGCGGAACTGGTATCTCAACCTGCTGGCAACCGCCGATATGCGCTACCTCTCCCCTGTCGACCTGACGCTGACATCCACCGTGAAGCGTATGGATGGCAACCGGGGGAGTATCACTCTGCCGGCTGGGACAGTACGCCCCGTTAGAGTACGTCTGTCAGGCTGGCAACGCGATGCAACTATAGTGACCGATGTCTCATCGATGGCAGCGCGACGTCAGTTCAATCCATTCAGTTGCGGAGGTGTGGAGGAACCTGTGGCGCTATGGCTCGGCGACGGACGGCTCGAACTGTTCTCACTTGCGGCAAGTGGAGGCACTCCTCTTCCGGAAGCGGTAACCGCCATAGTGGATCACGGGAGTGAGGTTTATGAATTCGATGAACTGGCATGGGAGCTTCTTCCAGAACGGTAGTGAAAGATACAACATTACCCTGAAAAGTAACGTGGCTGTGTCAAGGAGGTAACTGACACAGCCACGTTTTCAATAACTTAAGTAACATAAGTAAGTCATGGAAATTATTACGGATAATATAAAATAATTTTCACGACTTACTTAATTAAACAGAGAACATATGAACGGAAACAACAATCAGCAGACAGGACGCCATATTCTGGAGGCTGCCCACAACGCGTGGATGAGACTTGCACCTGTCAGAGCGCGCCGCCGGCGCTATGTGCGCTATACGTATGGCGACCAGTGGAGCGATCCGGCCGTCGACAGCGAAGGAAATACAACCACCGAAGGTGATCTCGCCACTGTAGGGGGACGCCGTCCGCTCACCAACAATCTTATCCGCAGACTGGTGAAAACTGTAGTGGGACGCTACCGCAGCCAATGTGAGGAGGATGGGGAGATATCAAAGGAAAAAACATCAACTGAAGCATGGCGCCGGATGAACGAAATCGACGAGCTCGATCCTCGCACTCTCGAGGAATTTCTTATCTCCGGAATTGCCGTCCACCATATAAGCCGGGAACGTCGTCCGGGAGGATCAGGAGTGTGGGTCGATGGCGTGTCTCCCGACAGCTTCTTCATCAACGCTGTGAGCGATCCCCGCTGCCACGATATGGAGTTGGTAGGACGGCTGATGGATATGAGTATCGGAGAGCTTGTGATGCGCTTCGCCCGTGGCGACCGCAACCGAGCCTTCGAACTGAGAAAACTATATGGCGGATTGCAGTGTGCGGCTTCGGTGTTTCCTGCCGATACCCTCAGCAGCAACGCCGGTGAGGGCTCCTTTTTTCATGCTGCCGGGGGACGATGTCGTGTGATAGAAGTGTGGACTCTCGAATGCAGGGAACGATGGCGCTGCCACGATCCGCTTTCGGCCACTTTCCGTATTGTCGGTAAGCGGGAGCGCGAACAGACCGAACGCACTAACCGCCGTCGCCGCGGGCAGGGACTGCCACCGATTGAAACCCGATGGGAAATGTGTACTGCATGGCATTGCCGGATGCTTGCACCCGACGGCACCATTCTCGACGAATATGATTCGCCACTTCGTGGAGGAGTTCCACCCTTCGCCGTAAAACTCTATCCTCTCGTCGACGGCGATGTGCATTCCCTTGTGGAGGATGTGATCGACCAGCAGCGTTATGTCAACACTCTCATCACCATGATGGACCGCATGATGGGTACGGCTGCAAAAGGTGTGCTTCTTTTTCCGATAGGATGTAAGCCCGACAATATATCGTGGAAAGAAGTTGCGGCGCGCTGGGCCGATCCAGGAGGTATTGTGCCGTATAAGTCGTCGGGCGGTGTTGAACCTCATCAGGTTGTGACACCGGTAGGTGATATCGGGGCGCGCGAAATGCTACAGACACAGATCAGCCTTTTCGAGGATGTCTCGGGAGTCAGCAATGCCTTGATGGGTAAGGCTGCCGGCACCGGTGTAGGTGTAGAACGCTTCGAGAGCGAGGTCCGCAACGCAACGGTGGCTGTGCTCGACCTGTTGCGTACATTCAGTCATTTTGTTAAAACCCGCGATAAACTGGTTGCCTCATTATAAGCAAATTACCCGCGAATGGGGAAACAACCGATAAAAATGAATTATTTTTTAACTCAGATGGGCATCGATATGGCACCAGTGTGGTTGTATATTTGCAACGTGAAAACCGAAATATCTGTAATCTGATGAATGAGTTGGCGGAGGTATCCTCCTTAGCAAATTCTCTCCGCCAACCTTTTTCCTTTAAACCTTGAAATAATGGAGAACTATGAAGAAAGAAACGCCGATTTCCTTGAATCGGTACAACGCTGGCAGGAGAAGGGGCGCGAGATGACAGGGCGCCCCTTCTCGGTAGGGACAGCAGTAAAAAAAGCTCTCACCGGTGGAGCTCCCCGCTTCTACCTTACCCGCGAACATGTATGGAAAAAAATGCGCGAACGGCGCCACCGCCTTCCGCCTCGCGAGAAATCTTACCGACGCGCCATGTGGAGCGAAATAGAGGCAGCTCTTGAACGCCGACAGCGTGAACATCCCCGCGAAAGCCGATGGGAAGCTCTCGATTATGTGCTCTGCCACCACCATCCCTCAGGCTTCTTTATAAGCGAACCGTATGCCTTGAGGCTGGTGTATAGGGGGATTAGAAGTAAAGAATTGGAGAAGTAAGGAAGTTAAGCAAGATTACATAGGCAGATTCCAACATTACAATATATAAATGTATAATACGACTTCTCAACTTCTTGACTTCTCAACTTCTTGACTTCTTAACTTCTAACTTTCCAAAAACCAACTTATGACTATAGAACTGAACGATCGCGCCATTTACGATGAAATACTTGCTCTGACTGCTCTCAGAGCCAGCTGTCGGCGCGACAGCGAAGATGAGGGACCGATTATGCTGACACGCGACAGCCTGCCGGGACTGCGTAATATGGCACGGATGATGTTTGCCGAGACTGTGTTGTGTCTTGGTCCGCTCGTGAAAAGCTGTAATATGGGTGATACGGATCCTTCACCGGCTCTCCCATACTCCAACGACACCACCCAGCCTCTGTCGCTAGAACTCGAAGGGGCTACTTCGGCGAAATCACTTGCGATAAAACGTACACTCGAGCATATTGTGGCGGCAAAAGTGCTGGAAGCTGTGGCAGAAGGTGGCGACCATGAATTTGCCGTCACACTCCGGAACCAGTACACGGCGGCTACCGATGCACTGCTTGAGACACTCGGAAATGAAGACAATTGCGCTACAACCTCAATTTTTCCTCACCGATGGTGAACAAAATATGCGCCAAGGATGTTTTCCATATCAGACAAGTGCTATCACATAATATTATCAACAATATGAAAAAGTTTTATTATCTTTATGCAGCAGGGCTTGTAGCCCTCGCAAGCTGCTCTTCCAACACACAGAAGAGCGCAGAAGCAACCGATGCAACAGAAGAGACCGTTGAGGCTGTAACCAACGAGGTAGTTTACAGCGGTGTGCTCCCCGCTGCCGATACCGAAGGTGTGGAATACACGGTGAATTTCGTTTACAACCCCGAAAGCGAAACCGATGGAACTTTCACTATGACGCAGGTCTACATGTCGGAAACCGATCCCGCCACTTTCGACAGCAAGGGTAGTTTCTCTGTCAAGACCGGTACACCCCAGAGCGCTGACCAGCAGTATTTCGTTCTTGCAGCAGAGGGTACACCTGCTGATACCACATATTTCGTGGTTACAAACGACAATACCATAACTCTCGTAGGCAGAGATCTAACTCCTTCAGTTACCGATCTTAACTACGACCTTACCAAGAAATAAGGAATAACTTACCAAATAAAAAGCTCCCCTGTTGCAGCAACAATTTGCAACGGGGGAGCTTTTTATATGGTCTTTATCTGGAGCGACGAAGCAGGAGAATGGCGGGGGTTATCACGAGTGCGACTCCGGTTACCGCTACAAGGGTAACCGCCATATCGGCAGGAAGGAGCATTACCGGATAGCTGTCGACCGTCATCAGCGACGGATCTGGAGCACTGAGCTTTATCCATCCGAAATGTTGCTGACCTAAGACAAGAGCAGTTCCGAGACACAATCCGGCAATTCCTCCGGCTATCACTATCAACCATCCCTGCGATACGAAAATGCGGTCTATTGCACTGCGGGTAGCGCCCATAGCACGCAGAATGTTCATATTGCCCTCCTTTTCAAGCATCATCATCGAGAGAGTCGAAACTATGTTGAATGAAGCGATGACAAGTATGAATCCGAGCATACAGAATGTGATCCACTTTTCAATGGCGATCATCCGGAAGGCCTGTTCCTGCTGGCGGTAGCGGTCTTTGACTTCAAGGCTATTTATAGAAGCGAACCCGGTCAGACGCGACGTGAGTTCGCGCATCGATGTAGCTTTCTGAGCGGTGACTGCGATAGATGTAGCCCGATCGGTATAGTTAAGGAGTGTGGCTGCAAGTTCGTAAGGCACAATAATCACATTTCGGTCGTATTCTTCCTGCTCAATCTGATATACCCCCTTGGCTTGCATAGGGCGCGAACGGAACGCTCCGGCTGGGTTGGCGGGATTGATACGACCTTCACGACGCGGTTCATAGATGGTGAAGTTCTCCAGACCGATTGTCGGGCGCAGATTCAGCCCCATTGCGGCTCCCACGCTAAGAAGCGCACCATTCCGGATATTATCCGTGGTGTCGCTATCAGCAGAGACGCCTAAGGTAGCGCTACCGTCGATAATAGCTCCACCGATACCCGACGCCTCTACTCCGCGGGGTGTCATTCCCATTAGTGTTACCCCCATCTGTCGGTCGGCAGCCACAGCGAATGCCTGTTCGGTAATCTGCGGCTCGGCTGTTTCCACCCCGGGCATATCCCTTAGAAGTACACACAACGAATCGACCCCGGCGATACTCTTACCCTTCAAAGGGGTCAGCATGAAGTCGGGATCTATTTTTGAAAGTTTCTTTTCGGCAAGTGAGCTGAATCCGTTGAACACGGATAAGACAATAATCATGGCTGCCGCAGCTACAGCTACAGCCGCCACCGATATAGCGGATATTATGTTAACGGCGCCGTGTGATTTCCGCGAGAGCAGATAGCGTAACGCCACGCGAAAAGAGAAGGAACGAGACAATTAGTAATTGGTAATTAGTAATTGGTAATTAACGACTAATCGTTAGTGGCTTCTGCATCGGCTTTGAGCAGGTTATCGATATTTTCGATATAGTCGAGCGAATCGTCAAGATAGAAGCTCAGTTCGGGAGTTTTACGGAGCTGGAAGCGCACTTTCTGAGCGAGTTCGTAACGTATGGTCTTAGCGTTCCGCTTGATATTTTCGAGAATTTCCTGAGACTTGGCCGAAGGGAAGATCGACAGATAGGCTTTGGCGATGCTAAGATCAGGACTGATACGGACAGCCGATACCGACACGAGGATGCCGTTGGTCTTGGCGGTCTGAAGCCGGAGTATCTCGCTGAGTTCTTTCTGGATAAGACGCGATATTTTTGCTTGGCGGGTTGATTCCATAATTTTTCTGTTTTTAGATGTTTATTGTAATGCAAACGACGGAGAAATATTATTCCGTCATCATTATAACAAATCATCACCCTGCAAAGTTAATGAAAAATGTTGGGAAATAGAGAACAGGAGAGCGCAAGAGCAGGAGCTGCGCTCCTGCCGGAAACAAAACCGGCTAAGGCGCAGCTTCTGTTCTTATGTTCTCATGTTCTCATGCGCTTTTGTTCTTTTCTATACCATCCCCTGCTCGACTGCCACACAGATGCGCTCGATAATGGCGTCCTTAGAGTCTTTCGACGGGTCGTATGTGCCCTTGAGATTGACACCGAACAGTTTACCGAATCCTTGCCAGAAAGTAGCCCTGAAAGTTCCGAGAAAAGCTTTCAGAATGTCGTAGCCGCTCTGGTTTGTCTCGCGCTGAATAAGCTTCACCAGCATACGGGCCTGATTGCGCGAAAACCGCTTCAAGGCAGGTTTATACTGATTGAACACGGCTCCTTCCATCTCTTTGAGATATTTCTCGCGCTCCTCCTGAGTTGGAAAAGTCTCGATGTATTCGTAGGTTTCGAGCAGTGTCTCGCATATCAGTTTTGCATATGGAAGAGCCTTCTTGACATCGCGCACTGTTTTCCAGTAGAAATCCTCCTCTTTCTTATTTTTGAATTTTAGCGTCGGAAATACGGTTATTTCATTGAAAACGACCATAAGTACAGTATCTCCATCCTCAGTCACAGTGTGGTAGCGACCACGGAAAACACGCTGCATACCGTTGCCCGGATTTTCAAGAGTGGCAGCGTCGACCTGCACCTCTTCCATCTCCTCCAATTCCGAAGGAGGCTGCACAGAGGCGAAAGCTGAGTCCACAGTTCCAGACAATAAGATTGCGGCAAGGAGGATATATCGGTATAAGCGGGACATTCTCGTATGTTATCTTCCGCTATATAACGGTATTAGCACTTAAATTATTGTACCGGTGGATAATCGAGGGTGTAGTGAAGTCCGCGACTTTCCTTACGTTCCTTTGCCTGACGCATTATGAGATAACCGACGTTGATGATGTTTCGCAGCTCGCATATCTCGCGCGACGCTTTTGAACATTTGAACAGTTTCTCGGTCTCCTCATAGAGTATGTCGAGCCGGTTCCATGCCCTGTCGAGGCGCAGATTGGAGCGTACGATACCAACATATGTACCCATTATCTGGTTGACCTCGCGGATGCTTTGGGTTATCAGCACCATCTCTTCGGGATGGCGGGTTCCCTCGTCGTTCCATTCAGGTACATCGGTGCGGAACGCCAGATGACCAACTTCGCCTATGGCATGCCGGGCAGCTGCGTCGGCGTATACCACCGCCTCTATGAGTGAATTGGAAGCAAGGCGGTTTCCACCGTGGAGCCCTGTGCAGGAGCATTCACCAACGGCATAGAGCCGCTTTATCGACGACTCTCCGTTGCCGTCGACCTTAATACCTCCGCAAAGATAGTGGGCGGCTGGAGCCACCGGGATATAATCTTTGGTGATGTCAATTCCAAGCGACAGACATTTTTTATAGATATTCGGGAAGTGGTGGCGGGTCTCGTCCGGATCCTTATGCGTTACGTCGAGATACACATGATCGTCGCCGTGGAGTTTCATCTCCGAATCGATAGCGCGGGCAACAACATCGCGCGGAGCCAGCTCCAGACGACTGTCGTATTTCTCCATAAATCTCTCTCCACGCTTGTTGCGCAATATGGCTCCGTATCCGCGCATGGCTTCTGTGATCAGAAAACTCGGGCGATCGCCGGGATGGTAGAGAGCCGTAGGATGGAACTGGATGAATTCCATATCCTGAACTGTGCCTTTGGCGCGATAAACCATGGCGATGCCATCGCCCGTGGCGACAAGCGGATTGGTTGTTGTCTGGTAAACGGCACCTACACCCCCGGTAGCCATAAGGGTGACTTTGGCAAGGAAAGTGTCAACTCCCCCCTCGGGATTAAGCACATACGCCCCGTAGCAAGTGATGTCGGAGGTGCGGCGTGTCACCACCTTACCGAGATGATGCTGGGTGATTATCTCGATGGCGAAATGATTTTCGTAGACATCTATATCAGGATTAGAACGCACTGCCGCTATAAGGCTCTCCTGAATTTCAAAACCGGTATTGTCGGCGTGGTGGAGGATACGGAACTCCGAATGCCCCCCTTCGCGATGAAGGTCGAAGGATCCATCCTGCTTCTTGTCGAAATTAACTCCCCACTCTATCAGCTGACGGATCTGCCCGGGGGCTTCTGTGACGACCTTGCGGACAGCCTCGGGATCGGAGAGGAAATCGCCTGCCACCATCGTGTCGTGGATATGCTTGTCGAAATCGTCGACCTCAAGATTTGTCACTGATGCCACTCCACCCTGTGCCAGAGCCGTATTGGCCTCATCGAGAGTTGTCTTACATATGAGTGCCACACTTCCGTGACGTGCTACTTTAAGGGCAAAACTCATGCCTGCTATGCCCGAACCTATCACCAGAAAATCATATTTCTTAGTCATACCTGCTCACTGTAGTTTTATGGTATTGCTTCTCCAAGACATCCACCTGACCTCCCATTAAACAAAGTTAGCTCTTTCCCCGGTAATAGCAAAAAAAGAAGGAAAGAAGTTGAGAAGTAAAGAAGTTAAGAGCAGGAGAGCGGATTATCAGACCAATTGGACAAAATAGCCCAATCAGAGCAATAAGTCTTATTAGCCCAATATTTCAAATTTCCTCCGATCACTTCCTCTTTCGCTCTATTTCTCCCACTTGAACCTGTAATTGAAGCGGCGGTTGGGAGCGGTGTCGCCGGTGGTACAGAAGATGGCGAAATCTGTGAACGACTGCGGATTGTCAACCCATTTGAAATCAAATGTAAGATTATCGGATTTCATGTCGAGAATACGGCGTGGAATCCGCAACTCAAGCTCACTTCCGCTAATGGCATAGGGGAGATCCGCTATCCGGATCCATTCCTCAGATTCCGGATCATAGCGCATGAGTGAGGTGGTTGAAGCGGTGTCGACACTTCTGTTGACAATATAGTCGTAACCGTTCCAGCCTGTAGAACTGTCGCAGTCTGCATCGATCAGCAACAGCATCCAGTTGGGATCGGAAGATGATGTCAGGGCACTGTCGGCGCGCACATAGAAGGATATATTTTTCTTATCTACCGCTACTTTTGCCTCCACAATATCGTTGCGGCCGGAGGTATCGGTATAGTGGCGCCCGGCATAACCGTTGTGGTCGCGATGATCCACATCTCCGCGGGTATCGAAATAGTAGGATACCACATCGTTCCAGTCGCTGAAATCGCCGTCAATTTTCATATTGCGGGCTGTTCCGGTGTGAACAGGCACCTGGCGGGCACCTTTGTAGCGGCGAATATTCTGTGCCATCTGCATGTAATAGTTGTCACCCCATACACCTTTGGCGGGCTGAATGGTGCGGTTGAACTCCGCGTTGTACTGATCTACAAAATAGAACGTATTTTCCATGCGCCCCAGGAAACGGTCGGGACCGTTGGGCTTGCCATCGGGAAACTTTCCGGTCTGATACTTTCCGGCGGTCCATTCGTTCCAGTCGTTTATGTAGATAAACTGGGGGTCAACGGACAGAGCCTCATCCCAACGGTCCTGGAAATAGATTCCGTATGCCTCGGGGTGATCCACCTCCTTTCCGAGCCACGGAACATAAGCCCGTTCTACCATATCGCAATCGTTCAAGGGGGGCTCGCCACCCTCTACACGCCAGCATTTGCCGGTGAAGGAGATAGGATGTTGCCCGGCGGTGACTGCCATCTGCTCCGGTCGGCCATTATGGGTTGCAGCACGCCCCAGCGCCGGTCGGCCTGAAACCGCCGGATCGTTCATTTCATAGCCGAAACACCAGTTGTCTTCTGTTCCGGCATACGGTTTTCCTCCCCAACCGTCGTAACCCCACCACATATTGCGTAACGTAAAGAAATCTTTCACTTCGGAGGTATAGTCGCTGTAGAACTCAGTGGTATACTGCGGGTCGCCGTAATGAGGATGCTGCGGATCGGTTGCGGCAGCCTGGTCGTAGTGGGGATTCGGATTGCGTACCCCCTCACCGTTTGCATCGAGTTCCGGAGCCATATTGCATAGAAACAGAGGCTTACCATCCCAGTAGAACCATAGGTCACGGTAAAGTCCTGGTTTGTAGTAGCGATCGTAGATTTGCTGCGTGCATGTGAGCGGATACCCGTTGAAAGTCCAGAAACATATCTTAGGAACCTGATTTCCATCATGTCTCATCTCCTCCATAACATCGAAAAGCATATTCCATTCCTTCCAGTAACACACTCCGTTGGTGACGTCAAGAATCATAACGTCAACCCCGGCATCGGCGAGCATAGATATGTCCCGGCGCATCACGTAAGGGTCATCACTTAGAAAATATCCTGCCTCAGGTTCTCCCCAGTGGTAACTTCCCATGTTGCTCGGAGGGCTCCATAGACCTGTGCGGTCGGTGATACGTGCCTGCGGATCTGCATCAAGAGTAGATGTGACATCGCGGTAATCCGATGGCGAGCCATAAAGTCCGGCATCGTGCCAGGTGATATAGAAGATACCTACCGTGCGGTCGGAACCCACACGGTTCGCCAGAGTGTCAGCGTCGGGCATGCGGCGCCCCAGCGCATCGGTAGCCACCCATGTATCCGCCATAATATCGCGTGAAGCGACATTAAAAACAGTCAGCGCTGACAGCGTCAAAGCTAAAAACGATTTCAAATTCATGATATAGGATTCAAGGTTCAACAACCCATCCCCATTCTATCCCCTCGCTCCTGCAAAAATACAGTTTTTTCATCATTCTTGTCAAAAAAATTGGTTAACTTTGCCATTAAAAGATATGAGCGATAAAGAACAGCCTACAGGAGTCTGGCAATGGTGCCGGAGGTATATAACCTTCCCGCTGATAGTGGCGGTGGGATATATACTTTTCGTTGTGTTCTTCAACGAGAATTCCTATTCGCGAAGCGCGGAACTTCAGGAGGAGATCGACCGTCTGGAAGCGGAAATCAAGGAAAACAACGACACCATGAACTATTACCGGCGCCTTAGCGCCGGGCTCAACACCGACCCCGCCGCTCTGGAGCGCATAGTGCGCGAGAACTACTATATGCAGCGGGTAAATGAAGATGTTTACATCATCACTGACTGACAGGCTTTATTTAAGAAACAGAAATATATGACAACAGAACGACGCTATACCCTGGAGGAGCTTACAGGCAGACCACCGCGCACATGGTGTATGCTGCTCGCCACAATCGGACTGCTCGCCATAGCGGTTGCAACCCTTATGCCGATACTCAACGTTGCTGTGGCACCAGGAGCGGCCGGAACATTGTGGAAATATATCTACGCATCCGGAGCGGCATGTTTCCTGATCGGAAAGCTTCTCAGCCCCTACACCGGCATTCATCCCCGCATCAAGCGCCTCTACCGCATCGAATCGTGGAGTGCGGTCTTTTTCTGCGTGGCAGCCTTTTTCCTCTTCTACAACGGTAATGTAAGCCGTGACAGCTGGGCTTTTACCCTCGCCGGAGGAGCTTTGCTCGTTTTCACAACCATCGCCATACCCCGTGTGGTAAACAAAGAATTGAAAAAGAAATGAATATAGCCCTGATAGGTTACGGAAAGATGGGTCATGCCATAGAGCGGATAGCTCTCGACCGAGGTCATCAGGTGGTATGCGCTATTGATGAAGGGGAAGAAGAGAAATTCGACAGTCCTGAATTTCTTGATGCCGATGTTGCTATAGAATTCTCCGTTCCGCGGGCAGCTATCGGCAACTACCGCCGCACCCTCGAGCGTGGAATAAGACTGGTATCAGGAACTACCGGGTGGAACGGATCGCTTCCTGAAGTGGAAGAGATTCTGCAACACACCGGAGGAACACTGTTCTGGAGCTCGAACTTCAGCATCGGGGTAAATCTTTTCATGAAGATAAACGCATTCGCCGCCAGACTGATGGAGCGTTTCGGGCAATACCTCCCCGCTATGAAGGAGATTCATCATATCCATAAACTCGACCATCCGTCGGGCACCGCTATCACTCTCGCAGAGACGATAATTGCCAATCACCCCGCTACAAAGGGATGGGCTGAGCCTGCCGATGGGATTTCTCCTGCCGACGATATACTACAGATAGCTCATGAAAGAACAGGTGAGGTACCGGGTACACATATCGTCAGCTGGATCTCTACGGTTGATTCCATCACGCTCGAACACCGTGCTTTCTCGCGCGACGGATTCGCGCTCGGGGCTGTCGCAGCCGCCGAATGGCTCTATGCTAACCCCGACGAAAAAGGGCTTGTAGGAATGGAAAAACTCATTGACTGAAAAACTGTAACACATAAGTAATCAGATGACTGCGAACAACAGCACACTCCCGGGCAATTCCGGAACAGATAAAGAGACTTTCACCGAAGGATTCCGTCGGCGTGTGAGCGAAAACCGCCCTACCCGCTGGATACGTTTCTCGCTTGTAATGCTCCTGTACCTTTTATGGGTAGCATGGATGGGCAACTGGTGGCTGTTGCTTGGCGCCCTGCTCCTTTTCGACATATATATCACCGGATATATCCCCTTCACATGGTGGAAGAAATCGAAAAACAGCGCGGTGCGCTCGGTAATGTCGTGGGTCGATGCGATTGTCTACGCCCTTGTGCTCGTCTACTTCATTTTCGCTTTCATCGGCCAGAACTACCAGATTCCATCCTCCTCGCTTGAAAAAACTCTCTATACAGGCGACTATCTGTTTGTAAACAAAGCTGTTTACGGACCACGAGTGCCGATGACACCGGTATATTTCCCCCTCGTCCACAACGAGCTTCCTTTCGGGCTGGGGAAAAGCTATATGGAGAACCCCTCGCTCCCCTACCACCGCCTCAAGGGTTTGCGCAATGTGGAGGCCGGCGACATCGTAGTATTTAATTTCCCTGCCGGTGACACCGTCATGAGCCGGATGCCTAATCCCGACTATTATACCTTGGTTGCCATGCACGGACGCGACTATGTGCTGAACAATAAGGCAACGTTCGGAGAGATGATCTACCGTCCTGTAGACCGACGCGAAAACTATGTGAAACGCTGCGTCGGGCTTCCCGGTCAACGGATCCGCATTGTCGATGGCGATATTTACATCGACGGCGAAAAATTCCTCACTCCCGAAAATGTACAGTTCAACCACTTCTATCAGGCTGCCGGTCACCTCACCGAAGAGGATTTCGATAAATTCGGCATCCCTGCCGACGACCGCTATACCGTGGAGGTCACCGCTGCCGACATACCATCGCTGCGTGAACTCGGATTCAAGATAAATGAGGATGGAACAGTACCTCAGATCTTCGTATCGCCAATGACTGCCGCCATGGTAGAGCAGATGGAGCAAAGCCCATTGATCACCAAGGTAATGAAACAGATTCCAGGACCGGAACATATGGTACGTCTGTTTCCGGAAGCCATCTCCGGAGACTGGACACGCGCAGACTATGGTGGCGAGAATGGTCTTTGGATTCCAAAGAAAGGGACGGCATTGAAAATGAATCAGACTGCCTGGGATATATATGGCCGTACCATCAGGGTATATGAAAATAATCCCGACGCTGAATTCAAGGATGGCAAACTCTACATAAACGGCGAACCGCGCGATACATACACCTTCAAGATGGATTACTATTTCATGATGGGTGACAACCGCGACAATTCTCTCGATTCACGCTACTGGGGCTTTGTTCCGGAAGACCATATAATCGGTACTCCATGGAGAGTGCTCGTCAGCTTCGATAAAGACAAGTCGCTGCTCAACGGAGGTATCCGCTGGAACCGTATCCTCAAGGATGCGAATCCCGACAAATAAGTCTCTGACAATCGGAAAGATGAACAGCTTCATCAGATATCCTCACGCCACTGCCCTGCTGCCGCTACGCTATTATGGAAGCATCGGTTATTACGCCCTTATGGGGGCATGCGGAAAGGCTGTGATAGGAACCGGGGAACTGTTCGACAAACGCGCCAAGGATTCTCACCGCTGCACTATCGCCGATACCAACGGCGAGCTACGGCTTACCGTACCGGTGACCAAACCCCATGGAATACCGCGTGCGCGATGGACCGACGTAGCCATAAGCGATCACGGCGAATGGTGGCACAACCACCGCGTAAGTCTTGAATCGGCTTACGGCCGCACACCATTTTTTGAATTTTACATTGACCGTCTGCTTCCGTTTCTCGACAGCGGGGTCTGTGGCCGATACCATGACATAGCGTCGCTTGACATCGCTATAGATGCGGAAATACGCCGGATTCTGTCAATAGAGACAGATGTATCCGCCGGAACATTCCGTGCGGCAGAAGATGCTGCAAAGGCTTCAGGAGATGTGCTATATACTATTGCCGATGCCCCTTCTGCTGAATCGCTTCCACCATATTATCAGGTGCGTTCGATCACCCAAGGCTTCCTCCCGGGTATGTCCATTCTCGATCTTATCTTCAACCTCGGACCGGAATCGCCACTCTACCTCAGAGAAGTAGCTATCAAAAAATAATCCTGAAAAGAGCAATCAGTTCTCTTTTCAGGATTATTGGTCTTATTAGTCCAATTACTTTTATCAGCGACGCATCGGGCGCATGCACAGATAGAGGGCATCATTGTCGAGGGAGCGATCGCGCTTGAGGGTTTCCACAATACCGCGAACTGTCTCTGCCACAGTATCATTGGAAAAGACCTCATGGAAATAGGAGAAATTTTTGTTATACAGCTGCTTTATCTCATCCTCGTCGAGGGAGCAGAATTCGTGTCCCTCATCAATCAGCATATCCATCAGCAACTGATAGATTTCGCGGCTTACACGCTCGCTGCGGCGAACCAGCGCACGCGACAGAAGATTAGACACCAGCAGACTGTTGAGTAGGTTGAACCGCGAAAGCGAATCGCTCCACACTGCTTTAGGCGAGAGGTTCGGATTAGGCAGATGGAAAAAATCGGCTGTGAACTTAAGTCCGTGGTCTGATTCAGCATCAAGCGATACGGAATCAATATACTTATCGTTATCGAGCAGATACATGCTCACTACCATTCCGCCAAGCCCATAGGCGCGGTCATCTTCATCTTTATATTTAAGAGTTACCACTTTTCAGTTTCTTAATATCAGTTTACGACCATAATTTTTGTGACACAAGCCTGATTGCTGCCCGTAGAATTCTGTGAGGCAAACACATAGTATACTCCGGTTTTCACACGCTCGCCTGCAGAATTGCAGCCGTCCCATATATACATACCGCCGTTGCTGCGACCCTGATGGAACACATTGCCTGCGGCATCGGCTATCTTGACAAGACTGTCGTCCATAAGCCCCTTGATGGTAATCCAGCCGGTATAGTCCGGACGTACAGGATTGGGATACGCCACAACCTCACTGAAATCATCGCGTCCGGGGGAAGATGTCGAATTATATTCCACCACACCGTGAGGCGTTCCGAAAAAGACACTGCTCGATTTCGGATCGCAAGCTACGGAATAAACCGTATTTGATGGCAGAATGGAGTTGGAAGTAGTATAATGCTCCAGAATCTCATCGCCATTCTCGCTCACAAGATAAACCCCCGAAAGGGTAGCTATCCACTTGCGGTTGGAATTATCGACTGCTATAGCATTCACTGTCTGGCTATCGAGCAGATAATCAGCAAGATTTGTTCCATCGTTGCGTGGAACTTTCAGATGGTTGACCCGGGCTGTTGTACCGGTGATCTTTGTAGGATCGGTCACCTCGAACACTCCGTTGTCCGTTCCTATCCATACGCGCCCCTTCTGATCTTCGGCAGCACAAATGATATGATAGAACGACAGATTCTTGTTATCCTGATCCATGAATGTGTCGACAATAGTAATCTTGTCGTCGGACGACGCTTCGGTTCCCTTGCTGTCAACCACAATCATATTGGTATTATAACGACCCGGAAACAGCAGTATAAGATCGCTTTGTTTGCATGCGATCCCGAAAGCGTCGCGCAGATCCTTGGCATAGAAGGAATGGTGGCTCCAGTCGGCGGCTGTAATTTTATCTTTGTTGCGTTTGGATGCAGGGAGATAATGGAGACGGTTCTGACTTCCAGCTGCGTCGGTAAACTGATATAACCACAGATTGCCCTTGCGGTCTACAATCGGAGCTGCTACGGGATATGCCCATCCGTTGGAATATTGCACAATCCCGGCATTGGTATGGTCGAATTTATGGGTCTGTTTCCCATTCTTAACTCTATAACAACCTTCGAACATGCTTCCTACGTAGAAGGCATCCGGATCCGAGGGATCTTCGAATATTCTGTATCCGAAGGCAACCTGATGAGGGTCTGTCTTTATGTAAAAGTTGCTGCTCGGATTCACTATCTCGACATCTTCAGGAGTTACATCGACGAATTTTCCATCCTCACCTCTGACATTTACAAACAGCTTGTTTTTCTCCGTGTCGGGTAGCTTCCACATAAGCTGCTCACTGAAATTATAAAAATATACTTTTCCGGAAGCGCCTACATGCATTCCCGACGGGATGGTGACAGTAAGCTGAGAAGGTCTGGAAGTATTGGCGATTGTGTTGCCAGACTTTATATTGACAAGCCTTATTCCTTCTGCATCCGATATCCATGATTCATTTTCATTATCGAAATAACTCATGTTCATACCTGCTTTCTTCACAAGGTCTACTATATATTTCTCCTGACCATTATGATCTATCACATACGCTCCCTGACCGCTGCACGCATAGATACCGTTGTGACATACATTTATATCATTGTATAGACCACGGTTCTGATGACTGATTCCTGGGATACTTACCAGTGAAAAGTTGATGGTTTCGTTTGCGAAATCCAATTCAGCCTTATATAAATGATAGGTACTGTCATAAAAATTTATGAGATACATCCAGCAGTCACCGGCTCCCTTCATACTGTACCATTTCCATTCACTGTTATCTCCGGAATAAATCTTGAATTTTTCGAATGAAACAAGGGTATTGTCGTTTTTGGCAAAATAAAGTTTTTCGTCGATCGACACACCTACATGATCCCCCACAGCTACTGCAAACTGGATAGGAGCCGGGGTATAAATGGTTCTCTTAACCTCGTTTTTCTTATTGTCGTAGATAACAAGACCGAAATCGGTGCCTACGAAAAAGCAGTTGTCACCGAAATCGACATTATTGATATTACGTGAAGTTGTCATCACGGCATCTTTAATGTCGGGAATATTCACTACTTTTCCATTGTCATAGATACGGTCCATATTGCCGGTATCATAGGTGACAAGCAGGCTCTTACCGTCGCGGGCTACATAGAAACCGGTCACATTGCCGTCATTAAGCAATGTGGAGATATTTAGTGCCTGCACTTCAGTGGTAGCCTTGTCAACGCGGAAAAGTGCCCCAGACGAGGTATAATATACGTATTCAGCCGTTTCCCTGATTTTATCCACATCACGGAAAGGTGTATGCAGTGTCCATCCCCCTACCGCCAGCTGAGCCCAGACGGCAGCAGGAAGAAGAACCATTACCAGCAGTATTAATCTTTTTAGTATTGTCATCAGTAATTTATATATCGGAATTTAAATACACGGATAAAAATGGAGATTTAACTCCATTATCACGGCTCAAACTCAGTCTATGGAAGCGAGAAGTGCGCCTATAGCCCTTCCTCTATGACTCATGGAGTTCTTACGCGCTCCGTCCATTTCAGCAAAAGTCAGCGATTCACCTGTGGGGAGAAACACCGGATCGTAACCGAATCCGTCGTTGCCCAGCGGCTCCTCCGTAATAATACCCTCCACTTTACCTTCAAACGTAAAGGTTCGGTCACCGCAGATCATTGCTATCACAGTGCGGAAACGGGCTGAACGGTCGGTTTTACCTTCCATATTGCGCAACAGAAGACGCATGTTGGCTTTGGAATCATGATCGGAACTGTCACCGTTTTCAGCGGCATACCGGGCCGATTTCACTCCGGGAGCACCTCCGAGCGCATCCACTTCCAGACCTGTATCATCGGCGAAACAGTCGTAGCCATAGCGCTCCTTTACCCAGAGTGCCTTAAGCATGGCATTTCCTTCAAGAGTATCAGCCGTCTCGGGAATATCATCGTGGCAGTCAATATCCGCCAGTGAGAGAATCCTGCAACGGTCGCCGAGAATTTCTCTTACTTCCTGAAGCTTATGGGCGTTGTTGGTAGCAAAAACTATGGTTTCGGGCAGTTTCATAAATATATTTATCTTACTGATTAACGCACGTTTTACCTGTTTATTGCGTCACATTCCTCTTTATAGGGCAGATTACCGGCTCCATATGTATAATCATTTATGCTCAAGACCGACACACCCATGCAAAGCCGGGATATTCTCCACCAGTGATTTGCCTGAAGTGCGCCGGTCTTGACCGGTGTACATTATAATACAGATATTATTTCACTACTATATTCACGATCTTTCCGGGTACTACTATCACCTTCACGATAGTCTTTCCTTCGAGCCATTTGGCAGCTGCCTCATTGGATAGCGCAGTTTTCTCTACCTCATCTTTCGGCATGTCGGCTGGAACATTGATGTTAAAGCGGGCTTTACCGTTAAAGCTTACTGCATAGGTGACATTCGATTCCTTGAGATAATCCTCATTCCACTCGGGCCAGCGGGCATCGCATACGGAGGTTGTGTTACCAAGAGCACTATGCCACAGTTCTTCACATACATGAGGAGCGAACGGTGCCAGCAGAACCACAAGATCCGACAATACCTCGCGGCTGTGACATTTCAAAGAAGTGAGTTCGTTCACACAGATCATGAAAGCACTCACCGAAGTATTGTAAGAGAAATTCTCAATATCACCTGTCACCTTCTTTATGAGTTTATGGATAGATTTGAGCGCTTCTGCCGACGGTTTCTCATCGTTTACCAGCAGCGTATCCCCCTTATAGAAGAGATTCCACAACTTTTTGATAAAGCGGTTCACACCGTCGATACCGTTCGTATCCCACGGTTTGCTCTGCTCTACCGGACCGAGGAACATTTCATACAGGCGGAGTGTGTCGGCACCGTAACGCTCCACGATATCGTCGGGGTTCACTACATTGAACATCGATTTCGACATCTTTTCAACCGCGTAACCACACACATATTTTCCATCTTCGAGAATAAATTCTGCGTCGGCATACTCCGGACGCCATTTGCGGAAAGCTTCCTGATCAAGAATATCATTGCTCACTATATTCACATCAACATGGATCGGAGTAACGTCATAATCTTTCTTCAGACCATGCGATACAAAGGTATTGGTATCCTTAATGCGGTAAACGAAATTACTTCGTCCCTGAATCATACCCTGGTTTATGAGTTTTGCAAACGGCTCTTTCTCGCATACCTTACCAAGATCATAGAGGAATTTGTTCCAGAAACGGGAATAGATAAGGTGACCTGTGGCATGTTCGGTACCACCCACATACAGGTCTACATTGCGCCAGTATTGGTTGGCTTCGTCGCTTACCAAAGCCTCATCGTTATGGGGATCCATGTAGCGCAGATAGTAGGCCGACGATCCGGCAAATCCGGGCATGGTGTTGAGTTCAAGAGGATATCCGTCGGCAGTCTGCCAGTTTTTGGCGCGTCCCAGCGGCGGTTCGCCTGTTTCGGTAGGAAGATATTTGTCTATTTCCGGGAGTTGCAGTGGAAGCTCGCTCAACGGAAGCATACAGGGAACACCATCCTTGTAATATACCGGGAACGGTTCCCCCCAATAGCGCTGGCGGCTGAAAATAGCGTCGCGTAAGCGATAGTTTACCTTTACCTTACCAATCCCCTCCTTCTCAATAAAACGCTTGGTGGCGGCGATAGCATCCTTAACTTCCATACCGTTGAGGTTGAGCGACGGACCCTCGGAATTTATCATTCTTCCCTCTTTGGCGTCGAAGCTCTCCTCGCTTACATCGGCTCCCTCAATAAGTGGAATTATAGGAAGGTCGAAATGGCGTGCGAAAGCATAGTCACGGCTATCGTGGGCAGGAACTGCCATGATAGCTCCGGTTCCATAGCCTGCCAGCACATAATCGCTCACATATACCGGGATTTCCTTCCCTGAAAGCGGATTTATGGCATACGCACCTGTAAACACACCGCTCACCTTCTTGTCAATCAGTCGTTCACGTTCGGTTTTATGTTTTATATCATCACGATAGGCTTTCACTGCCTCGGCCTGTTCGGGAGTGGTTATCATATCCACATATTTGCTTTCAGGAGCAAGCACCATGAAAGTGACACCGAACACTGTGTCGGCACGCGTTGTGAAGATAGTCATCTCCACATCGCTGTCCTTTATACGGAACTGCATCTCGGCTCCCTCCGAACGTCCTATCCAGTTGCGCTGGGTCTCCTTGATGGAATCGCTCCAAGCGAGCTCTTCCAGATCGTCGAGCAGACGGGGAGCGTAGGCACTTACGCGCAGGCACCACTGATACATCAGTTTCTGCTCTACATGATAACCGCCGCGGATCGATACACCTTCGCTTACCTCGTCGTTGGCAAGAACTGTGCCGAGCTTCGGACACCAGTTCACCATCGTATTGCCGAGATATGCTATGCGGTAATTCATCAATGTGTCGCTCTTCTGACGCTCATCCATTGCCTTCCATTCGTCGGCTGTAAAACGGAGTTCTTTAGTGCATGCGGCGTTCACCCCTTCCGTACCTTTCTCGGCGAAATGTTTCTCAAGATCGGCAATCGGCATGGCCTTATCGAGAGCTGTATCGTAATAGTGGTTGAACATCTCTATGAATGCCCACTGGGTCCACTTGTAATAGTCGGGATTGCATGTACGGATCTCACGGTCCCAGTCGTAGCAGAAACCTATACGGTCGAGCTGACCGCGGTAGCGGGCTATATTTTCGCGTGTTGTCACTTCAGGATGCTGTCCTGTCTGGATTGCGTATTGCTCGGCAGGCAGTCCGTAAGCATCATATCCCATCGGATGGAGCACATTGAAGCCGCGCAGACGCTTGTAACGGGCAAAAATATCGGAAGCTATGTAGCCGAGCGGATGACCTACATGAAGTCCCGCACCCGAAGGATAAGGAAACATGTCGAGCACATAATATTTAGGTCTGCTCTTGTCAATTTCAGTCTTATAGGTCTTATTCTCTTTCCAGTACTGTTGCCAGCGCTGCTCTATTTCATTATGACGGTACTCCATTTTCTGGGTGGTTAATTATTTATTCTGCTTATTGTTTACAATGTTAAAAAGCTGTTGAAACTTTATTTTCACGACATGGCGAGCATCCTTTCGATGGGCTTAAGAGCTTTTTCAGCTACTTTACTGTCAACCGTTATCTCGGGCTGCTCATATTTAAGGGTATTATATAGCTTTTCAAGGGTATTTAACTTCATGAAGGCGCAGTCATTGCAGGCACAGGTGCTGTCGGAGGGAGGAGCGGGAATAAAAGTCTTATCCGGACAGCTTTTGCGCATCTCATGCAGGATGCCGCTCTCCGTTGCCACTATAAATTCCTTGTCGTCGCTCTCCTGAGCATATTTAAGAAGGGCTGCGGTTGATCCTACCTTGTCAGCGAGAAGCAACACAGCTTTCTTACACTCGGGATGGGCAAGAACTTTTGCGCCGGGATATTCGTTTTTCAACTGCGCGAGTTTCTCGACAGAGAACTGTTCGTGAACGTGGCAGGCACCGTTCCATACCACCATGTCGCGACCGGTTACCGAACATATGTAGTTGCCCAGATTGCGGTCGGGCCCGAAAATTATCTTTTCTTCTTTCGGAAGTGCATCCACTATCTGGTGGGCATTCGATGAGGTCACAACCACATCGGTGAGCGCCTTGACGGCTGCCGAAGTGTTCACATAGCTCACCACAGTGTGACCTGGATGTTCCTTTACGAAAGCAGCGAATTCATCAGCTGGACATGAATCGGCAAGAGAGCAGCCGGCATTCAGGTCGGGAACAAGCACTTTTTTCTCCGGACAGAGAATCTTGGCAGTCTCACCCATGAAGTGAACTCCGCAGAGAACAATCACCCGGTTCGGGAGCTTGCGGGCTATCTGGGCAAGGGCAAGGGAGTCGCCGATGAAGTCGGCCAGATCCTGGATTTCACCCTGCTGATAGTAATGGGCGAGAATCACGGCATCCTTCTCTTTCTTGAGTTCTCTGATCGCTTCTTTGAGATCTGTTCCTTCCGGAATCGGCTCATTCACGAACCCGTTTTCAACATCCATTTCTTTATTATTTAAATTCTTTGAATTTCTTTGAAAAAATAAGTCTTCAATCCCAATAATAATAAAGGGTGTTGAAAGCTTACATAACTTTATGCCTCTTTTCTTGCATTTTTGGGTTATTGAAGTAAATGACATCGTTATCATCACTCCATCAACATAACCCTATGCTGAATTTTAGTGAATTAAGGTAGTTATGAACATATTGTTTATAACATGCAAAGTTAATAACTTTCCGTTTAAACTCCTACTGATTTCTGTGGAAAACCCTATTCATAACCGGTCTATATCTCCCTTTTCTTATATTTGATATATATTTCTTTTTCAATATACCATAGTCATCAATACCCTTCCAAATTTATGGTTCCCTATTTTCAACACTCTTTCCAACATTCTTTTCAACAATATCCACACTGTTTTCAACATCTGTTTCGCTTAGTCAATATATTGTAGCTGGCTATAAAAAAAGCGGTGCCTCATGATTGAAGCACCGCTTTTTTATCCGGTGGAAATCAGAAAATCTTTCCGGAAATAGTAAATTTGATAACAGGCCAGACAGTGATTTTATCCATTATTTTTTGGAAGCTGTCATCGTCGGTGATCTCGCTGAGCATAAGTTTTTCACCATTGGCATAAATGGAGGGTTTGCCATGGAATTGAACACCAACCTCCCAATTGAAGTTAACGCGACGTTTGGGAATGAAGTGACCGCTACCAATACCGAGATAAGGACGGAATTTTTTTACTTTTATGCTACCGTCAATATTACCGTTTTCATCGAAATCTATCTGATAGTCACCTACCTGAACATAGGGATTATTCTGGAAATCGAGCATCTGTGGGTCTACATGACCTTTGATTTTCAGCAGATCGCTTCCGCCGAAATATGCGCCGGCTGCTATGTAGAGCGGAAATTTCTTTCCACCGGGATAAATATTGAATATTACCGAGCCCTGCACACGCTTGAACGATGCATCAAGATTTATCTCATTGTTGAATCCATAGTCACCTGTGTAGTAGTTGTCATATTCTATTTCAGTTTCTGTGTTAAAACCGAAGCCTGGCATAATTGAAAATCCTGCCCGTAGTTCAACGAAATCTGTAATGGTTGTTCCGGCTTCGAAACCTATACCTGTGGTTCCGGCATGCACTCCTACACCCAGATGATTGAATATATTCAGACGGTGAAGCGATGGTACGATTTGCGCTGTAGCTCCTAACGAAGTGAATACTACGGCAATAGCTAATAACAGCTTTTTCATAGTGAAAAATATTTATTGAAAAAGAATTTATTAATTTTTGCAAAAGTAATAAAAAATGTGTGATTAATAAAATTATCTTCCACAAATATAATTTAAGTTTAATAATCCCAGTATATATTAATTTTCTTACATAGCTCTTGCCATTCCGATACAAATTAGGGCGTGTCAGTTTTATGACACGCCCTAATTTGTTTTTTTATTTGATAATAATTATTCCGCGGGAGTTTCTTCAGCTGCGGGAGCTTCGGCGGGAGCCTCATCGGCAGTTGGAGCAGCTACGGGAGCCGGGGTAGCTACGGGAGCCGGGGTAGCATATTCTGTGCCGCTTACAGTCTGCACTTCGTTAACAGGCTTTACGCGGGCTCCGCTCTGAACCAGGTTGCGGGGCATTACGAATACACTGATGATTGAGAGAACGCAGATGATACCTGCAAGGGTCCATGTAGCTTTTTCGATAAAATCGTTGGTACGGCGAACGCCCATGATCTGGTTTGAGCCAGCGAATGCAGATGAAAGACCTCCACCTTTAGATTTCTGCACGAGCACAACGATGATAAGAAGAATAGAAACTAATACGGTTAAAATGATAATGAGCGTGTACATTTTTTTTTTGGAACTATAGTTCGGTTTCTTTTTTATTTTTTCTGAGTTATTTTGGTTTTTAATGCTTATTTCTGGAATACCGCTGGGCAAGCATCAGTTTGCGTAAAAACCGTAATTGGTCTGCAAAGTAAGCATTTTTTTCCGGAAATGCCAAACTTAAACGATTAAGAATTTCATAAGCACGGTCATATCGTTTGGTTTTTATATAAATTTTTGCCAGACTTTCGCTGAGAAGTGAGTTTTCAGCCGGTTCGGATATAGCTTGCCGTGGCGTGTTTTTGTCGGATCGGCGTTGGCGCGAATGATTAACGGTATTTTCCGCCTCAGGTGGATCGATCGGCACGAGGTCATCATCTTTAACTGCGGGAATGGTACCTCCGTTGGTCGATAATATAAATCTGTTTATACGGTCGTCCTGAGAATTCCCTTCTGGCGAAGGAGTTTCGGGAAGAGCATCTGCATCTTTGGCAAGTTGCTGCGAGTAGTCGGCAACCGGATTGAATATTAGTTTTTCGAGTGTTTCAGTTTCGTTATCTTCAGAGTTGCCATATGTTTTCAGAAATCTATCTATTGTGTTTTCAGTCGTAGGACGTGTGGGTTCCATATTGTCGGGATATATACGCGACGCTTCATTTTCTTCCTGATCGATAAGATTGGCTATCGCCTCTCCATTTCCTCCAAGCGCGGCGGTCATACGGGCAATTGTTTTGGCACGTTCGTGTTGATTTATCCCGCTGTTGTCTGCGCGCAGGCTCAGCGCTTCCGGTACCGGAAAAAACGGATAGCGTGCCTTCATGTCGTGCAGCCAGGTATCGGTAACTTCAGAGAAGTCGCCTTTCAGCATGGCTTTGAGTATATGCGCGTCCTGTTCTGTCATATGGCGTTAGATTAAAGCTTAGGATGGAAAAAATATCTTACCAGTTACCCAAAGTTGCATTGAAAATAAGTTCTACCAGCTCTTTGGAAATTTCTTCGCACAGCTGATCCTGAACATCGGTCAGCATCTCGGAGGCATCGAAATCGCGGTATGCTGAAAAAGTCTGGTTAACGTCATTTCCATCCTGTTTGCTGTCGGTATATTTAACGCGTACAGTGATGGTAAGTCGGGTTTTCGAGGCGTATGCATCTTCCGTTACAGCTTGTGGAGTAAGATTGTATCCTGTTATTTCCCCTTCAAGTTCAAGATCTGACGCTCCATCGGTGGTTGTAAGACGTGTGTTACGCGTTATATAATCGAGGAGAGTATTTTCAAACATTTGCTGCAGCGGCGCATACACAAGAGCGGCGCGTATGGGAAATTCCCCTACGTTGATAGTGTGATAAACCGTATAGTCGATCGCCGCACCGTTAAGTTTATAACTTATGCGGCAACTCTGCGGTATCATCGCCATCAGCCCTACAATCAATATGGTAAGAAAATGCTTCACTGCTTATCCGTTTACTAATTACAAATTACTAATTGCTCTCAAGTCCGAACTCTTTTATCTTTCTGTAGAGCGTACGTTCAGAAATGTTCAGTTCTGCTGCGGTGGGTTTGCGCTTTCCGCCGTTGCGCTCGAGAGCCAGACGTATGGTTTCGCGCTCTGTTTCTTCAAGTGTGCGTCCTTCCCACCGGTCAACCGTATGGAAGGAGACATCTACCGGCTCTGCCTCCTCCACTACATTATTATTTGCCGTCGGCTGCGGTTGCACAAGCGGATTATATAGAGGATTGGTCCGCGGTGCCACGGCAACGGCAGTGGTAGTGGTATGCTGATCAGCCGCAGCCATCGGGTGGCGATGAGGGGAACCACTCCCCCGCTCCGCGAGCTGCTCTTTCAGTTCCTCAATCTCATTCTGCATACGCAGTATGAGATTGAAAAGCATTTCGCGCTCATGTTCATAAGAGTGGGGTGTTACAGGCTCCTGATGTTTGACAGGAGCATATGTATCGGCTGCCTGAGGCAGGTATTGAAGAAGAATGTCGCGTGTCACGGTCTTACCACCTTCGAAAAGCGCTATCTGTTCAACTACATTTTTTAGCTGACGCACATTTCCGGGCCATCGGTAATGGAGCAGGGCTTCACGGGCTTCGTCGTCGAACGATATCTGGGGTAGACGGTAGCGTTCGGCGAAATCACCGGCAAATTTGCGTGCCAGCAGTGTGATGTCTGTTCCTCTGTCACGCAGCGGCGGAACAGATATCTGAACTGTGGAAAGACGGTAAAACAGGTCCTCGCGGAAGCGTCCCTCTTTCACAGCCTTCTCCATATCCACGTTAGTGGCGGCAACGACACGCAGATTGGTTTTCTGAACAGTAGATGATCCAACCTTCATAAACTCGCCGCTCTCAAGAACACGCAGCAGACGTGCCTGGGTGGTAAGCGGAAGTTCTGCCACTTCATCAAGAAATATCGTACCTTCGTCAGCCTCCTCAAAGTATCCTTTACGCGATGATATGGCGCCTGTGAAGGCTCCCTTCTCATGGCCGAACAGTTCCGAATCAATCGTACCTTCCGGTATGGCACCGCAGTTTACGGCTATGTAGCGGGAATGTTTGCGTGGGGAATAGGCGTGGATTATCTGGGGAAAAAATTCCTTTCCGCTGCCGCTCTCACCCGTCACCAGTACCGACAGATCTATCGGAGCTACGCGCAAAGCCCTTCCGATCGCTTGAATAAGCGCCGGTGAATTGCCTACGATACCGAAGCGGGCTTTTGCCTGTTGTATGAGTTCCTGATTTGCCAACGGATTAGAATGGACGGGTTATTATGGTATTGCGGGCGTACTCCTTGTCACGCAGACTGTAGGTTTTCCGGCGCAGAAAATCACCGAATTCCTTATCCGAACCCATGTGGTTCAGCTGTTCCTCTACAGAGATAGGTTCGCCGACAGTGATATGGAAAGTAGCGTTCTTTTTGCGGAATACTTCGGCGGGGTGGCGGAACGTGCGCAGCTGCCAGCATGTGACACCAAGGAAATTGAACCACCACGACTGCGATCCGTGGAAAAAGATCGGAACTACTGGAACCTTCAGCTTCTCTATCAATTGTATGATTGTAGGCTGCCATTCGCGGTCTTTAAGCCTACCGCGCCAGTTAACTTTCGCTACCGCACCGGCAGGGAAGAAACCTACAGGCTTACCGCTGCGTACATTCTTTATTACCTCGCGGATACCTGCCATTGACACAGCTTTCTTCTTAGGGTCATCGGAAGCCATCGCGTCAACTGCGATGAAATTCGGACGCATTGCCCAGATATAGTTCAGGAACATATTTACCATCACCTTGTATTCGGGTCTGCGGCTGGCTATAAGATCTATGAGAATTATACCGTCAAGGGCGCCGAAATGATGGTTGCTTACCGTTACAAACGCTCCTTCGGGCAGATTGTCGAGAATCTCGGGATTATCTATCTTTAGTTTGATATTCAGATCGTTGAGCAGACCGTGAACGAATTGCGGACCGGGAGTGACGGCGTTGTGGGCATGGATTTCGTTCACCTTGTCCAGTTCGATGAACCGTATGAACCAGTCCACCAGCTTGCGGTGACCCTGAAGTTTTGGTACCATTTCCATTATGTCGTCGGCATCGAGCACCGTCATTTTTTTCGGCTTTTCCTCTGCCTGATTCTTTACATCGTTATCCATATCTTTTTGGGTTATGCTCTTTAGAAAGAATGCGAAAGTCGCTTCGCATCGACTTCTTCCTTAACTTGCAAAGATAACAAAAATCCCTCAAACCTCATTATTTTCATCCATTCCCGACATCTTTGTAGCCTTTATTTCTACAAACTCAATTAATTCACGCTGGTATATTTTATCTATACATATATCTATGTATGAATTGTAAAGTATACTTTACTAATTCTTCATCCGAAAAAAAGAGAGTGTGTGACTGGCTGGAAAGTCTGTCACACACCTTGGGGTATATATAGAGAGTGGATTGGAATTTTCAGTAAACGAGGGCGATATTGTCTATCCAGAGAGTAAGACCGGGAGTTCCCACATATGCGTCGCCTGAGCCTGCCGATGCCATAATCATTATGTGGGTCGGAGTGGCGTCGGGGTTATCCCAGCCAACCTCTTTCACCGGAACCATCTCACCTTTTGAGTTACGGGCATAGTAGCTGTTCTCTTCAGGGATGAGATCCATGAAACTTTTGAATCCGGGATCAGATGTGATGTCGCCGTATTTTACAGCAATCCGGTGACCGTTGACCCATCCGTCGGTCGATTTGCCATACTGTTCACGACCGGTACCTACGCGCTTGGCATAGAGATTACCGTCTTTGTCTTCCCACCGGCGCTGTAGAATCACATACACCTCCGAATTATCGTGACCGCTCATCTCTTTTTTCGAGCCGAAGCCTGGAGCATAAATGCGGTTTGAATTGGCGGGCATCTCTAACTTGTAGTCGAACTGAAGGGCTGTCGGACGTTTTGTAAACGGTATACCCATCTCCATCTTTGAGTAGGGGTTCTTGGTTGACTTCACAGGTTCAAGCATTTTTCCCAGGAATATAGAGCCCGGAACTATCACCTCCATATTCACCAGTCCCATTGCTTTGCATTGCTCCATGACAGTGCAGAGCTTGCAACAACGTCCACCGTTTTCGCGGGTATCGGGATACACGGCGTTGCTCCCCTTTACAACTCCTACAACCTTGGCCATTACATTCGATGTGGCCCATGGCGAACCTCCTTGGTTAGTGTAGGCAACGCTACCCTCTATGGTTGCATTGGGAGCTATAGCATAGAGATTCTTAATCTTGCCACCGATAACCTTCGATTCAGGAACGTGGCGTGTCACCCACTGCTCCATGTCGCCATATTTTATAGGTTCCACGGTTTCAGCTGCTGACATAAAACTACATGTAAGTGTAAACGCCGCTGCGACTATGAACTGTTTTGTGATGCTGGAGGTCTTCATTATTATCCCTTTTGAAACGTTAGATATCCGGATCGCTTGTTTGGATCCTCTTATTTGAGCAAAGTTGAGGCAGCAAAATAAATAATGATTGAGGCTGCCTTCCTCCTTATAACGTTTAGCGGGATAATAAAGATTATAAAAGTTACAAAATTATTACAAATTAATCACAACGCTAAGACTTACTGGTCTTATTAGTCCAATTAGACCAATTAGTCTACTAAGACCTGACTATCGTTGCGGTAGCCATTGCTGCTATCCCCTCTCCACGCCCGGTAAATCCAAGACGCTCTGTAGTTGTGGCTTTTACAGATACGGCATCCTCATCCAGACCAAGATCGGCGGCTACGTTGGCGCGCATCTGTTCTATATATGGCAACATTTTTGGAGCCTGCGCTATGATGGTGACATCAACATTGCCGGGACGGAACCCCTTCTCCCCTATCAGACGCGCTGTTGCGCGCAGAAGCATCCGCGAATCTGCCCCGCGGTAACGCTCATCGTTGTCGGGAAAGTGATAGCCTATGTCGCGCAAGGCTGCTGCACCCAGCAGGGCGTCGCATATGGCGTGGAGAGCTACGTCGGCATCGCTGTGACCGAGCAGACCGAGGGTATAGGGTATCTCTACCCCACATATGACAAGGCGCCGCCCCTCGGTGAGGCGGTGCACGTCAAAACCGTTTCCAAGACGGATTTCCATTGATATTGTATTTTATTTTTTCCCGAATAGACTTTTCAGACCGTCCATGTCGAACGACAGGGTGAAACGGAGGGTCTGGTCGAGGGGAGAGGTCTGGGCGGTCGCCAGCATATAGGAGGCGTCAAGACGCACCACATTGAGGGAAAAGCCTGCGCCGAATCCGAAATACTGGCGGTTACCCTTGAATTCGCTCTCATGGTAGTAGCCTGCGCGTAAGAAGAACTGCTGGTTGTAGCTGTATTCGGCACCTATCGAATAGTTGATCTCACGGATTTCCTCTTTTGTACCGCCGGGGGCATCGCTGAATGATTTGAAAATACCCGTAATCGGCGACATATCCTTCCAATCGTCAAGAGCTTTCTGATAGGCTTCCTGATCTTCCTGACCGTCGGCATTGGTGTAATCCTGCTGACGAGGACGTGTCGGAACAAGCAATTTGTTCAGGTCAAGGCTCAGTGCCAGAGTGTGGTAGTCGGCAAGAGGGAACATGAAAGTTGTTCCTAAACGCAGGTTGGTTGGAAGGAAAGCGGGGTTGTTGCCGTTGTCATATGCTACTTTCGAACCGATGTTAGATACATTGAAGCCCCATGACCACTGGCACTCGTTCTGACCTATGATCGGATAGCTGGTATAGTAACCTGAAATGTCGGCTGCGAATGCTGATGCACCCGTGGAGCCGTCACCTACATCGGATGTATTGTATGCAAGATCGGAATAGATGTAGCGGAACACGACGCCCATGGAGAATTTTTCCGACAGCTTGCGCGAATAGCCGAAATCAAGAGCCATCTCATAAGGGTTGATACTGTTGTTCACACCTGCCACGTCGGTAGTGTTCACCTCACCAAGGGAGAAATAACGCAGCGATGCGCTCAGCGCCTGGTTATCCTGCGAACCGAGCTTCCAGTAGCCGGCAAGGTCGGCCAGGAAGATGTCGTTCACAAGTTTGCGGAGCCAGGGGGTGTAGCTCAGACCTATCGAACCCTGTGAATAGGCGAATGCATATTTCGAAGGATTCCAGAACTGTGAGTTCACATCGGGATCAGTGGCTGCGCCGAGGTCGCCCATGGCTGCGCCGCGGGCATCGGGGGCGATACTGAGCGATGTCACACCGGTCTGCACCGGGTTGAACTCATTTTTGATATTGTCAGCGGCATATAGGGAGGGGGTGGCTGCTGCCGCGGCTATCATTGCCGCTGCCACCCATACCGGTCCGCGATTTGCCATATTTGCGTATTTTCTCATCGGTTTTCGTTCAGGCGGTTTGTTACCTGACTGACTATATAACTGAAAAATGAGCCTTTTATTGTTTAACCGCGTTCACTTCATATTGCGGGGGTGGTGGGTAAGTATCTCTTCGCGCAGGCGTGTGGTGTCGAGATGTATGTAGATTTCAGTGGTGGCTATGCTTTCGTGACCCAGCATCTGCTGGATGGCACGAAGGTTGGCGCCACCTTCCAGAAGGTGAGTGGCGAAGCTGTGGCGAAGCGTATGGGGCGAGATCGTCCGTTCTATACCGGCGGCAGCCGCAAGTCTCCGGATGATTGTAAATACCATCTGACGGGTAAGCCTGTGACCGCGGCTGTTGAGAAACACATAATTCTCTTCCCCACGGTCTATTTTAAGGGCGGCACGGTCGCCGTGAAGATAATCGGAGATACATGCAGCGGCAGCCGGCGACATAGGCACCATGCGCTCCTTGTTCCCTTTGCCGTGAACAACGATGTAAAGCTCTTCAAGGTTGATGCGCGACAGCTCGAGGTTCACGAGTTCGCTCACACGCAGCCCACATCCGTAGAGAGTCTCGATTATGGCGCGGTTACGCACGGCTGCCACACTTTCAGGATTTATCGCCTCGATAAGGGTGTCAATTTCGTCGAGGGAGAGCACTTCGGGGAGATGGCGGCCGGGGCGAGGGGTTTCCAGCAGAAGTGTCGGGTCCTGGTCGATATAGCCTTCTGTCTTCAGAAAATGAAAAAAGGCTTTTGTTCCGGAAATCACGCGTTTGCGTGAGGCCTCGGCAATTCCAAGATCGAAAAGGGTTGCGGCGAAGTTTTGCAGGCGAGGATAGTCCACATCGCGCAAAGTTGTATTTTCAGCTACGAGATAGTCAACCAGTTTGCCAGCATCGAACTGGTATGACTCTACTGTGTTTTCCGACAGTCCGCGCTGTAGCATCAGGTATGCGCGATATTGCCGCAGCAGGGCAGGGATATCCGGAATCTCTCTCACATCAATATGTTGAAAATCTGGTGGGGAAGCGAATGGCGACCTACGAAAATGCCGGTATATCCGTCCGTGAATCCCATTCCATATCCGGGAGTGGAAGTAAGCTCCTTCCAGATGGCTGCCATTACCGGAATAGTGTGGAGATTGCGCATGAAAAATACAGCGTCGCCATTCTCAAGCAGAGTGTGTGCGTACTCCAGCAGATTGTCGCGGAACGGGGGAAGGCATTGGTTGATGAGCACGAATGGCTCCTTTTTATCAGCTTCTTTAAGTTCAGGAACATGCGAAGGGTCCCATACCAGCATCTCGCAATGAGGTAGCGCACGCTCCACTATTATGTTGGTAACCTCGTCGCCATGACCAGCCTCTATTACTACGGAGGGGGTGAAGTGGCATAATACACGGAACAACATCCACGCCTCGGGCACCGACATGTCGCGCCCGGCGAAAATCTCGTTGAAACCTGCCTTCCTGGCTCTCGGGCAGAAGGATGCTATCTCTGCATAAGCATAATATTCCGCTTCTTTCTCTCCGATCACTTTGGTTATAAAGTTGTAGGCGAAAGGGGAATGAACTCCGAATCCTTTGCTGCATCGCCAGCGGGAGGGATAGGAGATGATACGTTTCAGATCCATTTCCTGTTAATTTTCAGCTGTTGATTCTTTTCTGTTTCGGCTGAGGTTGACAACCAGGGTCAGGAACAGAAGTATATAGATTGCTATCACGGCTACGCGTGCTGCAGCAACGCTACGGCTCACCGATTCGGGATTGAAGGCGAACTCTATCGTGTGGTGTCCGGCGGGCACATTGAGCGCGCGCAGTATATAGTTTACACGACCTATCTCCGCAGGTTTGCCATCGATGGTAGCATGCCAGCCCCATGGGAAATATACTTCGGAGAAAACGGCTGTTCCACCATTGGCGGTGGTAGCGCTGTAAGTGAGGTGTCCCGGGGCATAGGCTGTTTCAAAAATTGTGTCGCCTGCAACCTTTGGAGCTACTGATGAACCCAGAACAGAAGCAAACTTACGGTCGGCTACAGCTTCGGTAGCTGGATCGAGAGTGTCAAGTGCATCCATCTCGGCATCCGGACCGTCAACATATCTCAGTCTGTCGATGAACCAGGCGTTTCCGAGAGCTTCGGGATTGGTTGCGAGATTTCCGTCTGGTCCGATGATATATTTGGCATTGAGCATGTCGAGCATACGGAAATCTGCTTCCGATGAAGTGCCGCGACTGAAATTACCTAAATGCCGCTCTATCATATCCTGGTAGCGGCTCAGCTTGGCGGCATGGTATCCACCTATCGCTTTGTGGCGATAGGAGGGTGCAGCCTGATAGAATTCCGGAATATTCATCACACGGTAGTTCATCGCCGTGTCGGCGAGGATAGCGCGGTCGTTTTCCGTAAGCGGGAACTGTTCTGACGCGCTTATTTCAGGTGTGCAGAAGCTGTCGTGGTCGAGATAACGCTTGTTGACGGTGAAGAGATCGGTGCATACCAGTATACCTACGATAAGCGCGCCTGTCCACCCTCGCATCTTGCCCCCTATGCAGAACATTACTGCAGTGAAGGCGCCTAATATGAACAGAAGCGAGCGCAGCGAGTCGGCTTTAACCATCGAGAAACGCAGTTTCGTCACTGCTGAGGCTATTGCCGGATTATCGATGGAGAACATGCTTATCGCTTGGTCAGGATATCCCTGCTGAGCCAGCTGGTAGCCGATCATCTGGGATATCTGCTGATCCCCCTGGGTGATGGCGGAGCCGTAGATTCCGGGCGACAGCCATCCGATGAGGCAACACAACGCTGTTGCTCCAAATGCTATGCAGACCGGACGCATATATTTGGCTTTAGCTTCGTCGGCAGGAGTTGAAAGCAGTTTCTGGAGCGCCAGAACTGCCAGCAGAGGAATGGTGAATTCGGCTATCACAAGGATACTCTCCACTGTACGGAACTTCGAATACATCGGAACATAATCGATGAACAGATCCGTCAGCCACATCATATTTCTTCCCAATGCCAGTCCTACCGACAGGAGCGTCATTATAAGCAATGCCCATTTTACAGAACCTTTCACTATGAGACATCCAAGCAGAAACAGTGTGAAGATTATGGCTCCCACATAGACCGGACCGTTCGTTCCCTCCGGCTCACCGAAGTAACGGCTCACATAATTGGTGATATATCCCGTCTCGGCCTCATTAAGATGTGCGTCGGCGAGTATGCCGGTAGCGTCTGGAAGAGTTGCGAGCGACGTTGCCCGCAGATTTCCGGCTACCGGTTTGGCAGATGCGCCCCCTTTGATATCTGGAATCAGCAGACTGAAACTTTCTGCACGCCCGTAGCTGTACTGGGTTATATAATCGCGGTCGAGCCCGGAAGTCTTCTCACCGCTATTGTCTGCATGCGCGCTGAGCTCGGAATGCCCTCCACGCATCGTCTCCTTGGAATATTCGTAGGTGTTGTAAAGGCTCGGCAGATTTGCCGTCACTGCGAGCAGCGCCGCCACTGCGAGCGTTCCCGTAGCTTTGCACCATTGTGGAACAGCATGTTTTTTAATCGCTTTGTACAGATAGGCTGCCGAAAGCGCAACGATCACGAACAGGAAGTAGTAGCTCATCTGAACGTGATTGCTCTGGATCTGCATCATGGCGAAAAGCGCCGCCAGAGCCCCTCCGGTTAGCCATCTGCCGCGATATGCCATCACCACGCCGGCTATGGTCGGTGGAATATATGCCAGAGTGACGAATTTCCATATATGTCCCGCACCGATTATTATTATGAAATAGGTGGAGAATCCCCATGCTACAGCGCCTATAAGTCCGTAATACCATCTTACCCTGAGGGCTGCCATAAGTATAAGGAAACCTGCCATCATCATAAAAAGCAGGTTGGAGGGGGAGGGGAGTCCCATGCCGTAAACCTTCGTTATCCATGAGAAAAGCCCGTCGCTGGGATAAGTGGGAGAGATCTGGAAGGTGGGCATACCGGAGAACAGCGAGTTGGTCCATCGCGGAGCCTCATCGCCCGTAGCTTCTACATAGGCTTTGACTTCCTGACCTATGGCAGCTCCCTGTTGCATGTCGTGTTGCCGCAGTTCGTTGCCCATGGTAGCGTCGGGGTAGAAATAGGCGAGCGCCAGCAGCGCGCATGCCGCCAGGCTGATAAAGAAGCCGTAGAACTGGGGTTGGCGCCAGAGAGCTGTGAAATTCTGAGGTATAGCTTTGAGTTTCCGCACTATAGCGGATACGGAGTAGTTGCTGTTCATGTTACGGATAATCGTTACGGACAGCAAAGATAATGATTTTCAGAGAAATTACGAAATAAAAGTGAGATTGTGACCGTGGCTTCCAAAGCCCCGGTGATCGGCGCTGTCATGCGCTCTGTCGGCGTAATACTGAACGCACACGTGCCAGCAGCTCGCGAAGCGAGAATGGTTTAATAAGATAATCGTCGGCTCCGGCGTTAAGAGCGTTTATGATTGTGTCGGGCGACATGTTCACTGAACAGGTTATCACTCCCATGCCTGCCGTATCGCGGTGTTGTTTCACCTGATCCACTACCTCAAGACCAGTATTGTTATCGATACTTAGATCGACAATCATAAGTGAGTATTGGGTGAGATCTACATTATACATTTCCTGAGAGGAGGTACAAAGATCCACCGCATAGCCTTCAGGGCTGAAATGAGCCTTGATGATGTCGCCCATGTGGGAATCGCTGTCCAGAACAATGATCCGTCCGCGTGGAGTGGCAACAGGTTTTTTATTTGAAAAATTTAGCAACATGGTGGAATGATCCGGAATAACCGGAAGTGTTAATTTTTTTAATAATCCCCGTAAATCTGGTCGGAAAACGTTCAGTTCTTCGGGAGAGGTACTTTTCTTGAGTTCAAAAGTACAAATAAAGGTTACCGCCATCCAAGACGGTAACCTTATTGTAAAAACTTTGTGTTAACAATTTATCAGGTTGTTCCGTAATGTTACAGACGTAACAGTTCGGTCAGATAAATGCATAATGTGCAATCCGTTATGTTGAAAAAACGGCTACACATCGCTTGTGGCGCCAATCTCTACAATTTGTTGAGAGGATATTTCGGCATAACATACACACGATACTCTCCGGGGCGAAGCGAGTTCGGGTAATCCTCATGTTTTCCGGTAAAGTAATTGATCATATTGTTGGCAACAGGTTTTTCACCAAGGTAACGTATTTTTTGTGTCTTGTCACCGAGATTCACCATTACCAGAACTTCCGATCCGTTCAACTGTCGTGAAAATATGTAGAGATCGCGGCTTTTTGTAGGATAGCGCACTATGTGTCCACCCTCGGAGCCTGCTTCACCGGCGCGCAGCGCTTTCTGCGAATGTTTCAGTGCGTTCAGTCTGCTGTAGAGATCGAAGTAGCTGTTGCGCGGTTCGAAGGCCGGTGCATCGTCCTTTTTGAAAAACTCGAAGGCGCGGTTCATTCCGGTTTCCTGTCCGGTGTAGATCAGGGGCATACCTGGCAGAGTGTAGGTCAGAACTGCCATAGCGTCGGTCAGATTGCCGAAGCGCTCGAATTCCGTTCCTTCCCACGAATTGAAATCGTGGTTGGTGATCATGTTCATCATATATGTGTCGGCGGGATATTCGGTCTGCTGCGATGCCAGAAGCCGGTCTATCTCATCGGCATGGCTTTTACCCGGATCCCCATCGGCCTTGTATTGGCCGGCATTATTCGCTATCGCCTTGAAGAGATTGGCGAGCGGCCAGTTGTATGCCATATCGAATCCTTCGGTCTGAAGAGCCGGTTCGGATGCTTCCGCAAGCATGAAAATTCCGGGTTTTACAGCCTCAAGTCTGTGGCGTGTCTCGTTCCAGAATTCTGTCGGCACCATCGAAGCTGCATCGCAACGGAATCCGTCGATATCCGTCTCGCGCAACCAGAAGACCATGGCGTCGGTCATAGCCTCCCTCACAGCAGGATTGGAATAGTCGAGCTGGCTTACATCGGTCCAATCGTAAGGATGAATCGGCTCCCCTTGGGCGTCACGCTTATAGAAATCGGGATGATATGTAAGCCACCAGTGATCGTTGCCCGTATGGTTCGGCACCCAGTCTATTATCACTTTCATTCCCTGATCGTGGGCACTTTTCACAAAATGGCGGAAATCGTTCATAGTGCCCATCTCCGGATTCAAAGCTTTATAGTCTGCAGCGGCGTAGTAGCTTCCCAGCTCACCCTTACGTCCTTCTGCCGAGATAGGATGTACGGGCATTATCCAGAGAATGTCCACCCCCAGGTCTTTAAGCCGGGGAATCTCACGCTCAACTGCCGCGATAGTGCCTTCCGGCGTCATCTGGCGCCAGTTCACTTCATAGATCACCGCATCACGGCTCCAGTCGGGATGTGTCACTTTAGTATGCGCCGCCTTGACCGCCGGCATATTTTCTATCGGGAGAGCCAGCGCACGCGCTACAGCTGCTGCGGGTAATGTCCCGATGGCTGTTACTGCCATCAGCCCCTTGACAATCAGTTTTTTCATATAGTCAGGTTTATTAAATTACGAACTTTTATTTTCTCAAGACAGGCCATCTGAAAGTATTCAGCGCATGCCTCAGTTCCCTTTCCTTACCTCCGAGGTAGCTGTTGAGAAGCTCATGGAACCGTTCGCTGTGGTTCATCTCCGACAGGTGAGTGAGTTCATGATAAATCACATAGTCGGAAAGTTCCGAAGGCAGAAATACAAGCACATAGCTCAGCGCTATGATCCCGTCGCCGGAGCAGTGTCCCAGGGTGCGGTGTCCCGACGATATGGTCCATCCCACAGGTTGTCGTCCTAACAGGCGGCTGATCTCTTTTGCACGGCTGATCAGAATTTCAGGAGCTATCTTACGCGCGATTTTACACAGCATATCGCTGATTGCTTGAGACGTGCTGTCGAAATCCCAATCCAGGTTGCTGCCGACCTCCACTGCTGATACCGGTACCCCGGCCGTTCCCAGAATCTTGTCAGGAGCGAAATTCTGCCCCTTTATTACAAAACTCACATATCCGCATTCGATTTTCTGACCGTCGTGGTATCTGACCTCCGGACGTGTAGCCATCAGCCGCGGTGTAAGATTGTCGATTATGCGCCGGAGTTCAGTAACGCGTATCCCCTGAGGCACATTGACGCTTACCTCGCCATTTTTCCACCGTGCGGAAACATGGCGTGAATGCTGACGCACATTCACCGTCACTCTCCCCAATACCTCATGCTCTATCACACCTGCCGCCATTATCGTTACTCTCCTGTCGATTTTATATTACTTAAACCGTAAATAACCTCTCTGTCTTATCCTAATTGTTAGTGTAACAGCTCCCTTCCTCTTACAAAAAATCACCAATTACAATTACTAATTGCTAATTAAACCAGGGTGTTGCCCAGACCGAGCTTATCGCGGAGCGTGTCTGTGAAGGTGTGATCCGACTGCTGGACCACTCTTACTCCATAGGGGGCCCGCGTCACCGTAAGTACCGTGTCGAGCGGCAGCGTCACCTGCTTGCCGTCGGCTGCCAGATGGAATCCGTCTCCGCGCGCATCCACCCGGAGTTCTATCCGCGAACCGTCCTTTACTACAAGCGGACGCATCGAAAGGCTGTGTGCGGCGATAGGTGAGAGCACCCACCCAGCCAGTTCCGGATCCAGAATAGGCCCCCCCACAGAGAGATTATAGGCTGTGCTTCCTGTCGGGGTAGAGATTATCAGACCGTCACCCATATAGTTGAGCGACGACCGTCCGTTTATGGTGGCTGCGATCCGCAGCATAGATGCTATATCTCCGCGCGTCAAGGCTATCTCGTTGAGAGCGGTCAGCTCTTTGGGGAAAACTTTTCCACGGAAACCATCACTGTCGGCTACATCAACGCTTACTTTGAGCATCGAACGGTTTTCCACCCGGTAGTCACCCTCAAGCAGATGGTTGTATATCTCCTCAGGCTTATCGAAAGTGAAAGCCGACAGATAACCCAGATGTCCCGTGTTTATTCCCGCTACGGGGATTTCCGCGTCCCCTACCCAACGGGCGGTTTTCAGGAAAGCTCCGTCACCTCCGATGCTGAGTGCGAGATCGGCCTCAGGCTGCCGGCTGAGGGGAACATAGTCAAGCCCCGCGCGAAACCGTTCCCCAAGGTGAGTCGTAAGGTAGTCGAGAAACCGTTCGCTCATCACCACATGGTCGCCTCGTCTTACAAGTGTGTCGGTAAGCGTGCGAATTGCCTCCAGATGATTTTCCTGATGACGGTTTCCGTTAATAGCTATTCTCATAAACAAGAAGTTAAGAAATAGAGAAGTTAAGAAGTAGAGAAGAGGAGTATGATGAGTAGAGAGGAGAGCCGGAAATGAGAAGTAAAAATATGCAAGTCAAGGGAGTCAGAATGGAAGATTGGAAATCAAGCGACAGAATTCCATACATTAGAAGTGGTTTTTTGCTTAACTTCTTAACTTCTTTTCTTCTTTACTTCTCAGTTTCTTACATCTCCAGATAATGCAGCAGTTCGTTGAGGCGTTCACGGTTGCGGGTCACCTCCTGCGGAGTATACTGTCCGGTGGCGTGGATCACCTCATATCCATATCGCTCCAGTGAGCGCGCTACTCCGTCGGGCGATGCACTTCCTACCTCAAGCGCCACTACAAGGCGCCCGGCAGCATCGCGCATCCCTGTTACCGAGAGACCCTCAAGCTGCGCGTCGCAATCCTCCACGGCTTTTGCAATCGCCGAGGCGCTGTAGTCGCGCGGAGCACACGCCACCAACAGCTGCGACGAGTCGGATCTCAGGGGCCAGAGCGCCTCGAGCTCTTCCGGATGACTAAGAGCCCCCGACATAAAACGTTTTAATATTTCGTGTTGCTGATATGTCACGTTGTCTGTATATTGATGAAAACCTTCCCGGCAATTACCCCGGCAGGCGTCGTTTTACTGATTTTTATTGTCAAATTCTGTTAACAATAGAAATAATGAGGGCGTTTATTCGCCAACTCTTGAATTTTCTGACTAAATTTGTGGTCTGAATTCATCACACAAAGATAAGGAATAATCCTTTTAGTTTCTAACAAAGGAACGGTTATTAAAGATTTTTCGCTTTTGCAAAAAATGATATGACTACCAATCTGAGCGTCAATATAAACAAAGTGGCAACCCTCCGCAATGCCCGTGGAGAGAACACACCCGATGTAAGCCGTGTGGCTGTCGACTGCGAGAGTTTCGGAGCTGACGGTATCACCGTTCATCCGCGACCTGATGAGCGCCACATACGTCGCGAGGATGTGTTCACACTCCGCCCTTTGGTGAAAACTGAGTTCAATATCGAGGGATATCCTTCACCTGAATTCATGGATCTTGTTCTGAAGGTGAAGCCTGAACAGGTGACACTCGTGCCTGACGCCCCCGACGATCTGACCTCGTCGGCCGGATGGGATGTGGAGCCGAATATGGAGTTCCTGACCGGAATCATCGACACTTTGCGCGAGGCGGGCATCAGAAGCTCGATTTTCGTCGGTACAGATTGCGACAACATCCGCATGGCTGCAAAAACCGGCGCCGACAGAGTGGAGCTTTATACAAAGCCATATGCCGACAACTTCTCACGCAACCCTGAAGCAGCGGTCGCTCCCTATGTGGAGGCATCGCGCGCTGCCCGCAAGGCCGGTCTCGGAGTGAACGCCGGTCACGATCTGAGCCTTGAGAATCTGCGCTATTTCAAAGAGAATGTCCCATTCCTCAATGAAGTATCGATTGGTCACGCACTTATATCGGATGCCCTTTACCTCGGTCTTCCTGAAACCATACGCCGCTATAAGGCAGCTCTGAAATAATATTCACCCCGGTTAAGCTTATAAAAAGTCTAATCCCAACATATCCGTATAAATGATTTTACTCGACGTCGCCATCAACGGCAACCCTATTGCCGACGCTACCGCTACCGCAGCCACTGCCCCGGTCATACATCAGGTAGAACTTTCGCTGTGGGATCTCTGTCTTAAAGGTGGACCCATCATGATTGTTCTTGCCGTACTTTCTCTGGTGTGTATCTACATACTTATAGAGCGCGCCATCGTAGTGAACCGTGCTGCCAGTGAGGATCAGACCTTCATGCAGCGTATACGCGATTACATACACGACGGGGAGATAGAAAGCGCGTTCAACCTCTGCAAGAAAAACAATTCTCCCTACGCACGTCTGGTCGCCAAAGGCATCAGCCGCATCGGCCGGCCTGTAAACGATATTCTGGCAGCAGTGGAGAATACCGGCAACATTGAGGTAGCGAATCTTTCAAAAGGGCTCCCATGGCTTGCCACTACTGCGGCAGGGGCTCCGATGCTCGGATTCCTCGGAACGGTTATCGGTATGGTGGAGGCGTTCTATGCCATTGCCGCCGAAGGCAACTCCGCCAATATCGCAACTTTCTCGTCAGGTATATATACCGCCCTTGTCACTACAGTGGCTGGTCTGGTTGTAGGTGTGGTGGCGCTTTTCGCCTACAACTATCTTGTAGCCCGCATCAATTCGGTCATGAACATGCTCGAATCAAAGTCGATGGAGTTCATGGATCTTCTCAACGAGCCTGCAATCTGATCCCTGTATCGCGCCGGCCAACAGCTCTCCTCAAGGGGTATCCGCCACTACCGGGTATAGCTCCCCTATAAATAATCTGACACAAGCCTGTATTAAATACTTCATACCGTGCTCAAACGTCCCAATCAGATGATGGCAGCTTTTTCAATGGCGTCGATGACCGACGTTATCTTCCTGCTGCTCATATTCTTTATGGTTACCTCTACATTCGTGTTTCCCACAGGTCTGGAGCTTACGCTCCCCCAGAGTACAGAACAGAGCGCCATAAAGCCCAGTACAAGAGTATATATCGACCAGGAGGAGCAAATCTTTGCCTCTACCGGTGAGGAACAGCCGCAGCCTGTGGAAATGGAAGCGCTTCTGACGTTTCTGAATCTTGCCCATCAGCAGGATTCTGCCGGATTCATAGCCCTGTATGCCGATGAGAAGGTTCCCTACGGAAAGATAGTGGAAGTTCTTTCGCTCGGAGCTGCCAACAATCTGAGAATGGTGCTCGCTACAAAACCTGTTGCCTCACCAGCGCCACAGACCGCTCCTGCCGGCGAGCAACCGTCAGCTCCGTCAGCTGCTCAGCCTGTTGATGTAGTTCCTGTCATGAACCAGTAAAACAATCCTCTCCTTGCAGAAGAAAGATAAAATAATAGCTCTTGCCGGAACAGTGCTTTTCCATCTGATAGTACTGTTGACCTTCCTGTTCTCCTTCATCACATATCCGCCTGATGATCTGGGGGACTGGACACCTGAGCCCGTACAGGAGATTATTATGGAGCCGGTTGAAGATCTCTATGCTACGGGAGAGTTTGTGCGCACAGGAGATCTGCCAGTTCCCGCAGCTCCGGTCGACAAGCCTGCTCCTTCTGATGTTTCCGATCCGGTTCCGACACAGGATGCGCCTGATCTTGAGAATGCCGGAGAACCTGCCACCCAGCCCAAAGTCACCACATCCGAGCGCCCGTCGCCCGCCCAGGTGAAGAAAGAGAAGAAGGGACCGACCGAAGAGGAGATACGCAAGGAAAAGGAGCGCCAGGAAGCAAAGCGTCAGCAGCAGGCGAAGAAGAATGTGGAAGCCGCCACAAATCGCGCCTTCGGCGGTGATAAAGGGAAAGGTACCCCTGGAGCGGTGGAAGGAAATTCCGATCAGGGCGAGATTACCGGTACGCCGGGTAATGGTCTCAAAGGGCGTTCCATGGAGTCATGGACAAGTGTCAGGGGTAAGAAACTTGGCACTATCGCAATCCGCGTCAAAGTAGATGCGTCGGGGCGTGTCGTTTCGGCCACATATAGCGCTTCAGGCAGCTCCGGAACCGTTGCGGCAGACCAGGCTATGCGTCAGCAGTGCATCGCCAGATCGAAAGAATGTCGTTTTTCTGTACTCGAAGGTTCACCTGTGCAAACCGGAACCATTACTTGGGTGTTTAAGTAGCAGAGGGATTAGGAGACCGCTCCCGATTCAGTCGGTTTCCATTTAGTATTTTACCGTTATGCTTTGCTACATTGCCCAGAAATTTCCACACACAGAATCTGCCGATTATAAGGCCCGCACCGATATGGACGCCATAATGGCTTCGGAAGGATTCCGTAACGTCGGTGTCAGAAACAATCTTCGTTCCAACCGCGTCGCTGCCCGGATCGCCAAGATCGGGGGAGTGCTGAAAGCCGGTCTTCTTCTCCATCGTGGCGATACGCTTTTCGTGCAGTATCCCGACCGTGACTACAGCCTCATATGCCGTCTGGCGCATCTGAGGGGCGCAAAGGTTGTCACTCTTGTCCACAGTCTTGAATCTCTTCAGGAGAATGCGGCTGTCACTCCGTTCCAGGAGGTGGCGGCGCTTTCCCAGAGTAATTATATTATCGCGCTCAATGAAGCTATGGAAGGATGGCTCAGGGACCACGGAAGCAGCGTTCCTTCCACTTCTCTCGGTATCTGGGACTATCTCTCGCATGAGGCAAAAGAAGCCCGTCAGACGGCAAATATGGAGCTCCCGCGCCGCAGTCAGACGGAGCCGGTAATTGCCAAGGATGGATATACCGTGATGTTTGCCGGAGGTGTAAGCCGCCGGCGCAATCAGTTTCTCTACGACTGGGGTACGGTTATCGACGGATACAAGGTTGTTGTTTTCGGCAATAATTTCGACCTTACACAGGCGGCAGCTCCCGCACAGTTCAGGCTGCGCGGATTCGTACCCTCCGGGCTTATGATACGCCATCCTGAAGGCGATTTCGGGCTCGTCTGGGACGGCTGTTCCATTGATTCATGTAACGGTCAATGGGGAGAATATCTCAAATACAACAATCCCCATAAGGCCTCGTTATATATCCGCTGCGGTGTGCCTGTCATAATATGGAGGCACTCCGGAATGGCGCCCTTTGTCGAAGCCGAGGGTATCGGATTCGCTATAGAATCGCTCGAGGAGATATCAGACCGCCTGCATGATATGACACCCGCCGATTATATGCGCATGAAAGAGAATGTGGCCCGCGTGAGCGCACGCCTCGCCACAGGCTTCTACTTCCGCTCGGCAGTATCCCGCGCCACGGAAGCGCTCGCCCCGGCCGTCACCCAGGTGCGCCGCCTATTTGCCTTCCGTTGATGCCCCGCTCTTCATATCCCCTTAATCCCTATCACATAATGCAGATCTATTGCAAAAATATCAGTAAATACCTCCCGGTCGAAGGAGGTGAAACCCTGGCGGAGATTGCCGCCCGGCTTGCTGCCCCTCTGGGATCACTAAAACCAATCTGCGCTCTGGTCAACAACAAGACCGAGCCGCTCCATTATCAGGTATATGGACCTAAGCAGGTGGAATTTCTTTCCGCGCAGTCACGTGCCGGTGAGAAGGTATATATCCGTTCGCTGTGCATGATGCTTTATTGCGCCGTAGCCAAGGCATACCCCGGGATGCGTCTTCGCATCGAGCATTCCATTGCCGGAGGCTATTACTGCCGCCTGTTTGAGGACAGCAGAAGTGTGGATGCTCTCCGTATGCCGGCCATCATAACCCGGCTACTCGAAGATATGCGTTCTCTGGCTGCCCGCTCGCTCCCCTTTGAGCGGAAGGAGCGTCTTACCTCCGATATTATCGGGGAATTCCGGGCCGAGGGGCTTAACGACAAGGTACAGCTGTTGGAAACAATCCATGAGCTTTATACCGTCTATTATCGTCTTGACGGGGTTGCAGACAGCTACTACGGACCGCTGGCACCCGATACTGGATGTATTTCCGTTTTTGATCTGGTGCCGTACAAAGAAGGATTCCTGCTGATGGGGTTCGATAAGTCGGATCCGTCGGTGCCGGCTGTTCCTTTCCCTCAGGAGAAGATGTATGAGGCGTATATCGACTATCTCCACTTCAACGATGTTCTCGGCATACGCAATGTCGGGCAGTTGAACCGCGCCGTTGAAGAGAAGCGTTCGGCATCTCTTATTAATGTTGCCGAAGCTCTTCATGATAAGAAGATTGCCGCTATTGCCGATGAGATCACATCCCGTTATCATAAGGGAGGAGCGCGCATAGTGCTTATCGCCGGTCCATCATCATCCGGCAAAACAACTACGACAAAGCGTCTGGGTATCTACCTGATGACAAATCTGCTCTCGCCCCGGATCATTTCGCTCGACAACTATTTTGTCAACCGCGACCAGACACCACGCGATGAAACCGGAGACTATGACTATGAATCATTGTATGCTCTTGATCTAAAGCAGTTCAATACCGACCTTGAGGCGCTGCTTCGTGGCGAGGAGGTGGCTCTTCCTACCTACAGTTTCGAACTTGGAAAACGTATCTACAAGGGTGATACTCTCAAACTCGAAGATAATTCCATTCTGCTTATCGAGGGAATTCACGGATTGAATCCCGAACTCACCGCAGGCATAGAGGAGCGCATGAAATATAGGGTCTATGTGTCCGCTCTCACAACACTTTCGATCGACGATCATAACTGGATTCCAACTACCGACAACCGTCTTCTCCGACGTATTATCCGTGATCATAAGTATCGTGGCGCTTCAGCTGTTGATACAATCAGGCGTTGGCCCAGTGTGCGACGCGGTGAGGAGAAATGGATATTCCCCTTCCAGGAGAATGCCGACAGCACCTTCAACTCGTCGCTGATTTTCGAGCTTGGGGTGATGAAAGATTATGGTGAGGCTATTTTGCGTGATGTCCCAAACGATGTTCCCGAATATGCCGAAGCGTATCGCCTGCGCCGTTTCCTCGGCTACTTCAAGCAGATCGGTGATCAAGGGGTTCCCTCCACCAGCCTTCTCCGTGAGTTCCTCGGCGGATCATCATTCAAGTATTGAGAAGTAAAGAAGTTGAGAAGTAATGAAGTAAAGAAGATTTAGTTGGGGAGATGCGCTCCCCCTGCATACTTCAAGAAATATCCCCACCTTAAGGCGTATGAGCACTTAGGGTGGGGATTAAATATCGGGGATCGGATAAGCTGTTAACCCTCTTAATGTGAGCCGTAGACTTCGATGTCGCCGATACGCACGCAGCCGTCTATACCGCCGTCTGTCACATTTACGCGTACGTAACGTGCCTCAACGGCGGGGGTGAGGGTGCCTTCACTTACCGGGGAGGTATTGCCCGTATGTGTGCCGACGGTGGTCCAGGTGGTACCGTCGAGGCTTATCTCAACGTTGAAATTGCGGCTGTTGAGTCTTGGATCCAACGCGCCGGCTTCGGCGTGACGGACAACGTAGCGGCTTACCATGTAGGGCTCTTTGAAGTCGAGCTCTACCCATCCGGTGCCATCTGAGGCTTCTGAAACCCACATATATTTTTCAGATGGAGAGCCGTCGGCCGCTACTCCGGCTTCTGTCTGTGAGGGGGACGAGCTTACCGCCATATCTTCGAGCATGGTCAGATTGAAGGGGAGGTGGTGGGCTTCATTATAGTAGCTGAACCAATGGTCGGCGCGGACGATATTGACATTGCCAGGCGACAGTTGGTCGAGGCTCGTCTTGAGAGCGAGGAGTTTGTCCGGACCCGCATCCCATACTGAAGCCTGTCCTGTTACAAACATTGGCTCTGTGCCTTTGAAGTTCTTTATGTCGCGGTTGAAGAAGTTGGTGATTACGTCGGAGCCGTTGGCGTAGCAGGGATACTGGGGGGCGATGGGTAACCAGTCTGACTGCACCTTGTATGTGAGCCGTCCGTTCTGCCGTTCCCAGTCGTTGATGGTCAGTCCATAGAGATATGTGCAGGAATCGGCATAGATTTTACGCTGAGTGGCACTGATGTCGTCCCAGATGGTAATGACCCTCAGACCTGCTTTTTCAATATAGCGCTGGGTGAGTCGGGCGTATGGTGCAAGCAAAGTTGAGGAATTCGATCTTCCGTAATATACCCCGTTATGCGCATCGTAAGGCATGGCATATCCTACCCCCGAAGGCCCGCTTACGAAGCAGTCCTCCGCGGTAGCCTTCCCATAGTAGTAGTTCAGCATCATAGGTGATATGTCGGCTAAAGAGGGGCTGATGGTCCAGTTGAGCGCCATTTTGCCACGTGCCGACTGTTCGAAGATCTTTGCCATGGCGTGCTGGCAGTACTGGATGTTGTCTCCGTCGCTGATGTAGACGGCTGCGTATACCTTGTTGTCGAGTTTCGGACGTTTGGGAACCGGGGGGATAACAATGGGGTTGTTGACCGCAGTATAGACTGTGGTGTTCTCAAAAAAGTCTGCCGGAACGGTTGAGAGCCCATACTTGGTGGCTTCGCCGATGCCGGAGCGCTCCTCTGGATACCATCCCAGAACAATGTCTCGCCCCGGTGTCATATCCTGAAGCATTTTGTCGAGCAGGGCACGTTCGCGCGTGTTTCGCGGATCGAGCCATACGCAGGCTGAACCGCAGGCGGCGGCGATGTCGTGGACGTAGGGTATGGTCGGACGGATGCTGACCAGCAGGCGGTGGTTACAGCGGTCCCAGTAGTTGTCGTAGAGGTAAGTGTAGATACTCAATGCCGTAGACATTGTAAGCGATGTGAGATCCTCCTTGACCGGAAAATCCATGCCGTTGGCAATAAGGTTGTCTCTGATTTCCGGTGTTACCGGCAGCAGTCGGTCGAGCCCGGCAATCGTGGCGGCAAGATTCGAGTAGTGCTGCGACTTCTCGTTGCTGTAGAGTACCAGGCCATTTATCTCATCTTCAAATTGTTTTACCAGCTGATAAGGCATTCTGAAGCGTATGGCGGTAGTCTTGAGGTTGTGGGTGTTTGGCCACGTCATTTTCGGCTCTTCATTGTGGTTGTAGAGCAGGATGCGCGGGTAGTTGCGGTTGACGATACCCTGCAGCGTGCAGAACATTACTCTCTCTTCATCGTTAAGGGAGGCTGAGTTCATGTCTAACGACCATACATTATCGGCAGGGGGGAGGAAGCAGGGGAGCAGACGGTCCTCGGGCCAGCAAAGCTCATCGGCTTCAAGAATGCGGAGGCCGGTGGTGTTGAGGTTGTAGGTGGCGTCGGAAAATGTTATTTTTTCCACATCTTCCACATTAGTGCGGAATACCGCTCCGTTTGTGGCGTTGACAAGCATTGTGGCGGATTGCTGGGCCATAAGTTGCGCAGCTCCGCAAAGCACTGCGAGCAATAGGTATATCTTTCTCATCTGTGACGGCTTATGAGGAATGTGAGATAAATTTTCAGAGTTTTATTTTTGTAGCGAACGAGCCAATCTTTACGATGAAGATACCGCCGCCCAGAGTAGCACGGCTTAATTTCAGCTCCCCATCCTGGCAGTCGGGTGTGGCGATGCGCCGGCCGTCGATAGTGTAAATCATGGGTGCGACATCAGTCGGGATTCCGCGCAGCGTCACTCCGTTGTCATATACCACACATACAAGGTCGTCGTCCTTATCAACCTTGTTTATGGAGTTGGAGCCGTCGCCGAATGCAATTTCTGCAATATCGGCAATCCCTATCTCGGTAGGTTCCGGTGCGCTCGACCGGATAAGGAGCGTGCCATCTGAAATTGTCATTACAGGATTCGATTCGAAGAGTATTGTCGTCGTTTTCCCGTCTGTTTTCTTTATAGACAGGCTGGTGTTATCCTTGTCAACGGTAAGGAAACTGATGTTTTTCAAGTCTGCAACGCGAAGACTGCTGCTTGATCCGTCAGCCTTGTGCACATTCATAACTTTCTCCTGAGCCATTCCCGACAGGGCGCTCAGAATGAAAGCCGATATTATAATACATTTTTTCATTAAAAGATATCTGAATATTAGGGGTAAGTGTTGTTGAACTTATATATTTTGGTTATAAGATTGGCTGTGTAGTATGGGGTTAAATTTTGATTACGGCAAAACTATTTTGTTTGTAATGCAAAAATATTATTTTTCTGCCATATAATTGCGAATTTAAGAAAAAATAATTTATTCCACTCTCTGGATTCCCCTCGCGGGTAAACCCAATTCAGATGGATCCAGTGCGAACGGTGCGTGCAGAGATGCCTATGGCGTGGTTCTCTGGTCTTCAAAATTTCCCCCTCTCCCTAAAAATGAATCGTTATTTTATCCGGAATAATGCGTTTTTGGGAATAATACATACTAAGGCGGTCGTCAGGTTTTGTTCTGGAAGAAGAGCAAATACTCCCTGACAAAACCTGCCGACCGCCTCACTCTGAAAATATCTTTACCTACCTTCTCTCGCTCCCCAAACCAAAAATTACTAATTACTAATTGCTTTGGAGCCACTTGAGGGGGAACACCTTCTCGGCGGCGCGGCGGCGCTCGTAGAACGCCTTGCAACCCTCCTCGTCGGTTCCCTGCGGGGGCACCAGGCATGCCAGCGATTCAATCACACCCTTGCGGTCAGCCAGGGCTGCCGCGTTCCGGTCGTAGCTTTTCTGAAGCTTCGCCAGGTAGCTCTTGAGCTGTTTGCTCCCCTGGCCGCTCTGGGTCTCGGCAATGTAGCTGCGCATCCCCTCCTCGCCTTCTTTCAGCCACACGGCAAGCGCCTTGGTGCCGAACAGATTCAGGCGGTCTTTATCTGTTACCCCTTTCCCTTTGCGCATCAGCTCATATTCCTGATTGATTAAAGCCGAGAGTTGTCCGACAGCAGCGTTGTCTATCATTCCCCGGTCTGACCAATAAGCAAGTCCACTGCTAAGCTCGTCGATGCTGTACTCACGGGTTATCTTATCCCATACGGGGGTGGTACGGTCGAGCCCTGCTTTTCCTTTCGAGAATTCCATGACCATATCACGCTGCATTTGCTCAATTCTTTGTTTATGCCGCTGATTGTTGTTCCAACGCCTATATATATCTCCATCTACAATACGATGGTTCAGAAGATCGTCTATGTCAGCGTAGGCACTATCTGGATTCAAACCATAGTGTGATTGCTGAATCAACCGCGTCAGCGATAACAAGATCTCCGATTTCCCGTTATATCCGCGATCAAGAGGACGGATTCTATTATCATTTTTGAGATATCGGTCTGGATTGTAGCTTATCAACAAGGTATCTGCCAGAGTTAATGCCTTCTCACTGTCTCCATATGCGCTTAGAAAACCCAAAAATGGAACCGAAACATCGGTATATTCTGGAAACATTAAAGCGCATTCTTTGACATTATCTATTGTGGCAGATGGATCATATTGTCTTAGATTTGGAGCTAACTTACTGAGGTTTTCTATCCCTTCTCTACCGTGGGTTATTATACTTTCCAGCCCATAGGGGACTGGTGAGCCTTTATCTTTCCAAGGAGTGAGATCTACGGAAAAACTGCGAATGACGTTCAACGGACCTTTGCCATTTGAACCGGGAGTCCAATGCATTTTTCTTACGACACGCTCCAGTTCTGATATCAGTTCAGGATCGGTAACGCCCTCATACGCCATTTCTATCATTGACCCGTCTTTACGGACAATTCCCTCAATCCTGACAGACCGTATGCGTTCGCGCTTCCACGAGTCTTTGGGATAGCGGAAATTTTCAGCGAAAAATCGGTTGATATTACTAAATTCCGGACGATTATCTACCGAATGGTATACGTGTCCGTCAATTTCCACACCAGCCACCCGCAAACTATCGAGATACTCTCTGAAAGCAGTTTTCTCAAGTTCGTGTTTCTGTCTGTCATATTCTTCCTGTGCTCTGACTTTAGCAGGGTACTCCCTGATAAACTGCTTGAGATTTTTAATTATAAGCAATGTATCCTCTTGTGTCAATGGATTATGACCGCTATTCCGTAGTTCATTAGAGAGATGGGATACAAATTCTGCAAGTCCGTAAGCGCTCGGAACTGTATCTCCTTTCATCAACTCCTTAAGACTTATGTTATCAGTCAGTTCATCGGTGGAACGCTTTTGCTCAGGAACTTTCGCAGAAGATACAATGACCCATGGCGTTACCATTATGCACAGAAATATATTCAACAACTTTCTCATAACAAATCTTTGATGATCCTGATAAATAATCATGTTTATTGTGGGGAAAACTACTTTCTACAGACTGAAATTCCATAGTTCAAATTCATCTTCCCAGCCGGCTCCTGCGGAAAATAAATGCTCAATTTCCGTGTGAACTACGATATATGAAAAGGATGTTGTCAGAGAATACCACATCCTCTAATTTGAGGGTGCCCACACCACCTTGGGGTTTGATATAATCCAATTGCTGCAGTATGGGGTTATAGTCAACAATGAGATAATCGTCACCATACTTGTTGACTTTCCCATTCACTTCCTCGGTACGGGTAACTATGCGCAGCAATACCCCGTAATGCTTCCGCAAAGCTTCTGCAATAGAAACCGCGTCACCCGGAAAGAAGTTTGCATTCAGAAAGTCAGCGATAGCCCACGAAGGGATCTCATACTTATCATGCGTCCAATAGGCTTGAAACCTACTTCTTATATCATTGACTTGCACGGGATCCCAGCTAAGCATTCTGCATAAATTCGCCAAAGTAATCAGAGTGCTGTCACTATGAGTACCATATGCAAATCCCATATCTGTGGACACTCCCAGAATGCGTTGCCCTGCCTGGACATATCCCCAGGTATCAACTTGACCACCAGACCAGGTTTTCTCGGCAGCCTTTTGATAGAATCGCCCCGTTGTCATAGGAAAGGCAGATGTGCCTGGAGCCACCCACGAGCCGTTGAGATAGAGCTGGGCACCATATGAAGAGGAGGCTGGTTCACCTATGTAGCCGAGCCCCGCAACATAAGCTCCGAACCACTGATCCCAACGGGCGAAAGCATTGTAGCCTGCCTGACTAAGCGGATTAGAACTTGTCCCAGGGATTTGCTGGTATTGCAACCATAATTTGAGATGATCCGTTAATTGTTTGCAATTAATAGAATTCATGCTTTCCGAATCAATCTCAGTTCTAATCCATCTATAACATCCTGATGAGTCTGAATACTCAAACCCATTATCTTGCATGTATTTACGAAATTCTTCTGGAGTTGAAAAATCCTGAAGAAATAAATTTAGTCCTTCGAAACTGTTCTCGTCAAGTTTAGTTCTGTCCATGGTTGTGTACTTTTGAGTTTGTTAGTATTTGTTAGTTGGAGTAGCAGTTTCCAGCCGTTAGAGATGGGTGCAAACTATTTTGGGGAATGGAAATCGGTATATCTGTGGATATATCGCCTGATAACTGCAGGCAGTGTGTGCCTGCTTCAACGCAACGGTCACTTGTTGCCAAGTGTGTAGAGGAACGAATGGATGGATACGTGTGGTGACGTATCGGTTTCAGGTATTGATCTAATCAACGGCGCGTTAGCGTCATTTTTTTGTTCGGTCTAAGGATACGAAATCTTTTTTAATTACAAAAAATTATTAACACATTAACATTAATTGTGATTTAGAGATCAGAAGAGCGGAAGAGCCAGGTTAGACGGAGCGACTTTACCTCATCGTTCACGAAAAATTACTAATTGTAAATTGCTAATTACTAATTGCTTTGGAGCCACTTGAGGGGGAACACCTTCTCGGCGGCGGCGCGGCACTCGTAGAAGGCGCGGCACCCCTCCTCGTCCGTTCCCTGCGAAGGCACGAGGCACGCCAGCGCCTCGATCACCCCCTTGCGGTCAGCCAGGGCTGCCGCGTTCCGGTCGTAGCTTTTCTGAAGCTTCGCCAGGTAGCTCTTGAGCTGTTTGCTCCCCTGGCCGCTCTGGGTCTCGGCAATGTAGCTGCGCATCCCCTCCTCGCCTTCTTTCAGCCACACGGCAAGCGCCTTGGTGCCGAACAGATTCAGGCGGTCTTTATCTGTTACCCCTTTCCCTTTGCGCATCAGCTCATATTCCCGGTCGATCAAGGCTGACAGCTGCATTACAGCTGCGTTGTCTATCATGCCTTGTTCAACCCAGTAACCTAAACCACTGCTCAGTTCATTTACATCGTATTCACGGGTGATCTTTTCCCATACGGGGGTATTCACGCCAATCTCCGCTTTCCCTTTGGAGAACTCCATGACCATATCGCGTTTCAGACGGTCAATCCTCTGGCGGCTGACACTTTCATTCGGAGCCTGCCTATATAGATCCCCGTCTATAATACGGCGACCTATAAGATCATCGACATCTGCAAAAGACATACTGGTTTCCAAACCATTATAGCTGTATTGAATCAGGCGTGTAAGCGATAGAAGTATTTCTGATTTTCCATTATAATCACGTTGTGTCGGGCGTTTTTCCCAATCATTATAAATGTATCTGAATTTATTATAGACCCATTGGCATGTATCAAGCGTAGCGATAGCATTCGTTGCGTCACCTATTGAAGCAAGCATACGTACATAGGGAATTGATACATCAGTATACTCCGGCAAAAGCTCGGTACATTCTTTGAGGGATTTAAGATTGTCTGAAATATCCTCAGATCCCGATTTGAGCTCTTGTGTATCAATGAAATGCGCTGTTTTTCTGGCATTCGCTACAATATCCTCAAATCCAGACTAATTGTAAAATGGTAGGATGAACGAACTCATTTATTTCCTAATTGTA
>CAZDWY010000012.1:0-48637 GCA_964509345.1 uncultured Alistipes sp.
CCCACAAGATCAAAGATGTGAAATGGCTCGCCCAGGGAACCATCTATCCCGACTGCATCGAAAGCCTCTCCATCACCGGCACAACCATCAAGAGCCACCACAACGTAGGCGGGCTGCCCGAAAAGATGAACCTGCGCCTCTGCGAGCCTCTGCGCCTTCTCTTCAAAGATGAAGTGCGTGCGGTAGGTCGCGCCCTCGGCATGCCCGAACACCTTATCAAGCGCCATCCATTCCCCGGTCCCGGTCTGGCAGTGCGCATCCTCGGCGACATCACACCCGAAAAAGTGCAGGTACTTCAGGAAGCCGACCACATTTTCATCGATGGTCTACGCCGCTGGGGTCTCTACGATCAGGTATGGCAGGCAGGAGCCATCCTCCTCCCCGTTCAGAGCGTAGGCGTGATGGGCGACGAACGCACATACGAACGTGCCGTAGCTCTGCGCGCCGTAACCTCAACCGACGCCATGACTGCAGACTGGGCACATCTCCCCTACGATTTCATGGCAGAGATCTCCAACAACATCATCAACCATGTCCGCGGCGTAAACCGCGTATGCTACGACATCTCCTCTAAACCGCCAGCCACAATCGAGTGGGAGTGAGACAAATAGCGCGTGATAGCAGAAGAACAGAAGAGCAGGAGCAATAATACCTCACTTGGGTAACTTTGCTCCTGCTCTTCTGCTCTTCTGTTCTTCTGCTATCACGCTCTCATGTCTCATAAAGAGGGAGGCTGGCGGCGGGAACGGTGGCGGTGGGTGATGCGCTTCTTGAGGGCGTTGAGCCGCTGCAGACGCGAACGCACGGCGAGCCAGAGAGGAGAAGCGGTAGTGACGATATCCGAGCCGAGAGGGTCGGTAAACGTATACGATGCAGGCTCCTCGCCAAACTGCTCCGGATAAATGATGCAGAGATTATAGCGGTTGAAATAGCGCTGCAGAAACAGGGTGCTCTCAACCATATCTGATGAATAGCTGACCGAGTTGGGACGCGCCCCGATCACCACGAAAAGATCATCCTCAAGCACCCGGTTGGCAAGCAGAACGAAGTCGTCTTTTTCGCTGACAGTCCGGTACTCATGGCGTATGCCAAGAGCTTCATGCCGTATAATTGAACGGATAATAGGTTGCTGGCGCTCGTTGGAGCAGAATATTATGCGACATCCTATTTCGGCTGCGAGATGCCCTAAGGCGAGCACCCATCGGCGGAACCCGGTCTCATACTCAGCATTGGCCGGCACGAAAATCACTATGCGTGTAATCGTATTGAACGGTATATAACACCGCGAGATCACCACCATATGGTTGGTGCCTTTTAGCAGCTGCTCAATTTTCGACCCGAGAAATGAATCGATCACAGTAGCCTTGCGGTGCATACCGAGAATAATGCAGTTGATATCTCTTTCCTGAACGGTATTCAGAATGCCCGTCACGGTATTGATATCGAACCGCTCTATTGCAGTGACCGACGTATCTGCTCCGGCGGCAGCCTGAATAGCCAGCCTGAGCGAATTCTCCCCTATGACTTTAGCAGATGGAGAATTATCGTTACGCACATGAAGGGCATAGAGAGTGTCGGCATTGATCCCCTCGCGCCGCAAACGCATCATCAGCCCCAGTTCCATAAGCGAAGCCGACGTTATGGGATTGGCAACGGGAATTAGCATATTTACCGATGAAGCCTTCTCTGTTTCCGCATCGGAAGTTCCCTCAAGCATCCTGATCTTTATGCGCGAAGCAGCCTGTGAGGTAAACATCGGAGCTATGGCGCATGTAACGAGTATCACAAGCACCGTACCGTTGAGTATCGTCTCATCGATCATGCGCGATCCGTCGGGCAGAATCATATTGTAACCGATAGTGACAACGGCAAGAGCCACTGCGGTATGGGCGGTTGTCAGTCCGAACATCATCCGCCTGTCAGCACCATCCATACGGTATATTCTCTGGGCGATCCAGGCCGCAAGCCATTTGCTGGCTAATGCAACAGCAAGCATCACACCTGCAACAGCAAGGGTATTGCCACGGGCTATCACACCCACATTTATCATCATCCCCACTCCGATAAGGAAATAAGGGATAAACAGAGCATTCCCCACAAACTCAATGCTGTTCATCAGCGGCGAGGTGGAAGGTATATAACGGTTCAACACCAATCCGGCAAAAAACGCGCCCAGAACCGGCTCAAGCCCGATGGCTCCCGACACCCACGCCGACAGGAAGAGCATCACCATCACGAACACATATTGCGTCACTTTGTCGCTGTACTGCTTGAAAAAACGCCTCGTAACACGTGGATACGCATACAACACAGCGATGCAGTATAGTGCCAGCTTGCCGAACAGCCATAAAATTCCCGAGGCCTGAAACTCTCCGGTATCAAAAATATTTACCGCTCCGGCGAGCACCAGAAGGGCGCCTACCACGGCTATAATGGTTCCGACCACGGATATGAGCACCGAGGGAGATTTTGTGATACCGAAACGCGCGGCAACCGGATAAGCTATAAGCGTATGTGAGGCATACATCGAAGCGAGCAGAAACGCCGTAAGCCAGCTCACATTTAGGATATACACACTCGCAAACACCCCCATTACCATCGGGATGAAGAATGTCAGCAATCCGAACACCACCCCTTTGCGGATATTGCGCCTGAGATGGTACATGTCGATCTCAAGCCCCGCGAGAAACATCAGGTAAAGCAGACCGACCTGACCGAAAATCGTGAACGAACTGTCGCGGTCGAGGATATTGAGCCCATAAGGTCCCACGACAACTCCCGCCACTATCATACCGATAATGTGGGGAATTTTCAACTTATTAAGGATCACCGGTGCCAGCAAAATTATCGCCATCACGATCAGGAAGATCGTGACAGGAGCGGTTACCAGAGCGGTGGCACAAGTAATCACAGGCGTCGTTTCTTTATTTTTTATGTTCCAGAAGATACCACGCTATCTGAACGGCGTTGAGGGCTGCCCCTTTCCGGATCTGATCGCCTACAACCCAGAAGGTAAGACCATTGGGATTGGCTACGTCCCTGCGGATGCGGCCTACATATACCGGATCATGGTCAGCGACATCGAGCGGCATAGGATAAACTTTGTCGGCAGGAGCATCGAGCACTACTACACCTGGAGCCTTCTCCAAAGCGCGCCGGGCCTCTTCGGGTGAGACAGGGCTCTCGGTCTCGACCCATATAGCTTCGGAATGGGCGCGCAGAACCGGCACACGGACACACATGGCGCTCACCGCAATATCTGGAGCATGCATTATCTTGCGTGTCTCGTTGAACATCTTCATCTCCTCCTTGGTATATCCGTTGTCGGTAAACACATCGATGTGGGGTATTACATTATATGCCAGCTGGGCTGAAAACTTCTCTACCGTAGGCCGCTCACCCCTCCCGATCTGGGCATACTGCTCCACGAGCTCCTGCATCGCCGAGGCACCCGCACCGCTTGCAGCCTGATATGTCGCCACATGAACGCGACGTATCGGCGAAAGATCATGGATAGGCTTTAGAGCCACCACCATCTGGATAGTAGTGCAGTTGGGGTTGCCGATTATGCGGCGGGGAGCATCCAAGGCGTCGGCGCCATTTACCTCGGGCACTACCAGAGGTACGTCCGGATCCATGCGGAAGGCACTGGAATTGTCAATCATCACCGCACCGTGGCGAGTGATAAGCTCTGCATACCGCTTCGACGTTGAGGCACCTGCTGATGTGAAGGCGATATCCACTCCCGAAAAGTCGGAAGCATCCGTAAGCTCCTCCACAGTGATTTTCTGACCTTTAAAATCATAAACAGAGCCGGCGCTGCGCGACGAGCCAAACAAGCGGAGAGTGGTGACCGGAAAATCGGTCTGTGCGAGAACTTTGAGCAATTCCTGTCCCACGGCGCCACTGGCGCCAACGATGGCTATATTCATTTCTTGGTGATAAGTCGTTAGTAAGTAAAAATAACAAAAAAGCATCCGGAACTGCCAATCCGCGTGGTAAAACGGAGTTTGCAGTTTCCGGATGCAAAAATACAAAATTTTCTCACACCGTTCAACAGATCCGGTGCGCGCCGTAGATCTAACGCCAGCTTATTTTACTATTTTTCTAACTACCGGGAGCACGAGCGCTTCCATAACCTCGTAGCCTGCTGCTGTCGGGTGAACACCGTCGTTGGAATATTTCGGATCGAGGCAGCGACCGTCGGAACCAAGCAGAGCGCTATGGTAATCTACATAAGGGATCTTGTTTTTTGCAGCATAAGCCTTGATACGCGCATTGAGCGAGTTTATTTTCTCGGGAGCATCCTTTATTGATGGATTCCATCCGAAGCCGGCGGCAGGAAGCGTCGAAGTTAGGATTACCTTTATTCCGTTTGCTTTTGCAAGCTCTACCATTGACATTATGTTGCCGAACGTACGTTCCTCGTTATAGGGATGGCTGTTTTCAGCTATATCGTTGGTGGCGGCATTGAGAACTACCACTTTGGGCTTGAGGTTGATAACATCATCGCGGAAACGCGAAAGGAACTGATAGGTGGTCTGACCGCTGATTCCACGACCTACAAAACCGTTATCGGTAAAGAATTGCGGACGCTGTGCAGGCCAACCCTCAGTAATCGAATTGCCCATGAACACGACCAGACGACCGGTGGGAGCTGCCATCATAATCGCCTTATTATCTTGTTCGAAACGTGCGAAATTTGCCCAGTCGTTGCGCTGAGCCGACACGCTGAAAGCAGATGTGAGCGAAAGAGCCACTGATGCAGCTAATAATACTTTCTTAAACATAGGTACTAAAAGATTTAAGTGATAAGATAAGTGAATGTTCTATCTTGAGCCGGGAAGTACTGAGTCACCCGGCTTTCTGTCCGCAAAGATAGCGTTTTTCCACGACATCGCGAAATAAATGCACCACTTCACTGTGAAGCCTGCACACAAGCGATTAATCCCGTTTTCATTCAGAGCCGCCGGTTTTGGAATACAATGCTGTTTCACCCGGAGTTGATGAAACTATCCATTGCAATGAATTATATCAAGGCAACTCTGATTTCATAAACATAAAACTCCGTCAACGGAAATTCCGAAGACGGAGTTTTATGTTAGGTCAAATCATATAGTCAGCGTGTAACGCTTGCTGCGAAGCCACCGCCGGGAGCCATATGAACTTTCAAACCATTCTTAAGGTCACTGCCTTTGAGGGTCTGGCGCTTGTAGTCGTTACCGTTGCGGCGTGCGTTTTTACCATCTGTGAACAGAACCACATTAGCACTTGCCGGGATATTAAGCTGCGAGAGATCAAGAGTGATGTCGCGGGGAGTCCAGTTGTTCACACCGCCGATGAACCAGTCGTTACCATTGCGGCGGGCTGTCACTACATACTCACCCATCTTGCCGTCGAGCATGATGGTTTCGTCCCATACTGTAGGAACGGCAGCGATGAAATCGGTGCATTCCTGCTCTTGCTCATAGTTGGTGGGAGCGTCGCAGAGCATGTTCAGAGGTGAATAGAGAATCATATACAGACCCATCTGATGGGCACGTGTGCCGGGGCTCATCGGCTGATAATAGAGCGGACGGAAATTGCTGCGGGCACCGTTGGTCATAGCGCCCTGAGTGTAATCCATCGGGCCTGCAATCTGGCGAATGAAAGGAAGCTGAGTATCGTAAGTGATGATATCGAACGATTCGAGATCAGACCACTTGGCATTTTCCAGACCGAGCACACCCTCAACGTTGAGAACATTGGGCCATGTGCGGTTGATACCGGCGGGTTTGTATGCGCCGTGGAGATCAAGCACAAGGTTGTAGCGTGCTGCGGTTTCAGCAGCCTTGTGGCAGAAATCAGTCATAAGCTGATCGTCACGGTCGAGAAAATCGACTTTGAAGCCTTTGACACCCATTTCAGAATAGTGGCGGCAAACTTCCTCCATGTCACGTTCGAAAGCACGGAAACCGGCCCACAGGATGATGTCGACATTCTTCGATTTACCGTAATCGATGATCTCCTGAAGGTCGATGGCGGGGTTGATCTTCATCAGATCCGAGCCGTTGCCGACGGCCCAACCGTCGTCGAGAATTACATACTCGATACCGTTGTTGGAGGCGAAATCAATGTAGTATTTGTAGGTGGGGGTATTGATACCTGCCTCGAAATCCACACCCTTGAGGTTCCATGCATTCCACCAGTCCCATGCCACTTTACCCGGTTTGATCCAGGAAATGTCGGCTACGCGCGAAGGTTCGGCCAGAAGGTAGCTGAGGTTGGTTTCTGCAAGAACTTTGTCCGGACCAACAACGATCACACGCCAGGGGAAGGTGCGCGGACCGTCGATCTTCGCGATATAATCGGCACGCTCTGTCACCACTCCCTGAATATTGTTGTAGGCTCCATCTGTCACAACAGTCGGATAGGGCGCGAATTTCGATTTGAGCGAATTGGAACCGTCGGGATTATAAAGGAACATACCGGGGTATGCACGGAGATCAGTCTCGGTGATAACGGCACGTACATTCTCACCTGCATCTACAGCGAGCGGCAGGAACGCCAGACGACGGGGATTCAGCTCAGCCAGAGGAGCCGTCGTATATGAGCTTTCAAATGAGTTGAAGAACTGGGAAGTCAGATCATCATCGGTACCGCGGCGAACATAAGGCACAGTAGCGGTATAGTTGCCCGGGAAGATAAACTCCGCCTGCTCATCGACAACCTCGAAAGGTTTCTTGCGGTCGCTGACAAAGCGATAGGCCACACCATCATCGTAAGCGCGGAATTCGAGGCTCCAGTCACCTTTCATCTTCAGGGTAAGCCCGTTGTAGTTGTCTTTCATCTCCGCGGACTGGGCGAAAGGAGACGCTATGGTTGTGTTCACCGTAGTGCGCGATGCTTTAGCCACACGAGGATCTTTTCCCCATACTGTTCCATCGGAAAGGGTCATTGAAAGAGGCGACTTCGAAAGCACTTCCTTGCCGTCATAGGTCACCGAATAAGTAATTGATGATGCGCACTCGATGTCGGCGGCGATATTGCCCAACGGCGACGTCAGCTGATAGCTCTTTGCTGCAGAAGCGCTCAGAGTCATGGCAGCGGCAGCCGCCATAATCAGATACTGAGTAAATTTCATATAGGTAACGTAGTTTTAAAGTTAACTTCGCTACAAAGTTAACTCTTTTTCCACAAACAGCCATACACAAACCGGGAAAGTTGAAACCAAGGTCAATCAATCCCAACTTTGAATTATGTATATTGCATTGTTGACAAAATGATCAGAAACCTCAATTGATCCATAAGATGCTGTGAATACAATTGTCATAACTCTAAGCCTTCCCGTTTTATTAGGCATCACGATTATACTTACCAGATCTTTATCTCCATTAACTCTACATTCCACCCAATGATCTTCTCCTGCAGTAAAATCGAGTAATTTCTGTAAGCTTCGCTCTGTCCAGTACCTCCCGCCACCCTTAATCCAAGGGTCGTCAGCGCGTTGTTTCCATCGTTTTCTTGAGTCTTCGTCAGAACAACAATATACATCACCTGGGATAACTGTATCTCTTTGAAGCTCAATATCGCCGAAGCGGCTCTTTGTATACACCAATCTTTGAACTGCGCCGCTCACACAAGCATTACTCGCAGAAAGATAATCAATCTCAGGATTATACTGTATTCTGGCAAATCCACCTGACGCAGGAAAATAATGGATAACATCCTCTTCATGGAAAAACTTATTGCAGAAGGGTGGAAGAATTGCATTTGAAAAAAAGGGAGGAGGAGCCATCGGGTAATCCTCCGGGGGATGCTTCGTCCACCCTCGGTAATTCTGTTTAGGAGCAGACCGACACATTGAGAATATAACACCAACCACAGTAACAAAAAGTATTGTCACAATAAAATTCCAATTTCCTTTCCTTTTCATTGCTGTACTCTCAAATATTGTCTGTCCTTAGTAAAGTTTAATTTGTCACTTTCATCATGCGGAGATACGACCTTTGTCTCGGTATGCAAAAAATATCCGTCGCATAACCCATGCCATCCCCAATTATAACTGACGTTATATTCATCAGTATTTGTTTTTTTCTCAACGTTCCAAGTTTTTCCGCCATCATAGCTAACTGATGTGGTTTTACTGATTGTTTGAGTACGTAAGCCATCACATATCCAGATGTGACCTACCGTTTTTCCCTCATCCCTTCCTGCAACAAGTAATATACCTCCGGAATTATAAAACATTGTATTGTAACACTCCAGACCTGCACCTTTTTCCCAACCGTTAGATGAGGTCAGCTCCAATTGATGCATCACCATAAAGGCATCCGAATATTTCGTAACCGTCTGAGTGGAATCAGAATAATCACTCTTAGTTTTCTCACCTAATTCACGGAACAACTGGGTAATTGCTGTTGTAATAAGATAAGGGTTTCCATCTTTATCAGGCTCAGGATCCTCAGGGAAAGGATCATAAAACTCATCAAGTTTAGAATAATATTTCTTCAAATAATTCCACCTTAATTTAAGTTCCGGTGATTGATTGTTACTATCTTTTTTATATGTCAAATATATTGATTGGGGACGCTCAAGAAAGGACATTGCCATTGCAATAGCAGTATTGGCACATCCCGATTTTCCATTTCTACATTCCTTTCCTTCGCTTGCATCTGGATGAGAAGCTGTGATACCTTGTCCCCAAGCTACCGTAACGCGGCTCGGAATATAATGTGTTACTGTCGTATCTACATCCTCCTTTGTATAATTAGATAACAAGCGAATTCTTTGATTCTCTGTCTCTAAATATTCTAGCATTTGTGACGTTTCTTCCATCCATAAAGCGAAGCCCTCAAGGTCAATATCCGTATCAGAAGCGAAATGACCTTGTTTAGTTACAGCCAGAAGTTCTGGAGCACATTTATGAGCAGATATTATCGCGAAACCATTATTATCTGCATAATTCACAACATACATCAATGGATTACTAGTATTAACGCCGCGCGACCTACCCTTCATTATAGGCACTATTGGCGTTGAAAAGTCTATCACCCTTCCAAATCTTCTTGATAATCCACTTATGGATTCTTTATCTACAAGATTTGATGCATCTGTAGCTATCGTAAGGATTTCCTCTACTGATCTCAAATCATCAAAAAGTGTTTTCATGTAAATTTTCTGTTACATTTAATAACTCAGGTTCATCTTGAGAACATGATGTCGATAATAACAACATACAAGCAATCGAGATACAACTATTCAGCAGTTTCATTTTTAAAATTTAAGTTAAGTGAGGTAATATAAATATGTTTCGTTAATATTATTGCTGAACATATCTTCACTGAAATTATACGGAACAATTAAGGAGTATGGGGAGCCAACACAACTTAAAATCAGAGAAATATACACGAAGATGATGCGTCTGATGAATATTTAGCCTATCAAAACATCATACGATATGTGATAAATTTTCATGGCTTAGATCTTCACTGCAAATATAAACAGAATTTTTATAATTTCAAAAATATTAATTGCACACCCAGGGTAACCGCATCAAAATTTATTAGCAATTTGATCCGGCATGGCGCTCCGTGGGCATAAATGATACGTAAGGACATAAAAGAATATATAATAGCTAATAATATAATAGCTAATAAGCCAATTATGATGCGGTCGACGCACGGTAAATACCACTACATTAGGAACATTGCGAAAAAATGCTTAACTTTGTTCTTAATAAATTAACTAAAAACAAGTATAACATTTATTAATGATGCGACAGAGATCTATCGGCTCACTTATTGCATGTGCCGCATTCGCGTTAAGCAGCTACACTTCAGCGGCTTCGTTTACTACAGCGGACGACTTCACCCTCCCTACCCCCTGGACATCGGAAGCACTTGAAGCAGAAGTGCCACTGCCGGAATATCCGCGACCGCAACTCACACGCGACCGTTGGCTAAATCTCAACGGAAAATGGGAATACATGGGGGGCAAGGAACTCCCCTCACCGGTCGATGCTGCCACCCCACCGGCATTCTCCAAAAATGTGGAAACTATCCGCGTGCCCTTCCCTCCAGAATCGGAACTATCGGGTATCGCCCGTAAAAATGATACAAATCTCTGGTACCGGCGCACCTTCACTGTGCCATCCGACTGGAAAGGTGACCGCGTAATGCTTCATTTCGGAGCTGTGGACCGTATAGCATCAGTATTTATCAACAGCAAGAAAGCCGGCACACACACCGGAGGCTACAACGCTTTCAGCCTTGACATCACAGATTATCTGAAACCGGGTGAAAATGTGCTTGTAGTCGGTGCCTACGACCCCAACGACGGCAAAGCCGCCTGCGGTAAGAACGGTCCTCACGGCGATTATGTGTTTACTTCAGGCATATGGCAGACTGTATGGCTCGAACCTGTAGCTAAAAAATATATATCAGAAATCCGTTTGCAACCCGATGTAAAAAACAATCGCCTCGAAGTCACCGCCTACAGCGGTGATCCCCGGCTTACGGTTACCGCTACAGCCACCGACGGAACCGGCCAGATTGCAAGCAAAAATGGAAATTCCGACGCTGCGTTCTATCTTCCCATCCCCGATGCACGCCTCTGGAGCCCCGACGATCCTTTCCTCTACAACCTCACCCTTCAGCTCAAGGATAAGAAAGGAAAGGTTGTCGACGAAGTGAAATCATATTTCGGTATGCGCTCCGTAGAGCTTGGAGAGATCGACGGGGTGATGCGTCCGATGCTCAACGGTGAATTCCTTTTCAACATCGGTCTGCTCGACCAGGGATACTGGCCCGACGGAGCCTTTACTGCTCCGACTGACGAGGCACTGAAATATGATATCGAACTGGCAAAGCGTGCCGGATTCAACGTTATACGCAAGCATATCAAGGTAGAACCGCAACGGTGGTATCACCATTGCGACAGCATCGGTCTGATGGTCTGGCAGGATATGCCTAACCTGTGGCTCCCCGACGAGGAGGATTCCGTTGCAGTGCGTCGCCAGTTCCGCGAGGAGATGAAGACCATGATCGACCAGCACCGCAACACACCATCAATCGTAATGTGGGTTCCATTCAATGAAAACTGGGGAGCTTTCGATGTTGCAGAGATAACGGCCGATGTAAAAGCCTACGATCCCTCGCGCCTTGTCAACGGACTGTCCGGTTTCAATTACGCTCCCGGCTACCGACCCGCACCCGGCGATCCGGGCAACGGCGACTTTATTGACCTGCACCACTACGGACGCATCGAGCCCGACGCAGTGCCCCGCCCTGAGAAAACACGTGCTGCCTCTCTCGGCGAATTCGGCGGAAAGGGTCTGTTCGTACGCGGACACATGTGGCCCGTGCGAAACGACGCATACGAGATGATGATCAGCAAGGATCAGCTTAGCGACACATATGTGATGATGCTCAACGAACTCGAACAGCTCATCAGATATTTCGGACTTAGCACAGGCATCTACACCCAGACTACCGACGTGGAGCATGAAATCAACGGGCTGGTTACCTACGACCGAAAGGTAGAGAAGATGGATCTCGACAAGGTCCGCGCCATCAATCAGGATGTTATAAACTCCACCCGTAAAAAGCAGAAATAACATATGGCTATCCCGCAGGAGATTGCCCACAGCTGGAAGAGTGAGCTTATGGCTGCCGCTGTTCCGGAAAAGGTAAAGATACTTTCCTCTTTTTTCAAGACAGGGGAAGGAGAATATGGCGAGGGTGACCGGTTCATCGGCATTACAGTGCCGGTGAACCGCGCTATCTCGCGCCGATATTACGATGCGCCGGAGCAGACGTTCGCTATAATGCTCGATGAGGAGATCCACGAATTCCGCCTGGCGGCACTGCTGGGATTGGTCGCACGGTTCGCAAAGTTCAAGGAAATTGGTCAAAGGCGCGAGATAGCTGAATTCTATCTGGCGCATACCGCGCGCATCAACAACTGGGATCTGGTGGACCTGTCGGCACCGCAGATCATAGGAGAATTCTGCCTCGCTACCGGAGGCGACAATCTGCTCCGCGAACTGTGTACCGACACCGATATGTGGCGCCGCCGCATAGGTATCGTCGCCACATGGACATATATAAAAAACCGCCGGACGGCATTGACTGCCGAACTGGCGGAAATGTTACTTGACGATAAAGAGCCGCTCCTGCACAAAGCGTCGGGCTGGATGCTGCGTGAAGCGGGGAAACGCTCTCCTGAAGAGCTAACCGCATTTCTCGACCGGCACGCCCACCACATGCCGCGCACGATGCTGCGCTACTCAATCGAAAAACTCGACCCGGAAACGCGCCGCCATTACATGATGGCGGCGAAAGTCTCCGCACAATCTGTCAGGGAAGAGTGACGGTGGTGCGCACCGGGAAATGGTCCGAGGGAGTGCGGGGGGTGAAAGTCACTATGTCAAGCTCCTCGGGAGCGGTGCCGTTAGTGTCGACCGTTCCGCTATTTTCAAGCGGAGTGCGGTAGGTATCTGTCAGCACACCATATTTCAGAATCTCAACCGACGGGGAGGTAAACACATGGTCGATGCGCTGGGTCGTGTAGCCATCGGTGAGGTAATTATTGAAAGTGCCGTTGTTGGCATACACAAGCTTCGCACGGGTATATGCATCCGTAAGCACCCCATCCTCGATAATGGTCTTATACGATCCGCTGGTCTGGTCCACGTTGAAATCCCCGGTAAGGAACACCGGCAGCTCCGGTCCGAATTCATCGATTTTCTTCTTTATCAGTTTTGCACTTTCGGTGCGGGCAACAGTTCCCACATGATCCATGTGAAGGTTAAAGAAAAGGAACTCCTTCCCTGAAGGTTTGTGACGGAAACGACCCCATGTGCAGATGCGTACACATGCTGCATCCCATCCCAGACCAGGGCGGTCGGGGGTCTCCGACAGCCAGAAGTCGCCGTGATTCACCACATCAAACAGATCGGTACGGTAGAAGATAGCCGAATGTTCACCCGCCTCCTTACCGTCGTCGCGGGCAACGCCGATATAGTCATATCCGGGCAGATCGCGCTTCAGATCCTCAAGCTGGCTCTTGAAACCCTCCTGAGTGCCGAAAATATCGAAATCATGAAACTGAATCAGCTTTGCCACCACCGGCTCACGCTGTTCCCATCCGTTGCCGGCACGCCGGTCACTGTCGTTAAGCTGACGAAGATTGTATGTCGCCACATTAAATGTGGCATCCTGTGCCCAGCAGCTCACCACCATGGCACATGCTACCAACAATCCCGAGATTCTCATCGCTAACAAATTTTATTCAACTTATTTTTAGATTTAAGTTCTCATCACCACTGCCCTACCTCAATATGGGAACTTTGCTTCTGCTCTCTTGCTCTTGAGCTCTGCTGCTCTTCTGTTTTATTTAAACTTCCGCGAGGGATCGCAGGTGAGACCTACCCCGAGCTTCTTGAAAATCTTCTGATCTACTTCACCGAGCATAACTGTGGAGTGGACCTCACATCCATTCAATTCTGGCAGCTTCTCGAGCGCCCGGCGACACATATCGTCGTGGGCGCTGAGCAGCGACAATGCCACAAGCACTTCATCGGTATGCAGGCGCGGATTGTGACTGCGCAGATAGGCTGTTTTGGTATGCTGTATCGGTTCGATCATATGCTGTGGGATAAGCTTCACCGAATGGTCAATCCCAGCAAGATGCTTGATCGCATTAAGAATCAAAGCGGCGCTCGGACCAAGCAATGCCGACGATTCGGCTGTGATGATAGTTCCGTCGGCAAGTTCTATCGCGGAACAGTGGTGACCGCTTTTGCTGGCGCGTTCTTTCGCAGCGGCTATAGGTCGGCGATATGTAGCCGGATCTATTTTAGCCTGATTGAAAAGAAGGGCAATTTTGTTGACCTCAGCATCGTTGCACGCTCCCATGGCGAGATTATTGAGAGCTGTATAATACCGGCGGATAATCTCGTTGTTCGATGCGTGGCGGCACACCTCATCGTCGTTGATGCAGAACCCGACCATGTTCACACCCATATCGGTGGGCGATTTATAGGGATTCTCGCCATATATACCCTCGAAAAGAGCGTTCAGAACGGGGAATATCTCGATGTCGCGGTTATAGTTGATAGCGGTCTTTCCGTACGCCTCGAGATGGAACGGGTCAATCATGTTCACATCGTTGAGGTCGGCGGTAGCAGCCTCGTAAGCAATATTGACCGGATGCTTCAACGGCAGGCTCCATACCGGGAATGTCTCGAACTTGGCATATCCGGCATTGATGCCGCGTTTGTGTTCGTTATAAAGCTGGCTGAGACATACCGCCATCTTGCCGCTTCCGGGACCGGGAGCCGTGACGATAACGAGCGGACGTGTAGTCTCCACATAGTCGTTGCGACCGAAACCTTCGTCACTGTCGATCAGCGCTACGTTCGTCGGATATCCCTCGATGGTATAGTGGTAATAGGTAGTGATCCCCATCCGTTCGAGACGCTTACGGAAGGCATCGGCGCTGCTCTGACCGTTGTAGTGGGTTATAACCACCGAGCTTACAAGGAAGCCACGGTTCTGAAACTCATTGCGCAAGCGCAGAACATCCTCGTCGTAAGTGATACCGAGGTCATTGCGCACCTTGTTTTTCTCGATGTCGAGCGCGCTGATCACTATCACAATCTCGGCATGATCCGCCAGCTGACTGAACATGCGCAACTTACTGTCGGGCTGAAAACCGGGCAACACACGGCTGGCGTGATAATCGTCGAAAAGCTTGCCCCCCAACTCAAGATACAATTTGTTTCCGAACTTGGCGATACGCTCCCTGATATGTTCGGACTGGATTTTGAGATATTTCTCGTTGTCGAAACCGTATTTCATAACGGGTTACAAAGGTACATTTTTTGTGATAAATATACAATCATCTGCCTCGCTTTTTCTTAATGGCATATGGAACATCGGGATAAGCTGCTGAAGCGATACCGGATCCGGATCCGGCTGAAAACCTGCCATAAATGCTATCTCTCCAAGCAACTGGCGCTGAGTGAAGCGGCGACGCAACTCCTCCATGCTCATGGCGCTGTCGCGCTTGCTCAGGCGCTGACCGGCAGCATTGCATACCAGCGGAAGATGAGCATACTCCGGTGGTGTAAACCCAAGCTGTCTGAACAGGTATATCTGCTGGGCGGCCGAGAGGAGCAGGTCGTTGCCTCGCACTACTTCGGTTATGCCCATCAACGCATCATCAACGACTACAGCCAGCTGATATGCCCAGGCTCCGTCGGCGCGGCGTACGATAAAATCGCCGCACTCTTCTGCCAGATTGAGACTCACCGCGCCATATACCATGTCGGTAAAATCAATATACCTGTCGGGGACAAACATTCTCATGGCGGCTCCCTCCCGAGAGGCATCGTCCGATGCCATACCACCGAGATGGTGCGGACGACACGTTCCGGCATATACTACTCTCCCGTCAGAGCGGTGAGGCGCCTGTGTTGCCAATATATCCGCACGGCGGCAGCGGCAGGGATAGACCATCCCCGTTGCCTCGAGCCTATGCATATACTCCTCATAAATCTCCCCCCTCCGGCTCTGAGAATACGGACCGCAATTGCCTTTATCATCCAATCCACCCTCATCCCAGTCAAGTCCGAGCCAGCAGAGATCGTCCTCGATCATCCGCGCATGCTCATGCTTCGACCGCTGCGGATCGAGATCCTCGATTCGGAGCACCCACTTTCCCCCACGGCTTTTTACCGAGAGCCACGACATCACGGCAGTATATATGTTTCCAAGATGCATCCTCCCCGACGGCGAAGGGGCGAACCGCCCCCTGACACTTCTTTCACTCGCAGTTTCCATATGGCAAAGTTACAAAAGAAATATTATACGTAACTCCAGATATATCAATAAACCGGAATATAGGATGTGGTAATCCGGATAGAATTTTGTAAATTTGCAGCGTTGAGGTGTTCCAAAACGCATGAGAAGCATGCAAGAGTGAACAGAAGGAGAGCGTATGGTATGCCTCTCCGAAAAGGGAATCCGGTGAAAGGCCGGAACAGTACCCGCTGCTGTAGGTTCCATTTCCACAATTGGAAAAAGCCAGTCGCAACTTGATAAGCCATTGCCCTGCCACATGGGCGAGAAGGCGCGACAGAGCCGGAACAAGTCAGAAGACCTGCCTTGACGACCAACACCCTGATACCTACGGGAAAATAGGATTATTATGTGTAGAACCAGACAGTTAAGATTAGCTGCAGCAGCTATTTTTCTTACAGTTTTCGTCGGCGCGTTCTGTGCCGAAAAGGAGATGGCAGACACCACCCTGTCGCTTGAAGAGGTGACAGTGACAGCCGTGCGCCCGCAGACAGAAGTTATTCCGGCGCAGAAACTTTCCGGTAAAGAACTCGAGCGACTCAACAGCAACAGCGTAGCCGATGCCCTCAGATACTTCTCAGGCGTGCAGGTAAAAGACTATGGCGGCGTAGGGGGCATCAAGACAGTGAATATCCGCTCGATGGGCACCAACCACACAGGGGTGGTCTACGACGGCATAGAACTTGGCAACGCCCAGAACGGACAGATCGACCTCGGACAGTTTTCGCTCGACAACGTGGAGGCTATCTCGCTTTACAACGGTCAGAAAAGCGAGATACTCCAGCCCGCCCGCGATTTCGGATCAGCAGGATCAATATATATCCGCACCAAAACGCCCCATTTCAACCAGGGAGAAACCTATCACGCCCGGGCCGGTGTGCGTTTCGGATCGTTCGACCTCATCAACCCGTCGGCTCTTCTGGAGCTCAAGCTATCCTCACATGTCAACGCCTCGCTCAGCGCCGAATGGATCAATTCGAGCGGAAAATACAAGTTCCGCTACCGCCGTGTGAACCCTGCCGGAGAGATCGCCTACGATACCACTGCAGTGCGCCAGAACGGTGACATAAACGCAACCCGCATAGAATGTAACCTAAATGGCACCCTTGAGATGGGTCAGTGGCATTTTAAGGTATACAACTATACCTCAGAGCGTGGAGTCCCGGGAGCGATAGTCAACAATGTGTGGCGCCGCGGCGAACGCATCTGGGACAACAACTCATTCGCCCAGGGAAGCTACACCTATACTTTCGGCAACTTCACCACCCTCAACAACCTCAAATATTCATTTTACCGCACACACTACGTCAATAACGACGACAAGCAGATAAAAGTCGACAACCTCTATCGCCAGCGCGAGCTCTACTTCTCCACAGCCAACGAGCTGATGCTGCGCCGATGGTGGCGCATGTCGGCAAGCTACGACTTCATGTGGAACACACTCGACGCCGACATGTATGGCTTCGCGCGGCCTGACCGCACCACCAACCTGCTTTCACTCGCCACCGCCATGAATTTCAGCCGTGTCAAAGCTCAGGCAAGCATTCTGGGCACATTCATACACGACCGGCTGATGGGACAGCAGGCACCTCCCGACCGCCATGTGTTCACTCCGGCTGTCTACGCATCGTTTCAGCCGGCACGTACACGCGACTTCCAGCTGCGGGCGTTCTACAAGCGATCATTCCGCATGCCCACATTCAACGACCTTTACTATGCCGACATGGGCAACTCCAAGCTCAATCCCGAGAGAGTGACACAATACAACCTTGGAGCCATCTATACCCACACCTCGCCCAACGGATTCATTGCGGAAGGACGCCTGAGCGCCGATGCATACTACAACCGTGTCTCCGACAAGATCGTGGCATATCCCAAAGGTCAGCAGTTCCGATGGACAATGCTCAACCTCGGACTTGTGGATATCCGCGGAATAGACCTGTCGGGGCTAATCACCCTGCGGCCTGCCCGGGAGCTGTTCCTGACCATCCGCGCGCAGTACACCTTCCAACGCGCCATCGACGTGACCGATCCTTCCGACAACTACTACCGCGACCAGATCCCATACATTCCCCGCCACTCGGGATCGGCTGTCGTCAATGCCACCTGGCGCCAATGGAATCTCAACTACAGCTTCATCTATGTCGGAGAGCGCTATAACCAACAGGAAAACATCCGCTACAACTACACCCAACCGTGGTACACCAGCGACATCTCCGTTAGCCGCGACCTTACCATAGGAAAGGTCGGGCTCCGCATTCTTCTTGAAGTGAACAACCTCCTTAGCCAGGACTACGACGTGATCCTGAATTATCCTATGCCTAAGCGCAACTGGCGCACTACAATAACTGTCAACATCTGATTCCCCCGCCATGCCTGTCATAAGAAATACTATACTGCTTATTGCCGTTCTTTGCATCTTCCTCCTTGTGGGATGCCGCGAAGATGAGATGATAATTCCTACGGAGTATGAAACTATAAACGGACTTGCCTCGCCGGGAACCGGTATCACAGGGCTATATCTGCTCAACGAGGGGAACATGGGATCGAACAAATGTACCATCGACTGGCTCGATCTCGAAAATGGCGTATATGCCCGCAATTTCTACGCCGAGCGCAATCCTGAAGTTGTAAAGGAACTTGGCGATGTAGGCAACGACATAGCCATATACGGCTCGAAACTCTACGCAGTAATAAACTGCTCACACAAAGTAGAGGTGATGGATGCCCACAGCGGCAAGCGCATCGGACAGGTTGACATACCCAATTGCCGTTACGTGCGGTTCCACCGTGGTAAGGCTTACGTAAGTTCCTATGTAGGGCCGGTGCTCGTAGATCCCGATGCCCCAAAAGGGGCCATCTATCAGGTCGACACTCTATCGCTCGCCATAACCGGGCGCGCTACAGTCGGTTATCAACCTGAGGAAATGGAAATCATAGGCGACAGCCTGTATGTAGCCAACTCCGGTGGCTACCGTGCTCCGCATTACGACAACACCCTCTCCGTAGTTGATCTAAACAGCTTCAGACAAGTAAAGCAGATTCCGGTAGGGATCAATCTTCACCGTGTGCGCCGCGACAGCGAGGGTAAGCTATGGGTAAGTTCACGCGGCAACCATCTATCTGAGCCCTCCCGTCTGATGGTACTTACGAGAAACAGTAAGAACGGAAATATGGAAGTAAAGGACACTATCGATGTAGCATGCTCCAACATGGCGATTCATGGCGACAGACTCTACACCATATCAGCGTCGCGCGACGAAACCGGAAATGCCCCCGACATAAGCTATGCCGTCATCGACACACGCAGCGGAAAAGTTATCGCTGACAACTTCATAACAGACGGGACGCAGAACCGGATCGCCACACCTTACGGTCTGGCGGTACATCCGGTAACCGGCGACATATATCTTACCGATGCAAAAAACTATGTAAGCAGCGGCACACTTTACTGCTTCACACCAGAAGGGAAAATGAGATGGAGCGTGCGCACCGGCGATATACCGGCGGCCATATGCTTCGAGGGTATCGCAAATCAAATTAAGTGATCTCCTCTGGAGAGTTTTGCGGCAGTGGTGTCACAGTGAATCATCCGAAACCTTGTGTGCCTGACGGTAATCCTTGGGCGTCATGCCATAGCGCTTTTCAAACTCCTTATAGAAATGAGTGCGGTTTGTGAAACCTACGGCAAACACAATCTCCTGAACCGTACGCGAAGTTGTGAGCAACATCTTGGTAGCATGCATCATGCGACGGTTTTTAATAAATTCGTTAGGGGTAGGCTGATTAAGTTCCTTGAATTTCCGATAAAGATTTCTTGAACTGATCTGCATCGTGGATGCAACCTTCTCAGGAGAAAGATCCTCATCGCGCAGATGCCCGTCGATATATTCGGCGACCTTCTCAAGAAAATCCTTATCGTCTTTGTCAAGCAGGGCACCATCGGCATATTCGAAGGAGCTTGCCGACGAGTTGTAATACTCGCGCAACGTCTCCCGGCTACTTAGCAGACGAGCCACTATAGCACGGAGATAACTTACACTGAAAGGTTTGCCCACAAACGCATCCGCTCCAGACTCAATCCCCTCAACCTTCTCCTCCGTACTGGTCCGGGCTGATAATATAATCAAAGGTATATGCATCAGATGACGGTTGCTCTTTATCTGGCGGGCAAAGGTAAGCCCGTCTGTGCCAGGCATCATTATATCAGTGATTATCAAATCGGGATGACTGCGTTTTATCTGTTCCAGACCCTCGCCGGCAGATTCGGCAGAAATTACATTGTAATCGGACAGACTGTCGGCCAGAAGTGAGAGGATCTCCCTGTTATCATCTATTACCAGCAATGTAGGAGCAGCATCTTTACCCCCTGTCAACTGTGACGGCAGGGCAACCTGCGACGACGAGACATGAGCAGCTGCGGCCTCATCAAAGGTTACAGGAACGGTATCCTGGTGAGCGGAAGCCTCAGCCATGGGATCAGCATCAAGCCAGGGAAGCGACACAACGAAGCAAGCGAATTTACCACGTTCACTATCGATCCGGATATCTCCCCCGAGCAGTTTAACTATACTGTTGCATATAGCCAGCCCAAGGCCGTTGCGAGCAGAGACTCCCTTGACAGCATTCTCCTCCACATTGTCGAGAACACTATAGCGATTGAATATCGTATCCCGATCCTCTTCCCGGATACCCTTACCGGTATTATATACCTCCAGATGCAGGCGGTCAGAATCATCGCGTTTCAACCTCACCTCAATAATCCCTCCCTGAGGAGTATATTTGAATGCATTGGATACAAGATTGTTGAGCACCTTTCGCAAGGAACTGAAATCGGTATTCCATATCACATCAGGAGCGACATCAACCTTGAAATCGATATGATTGCGTTCAGCAAGTTCGGTAAATGCCCCGGCAGTCTCCTCACAAAGCTCCGTCACATTCACAGGCCGTATCTTCAGAACCTTATGACCGGTCTCTATACGCCGGAAGTCGATCAGCTCCTGAATCAGAGTATTCAATCGCTCTACATTCGTGCGGATAAGCCCGATATATTTCTTGATATAGGCATCCGAACCCGGATACTGCGATATGCGTTCACATGGACCGTAAATTAGCGTCAGCGGTGTACAGAATTCATGAGTGATATTTGTGAAGAACCTCAGTTTCTCCTCATATACCTCCTCGCGGTGCTGATGTTCGAGAATGGCAAGTTCTTCGGCACGCTTGCGACGCTGACGGCGCATATAGATCGCTGCAACAGCCACTATGGTAAGAAGAAGCATCACAAGATACAGTGCTTTCGCCAATCCCGAAAGATACCACGGCGCAAGAATATTGATCGTCAAAAGGTAAGAGGCACCTTCATCATTCGTGATTCGATTAACAGCTTTCACCGCCAGATGATATTTGCCATATCCCATTTCATTGAACGAAATGCTTCCGGAGGGACCATTATTGACCCATTCCCTGCCATCAAGCGAATATTCGTAGTAACAGTCGGCAGGGGTCATGAAATCAGGGGTTGCGAAAGTCAGAGTAAATTGTCTCTGTCCGGGCTGGAGTGTCAGTGTCGTGACATCGGATGCGGCATCAATATAATCAAGCATATCCACATTTTCTCCGCCGATCGACATGCGCAGAAGAGCCAGTGGTGGCGTATAAATACTGTCAGGAGGGAAAAACGCACCTGCTTTCTGCACCGTGACAAACCCATCGACCCCGCCGAATATCAGGATTGAATCAGCATTAAAAGCCGCTCCGTCGCTGAACTCGGTAACATTTATACCGTCATTTCTGCCGAACACCCGGGTACTTTCAGTGCGGGGATCAAAACAGTATAGACCGTTGTTGGTCGAGATCCAGAGATTTCCACCCTTATCCTTCAGAATATCATGAATGGTATTGTTTTTAAAACCGTTCTCAAGCCCGAAAAACAATCTTTCGCTGTCAGGACCTACCATCATAAGCCCGTGACCGGTACCGAGCCACATCACCGAATCCTCGTCAACTACCGTAAACACATCCTTCACTGCATTGGAATCGTAAGTTCCCCGTAACTTTATCTGGCTCCTGAGAGAATCACCCTCCACAGCGAAAACTCCGAGACCGCGGTTGGCAAAAAGCAGGCGCCCGTCGGCCGACGGTGTCAGAGAGAAAAAGAAGTTTGAGGTTATGTCACCCCCGTCGTTCGTATAAACCTTATCCACCGTAAGTTCAGGGAAATGTTTTGATCCCGAAATCCGGCATTTCACCACACCTTTTCCAACCGTGGCCAGCCATAAAGTCGAATCATCGCTCTGGTAAATATCATGGATAAACCGCATCTCGGGCGCTTTGCCTGCGTTATGGATACGTTTGTCTGTATAACTGTAATAATCCACACCCTCATCTGTTGCAATCCACAACAACGGCTGCGGGCTCGACGCGAAAGCGAATACCGAATTGTTGGAAAGTGGCGTTCTGGCACTTGTAAAGCGCGTGGCGTTGGTGCGTTTTATATCAGTTCCCGGCCTGAAATCAGGCACCTGCAGCAGACCGCCTCCTTTGGTTCCAAGCCATAGTGTGTGGTCTTCATCAAGATAAAGCGCACGCACAGGATTATCGCTGAGATCATCGAATTGCGTAAGCCCGGTTGAGCGCACCGTGAACGGACTGTCATAGCACGTAAACAGCCCGTGACAGTCCGACCCGATCCATACTACCGGCTGTGTCTGCGACTTGTCAAGACAGAATACCCCCGATTTCACTCCTATGTCTTCAGCTGTATAGTTTCCATCAGCACCCTTCTTTATACGCAACACACCGTTGGCGGTGAACGATACGAAAATATCGTCAGGCGCAAGGCGCAATATATCAGAAGGCTCTCCACGCCAAGCTATCTCGGGTCCAAGGTCAAGTACAGGAGTAAGATCACCAGCACGGTCTATTTTATAAAGCATATTGTCGCGGCTCACCACCACTGCTCCGTCTGTATCCGCACGACCGGTCTTCACTGCACGCCCGGTCAGCAGCGACCGATTTTTCAATTCTACAGGAATCCCCGATGGATCATAACTGATAGAAAAGCGCTCTTGTCCCCTGTCACCAAGCAACGTAAGATAGTCACCAGCAACTGTCATAGAACGTACATCCGGATGCCTCACATCGCCGGACAACAACACCACAGGCTCGCTACCATCCCCCGCAGGAATTGCATAAATCACATTATCGGTTGCCAGCACATACAGGTTGCCGAAGCGGTCGGTTGCCAGCCTCTCCTGCCCCTTGAACCGGGGATATGATGTAACGGTATGTTTCGCCGGATCCACCCGATCAAGCCCGTGATTCGTAAGCACCCACATGCAACCATCGCTCCCCGCTATTATATTTTCGATAAGATTGCCCGACAAAGCCAGCCCCGGATACATTACCGAAAAGGGTGTACATACCGAACCGTCGGTGATGTTAACCCCATCAAGAGTCCCAATCCAAAGGAATCCAGACGCATCCTGAGCCATACTAAGCACAGCGCTACTCGAAAGACCTTCGTCGCTCGAAATGCGGCGGATATTATAGGCCGACATTGCCGATGAAACCATCACCGCGGTCAGCAGTGACAGAATGTATCTATATATTTCTTTAGGAATGTTCATTTTGGAAAAAACTGCAGTTTCCTGACTTAAAATATAACTTCATGGTATCTGTGCACAAAGATAAGAAACTGTATCGTTTTTCGCATTATTTAACCCCGAAAATGTATCCTTCCCTGCCAAAAATACACGTAAGGTCTATCTTATCGGCACTCAAAGGTGTTTCGCAGTGTATTTTTACAACTGCCATAACTCCATGTCCAAGCATGGCAAAGATATTAGACAATTCAAGGTTTTTATGTATTTTTGCAAAGACAAACGAAAAAAGGGGGCGCGCGGTACCACGCCGTCACCGCCATATCATTATTTACAGACCATGAGCAAAATTCAGTTTATAAGTATTGTTCTTGCTACGGCTCTAAGCTCAGCAGCATCTCAGGCATCAGTAGGATCCCTACGGTGCGAATATCTTGAAAACCCTATCGGAATCGACGAAAATGCTCCACGCTTCACATGGACCGTCACACCCGACACCAAGGGTCCGTATATAGTTGAAGTCGCTACCTCCGAAAAGAATCTGAAAGACGGGAATCTAATATGGAAATCAACAGCGCTATCTCCAAACACTCTCACGGTGACTTACAGCGGAGAACCCTTAGCGAGCCACACATCCTACGTATGGCGTGTCAATGCAGCCGGAAAACCTTCGAAAACAGCGACCTTTGAAACAGCAAAACTTAACGGTTCGGATTGGGAGGCAAGTTGGATAACCGATTGCTTCGACCGCGAATTCGAACCCGCCCCGATGATGCGAAAAAGCTTTCTGCTCGACAAAGTTCCTGCCGATGCCCGTGCCTACATCTCCGCTGCCGGCTACTATGCCCTGTATATAAATGGCAAACGGGTTGGCGACAGCCATATGGATCCGGGATATACCCATTACGACAAACGCAATCTCTACGCCACCTACGATGTAACCCCGCTACTACATAAAGGGGAGAACACAGTTACGGCTGTGCTTGGCAACGGTTTCTACAACTGCCAGAGCAAAGCCGTATGGGACTTCGAGCGTGCCCGCTGGCGCAAACGCCCTTCAATGATCTTTGAACTCCGCGCCGCTGAAGACAAAGGAGCTGCACTGAAAACCATCGTAAAATCCGACAGTTCATGGCGCGCTGCCGTTGGACCTTACACATACAATAATATCTACAGCGGCGACCGCTACGATGGGCGCCTGAATCCGGAAGGATGGATGCTCCCGGGATTCAACGATTCGGGTTGGAAACAGGCGGTTGCCACCGATGCTCCATCCCCCTTGCTGAAAGCGCAGGCAATGCCCGCTATCCGCCCCGTCGAGACCATCCGCCCCAAACTGCTGAAATCGTGGGGCGACACTATCTTCGTGTTCGACATGGGAAAGAATATAGCCGGAGTGACGGGATTGAACGTTAAAGGCGAACGCGGCACCCGCTTCCGCATGCAGGGTGGGGAGTTGCTGAAAGAGGACGGGCGCCTCGAGCCGGGCAATATCAACGTTTATTACCACCCCGAGAAAGTCGGAGAGCAATTCCAGACCGACGAATTCATACTCGCCGGCACTGGAGCGGAAGAGAGTTTCACGCCCATGTTCACCTACCATGGCTTCCGCTATGTGGAGGTAAAGACCGACCGTCCTGTAAAACTGAAAGAGGATAATCTGACCGGATACTTCATGCATACCGACCTGCAACCCGTAGGATCGTTCAGCTCCTCCAATCCCCTGCTCGATAAAATTCACGATGCCACCATGCTGAGCTATCTCGGCAACATCCACAGCATACCAACCGACTGTCCCCAACGCGAGAAGAACGGCTGGACCGCCGACGCCCATGTAGCCGTAGACCTCGGTTTGCTCAACTTCGACGGCATCACTTTCTATGAAAAGTGGATGAACGACATTATCGACAATCAGCGCGAGAGCGGCAACATTTCCGGTATAATCCCGTCATCCGGATGGGGCTACGGCGAATGGCCCGGTCCGGTGTGGGATGCTGTGCTGTTCATCATTCCTGAAGCCATCTACGACTATTATGGCGATTCACGCGCCATTGAGCGTCTGTATCCCACAATGGAGCGCTACTTCCAGTGGGCTGCGGACCTTGAGAAAGAGGAAGGCATACTCAACAATGGTATCGGCGACTGGCTCTCATACCGCGCTCAGACGCCTACCGACTTCACTGGAACAGTCTACTACTATCTCGACAATAAAAAGATGGCTCGCTTTGCCCGGATACTCGGGAAAGATGCCACACCTTACGAACAGAAAGCCGCCCGGCTCAAGGATATTATCAACAACCGATGGTTCAACGAAGAGAACGCCACCTATGCCAACGGCACCCAGACCGCACTCGGAGTAGCTCTCTACGCCGGCATCGTGCCCGACGGGAAAGAACAGGCGGTTGCCGATGCGCTCCACCGTGCGGTTGAAGCAACCGGCTATCATCTCGACTTCGGACTGCTCGGAAGCAAGACAGTGCCTGCCATGCTTGCTAAATACGGCTATCTCGACGACGCATACCGCATGGCTACCCAAACCGATGCCCCATCATGGGGTTACTGGATCGAGGACCGTGGATACACCACCCTCCCGGAAACATGGACACTCAGTCCGGAATTCCGAGACGCATCGCTCAACCATGTATTTATGGGCGACATCAGCGCATGGATGACAAATGTGCTTGCCGGAATCCGCCACGACCCATCGAAGCCCGGATTCGAACACTTCACCGTACAGCCCCACTTCCCCGCAGGTCTCGAAAAGGCTGAAGGAACATACAACTCGGTGCGCGGACCCATCAGCAGCAGCTGGAGCCGGAAAGGTGATAAGATAAAACTTACCGTAAAGGTTCCGGGAGCGACAACAGCGACAGTTTACGCGCCGACCCCACGCATCGTGGGTCCGGGCACACATACCTTCAGATTCAATATCAACCGGTAAAATCACGCGAAACGTGCGCGCACTACGCGCGATGCCGCCATCCGGAGATTATCCGATGCCGTTTCATGCAGCATGGCCTCTGCCAGTTGCAATCCGGGCGGATTAATCGAAAAAACACCTGCGAACCCGGCAGCGCAGAGCTGCCCCTCATCGGCGACAGAACCTGCCAGAGCCACAACCGGCACATCATAACGGCGAGCGACCTCCAGCACCCCCACCGGAGCCTTTCCGCCAAGGGTCTGGAGGTCGATTTTTCCCTCACCGGTAATAGCCAGATCAGCCCCCTTCACCTTATCTTCGAAACCGCAGATCTTCAAAATTGCCGCAATGCCCGGAACGATCTCAGAATTGAAGAAAGCCATAAAAGCCGCGCCGGTGCCCCCTGCTGCGCCTGCTCCTTGCTTATGCATTATCTCTACCCCCGTAGCTTCCCTTACTACCCCGGCATATCGCGCCAACGCGTTTTCAAGAGCTATCACATCATCTGAATCGGCACCTTTCTGCGGCGCAAAAACAGACGCTGACCCCGATGGTCCGATAAGCGGATTGGTCACATCGCACAGAACAGTGAAACGACACCCGAGTATATCGCGGCGCGCCTCCGACATATCAATGGCCGCAAGTCTCGACAATTCACCACCTCCATCGCCTATTTCCATTCCCCGGCTGTCGAGAAATTTCACACCGAGAGCCCTGAGCATCCCTGCCCCGCCATCGGTTGTTGCACTTCCGCCAAGCCCTATCATAAACCTTCTGCATCCGCGCCTATAGGCATCGGCAATCAGCTCTCCTGTTCCCCGGGTAGAAGCCAAAAGCGGCTCGCGCCCTGAAACCTCCAGCCGGGTGAGACCACTGGCCTCAGCAAGGTCAATCACAGCAAGCGAATTGTCGCCTGCCATTCCATAACTACATTCAACAAGCCTACCGAGCGGATCAGAAGCCATACATGTAACCATCTTCCCGTCGAGGGCGTGCGTAATGATAGCTGCCGTTCCCTCCCCCCCGTCAGCTATCGGAATTTCACAAACAGATGCATTCTTACCAAGGATCTCTTTAACACCTACGGCGACTGAAGCCGTAGCCTCAGCCGCCGTAAGCGAGCCCTTGAACGAATCGCATGCTATGATCACTTTCACCATACGTCGCAAGGATAATTTATTAAGATTACAAATAACTGTCAATCCTTTGTAAGGTCAAGAACTACATTATCCTTCCCCTTCTCGTGATAGTGTTTCTTGAGAGGATTTGCAGTCATCTCTTCATAGTTTCTTCTGTTACGGCATATATCAATAGCCATATATATGGCCGATCGCATCGATTCTTCAGAAGCGACACCCTTACCGGCGATATCGTAACCGGTGCCATGGTCGGGAGAGGTACGCACAACGGGCAGACCAGCTGTAAAATTCACACCACTCTCCATCGAAAGCGTCTTAAAGGGTGCAAGCCCCTGATCGTGGTACATAGCCAGAACACCGTCGAACTTCTTGTAGAGCCCGTTGCCGAAGAAACCATCGGCAGCATATGGACCGAAAACATGCATTTTCTTCTCACGTGCTTGTGCGATTGCCGGTTCTATAACTTCTGTCTCCTCAGCTCCAAGCAGCCCGTTTTCACCAGCATGTGGATTCAGTGCGAGCACAGCTATCCGCGGTTTTACCACTCCGAAATCCTGGATCAGAGATTGCTCGAAGATACGGAGCTTTTCCAATACAGCTTCAGCAGTGATCGCTGCGGGAACCTTTGCAATAGGCAGATGAGTAGTTACAAGCGCCACCCTTAGCGAACTGTTACACAAAATCATAAGCGACTTCTCTCCCTCGCCTACAGACGTTTCGAGATACTCCGTATGACCTGGAAACGAGAACAGATCGCTCTGAATATTATGTTTGCTGATCGGAGCCGTCACCAACATATCTATCTCACCGGAGCGCAAATCAGCCACGGCACGCTCGAGGGCTGCAAAGGCTGCTTCACCAGCCTCGCGCGATGATTCACCCGGAGCTATATGAGCTTCCTGACCGATAACGTTTATGAAATTGAGAGCATCTGCCCGCGCCTGTGATGCTTCATTAACCTGAACAACAGGGGTTCCCTGCAGATCAAGGCTCTTGCGGTAGAATGCCGCAATCTTCGCGCTTCCGTAGACTACGGGCGTACACATCTCGAGCATTCTGTTATCGTCAAAGGTTTTCAGAATCACCTCATAACCCACACCGTTGAAATCGCCGTGTGTGATACCGATACGCGGAACCGAATGGCGGGAACCTTTTGGCGCCGTCACCTCTTTCTTCCCTTCATGCTGATTTTTAGACATTTTCGCATCGTCATGCGCTGCCTGGATATCTTCTTTCATTCGAACAGTCGTATTTAATTAGAAATATATGTCGGTAAAGTTACTCAAATTTTCCCGCCGCCGCAAATCCCGGTTCCAATTCCCGGGGCAACCGCATCAAAATTCAGTAGTATTACACTTCCGGCAAATATAAGAGAATCAGAGAATATAAATTTTGCGCCGGTTGCCATGGTTGGTCCGCTGGCTATTGTGGAATTTCTGAAGAAAAATACGTACCTTTGTATTTGGTAAGATTTGCCCTGCTTTTACCGCAAGGCATTCATATCCCAATCACCACATAGAATGCGACATGGATAAATACAGATACAATTCCAATGGGGTTGATTATGACCCCGATCTGATATATGACCGCGACCGGCGATCAGGCAACCGACGCGGCGATGATCAGCCCCGCTATAGCGAGCGGTTTGACCCCGAACGCATGGAGCCAGGTTACGATCGTTACAGGGATGACCAGGAGACAGCCCCCAGAAGTGAACGTCGTACGCGCCGTCAGGAGCCTGAGGAAGAGCGCCGCACATCTCGTCGTCGCCAACCGCAGCCTGAAAGTGCCGACCGTGATTCTCAGAAAAGGGAATCTAAACCGAAACCTGCACGCAAACCTCGTGAGCCGCGCAAACCCATAAGCGAATGGCCGTTAGTAAAATTTCTGAGCGACAAGAGGCTCCATGCAGTGCTTGGTGTCGGGCTGGTATTTATGGCAGTTTACATATCGGTATCGGCCATCTCGTTTTTCCGTTCGGGAGGAGAAGACCAGAGTGTTGTTACATCACTTTCCCCTGCTGAAATCGCCGCACAAGGAGTGACGGTGGAAAACGCCGCCGGTCCACTCGGCGCCCATATCGCGAACTCTATGATAGTGGAGGGACTTGGGTTAGGATCGCTCGCACTGATTGTCTATATGGTGCTCCTCGGTCTGTCGCTGATGGGGCTGCGGAAGATGAACTTCTGGTCGCTGACTTTCAAGACCCTTCTGGTAGGCATTACCATATCGCTCGTGTTCGGGCTACTTTCTCTATGGACCGGATCCGACTACAACCTGGGCGGTTACCATGGAAAATTCATCAATCTTTGGCTTGTAGCGCAAACCGACTGGATAGGGACTGTTCTTGTCAGCGCTTTCGCCATTGTGGCAGTATTCTACGTATACATCAACGACATATACCGCCTTATAAATCGGTATAACGCCATCAGGCGTGCTCGCCGCGAACGCGCCGAGCAACTTCGTCTTGAACGCGAGGAAGACAGACAGCGTGTACGCGAAGCCATGGAGGAGGCAGATCTCCGCAATGAGGCTCCCGACGGTGACTATACTGGTGAGGAAGATGAGTATACTGATCCCGCTCCCCCCGTAGCGGTAGGTTTCGATGACCGCTACGATAATGTGAAGGAAGATCCATATGCCATTACCGACCACTCACGCTATATGCCCCCAATACAAACTGAAGAGAACCCTGCAGGAGAATTTGAGGAGGGAAAAGAGGAGGAAAGATACGCTCAATATATTGATAACGAAACGCAAACATCCTACGACGCCCCTGACGGGCCGGAAGAGACACAGGGTGACCCATATGACAACCCAACGATGGCTGAAGAACCGGTGGTAGAAGAACCTACGCCCTATGCCCCGCTATATAACACCGCTCCCTCAACAGCCCCGGGCATTCCTGCATCTGCAACTCCAGCTGCTCCATCGGCTGCTGCACCTGCTCCTGAGCTCGAACAGACCGCTGAGCCACAGCTCGATGTAATCGTTGCCGACGAAATTGAGGAAGGTGATGAAGGGAAAGGGGAACTTTATGATCCCACGGCCGAACTGTCGCACTACATCAAACCATCCGTAGAGTTGTTGCGCGATATTCCTCAGAAACAGAATACCGGCGATATCGCCGAGCAGGAGGAGAACCAGGCACGCATCCGCAAAACCCTCAACGATTACGGCATCGAGATCAGCAAGATAAAAGCTACCGTCGGACCGACTGTGACCCTCTACGAAATTATTCCCGCCGAGGGTGTCAGAATCGCCAAGATCAAGCGTCTGGAGGATGATATCGCCTTGCAGCTGGCAGCCCTCGGAATCCGTATCATTGCCCCTATGCCGGGCAAAGGCACTGTCGGCATCGAAGTTCCGAACAAAGATCCGCAGACTGTATCCATACGCTCTATCCTGTCGTCGAAAAGATTCCTCGAGGGGAAAGAAACATTGCCGCTCGCCATGGGTGCCACTATTTCCAACGAGGTTTTCGTTGCCGATCTGTGCAAAATGCCCCATCTGCTGGTTGCCGGTGCAACTGGCATGGGTAAGTCTGTAGGTCTGAATGCGATCATAGCTTCGTTGCTCTACAAGCGCCATCCGGCGGAACTGAAATTCGTTCTGATTGATCCGAAAATGGTGGAATTCAGCCTTTACAGCGTACTTGAAAAACATTTCCTCGCTAAACTGCCCGACGAGGAGGAGGCTGTGGTGACCCAGATGGATAAGGTGCTCGCCACCCTCAATTCGCTGTGTGTAGAGATGGACAACCGCCTTGGCATGCTGCGTGACGCCAACGTGCGCTCTATTGCGGAATACAACGAAAAATTCATCCAGAAACGCCTCAACCCAACCAAAGGACACCGTTTTCTCCCCTACATAGTGGTAATCGTCGACGAGTTCGCCGACCTGATAATGGTAGCCGGCAAGGAGGTAGAAAAACCTGTTGCGCGTATCGCCCAGAAAGCCCGCGCCGTGGGCATACACATGATTGTGGCAACGCAGCGCCCGTCGACCGATGTTATCACCGGTCTTATCAAGAACAACTTCCCGGGTCGTATCGCCTTCCGCGTTACGCAGATGGTCGACTCCAAAACCATCCTCGACCGGCCCGGAGCCAATCAGCTTATCGGTAAGGGCGACATGCTTTTCTCCCACAACGGCGCCCTCACCCGCGTTCAGTGTGCTTTCATCGATACACCCGAAGTTGAAGCGATATGCGAACATATCGAAAAACAGGCGGGTTACCCGACGGCATACCTACTTCCGGAGCCTGCCCCCGAGCCGGGAGAAGGTGGAGCCCTCGGAGGGAGCGGCAGTCTGTCGGACCGCGATGTCCTGTTCACCGAAGTTGCAGAAGCTATCGTGCAAAGCGGTTTCGGCTCCACAAGTTCGGTTCAGCGACGCTTCGGGGTGGGATTCGCTCGAGCCGGAAAGATCATGGACCAGCTTGAGGCAGCAGGCATCGTAGGCCCAGCCACCGGCGGCAAACCCCGCCAGGTGCTCGTCGACATGATGGCGCTTCAGGATATACTCCGCACTCTCGGCTGACGGCTTGAAATTTCATCAAATTGACAAATAGTCAAATTGACAATTTGATGAAATGACAATTTGTCTTTTTTAAATAATCAAACCTTAACCCCTGATTGAATGTTATCTCTTATGATGAGAGGAATCAGACTCAATATATTCGGATTACTTATAGCTGTGATAGCCACCGCACTCGGAGGTAGCGCGGCTACCCCGACTGCTGCCGATATTCTTGCTAAGGCGCAGAAGGAGATAAAGAACAGCGCCGCCTTGCGCGGAACCTTCTCCCTTGCTTTCGACGGCCGACGAACCGACGGTGAAATAATGCTGTCAGGCAACCGTTTCCGCATTTCTACCCCCGAGATGACTACATGGTTCGATGGCAAAACCCAATGGTCACTATCCAATGCGGCAAACGAAGTAAATATTTCCGAGCCTACTCCCGGGGAACTTGAACAGATTAATCCGTTCGCGATAGTAGAGAGTATGCGTAAGGAGTTTAAGGCAAGGAGGCTGGAATCTCCTGCCGGAGCAGAAAAGATTGAGCTTACCCCTACGGTTAAAAGCGACTACTCGAAAGTGGTGCTTACGCTCGATTCCTCCACATCCCTCCCACGGGAGATAGTAGTGACAACCTCCGACGGTTCCGTAACCACCATCAGGCTCCAGCATCTTGAAAAGATCAAGGCTCCTGCGATAACCGAATTTCGCTTCGACCCGAAGGAGTATCCCTTAGCTGACATAATAGATTTACGATAACACTAACAACAAGAATAACAGAACAATGGCAACAACCACTACACGCTGCGCAATCATAGGCGGCGGACCTGCCGGTTTCACCGCCGCAATATATGCATCCCGGGCAAACCTCGCTCCGATACTGATAGAGGGTCCCCAGCCCGGTGGTCAGCTTACAACCACCACCGACGTAGAAAATTTTCCGGGATACCCCGAAGGTGTTAACGGCACCCAGATGATGGAGGATATGCGCACCCAGGCCAAGCGCTTCGGCACAGATGTGCGCATGGGTATCGTCACCGATGTTGACTTCACACAGCGTCCTTATACCCTTAAACTCGACAATGGCGACACAATCGAAGCCTCCACAGTAATCATCTCAACCGGAGCCAGCGCTCGCTACTTAGGTCTGCCTGACGAGGAGAAATATATGGGAATGGGGGTTTCGGCATGCGCCACCTGCGACGGCTTCTTCTATCGCAAACGCACTGTAGCAGTAGTCGGTGGGGGCGATACCGCCTGCGAGGAGGCTCTTTACCTCTCCACTCTTGCAAAAAAGGTTTACATGATAGTTCGCAAGCCGTTCCTGCGCGCATCAAAAGTGATGCAGCAACGCCTCGACGAAAAAGAGAACATCGAGATTCTATATAACTGCAATACTGTCGCACTTTACGGTGATGAAGTGCTTGAAGGAGCAAAAATCGTGGAACATGCTGGCACGGATCAGGAACGCCATTTCGATCTCCCGATCGACGGTTTCTTCCTGGCAATAGGACATACCCCCAACACAAACCTCTTCAAAGGGAAAATCGACATGGATGCAGAGGGCTATCTTAAAGTAAACGCGCCCTCCACAGCAACCAGTGCAGAGGGCGTGTTTGCCGCCGGCGATGTGTGCGACCCTATCTATCAGCAGGCAATCAATGCCGCCGCTTCGGGATGCCGAGCCGCTATGGACGCCGAGCGCTATCTGCTCGAATCGTAATTATCAATTGATAAGAGGACGCAGCAGTTCCTCCATTTTTTTCGTCACCTGTCCGGTAGCAGGATTTCCGATGCTGCCGAGATGGGTATGACTTATTTCGCGGGTGGGCTTGTAGGTGTGATTCTGCACCGACATGCCCACCTGTCTGTATGCATCCCTGAACGGCACACCTTGCAACACGAGCCTATTCACATCCTCTACGGTAAAAATATAATCGTAGCGCTCATCGTCGAGTATATTATCCTTTACAGTGATATGCCCAAGCATGTATTCCGCCATATCGAGACATTCTGTCAACTCGGTTGTAGCGGGGAACATGATATCCTTCATCAACTGGAGATCACGGTTGTAGCCGAGGGGCAGATTCGCGGTAAGAACGGTAAGCTCATTGGGAAGCGCCTGAAGGCGGTTGCATTTGCCGCGCATTATCTCCCATACGTCGGGATTCTTCTTATGAGGCATTATGCTCGATCCGGTTGTAAGCTCGTCGGGGAAGGTGACAAAAGCGAAGTTCGGACACATCCACATACACAGATCCATTGCCATATGCCCGATAGTAGAAGCTACAGCACTCACTGCCATAGCCACAGCGCGCTCGGTCTTACCGCGGCTCATCTGCGCCGCCACAACGTTGTAATGCGGACGTTCGAAGCCGAGCAGTCCGGTTGTCATTTCCCTGTCGAGAGGGAATGATGACCCGTAGCCTGCCGCCGAACCGAGCGGATTCTGATTGGCGATATGGTAAGCCGCCAGAAGCATCTGCACATCATCTGTAAGCGCCTCGGCATATGCGCCGAACCATAATCCGAACGAAGAAGGCATAGCAACCTGGAGATGGGTATAACCCGGCATCAATTTATCCTTATGCTCGACGCTCAACGCCTGCAGACGCTTGAAAAGACGGTTGATGGCGCTGGCAATGTTCCGGAGCTCATCGCGGAAAAAGAGCTTCAGGTCAACCAGAACCTGATCGTTGCGCGAACGCCCGGAATGAATCTTCTTGCCGACATCACCCAGACGTGAGGTCAGCAGAAACTCAACCTGCGAGTGCACATCCTCAACTCCGGGCTCTATAACGAATTCCCCCCTCTCAATCGATCCGGCGATATCTTCAAGAACCGGAAGAAGCAGGTCGAGCTCCTCCTGAGTGAGCAGCCCGATTGAGCGCAACATGCGTATATGAGCCATAGAGCCCTGCACGTCGTAACGAGCCAGACGCAGATCAAGCTCGCGATCGCGCCCGACGGTAAAGTTCTCTATCATTTTATCAGGCTGAAAGCCTTTGTTCCACAGCTGTTTTGACATAATGCCTACTGTTGTAAATCGTTTTTATAAATCCTTTATCAGACGCGGGTAGAGATCAAGCGCCTCGTTTATCTCACTTATAAGAATATACTCGTCGGCTGCATGCGAGCGCGACGATTGACCCGGGCCCATTTTCAACGACGGTATGGAATGCATCAGCGCCATATCTGACGTTGTCGGTGATATGAATGGCTCCCGCCCTAACTTTACCGCCGCCCGCACGAGCGGATGATCCTTGGAAATCACCGAAGCCTGCACACGGGTTGAACGCGGGGTAAGCGAGCTCCATTGAGCCACATCTCTCAGCATATCAACAGTCTCCGCGTTGGAATATGCATCCGTGGTGCGCACATCGACCACATAGGTGCATCTGTCGGGCACCACATTATGCTGCGTACCCGCATTAATCATTGTCACACTCACCTTTATCGGCCCGAGTATGTCACTGACCTGAGGTGCCTCGAAATTTCGCAACGCCTCAATATCCTCCATCGCACGATAAATTGCGTTCACCCCCTCATTGCGCGCCGCATGCCCCGACTGCCCTTCGGCTACCGCGTCAAGCACCACCAGACCTCGCTCTGCTATTGCAGGCTGCATTCCGGTTGGTTCTCCGACGAGAGCCATATCCGGTGTCAGCCTGAGCTCAGCGAGATGAGGCAGAAACGCCCTCATACCCAGTTCTCCCATCACCTCCTCAGCCGCCGTTATCGCGAGAATCAGATTCACACCGAGATCCGGACACTCCATGAGGTCAAGAAATGTGCAGGCGAGCGCAACCCCGGATGCTCCGGCATCGTTGCTCCCAAGCCCATAGAGTCTGTCACCATCTGATGCGGCGTCGTATGGATCGCGGGTATATGATGGTACGGGGCGCACAGTGTCGTGATGAGAGTTGAGCATCAGCGTAGGGCGACCGGGACGGAATCCAGGGGCTACAGCCCACACATTGTTGTGGAGACGCCGGACGTCAGCTACTCCCTGCCCGACGAGCCACTGTTGCCAGATATCAGCCGTGGCAGATTCCTCGCGCGAGGGGGAGGGGGCAGTTATCAGGCGCTTCAACAGCTCCACAGCCTGACGGAGACGCGGATGCTCATTCATAGCGCACGATGGTTCCTCCGTCAGCGGCAAGCGCCGTGGCATGGCATATTCTTACTTCCCTTACCCCCTGCTCGTTGCTCCGGAGCGCATTCTGAAGCTTAGGAATCATCCCCTGCGCAACAACTCCGGAGCTCCTGAGCTCTCCGAAAGTCGCAGCAGTAATGAGCGGAATCACCGATGTGTCATCGTCTACATCTGTCATCACACCCGGCTTCTCAAAGCAATAGGTGAGACGTACGGGGGCTATCCTCGATGCTCCCACAGCAACCGCAGAGGCAACGGAATCGGCGTTACAGTTGAGGAGCGAGCCTGATTCATCGTGGCATATCGCACAGAACACGGGGGTAACACCCGCCTCAAGCAATGTCCGGATAAACGCATCGTTGACTTTCGCCGGATCTATATCGCCCACAAAGCCGTAATCGACAGGCTGTGCAGGGCGTCGCACAGCCGGAATCACATTACCATCGGCTCCGGTAAGTCCGGCGGCATCGCAGCCGAGTTGCTGCAACAGCGCCACAATGCGCTTATTGATGAGTCCGGCGTAGACCATCGTCACCACATCAAGCGTGCGTCGGTCCGTGACACGGCGTCCGTCGATCATTGTGGCTTTCAATCCCATGCTTTCACTCAGTCGGGTTGCCTCCTTTCCGCCACCATGAACAAGTATCTTCCGCCCGGGAAGCGCGGCGAAATCCTTCAGAAAAGAGGCAAGCGCATCGGGGTTGTCAATGACATTTCCTCCAATCTTCACAACATTTATCATAGCGTCTCGAGAATTCGTTTCAACACTGTCTGGGCGGAAATCTCGCGGTTCGCGGCTTCAGGAATCACAATGCTCCGCTCCGATTCAATCACATCGTCGGTAACGATCATATTGCGGCGGACAGGGAGACAATGCATGAAAAATGCATTGTCGGTCAGCGCCATTTTACGCGAATCGACGGTCCACGAACGGTCTGTAGAAAGTATCTTCCCGTAGTTCGGCGCTGTGTAAGCCGACCAGTTTTTTGCATATACGAAATCGGCGCCCTCGAGAGCCTTATCCTGATCATACTCCACAACAGCGTTACCCACGAACTGCGGATCAAGCTCGTAGCCACGCGGATGGGTTATCACAAACTCATAGTCTGTAGCATTCATCCATTCGGCGAATGAATTGGGAACTGCCTGAGGGAGCGCACGCGGATGAGGCGCCCATGTCATTACTACCTTGGGGCGCTCCTTAGCCTTGAACTCCTCGATAGTTATAAGGTCGGCGAAACTCTGAAGAGGATGGCGTGTGGCAGCCTCCATGCTGAAAACGGGGCGACCGGAATAGCGGATAAACTGACTTATGACACGCTCCTCGTAATCCTCGTCGCGGTCTTTCAATCCGGCGAACGAGCGCACACCTATCACATCGCAATAGGATGCCATTACGGGGATAGCCTCAAGAAGATGCTCTGCCTTGTCACCGTCCATCACAACCCCACGTTCAGTCTCAAGTTTCCAGGCGCCCTGATTCACATCGAGCACCATTACATTCATGCCGAGATTCATGGCTGCTTTCTGAGTGCTCAGACGTGTGCGCAACGAAGAATTAAAAAATATCATCAACAGAGTGCGGTTTTTCCCGAGATCGGTGAAGCCGAACCGGTTGCGCTTCACTTCCGCAGCCTCGGCAAGGGCTACATCAAGCGGACCGATATCACCTACACATGTAAACTTTTTCATGACACTACTTTTTTAAGGGATTCTATGAAACGGGTGGCATCAGCCATTGAAAGACCCAGCGCAGGCAACAGCCTCACAGTGCGCTCCCCGGCCCCTCCGGTAAATATATGCTCGCCAAACAGCAGACGGCGGCGAAGGTCGCTGCCGGTGAATCCCTCCACCTCGAAACCGATCATCAGGCCACGCCCGCGAACATCGGATACCTGCGGGATTTTACGCAGCTCACCGGCGAGGTACTCGCCAACCCTTGCGGCGTTGGCAACCAGGTCTTCATCCTCCATCACATCCAAAACTGCAATGGCTGCCGCACAAGCCAGATGATTTCCACCGAATGTTGTTCCGAGCATCCCCTTCCGTGCAGTAATATCGGGAGCTATCAGAACGGCGCCGCATGGGAAACCGTTGGCAATACCTTTGGCACAGGTTATGATATCGGGACGGATACCACTATGCTGATGGGCGAAAAACATTCCCGAACGGCCGTAACCCGACTGTATCTCATCGAGAATCAGCTTGCTTCCGTTTGCATGGCAAAGTTCAACAAGCTCACGCAGGAAAGCGTCGGTTGGCTCGTGAATACCCGATACGCCCTGTATCCCCTCGATTATTGCAGCGGCATACTCCCCGGTAGAAAGTTCCCGACGGGCTGCCTCGATATCGTTGAGCGGTACGAAGACCACGTTGTCCGTCTCGTTGAACGGAGCGCGTATGGCAGGATTATCGGTAGCGGCAACTGCGCCTGAAGTTCTGCCGTGGAAAGCCTTGCCGAAAGCAAGTATCTTGCTGCGCCCGGTCGCGAACGAAGCCAGCTTAATAGCGTTCTCATTCGCTTCCGCGCCTGAATTACATAGGAACAGACTGTAATCGTCGTATCCGGAGATCCGCCCAAGCTTTTCGGCAAGAGCTACCTGGAGAGAATTCTCCACTGAATTGGAGTAGAATCCGAGACGAGCCACCTGTTCCGACAGAGCTTTGACATAAGCGGGATGGGCATGACCGATAGAAATTACCGCATGACCGCCGTAAAGGTCAAGATATTCGGTTCCATCGGCAGTAAACACATGTGATCCATCACCGCGCACCGGTTCTATTTCGTATAACGAATATACATCAAAAAGATTCATAACCAAACAATTATATCAGAAAGCCGATGGTTTGAGGCGGAGTCCTTCACGCTGATCAAGCCCGAACATTATGTTCATGTTCTGAACCGCCTGACCGGAAGCTCCCTTCAACAGATTATCTTCAGCACATGTGATCAGAAGCATACCGTCATGAGCCTGCACATTAATGATCGCCTTATTGGTATTTACCACTTGCTTGAGGTGTATGGGACTATCGCTCACCACGGTAAACGGAGCGTCCTTATAAAAGTCACGGTAAAGTGCAAGGGCCTCTTCAGTCGATAGCGATGACCTGAGTGTGGTGACAGCGAAAATGCCGCGAGGGAAGTCACCGCGCATTGGTATGAATGTTATGCGGGCATCATTACCGGGCTGCAGTTGCGAAAGGGTCATTCCGATCTCCTTCAGATGCTGATGGGTGAAGGGCTTGTAGACCGAGATATTGTCGTTGCGCCAGCTGAAATGGGTTGTGGCGCCCGGTTTGACACCAGCTCCGGTGGATCCGGTAAGAGCTGTGACATTCACGTCGCCCGAAAGTAATCCTGCGGCAGCGAGAGGCAGCAGCGACAACTGTATTGCGGTTGCGAAACACCCAGGGTTGGCGATTGAAGATGCCCGGGCAATGCGGCTCAGATTTACCTCCGGCAGTCCGTAGACATAACCGTTGCTTTCGTCGCGGAAATCCTGTGCGAGATCTATCACTTTGAGCCCCTCCGGACGGACATTTTCCTCCCAGAAGCGGGCACTGTGACCGTGGGCCGAGCATAGAAAAAGCAGGTCAATATCATCAAGCGGATAGGTATCGGAGAAGATGAGCTGACACTCACCGTCGAGACCGGTGTGGACGGCAGTCACCGGCTCTCCGGCATTGCTGGTGGAATGGATCCACTTGATATTCACGGCAGGATGATTGACGAGCAAACGAAGGAGTTCGCCGGCTGTGTAGCCGGCGCCCCCTATGATACCCACATTAATCATGCCTTACCGTTTTTAACCTGGTTGTTGTGATAGATTTTCATCTGGTTTCCCATTATCTTGGTAAACCCTTTGACATCATCGGCACTCCACGCCTTGTTCACCTCGCCGTACTCACCGAAATCGGTTTTCATCAGATCAAATGGGGAATCAACACCCACAAGTGTATAGCCCAGAGGACGAAGGGTGAGCTCTACCGTACCAGTGACATTACGCTGCGAACTTTCAAGCATCTTCTCGATATCGCGCATCACCGGCTCGAGATACTGCGCCTCGTGGAGGAACATGCCGTACCAGTTGCCCACCTGGTCTTTCCAATATTGCTGCCACTTTGTGAGAGTATGCTTTTCAAGCATCTTGTGGGCCGCAATGATCAGGATCGGAGCGGCTGCCTCAAAACCTACACGCCCTTTGATACCGATAATGGTATCTCCGATATGCATGTCACGTCCGATACCGAAGCGCGATCCGATACGCTCCACCTCGCGGATTGCTTCTACCTTGTCGGTGTATTCCTTACCGTTGACAGCAGATATTTCTCCCTCCTTGAATGATATAGTAAGTTTTTCAGGCTCATGGGCAGTTACCTGCGAAGGATAGGCTTCATCGGGAAGTGTTTTGTCGGACTGCAAAGTCTCCTTGCCGCCGATTGAGGTGCCCCAAAGCCCTTTATTGATTGAATACTCCAGTTTTTTGAAATCAGCCTCATAACCATGTTTCTTCAGATAGTCGATCTCATACTCGCGTGTGAGAGTCATATCACGGGTGGGTGTGATAATCTCGATATCCGGAGCGAGAATCTGGAATGTAAGGTCGAAGCGTACCTGATCGTTGCCCGCTCCGGTGGAACCGTGGGCGATAGCGTCGGCACCTATCTTTTTAGCGTACTCTATGGTTGCGATCGCCTGAAAAATACGTTCTGAGCTTACGGAGATAGGATACGTTCCATTGCGGAGCACATTGCCGGCGACCATATAGCGGATGCTCTTGTCGTAATAATCCTTTGTAATGTCGAGAGTCGCATGCGATGCAGCGCCCAGACGATTGGCTTTGTCAGCGATCACAGCGAGTTCCTCTTCTGTAAAGCCGCCTGTGTTGGCGATTGCGGTATGTACCTCATATCCGAGTTCCTCGCTGAGATATTTCACGGCGAAACTGGTGTCGAGACCTCCTGAGAAGGCCAGCAACACCTTTTTTTTCTTGTTTTTTGTCATTGTGGTTTCTGATTTCGATTTCCCTATTTTGTGTGGGGTAGGTGGAAGATTTTGTTTAAGGTGTTTTTTACCTTCATCACATACGGATTAGCCCGATTTTTGTCGGTCAATGGCTGCTGAGGGTCGTAAAGCATCCCTGTGCAGAGGCACATGCGTCGGTTGTTACGCTGCAGGATATCGTAGTTCCTGCATCCCTCGCATCCTCGCCAGAACTCATCGTCATCTGTAAGCTCCGAGAAAGTAACGGGCTTGTAGCCCATACGCGAATTAAGTTTCATTACCGGGAGCGAGGTAGTGATGGAGAAAAGTTTGGCAAACGGAAATCGAAGTCGAGCCAGCTCGAAAGTTTTCGCCTTGATGGCGCCGGCAAGGCCAAGATGGCGGTATTCTGGGTCGACAATCAATCCGGATGTTGCCACAAAATCGCCATGACCCCAGCTCTCGATGTAGCTGAACCCTACCAGGCGGTCGCCATGAAGCGCCACCACACTTTTACCGCCGGTTATTTTCTTGGCGATATATTCGGGTGAACGCTTGGCAATGCCTGTTCCCCGCTGCAGAGCTGATTCGTAGATCAGCTTCACAATAAGGTCGGCATACTTGGCATCCTGAGGTTCGGCAAACTTCACTGAAATGTCTTTAATGCTCATTGTGAATGTCGGTCCGAAGATTGTTTCTTGAAAATTGGGGCAAAGTTACAAAAAAAATCATATTCTCCCCCAAGCTTCAGTAAAAAATCAAAATCTTATTGCACTAACCTCATAAAATACCTCCTTTTCGACATATGCGAATAGTCTGCAAAAGGGTAAAGGCAGCTGAGGGCGTGTCAAATATCTCGCGATACGCCCTCAGCTGTATATGGATGACGAAGGTGGTGTAAGATCAGTCTATATCAACTTCAAGAATACCAACAGCCGCATCTTCAACCGGAACTGCATTGATGCGTATGGCATCGGTAATTACCGGAGTGGCGGGATGCACCATATTGAACTGATCCGGAAGTATTCCATATCGGTCTGTGACATATGGCTTCATTGGAACCCATTCGCCATCAGCGCGATAATCTACACTCCAGGAGGCAGGGTATTTCACTCCCCCATTGTCGTTGTACCAATATACCGATACAGACTCAAGATTCTGAGGCTTATGCAGTGATATTTCTACTGTCTGCGATTCGCCCAGACGGGGCCATGAAGTCCATCGCGGTATGGATTTATCAGCGGATGACGAAGGTTTCTTTCCGTCGGCGACTGCATATGGATCATCCCCCGAATATGTATAGGATGCCGCGACCTCCTTCACTTTCTCAACTGTCGGAAAGAGTCCGGGAAGGGCTGTGGCATAATCGCGGGCGAACCACACATTCATGGTTCCGTTATCACCCCGGTTATTCCATGCATAATACGGCAGAAGAGCAAGCGGTGCGGATACCTCGGTGCGGGAACTGTCGATGGCAGATGCCTGTATCGTTACATTCGGTATACCTGCAATAGGTCCGTCGGAGAAATATCCTACCTCACCCTGCTGGCTGATATCGCCGACGATATATGCCGATGCCCTGAACTGATTGTCAACACCTTCGGCGCATAGGAGCAGCGGTCCGCGGGATAGTGCCACGCGGTTTGAGTCGGCCTGCACTTCGCTGCGTGCCTTGGAGTATCGCAACGGCATTGGCAGAGAAAGCGTCACCTTATCGCCTGCCGACCATTTGCGCCTCACCGGAATATATCCACCGCTTGACTTTGCGCCATATGTCTTGCCATTGACTGTGACCGTAGGTTTGTGCACATCGATGTCGTCGGCATAGGAGTATAACTCTCCTGGAACAAACCGGTCGGTTGCCCATGTGGGAACACGCAGCCACAGAGTGAATTCCTGTCCCTCGGCTGCAGGGGTAACATCGATTGTGACATCGCCGGAGAAGGGATAGGATGTACGCTGCGCCAGAGAGACCTTGCCATCTTTAAGGGGTACTTCACCGTCGCTTCCGACATAGAGGGCACAGTAGATGTTATTATCGTTATCATGTGAATAAACCATTCCGGACACCTGCGGGATAAGGCGCGCCATGTTGGAGGGGCAACATGCAGTTCCGAACCAGGGTGACCGCCCTGCCCGGCCATGATTGAAGGCCTTGCGTCCGTCGGCTTCAAGCACGTTCACATAGAAGAAGCGGTTCCCTTCCATATTGACACCGGCGAGTACATTGTTATACAACGCGATCTCGGCCACATCAAGATATTTGGGATCACCCGTTGCGAGATACATGCGGTAGTTGAAGAAAACATTACCGACGGCAGCACATGTCTCATCGTATGTGTCTTTGTTGGGAAGTTCATATGCCGGGCCGAAACCTTCGATACCGGGAACCGCGCCCAGACCACCGTTGATATGCATCTTCGCGTCTACGTAGTCATGCCATATATCCTGGAGCGGGCGAAGCAGAGTGGTATCGCCTGTGGCACCCATCACATCTGCCATTGCCGAATACAGGTACATGGCGCGGACTGCATGCCCGCATACTTCATGTTGCTCGCGCACAGGCTTATGCTGCTGGGAATATTCTCCGGTCATAACACCTCCGGTTCCGTCCGGAACATAAGTCACCCCTCTTATGTCGATGAACTTCCGCGCCATATCGAGATATAGCGAATCGCCGGTGGCATTGTACATCTTCACAAGAGCGAGCTCGATCTCTTCATGTCCGGGAGCCTGATTGACCGGTTTACCATCGTTATAGGCAGAATCTCCCTCGAAAAAAACCTTGTTGATGTGTCGGGCATTCTTCTCTGCCACATCAAGCCATTTGCGTTTGCCCGTCGCCTTATAATAGGCTATTGCGCCCTCATACATATGTCCCATATTGTAGAGCTCATGGCTGTGAAGAACATAGGAATAGGGACGGTCGCCTATATCGGAATCGCGTCTCAACATACCAGGAGACACCTGGAACTGCTCATACAGGTAACCGTCGGGCATCTGTGCATCCGCAATTATGTCGATAATTGAATCCATGCGCGCTTCAAGAGCTTCATCACGCTGAAGCATGAGCAGATATGCCGCTCCTTCCATTACCTTGAACAGATCGGAGTCGACATATCTCGCCAGTGGTCTGAGTGTCTCCTCTTTTCCGGTATGCTGGTAGAGTGCCGTCCGACGAAGGTTTTCGACAGCAGGCCTGGTCTTGTCAAGCGAGAATGGCACCAGTGTCTCTTTCTGGGTCTGCAGTCTTGGCAACCAGAAAGAATCGGCAAGCGTTACATTCTCAAACGACACCGCTGTCAATGTCTGCTGCCGCGGACTTTTATCCGAGGCACAGGATACTGTCGTGAGTGCGAGTGCGCATCCAAACAGCAATTGATTAAAAGTTAGTTTCATGGGATGATTAAGGTGTAATTTTTTATAATTGCCAGATCAAATATATAGGTTAATTACGTTTCAATGATTGCAAAGTTAGTCAACTTAATCCTTAAAATCAAAACCATATAGGAAAATCATGAAAATCATATGAAAAGTAGAGCCACGCGATAGACTGCGAACGCTGCCAGCCACGCCAGAACCGTATTGTATATCACGGCGAAGGCTCCATAACGCCATGACCGCGTTTCGCGGACAATAGCTATAACAGTTGCCGTGCAGGGGCAATAAAGCAATATGAATATCATGAAACTCAAGGCGTTCGCACGGTTGAAGTCGGGCTTGACCGCCCCCTGCAGAGGTATTGTCAAACGCTGCGAAAGGGTTGCGTCAGGAGCCTCCCCTGAGCCGGTATAGAGCACTCCGAGTGTGCTGACAACTATCTCCTTCGCAGGAATACCCGCCACAGCCGCCACAGTTGCTCTCCATGAGAATCCGAGCGGCTCAAGAACAGGATTAACCGCTTTCCCCATCATCTCGAGATAAGAATCGCGGGCAGGGTAGATATCATCGCTTTCCTCGATATTGATCTGCTGTATTTCGGCAGGTTTCTCTCCACGCAAAGGAAAGAAATTAAGCGCCCACACAACTATCGAGGCGACGAGAATAATACCTCCCATCTTGTTCAGATATTCCTTACCTTTACTCCACATGTGGCGCAGTGTAGTTTTCATGGTAGGCAATCTGTAAGGAGGAAGTTCCATTACAAAAGGGGTCTCATCCTTGCGGAAAAAGAATTTACGGAGCATGCGGGCTGTAAACATAGCTGCCACGACTCCAATGACATACATTCCTAAAAAGACCAAAGCTGCCTCAGGCTCGAAAAATGTGCCTATGAGGAGCACATACATCGGCAATCGCGCCGAGCAACTCATAAAGGGTGTGATAAGTATGGTGATCAGCCTCGACGAGCGGCTCTCGATAGCGCGTGTGGCCATTATGGCTGGGACATTGCATCCGAACCCCATCACAAGGGGAATGAACGACTTGCCGTGAAGTCCGATGCGATGCATCAGCCGATCCATGATGAAAGCAGCCCTCGCCATATATCCGGAATCCTCCATAAACGATATGAAGAAGAAGAGAATCAGGATATTGGGAAGGAATACGATGACCCCACCGACACCTCCTATAATACCGTTGGCGAGAAGATCCTTCAGAGGTCCCTCTGCCATATGGCGGTTGACGATCCCCGCGAGAAAATCCACCCCTGTCTGAATCCAATCCTGCGGGTAGCTTCCTACCGCAAAGGTAAACCAGAAGATAAAGAGCATCACGGCAAGAAAGAACGGGAAACCGAAAATCCGGTTGGTCACGATGGAATCAATCACATATGTCCGGTTCTGCTTCTCTGTATCAGGGATGACGAGGGTTTCAGCAAGCGCTCCGGCGATAAAGCCGTATTTCTCTCCTGCTATGAGTTCCGATATATCTTCACCTCTGTGATGACGTTCGAGCCCGGCTTTCTTGCGGTCGCGCAATGCTATGATTTCACCGTTGGCAGCCACAGCTTCCTCCGCCTCAGGATCCCCCTCCATCAGGCGTATAGCGAGATAACGCGGAGAATAGTGGGGATGAATGCTTTTGTCGGCTTTTATCGCATCCTTCAGCTCAGCAAGACCATTCTCGAAGTCTTGACCGAGTTTCACATGCACATGGCGCACCACCGCATTGCGGCGCTCATAAACTTCTATGATCGTATTGAACAGACGATCTACCCCTTCCCCGTTGCGGCTAACCGTAGGCACCACCGGTATACCGATCAGACTCCCGAATTTCTCATAGTCGAATTCCATTCCGCGCGAACGCATCTCGTCGAACATGTTCAGTGCTATCACCATCGGATAGTCCATGTCGATGAGTTCGGTGGTAAGATATAGATTCCGCTCAAGATTCGATCCATCGACAACATTCACAATTATATCCGGGCTGCTGTCGCGCAGATAGCGACGCACATATTTCTCTTCGGGTGAATATGCCGACAGAGAGTAAGTTCCCGGCAGATCGATGATGTTGATCTTGTAACCTCCGTAGGTAAAAACACCTTTTTTGGCATCGACGGTGACACCGCTGTAGTTGCCGACATGCTCCTGAGACCCCGACGCCACATTGAACAATGATGTCTTGCCACAGTTAGGATTACCTATCAGCGCCACGTTGATAATGTGGCGTTCCCCTTCGTAGCGTTCGCGATGGATTGGATCAACCTCGTCAGAGGGGGCGATATGTCCCGATGCGGGTGTCTGCTCGCGAGAGCTTTCATCTTCAATGGGTATTATCTCAACCATCGAAGCCTCACTGCGGCGCAGCGACACTTCATAGCCCATCAGTCGGTATTTCACCGGATCTTTTAACGGGGCGGAAAGGATAGCTGTGATTTTCCTCCCTTTGACGAATCCCATCTCAATGACACGCTTGCGGAAAGCCCCGTGACCTAATACTTTAACGATCACTGCACTCTGACCGCTTTTCAAATCTGACAATCTCATAGCCTATGATGCGCCGCGAATGATACGCGGTTTGTTCCGTTTTATTTGAGTGTGCAAATATCGCCATTTTTCATGAAATCGGAGCCCTGAAGCGGCCTCATTATTCGAAATAGCTCCAAATAATAACACATTTTAACATCTACAGCCAACCCTCGCAAATATCTGCGGAAGGGTGACAGAGAATCAAACTGTTTTTGAGGCGGTTTCGATGGGTTCACTTGATATTTCAAAATTATTTTGTAATTTTGCGACAAGATTTAAGCGGGTTGTTCCCCCGGTTTCAGGAACATCCCTTCAACTGGGATTACTATAGGATGTAAATCCCGAACCACATATAAAACAATAGGTTATGGTAACAAAGAAGCTAAAAATCAGAGACCTCACTCTGCGTGACGGACAGCAGTCGCTCTTCGCCACCCGTCTGAAACAGCAGGATATCGATCCGCTGCTCCCCCTCTACAAAGAGGCTGGATTCTACATTATGGAAGTATGGGGCGGTGCTGTTCCTGATTCCGTGATGCGCTATCTCGACGAATCGCCCTGGGTGCGCCTCCGCACCATCCGCGAGGCAGTGGGTCCCGACCAGCTCCTCTCGGCCCTGTCACGCGGCCGCAACCTTTTCGGCTACGTTCCTTACCCCGATTCTGTTCTCGAAGGTTTCTATAAGGAAGCTATCAAGAACGGTCTGAGCGTAATGCGTATCTTCGACGCCCTCAACGACATTGACAATGTCCGCGAAAGCATCCGTCTTATCAACGAGCTCGGAGGCATAGCCGACGCTGCCGTATGCTACACCGTGGATCCTAAAGAGGAACCGGCTCCCGCTCCTGCGAAGAAAGGCTTTTTCGCATCGCTTTTCGGAAAGAAGGAGAAGGCCGCTCCCGCGCCCAAAAAGATTTTCACCGACGAATATTTCGTAAACCTCGCTCTCGAGATGGAGCGTCTGGGCGCCAAGATAATCACCTTGAAAGATATGGCAGGTCTGGTGAACCCGCTGCGCGCCGCATCGGTCATCGGAAAGCTCAAGGATGTGCTCAAGGTACCAGTCGATTTCCATACCCACTGTACCCCCGGCTATGGTCTTGCCTCGTCGGTAATGGCGATCCTCAACGGTGTGGATATTCTCGACACCAACATATGGTGGTTCGGTGAAGGATCCGCAGCCCCCGCCTTGGAACTTGTATATATCTTCTGTAAGAAGCTCGGAGTAGAAGTGGATGTGAACATGGAGAAGGTTGGCGAGATCCGCGAACGCCTCGAAGGTGTGCGCCGCAATCTGGCAGACTTCGACCTCAACAAAGACAACTTCCCCAAACGCTTCGATCCCCTCAACGACACACTTCCCGCCGAGGTGGACGCGCTCTTCGACAAAGCTATCGCCGCAGCAAAAGCCTCCGACGAAGAAGCCCTGCTCGAAGCATGCCACGCGATAGAGGCATACTTCGGTTTCCCCAAACCGAACCTTCTCGTAAAGGAAGCGGAAGTTCCCGGCGGCATGTACTCCAACATGGTCGCCCAGCTGAAGGCTCTCAACTCGT
>CAZDWY010000013.1:0-48181 GCA_964509345.1 uncultured Alistipes sp.
ACGACCACATCTACTCATTCGAGCTCCCCGACCTTCAGATTTGGATTTCGGGATGGGTGCTCGACAAGGATGAGGAGCCGGTGCCCAACGCCGTTATCCGCATCGTAGGTAAGGATGGCAGTAACCGCAAGGCGGTGGCCAAGCCCGACGGCAGTTTCCGCTTTCCGCTTGAGAGGGGTGTAAGTTATGTGATGCTTGCCGGTGCGCAGGGCTACCTCAATGCCAAGCAGGAGTTCACGTCAGACACCGCCGAGGAGGATGCCGAATATGGGGTGGATTTCATTCTCGCCTCAATCAACAAGCCTGTGGTGATCGACAATATTTTCTACGATTTCGACAAAGCAACTCTCCGCCCCGAATCGAAGGAGGGGCTCGACGAGATGGCGCAGGTGCTCCGCGATAATCCAAACGTAACCATCGAGATGGCTTCGCATACCGACCGCTGGGGTTCGGATGAGTACAACATAAACCTCTCAGGGCGCCGCGCACAGTCGGTGATCGACTATCTGATATCGGTAGGCATAGAGCCTGATCGCCTTCAGAGCCAGGGCTACGGCAAGAGCCGCCCCAAGACCATCACCAAGAAACTGGCACGCATCTATCCCCAGTTTCAGGAGGGTGATGTGCTCACTCCGGAATACATCGAGCAGCTGTCGGAGGAGGATCAGGAGATCGCCGACCAGATAAACCGCCGCACCGAGTTCCAGGTGCTGTCAGTAGATTACCAGATGTTCTGAGGCTATGAACGTTGACCGAATGGAGCGATTTTTTACGCCGGTGGTTATTACCCCGTCGCCGTACCGGATCTTACCTGAAGAGCCGGTATGGACCGTAGGATCGTGTTTCTCCGACGAGATCGGCCGACGCATGGCAGCCGCAGGGTTCAATGTGCGTCCAAATCCGCTCGGCACGCTGTTCAATCCAGCATCGATATGCCGGCAGCTCCGCAGGGTAGCCGACGGGACCCCCTATGTGGCGTCAGATCTTTACGAACTCAATGGATTCTGGCATTCTCCCGACTTCCACAGCTCTTTCTCCGACCCGGATCGCGATACGGCACTTGCGAAAATGAACAGCGCAGTCTGTAGCCTCCATGAAGCCCTTCCGTCGTTGCGGTGGCTGATGCTGACGCTCGGTTCTGCCCGTGCGTTTGTGGCTAAGGATACCGGTTGCGTGGTGGCTAACTGCCACAAACTTCCGGCTGCATGTTTTGAAATCCGCGATCTTTCGCTTGATGAAATTACGTCAGACCTCAATTCTACCCTTCAGCGTCTCCGCTTACTGGCTCCTCAGATGAGGGTGATACTTACCGTGAGCCCTGTGCGCCACAAATCGTATGGGATGCATGCCGATAAGCTTTCCAAGGCACGTCTTCTTCTTGCGGCCGACACCATATGCAACACTCTTGATGATGTGGTCTATTTCCCGGCATATGAGATTCTTGACGACGAGTTGCGCGACTATCGCTTCTACGCTTCCGACATGATTCACCCTTCGGAGGCTGCCGCCGAATATATCTACACCCGCTTCGGTGAGGCGTTTTTGAAGGGGAAGAAGAAGTAAAGAAGTTGAGAAGTTAAGAAGTAAAGAACGATAGATGTTTTTTGAATTGCTAATTACTAATTACTAATAGCCGAAGTGTTACTCTCAGAAATAAGCACCCTCCTCTCCGATATACCCCTTTCGCGTGATCTCAATTATCCACGGAGGGAAATAGAGATTCTGCTGACCGACAGCCGGTCGCTTATCGATCCGGCTCACAGCCTGTTTTTCGCACTGCGTACGAGTCGTGGTGACGGACATTCGTATATAGGCGAGCTATATGACCGTGGTGTCAGAGCCTTTGTCGTAGATATGGACCGGAGGTTCGAAGAGCGTTTCCCCGAGGCTGATTTTATAACGGTAGAGAGTGTGTCGGCTGCGTTGATGGCTGTGGCTGCTGCCAACCGGCGTGCCAACTCAATGCCGGTGATAGCAATTACCGGTTCACGGGGCAAGACCCTTGTAAAGGAGTGGCTGTATCTGCTTTTGCGCGGCGACTACCGCGTAGCCCGGTCGCCACGTAGCTATAATTCCTCCATAGGTGTACCGTTATCGTTATGGCAACTGAGTGGCGAGGCTAATCTCGCCATCATCGAGGCAGGAATATCTGCCAAGGGTGAGATGCGTCCTCTCGAACGGATGATCTCGCCTGACATAGTTGTGCTCACCTCCATCACATCTGACCATAACGAAGGGTTCGCATCGCTCCATAGTAAAATAGAGGAGAAACTGACGCTCGCCTCGCATGCATCGACTCTCGTCTATCCCGGTGATGACAGCGATGTTGTTGAGGTTATCAACGATATGCAGCAGCGGGGATTACTGCCTGAATCACTTTATAAAGTAGATTCCTCCGGTTTTCTTCCCGATATTTCAACTGAAAGATTTCCACGCCTCATCCATCCGTGGGAGAGACGCAATGCCGCTACATGCATGGCGGTGATGGTGGCGATGGGGCTCGAGACCGATGCTGCTCTGGAGCGTATAGACCGTCTGCGTCCCATGGGCACCCGCCTGCGGGTAGTCGATGGCGTAAACCACAACCTGCTTATTTCCGACGATTATCTCTGCGACCTTCATTCGCTCGCTCCGGCGCTCGACTTCATGACCCGACGTGCAACTGCCGATCATACGACAACTCTCGTTGTAACGGATCTTGACCATGAGGCAGCCACCCCTTCCGATACTTATGCCGAATTGGGCCGGCTGTGTGATATGCATAGAATCGACGCTATAATCGGTATTGGTAAGGAGATCAGCAGCTACAGTGTGCGCCATAGCAGTCGCGACAGATATTTCCCTGATATTGATGCCGCACTTGCGGCTCTCTCCACTACCGATTTCGACCATCAGCTCATTCTATTCAAAGGGTCTCCTGAAAATCCGGTCGACCGCCTGAGCCGGATGCTCGAAGCGCGCACTCACGAGACAGTGCTCGAAGTGAATCTCGACGCACTCGTGAGCAACTACAACTTCTATCGTTCGCGTCTGCGTCCGTCAACCGGAATTGTGGCGATGGTGAAGGCTTCGGGCTACGGAGCCGGATCATATGAGCTCGCGAAAACGCTCCAGAGCGCAGGGGCGGCATATCTGGCCGTAGCTGTGCTCGATGAAGGTATCGACCTCCGGCGCGCCGGCATCACGATGCCTATCATGGTGTTGAACCCGAAAGTGCTCAACTATCGCCAGCTCTTCAGCAACCGTCTTGAACCGGAGATCTTCAGTTTCGATATCCTCGAGGAGATTATAGAACAGGCGCGCCGCCTCGGGGTGAAGGATTATCCCGTACATCTGAAGCTCGACACCGGAATGCATCGTCTGGGATTCCTCGAAGAGGATCTTGCGCGGGTGATCGAGATAATACGCGGTCAGAATTGTATCAGGGTCGCTTCGGTATTCTCCCATCTCGCCACAGCCGACTGTCCGGATATGAACGATTATACCGAAGGGCAACTTTCGCTGTTCGACCGCCTGTCGGCAATGATTGTCGATGCGTTCCCGCAGTGGAACGTCAAGCGTCACATCCTTAATACTGCCGGAATTATACGCTATCCGCAATATCAGTACGATATGGTGCGTCTGGGCATCGGTCTATATGGTGTGCCTACGTTGCGCGACGGCTCGGAATCGCAATTGCGCCAGGTCTCGACCCTCAGCACGGTAATAATTGCCATAAAAGAATGGGACGCGGGCACCACAATAGGTTATGGACGCCGCGGAGTGCTCACCCGCCGCAGCCGCATAGCGACAATACCGGTCGGATATGCCGACGGCATTAACCGTCGCATGGGGTGTGGCGCGGTAAGTTTTCTGGTGAACGGACATCCATGCCCCACCGTAGGGAATATCTGCATGGATATCTGCATGATTGATATTACCTATGCTCCATCCGCCGACGCATCGCGTCCGGGTGGGGCTGCCGTCGGCGATACTGTGGTGGTATTCTCCCCCGAAAATCCAGTAACACCTATGGCTGACACGCTTGGCACCATTCCTTACGAGATTCTTACCTCGATAAGCCCGCGCGTACGCCGCATTTATTATACCGAGTAGCTGCTTTTGCCTTAACCGCTCTTCAGATTTTTATCATTATTTTTGGAAATTAAAAATTTTTATCTAATTTTGCCACAGTATCTGATGCCGTGGCATTTTTTATTTTTCTGCCATAGTTACAGAGCTAAAACTGCGTTTCATAACCGAAATAATTCTAAAATAATACTCGGAATATATTGCTGCGCACAAAATTTAACCAAAAATACCAGTAAATAAAATTTACCATAAATCTAACCTAATTTTCAATGAAACAGAGAGACCTCATTCTCGGGTTAGGCATGCTGAGTGCTTTCACTCTTTCTGCAGCTTCACCCTACACAGGCAGTGTTCCCCCGGAAGAAGGGAGTGCGAACTTCTACATCTATCAGGTAGAAACAGGACGATGGATTCAGGACAATCACATTATCGGCGGTACAGAAACCTATATAGCTGTAGGTGACAAAACCGGTATCGATTTCGCTATTTTCCCGGTAGAGGGTGGTTATCAGTTTGATCCCAAACATGGTCATAATGCATCTCTCAACGGCGACAACTGGGAGATGGGCAGCGACCGCAAGGCTACTATCTGGGGATTCACTCCGGTGGAAGCGGAGGGAGTCAGCAATGCTTTCCGCATTCAGATGATTGAGAAAGCCGGATGCGACCCATATGAACTCGGTCTGAATGACAATGGCTCGCTCGGTAAGAACACCGACAAGAACACTTGGCAGCTCGTCAGCCGCGAGGATCGAATCGCATATATGGTTGAATCCGCCACTGCCGACACTCCTGCCGATGCCACATGGCTCATTCCCGGTCAGCATTTCGACGCGCGCGACCAGCGTGCGGATCTCTGGACTCTCAGGCATGCCGACGATGGCTCCGGTATCGGTCACAACGGTGTCCAGCGCAATAAAGTACGTGAGGCCTGGAACAACGCCCGTTCCTATTACCACTACGTTACCCTGACAGATATTCCCAACGGTACGTATCGTTTCCGTGTGCAGGGCTACTTCCGTGAAAACTGGGACGACCAGAATTCATGGATGCGCTATAACGCCGGGATAGCTCCCCAGCGTGCCAACTATTATGCGGGAGCCGCTTCACATCCGCTTATGAATATCGCCGACGAGCATCTGAAAGAGAGAACTACCGACCAGCAGACTGAGCAGATTGCCAAACTTGACGGTGAGTTTATCCCCAACAGTATGCAGGCGGCTTCCGACCTGTTCGTGAAGTATGGCAAATTCTATAACCCATGGATCGAGACTGTAGTTACCGACGGAAAACTTACTGTGGGTGTTGACAAACTCGAGGGTACCGACCGCGACTGGCTCATCTATGATAACTTCGAGCTCCAGTACCTCGGTGAAAGCACAGACTTCGATTATACCGACGCTATAGAGGATCTGAATCAGCTTATGCTCGCTACCGAGGCGCTCCCCGCTAACTATGAGCCCCTCAACGAGGCTAAGGCGAAGGCTGTGGAAGCTCAGCAGAGTAACGATGGCGAGACAATGCGTGCCGCTCATTTCGCTATCTTTGATGCGATTCAGGGCTATGTTATCGCCAACGCCAAGACTTTCCGCAATATAGTGCTTCTTGCTGAAGAGGAGGGTATTGATACCGCTTCTTACGTTGAAGCATTCGAAAACGCCGCCCCGGGTGGACTGGGTGCTCCGACAAACGATCTCCGCTATGCGCGCCGCCGCGCGGCTGCCGACAAGCAGGAGGATCTGTTTGAAGGACAGGCTCCCGTTGCCGGCGACTTCTATCTCTATAACGTAGGTCAGAAACAGTTCCTCTGCGGAGGTTCCGACTGGGGCGCGCATGCAGCTCTCGGCTTCCCCGGTATAGAGGTCACTCTCGAGCCGGATAATGCTGAAGAACTGACCTTCTGGATCAATACACATCTGAATAACGGTGGCGAAAGCGAGTATATGAACTACCGCGGATATATGGATTGTCCCAAGCCTGACGGAAGCTGGTGTTTTGTGCCGGTAGAAGGTAAGGAGGGTGTCTATAATATCGTTCAGAACGATTATAAGGATGTTCATGTGGCATGGAATCCTAATGCTTCTGTCAATGATGGTCAGGGCGACGAGACTACCGTAGGCACTGAATGCCGTGATCTGAGCGCTGACGATCTGAACGCACAGTGGAAGCTTGTCACCAAGGCTGAACGTCTGGCTCTTATGGAGGATGCCTCTGCCGACAACCCGGTAGATGTGACCTTCCTTATCAAGAGCCCCGGTTTCAACCAGCGTGAAAAGGCTAACGAGGCGTGGGCTTTCAACTGTGAAGGTGGCAACAATGTTGTTCAGGATTATGGAAGCAACCGCAACGATTTCTCGGTAGAATCATGGAACTCCAGCCGTGCCGATATCTCCCAGATGCTTGAAGGTCTTCCTGAAGGAAACTATATGGTTCAGGTGCAGGGCTACTACCGCAATGGCGGTCACTATGTCCAGCCGGAGAGAGAGGCAACCTCGTATATGCTTCTCTATGCAAGCGAGAGCGCTGAAGAGGCAGAAAACGGTGTGGAGGCATATGCCGATGAGGATGAAAACGGAGAAGAACCTGCAGAACCTGCATATGAGGAGGTTGAGCTGCCTAATATTACCACTGATGCGAGCAAAGCTCCAGGTGAAGGCAGGGCTGCCGTACGTCCTGACGGAACCGAATATACCGCCCCTGACGATGTGTATACCGCCTCGAAATATTTCAAACTCGGTCTGTATAAGGCTTCTCTGGCAGTTCACAAGACTTCTGATGACAGCAAGCTCACAATCGGAGTTAAGAAGAACGAGGGTACACGCGAAGTGGAGCAGGACTGGAGTGTGTTCGACAACTTCCGTCTCTCCTATCTCGGTAAAGTCACCACCGGTATAGAAAACGTATCGACAGAAGCTGCCGCCATAACCGGTCGTACCTACAACCTGCAGGGTGTTGAGGTTGAGAACCCCACCGCTCCGGGCATCTATATCCGCGACGGCAAGAAATTCGTGGTAAAATAACAGAAAACAGAACCCCGGATACCCGCTGAGGGTATCTCCTACCTAATAAAAAAGTTGCTGTGCCCACTGCGGCATAGCAACTTTTTTAAGTTATGGATTAGTACTATCCACTAAACCATAATGAGGATTGTAAATTGCGTAAAATACCATTTTTTTAGGATGCTATATGTGTTGATATTAATGTTCTCCATATATGATTTTTTTGTAGCTTTGCAGTGCTAAATCGTATCGCAGAAGCCGTGCCTCAGGTTAAGAGGGGCGCTATATAGAGAATATGAGGCGTTTATCCGCGCAGATTCTTGATGTATTGAAATTATAGTAAAATTCTATCTTTCCATCAGGGATTGTGCAATGGCAGGTACGAAACTATAATTTGAAAAACAATAAAACTAACTATATGAGATTATTAATTTTATTCTTGAGCTTTATTTTGTCTGTGTTGCAGACATTCTCCCACGACTTTAGTTACACTTATGAAGGTCAGACACTGGTTTACACTGTTATTGATGAAGATGCAAAGATTGTTGAGACAAAATCTGGATACTTTATCGATGATATGATTAGTGAAAATACTGTCTTTAGTCGTAATAATGTATCAGGTGCACTGATAATTCCATCTATTGCGAAAGATGGAGATACAGAATACACTGTTACCTCATTAGGTTACCTATCTTTCTGTTGTTGCGAGGCATTAACCTCTGTGGTAATACCAAATTCTGTCACGTCAATTGGCGAGTTGGCTTTTTACTACTGCGGTAGTCTTACCTCTGTGGAAATCCCAAACTCTGTTACGTCAATCGGCTCGTCTGCTTTCTCCTACTGCGAAGGGTTGACATCGGTAACCATACCAAATTCTGTTACGTCAATCGGTATGGATGCTTTCTCCTACTGCAAAGGGTTGACATCGGTAACCATACCAAATTCTGTTACGTCAATCGGCTCGTCTGCTTTCTCCTACTGCAAAGGGTTGACATCGGTAACCATACCAAATTCTGTTACGTCAATCGGCTCGTCTGCTTTCTCCTACTGCATTGGGTTGACCTCAGTGACTATACCAAACTCTGTTACGTCAATTGGCAACTGGGCTTTCTCCTACTGCATTGGGTTGACCTCAGTGACTATACCAAACTCTGTTACATCAATCGGAGAGGGGGCTTTCTACGGATGTGAGTCCCTCACATCTATCGAAATTCCCAATTCAGTCTCTTCAATCGGTGAGAAGGCATTCTACCAAGCTTCAAACCTGAAATATATAAAGGTCTCATGGGAAAACTGTATCCGTATGTATGATGTGTTTGATAGTGAAGTTTATCCTAATGCGACACTCGATATTAGCGGCGAGTCTTTAGTAAGCTATTTATATTATTTGGGCGGTTTCACTCATATTATATATAATGGAATAACAGTAAGTGAGATTGTTTCAGATGATATATTCCAATACCGACTTATTGAAAACCCCGACAACCGCGAAGCGATATTGGTATCGCGTAAAAATAGTTCAGAGACACAAATCACTATACCGGAGCATTTTATTGATGAGAGAGATACTAATGATCCGGTGGTATACACAGTTACCACTATAGGTTCAGAAGCTTTCGCCTATGCATCCCTTTACTCGGTAGAAATTCCTAATAGTGTAACCACAATAGGTGCGTCCGCTTTCCAATGGACAAAACTGAGCTCGGTAGAAATTCCTAATAGTGTCACCACAATAGGCGGATCCGCTTTCGCAGATTGCTACGGATTGACTACTGTTACAATAGGTAAATCCGTTAGTTCAATTGGTTCCTTTGCCTTCGCTCACGGTGATGATAACATAAATTTAACTATATATTTTAATGCTGAGAATTGTACTTACTGTGGTGGGAGTGCCTTCGGTGTGGGTACTAAAGAAATAATAATAGGGGATATGGTAAAATCAATTCCCCCCAAATGTTTCTCTGATTGCCGCCACATGACATCAGTTCAAATCGGTAAGTCTGTTGAATCTATAGGTGATTATGCTTTCCAGCAATGTTTCAGTCTGCGTACTCTCCATATTCCAGGGTCTGTAACTTCGATCGGTAATAATGCATTCAAAGATTGTAATATTTTGACGAGTGTATATTATGAGACTGTAAATCCAATCAGTGGAGATACATCAATCTTTTCAGATAGGTGTTACTCCAATAGTACCCTATATGTGCCGGCATCAGCTGTAGCTAAATGCAAAGAAATTGATCCGTGGAAAAATTTTCAATTAATTTCCCACTATTATTTCTCAAGCAATACTGATCCCAGTATTGACACAGTAGGCACCGCCGTAACCGGTCGCACCTACAACCTGCAGGGTGTTGAGGTTGAGAACCCCACCGCTCCGGGCATCTATATCCGCGACGGCAAGAAATTCGTGGTAAAATAACAGAAAACAGAACCCCGGATACCCGCTGAGGGTATCTCCTACCTAATAAAAAAGTTGCTGTGCCCACTGCGGGCACAGCAACTTTTTTAAGTTATGGGTGGTGTTACCGGATATCAGGCAACCGGTTCGCCGAAGCGGTTGGGCTCGGGCTCACCCTGGCGGCAACACCATACGATCCAGATGATGGTACCAACCAGAGGGATGAGATTGATGAAATACCAGCCGCCACCTTTGCCGATGTCGTGCATGCGGCGCCAGGATACGGCAAGGCTGGGCACGAGCAGGGCGAGGGATACCAGATAGTTCAGACCCATGAAGATGTAGCTTAATAATTCAACTTTTACGAAAATCCCTGACAGGGTTGCAAATACCGCGGCAACAATGAAATTGAAGAGGTAGAACCACCAGTATTCGGCGCGTCCGGCGCGACCGCTGAAGGTTGCGTAGTTGCGGAGGCATTTCTGAATAGCATCGCCGAAGCCCATGTAGCTGTAGGGTTGGGGACCACCGTTGTAGGCGGGCATTCCCTGAGGAGTGTTGTAGTTGTCCATTGTCTTATCTTTTTGTGGTTGAATGTTTGTCGCAAAGATAACAAAACAGTAACAATTACATGCATATTAAGGGCTGAAAATTTTGCGGTATACCGGTCATTTTTTTATTTTTGTGGATCTATAATACAGTTTGAACCGCGGATGGGTTGCAAGTGTTAGATATTTAGCATCCAACTATGGGTTGCTGTCAGGAACACTATTTATTTTAAGAGAGATGAGGATAACGGGAATCGGACAGGCTGCATTAGCAGCGGTGATGGTTATATGCGGGGCTTGGAGCGCTAAGGCACAGATAGCGCCGGACAGCATGGTGACAATTTCCGGACAGGAAGCGGGTCGTCCGCAATCTGTGGGGCTTGTGCTGAGCGGCGGAGGCGCCAAGGGCATTGCGCATATCGGTGTGATACAGGCTCTTGAAGATCATAACATACCTATCGACTATGTAGCCGGAACTTCAATGGGCGCCATTGTCGGAGGTCTCTATGCCGCCGGGTATACTCCCGATGAAATGATGGAGATGATTCTGTCGCCCGGTTTCGCAATGTGGTCTACCGGTCAGATCGATCCCAATCTCACTTATTATTATCTGCGCCAGCCCCAGACTCCCGCTTTCGGTCATATGAGCATCAACATCAACAAAGGTGACACTCTTTCAAGCTCGAATTCTACCCCTCAGAGCCTGATATCGCCGCTGCCTATGAATTTTGCTTTCATGGATCTGTTCGCGGCTTATACGGCCCAGTGCGACGGCGATTTCGACAAGCTTTTCGTGCCATTCCGATGTGTGACTTCCGATGTGGTTCATAAGCATAAGATAGTGTGCCGTTCGGGGGCGCTCTCCGATGCCATCCGTGCCTCTATGAGTTTTCCGGCTGTGTTCATGCCGATAAAGATGAACGGTGTGTATGTATACGACGGAGGTATCTATGATAATTTCCCGGTAGATGTGATGCGCCAGGATTTCGCTCCATCAATAATGATCGGTGTGGACGTACATTCCGAGGAGGGGGGCGATTCGAACGGCATTGTGGCTCAGCTCGAGGATATGATTATCCAGAACAACGATTATACGCTTCCCGCCGATGAGGGGATAAGGATTCACGTGGATGTAAGCCGCTTCTCACTTCTCGATTTCGGTAAAGCGAAGGAGATATATGCCGTGGGTTATAAGCGTGGCATGGAGTTTATGGATTCGATCGAGAGCCGTGTGACTTCGCGCATTCCGGCTGAAACACGCCGTATGCGCCGCGATGTGTTCAAGTCACGCTCCCCTTATGTGCGCTTCGATAAGGTGCACGCTACCGGTGGAACCCCTTCGCAGAACGACTATCTCGAACATCTGTTTAAAAGTCAGCGCACCGATACGTTCGGTATCGGGCAGGCGCGCCTTGCTTATTACCGTGCTCTCAGCCCCGGTAAGATACGCAATCTGATTCCGCACGCAATTTACAACGATTCTACCGGACTGTTTACCCTCGATCTCGACGCTTCGATAAAGGATAATTTCACTATAGGGGGTGGAGGATTCCTGACCTCCTCAATCAATTCGATGATTTTCGCCTCGGCTGAGTATTCGAGCCTGTCGTTCAGCTCGTGGAACACGCGCCTGATGGGATGGATCGGTCAGAGCTATATGGCAGCGCAGTTCGACGGAAAACTTTATCTGTCGAACACTCTGCCGTCGGCGCTTGAAATTCAGGCTGTCTATGGACGTCAGCGTTATTATGAGAATGACAAGCTCTTCTATCAGGACAATTCTCCGGCCTTCATAAGCAAGTATGAAGGCTTTGGAAGATTGCAGTACAGCTGGGCTGTAGGGCGTCGCGGAAAGGCACTGATCGGTGTTGGCGGAGGACAGGCACGTAATAAATTCTACTCCAACGACCGTTCTGACTTCATGGCTTCCGGAAAGGAGGAAACCAAAATGAATCTTGGTGAAGCTGTAGGTCGGTTTGAATTCAATACGCTCGACAACAACAGCTATCCGGTATCAGGAACTTTTCTCAATGTATCTGCAATCCAGACTCTCGGACATTACCATCATTTCAGCGCATCTGAAGATGGAGATAGAACAGACTACAGCCGCCGGATGCATTGGCTTCAGGCTGAGGCAAAAGGGGAGAGCTATATCCCGGTATCGCGTCATTTCTCGATGGGATTTATGTGGGATGTACTGGTGTCTAACCGTCGGTTGCTCAATACTTACTACGCCTCTATCGTAAACGCGCCCTCGTTCACACCCACGGTTGCTATGGAAGATGTGTTCAACAAGGCGTTCCATGCCAACTCGTTCGCCGCTGCGGGAATCGTACCGATCTGGCGTCCATTCCAGCGTGCACAGGTACGCCTGACAGCCACCGCTTTTGTACCCTTCCGCAAGATACTGCAGGAGGGAGCTACAGGCGTGCGCTACGGGCAATGGTTCTCCAACGCGGAGATAGCCGCCGAACTCGATCTGGTTTACAATCTTCCCTTTGCCTCGGTATGCGCCTACGGCAACTACCTTTCTTATCCTTCCGGTAACTGGAACTTCGGCATCTCCTTCGGTCTCTACTTCACCGCCAGTTCCTTCCTACGCTGATTTCCGGCTGTCGTGCAAAAACTTCGGCAACGAACCCTCTACCCTCCGGCACAGGCTTCCACATGGAGTTCTATGTCAGTTCAATAATTTCCGGTTGTCATTATCGGTTTCCAGAACGCGCATCTGATGGATGGCGATTTGGTTGAGTTTGATAAGGCGCTCTGATTGCGGCAGTCCCTGCTCAATGAATACAGCGTTGAGGCTTTCCATGTTTGAGAGGCAGATAAGTTCGTTGACTGTGGCGTAGTCGCGGATATTGCCTTTCAAATCGGGATTTGCTTCACGCCACTGTTTTGCGGTGATGCCGAACATAGCTACGTTCAGCACATCAGCTTCATTTGCATAAATGATGCTCGCCTGTGCTTTGGTAACCTCTGCCGGAATAAGGTTCTGCTTGATGGCATCTGTGTGTATGCGGTAGTTGATTTTCGACAGCTCACGCTTGGCCGACCACCCGATCAGTCACTGTTCTTCGGCTTTAAGCCGTTGAAACTCTTTGACGATATATAATTCAAACTCAACAGAAATCCAACTTGCGAATTTGAACGCAATATCCTTGTGTGCATAAGTGCCTCCGTAGCGTCCCGATTTAGATATCAAACCGATTGCATTAGTTGTTTCAATCCATTTTTTGGGGGATAGAGTAAAAGCATTTAAGCCGGCTTCTTTTCTAAACCCCTCGAATTCGAGGGGGTTGAAATCGGGATTATAGAGACTTTCCCAAATGCCAAGAAACTCAATAGTATTACGGTTACGCATCCAATTACCGATAACAGCGTTTGGTTCATCGCTCTTATGACGAGCCAAATCGGTTATGGAAACATAATCCCTCGCCATCAACATTGATGATGGTTATATTCGTATTCTGAACTGTGGTTTTTGCCATTGGGGATAAGCGTTTGATTTCAAATGCGGAGGTACATTAAATTTGCCAATTCCAAAGCAATGTCGTCCTGTAAATCGTAGTCTATCACTTGTGTGTGACATCTCTTTTTGGTAATTTTGTATTCGTTTAAGAGTACATTTAGAGGATGAGAGATAAGAGTTTGAAAGAAAAGATAGTAGGTTTTGTATGGCAGCATTTGCTTTTGTTGGTTTCCATGTTTTTTATGACCTTTGGGGTAGCCTTGTGCGTTAGGTCAAATCTTGGGAGTGGCGTAATCTCCGCAATTCCAATGTCTTTCTCAATAGCCGGAGAAGCCGGACTGGTTCCGGGCTGGACTATCGGAGGTTACACAAATATCATGAACATTATCTTGGTAGCAGCCCAGATACTTGTTCTTAGGAAACGGTTCGAGAAAATACAGCTTTTTCAACTCCTGGTCGGCTTTGTTTTCGGTGCATTTCTCGATATCAATATGTGGATTACATCCTTCTTCTCTACTTATCAGACACTTCCCTCACAGATCATCTCCCAGTTTGCAGGTGCCACGATTCTTGGCTGCGCTGTCTCTATCGAGATCCGATGCGGTTCGATAACGATGCCCGGTGAGGGCATTCAAGTTGCAATTGCCCGTGTGACAGGCAAGTCTTTCCCCATAGTAAAAATGATAGTAGATACTACTCTGGTGGTATTGGCCATCGTTTCCGGCTACTGTTTCTTTGGCTCATGGCCCTGGACTGTTGTCGGTCCGGGCACCCTCTTTGCCATGGTTTACGTCGGATATGTCGTGAAATTGATAAATCCGCATTTGAAATGGTTTGATCGCTTATTAGATTATCGTCCCGGTTTCCGGCGCTATATTTACGGTCTCGCACGTTACATCTATCCCCGCCATGAGGGATAGAGTGTTTATCGCCATCAAAGTGTGTCAAGCTCTCTCAGCGTCTCACTTTAGAAGAGTGAGCGATGGAGGCTCTGCCCGAGGGTATCTTCTGCGATAAATAAAATTGAAAATTTGGTTAAAAATGCGGAATACGGAAATATTTCAGTATATTTGCATTGTTGAATATGACATCGGAGAGCGACGCGGTTTGCCACTCCGTTGCGAACACAGATAAAACAACCAAATAAAATAACAGTAAAAACACTGAAACTATGTCAAAAGTAACAGTCGTAGGCGCCGGCAACGTAGGCGCAACTACCGCAAATGTTCTGGTTACCACCCAGGTAGCTGATGAAGTTGTTCTCATTGATATCAAAGAGGGCGTTTCTGAAGGTAAGGCTATGGATATCATGCAGACCGCCAACATCCTTGGTCTGCAGAGCCGTCTGACCGGTGTGACAAACGATTATGAGAAGACCGCCGATTCCGACGTAGTGGTTATCACTTCAGGTGTTCCCCGTAAGCCCGGCATGACCCGTGAGGAGCTTATCGGTGTAAACGCAGGTATCGTTAAGTCTGTTACAGAGAATGTACTGAAATATTCACCCAACGCAGTCATCATCTGCGTTGCCAACCCGATGGATACCATGACCTACCTGATCCACAAGATCTCAGGTCTTCCCAAAAACCGCATTATCGGTATGGGTGGTGCCCTCGACAGCGCCCGATTCAAATATTTCCTGAGCATTGCTCTTGGCGCAAATGCAACCGAGGTTGAAGGCATCGTGATCGGCGGTCACGGCGACACAACCATGATTCCTCTTACCCGTTTCGCTGCATACCGTGGTGTTCCCGCAACCAACTATATCGCCGCTGAGCAGCTCGAAAAGGTTGCAGCCGACACAATGGTAGGTGGTGCTACTCTTACCAAACTTCTCGGCACTTCTGCATGGTATGCTCCCGGTGCGGCATCGGCTCAGATGGTAGCAGCAGTGCTCGGCGACCAGAAGAAGCTCATCTCCTGCTCATGCCTGCTCGATGGCGAATATGGCGAAAGCGATCTCTGCATCGGTGTTCCCGCAATCATCGGTCGCAACGGTATCGAGAAGATCGTTGAATTCGACCTCAACGACGCTGAGAAGGCTGCCTTCAAGAAGAGCGCGGAAGCAGTCCACAAGACCAACGAGGCTTTGAAAGCAGCTCTCTAAGTCTTGCCGACCGGAGCCGGTTCCCCCGGGATCCGGGCTGCAAAAATATTTCTGATGCGGGAGTGTAGCAGGGAGAACCTGATGCCCTCCCGCATTGTTTTACGTATAAAAAACGAAAATGAATATGAAAGTCAAAGAATTTATTGCAGTAGCATTCATGGCAGCTGTATCGTTGACCGCTTTTGCGTCATGCTCGTCGTCTGATCGTAATGCATCCACCGCCACAGCTGATAAAACGGTTGCGGCAGCGGCTCCCGAACATGCTGTCACTGTACTCGAGAAAGGGGCTGTAATAGCTCCGGAAGAGAACAAACTTATAGTTATCGACTTCAATGCCACCTGGTGCGGTCCCTGTCGCAAGTTTGCACCCACGTTCGATAAAGTAGCTGAGGAATATGCATCGAAGGCAGTGTTCTACAGTGTAGATGTGGATCAGCATCCAGGGCTTGCTTCCCAGTTCAGAGTGCAGAGCATCCCGACTGTGGCATACGTGAAACCAGGGGGTGCCTATACCACTACTGTCGGACTGATCAGCGAGGCGCAGTTCAAGGCAGCGATAGAAGCTGCTATTAAATAATCTGCCTGAGACAGATCTCTGTTATTTCCCGATCATCAACCATTTCTTTGCCATAGACATGTTTACATCTCCCGGTTTCCGGACACTATCTGTGCGGAATCTCATGATACTTCTGACGCTTTTAGGAGTGTCCGAACAGTGTCTCAGCTCATCCTCACGGGGATATACCCCTCAACCTCGTGTTGTCGCAGGTAACGATACGCTTATGTTTGTTCCATCGGGAGATGGTGTGGGCATCGCGTTAGTGAGCGGATCAGATACTTTGTGCACCCAGCCACGACCGGCCCGGATCGTGCTGAGGAAACAGACAGAAACCCCTTCCAGCGGCTACGAGGATGGGGAGATGGCATCTCCATACACCGATATATCCACCTCTTCAGGGAAGGTATATGCCGGTGCGGAACTCACATCGCCGGGTGGGTCAGTGTTCAGAATATCTGATACATATGAGGCTTCCGATGAAGATGCAATTGTTATAAGCAGAGAAGTATCGGTAGTATCAGCATCCGGGAGTGAGCCGGGCTTCGCCAGCGTTTATGTGCTTGAGCATGGATCTCCAGTCGGAAACGGGGAGTATGAATACTTTATTCCCTCGATTCTTTATCGGGATACAGACTGTATGCGACAGGGCGCCGTAGCGTCAGATCTGGATTTTCCTCGTGTGATGGTTAAGGAAACCCGCTGCGGGCTTCCGATGGTGATGTTGCGCGACAGTATGAACCGGAAGGCGTTTTCGCTGTCGCATCTTCATCCGCGGATCAGCGTAGGTGGATATGCCGGAGGAGGCGTTCCCGGTGAGGTTTGCGATTCACTGCAGTTCGGGTCGCTGGGCTACCTGATGGAGCCGCGGAAAGGAGTTGCATTCCGCTATCCCTCGGCGGAAGGTCCATTTACCTACGAGCCTCTTCCAGAACATAAACGAGGTCAACCCGTGTGGTCTGACCGATATCATTCCGTTAGCCCCGCAATATCCCACCGGTATTCGCTTCTGTTGATTCCGGACCGTAGCGAGAGTTACAACGATGCCATGAGCCGGAGTTTTGCCACTGCTTATAAATTGGAAAATCCGGCAGTTGCGCCCATGGATATGGATGCGGTTTATCAGCAGAACATCGATATGTTCAAAAACGAATACAAAGTGTTCGGTACCGGTGATATACGTGCCGCCGGTGTGCCATGGTCGCTCAATCTTCCGGATGCCTCCGGAAGGGTTTATACTTTCCAGATGGGATTCGTGGGTCAGCAACTTCCGGTCGGTTTCCATATGTACCGATACGGGCTTGATAACGATGACCCCGCGACGGCTGAGATGGGTAAATCGATAGTTGATTTCTGGGTGTCGGATGCGGTAATGAAAGATTACTTTCCCATCGTCTGGTGGGATCCAGTCGATGATGATACAGCAGGTCATACCCGCGGCTATCCCACGTTCCTTCGATGCATGACCGACGGAATGGAGGGCCTGCTTGACGCATGGCGCATTTCGGTAGCTTACGGCCAGCCGCAGCGCCGGTGGTTCGATGCCCTTTGCCGGGTAGGGGAGAACCTTGTCGCGCGCCAGAACGAAGATGGATCCTTCTTCCGCGCTTATGCCACAGATGGTACGATCGCACAGGAATATGACCGCAATACCCATGCCGATTCGCGGTTGAATACACCTGTGGCGGTTCGTTTTCTCGCTAAGATGTACGATGCGACCGGTGACGATCGCTACCGCCAGGCAGCTGTCAAGGCAGCTGAATATTCCTATCGCGAACTGTTCGGGAAAATGGGAAAATATGTCGGTGGTACACCCGACAATCCCAATACCGTCGATAAGGAAGCAGCCGTCTACGCTATGTATGCCTTCGATTCCGCTCACGATCTTACAGGGGATCCGAAATTTCTGCGGGCTGCCGAGCATGCTGCCATGTGCATGATGAGCTGGGTCTATTGCTATGATTACCGGCTTCCGAACCGCGACGGGGCGGACGCATCGCAGAATCCGTTTGCCAATGGGGGTATAACAGGGTTCTCGCTCATTTCTACAGGTCATTCAGGAGCTGATAATTATCTGTCGTTCACCTTTTTCGGCATGTTCCGGCTTTATGTGAAGACCGGTAATGAGTTGTATCTTCATATGGCACGGTTTCTCCAGAACAATACCAAGTTGAATTCCGATTACGATGGTCGGTTGGGCTATCATTATCGCGCTTTCATGCCTGAGGCTACCAATGTCGCAGACTTCGCATTCAGGTCGGTTGGCGCGTGGCTCCCGTGGTCGAGTATTGCCAATATTGAGCCGATCGTGCAGCTTGAGGAGGCCTTTGGATGCAGCGATCTCATGCAATTGAAGGATTCACTCCCGGTATTGCAGGAGAAACTTCGGCATTATGGTTCAGGCGCCCGCCCTATGCGTGGTCGTCAGTAAAAAAGTGGGATTGTGTCAGATAACGCTCAGATGCGACAGGCGTTTCTCAAGCTCGGTAGAACTGAGGCGTGTGGATAGACGTCCATGGTGAGCCACAGATATGTTGCCGGTCTCCTCGCTGACAACGATAGCGAAGGCGTCGGTGGCTTGTGAGATGCCGAGCGCCGAGCGGTGGCGGAGCCCCAGAGCGCGGGGCACGTTGGTATCATGGCTTACGGGGAGAATGCACCCCGCTGCCTTTATCCTTCCATGGTCTATGATCATGGCGCCGTCGTGGAGCGGCGAATTTTTGAAGAATATATTCTCTATCAGGCGCGAGTTTATTTCAGCGTTGATTATGTCACCGCTCTTCTCATAGTTGTCGAGAGGTATATCCTGCTGAATTACGATCAGTGCGCCAGTTTTGCTTTTCGCCATGCTCATGCAGGCATACACTATCGGCATCACGCGGGTGTGAATATCCTCCGAACTGTCCTTACCGCGGTGATGGAACATCGATGTGAGAAATTTCCACCTTTTTTTTGAGCCGAGCTCAACGAGGAACCGTTTTATCTGATCCTGGAATATGATTACAAGGATCAGCAGCCCGATGCTCATCACCTTGTCGAGGATAGTTCCGATAAGTTTCATCTCAAGGATCTCGGCTGCGACAACCCATACCAAGATGAAAGCGAGCACTCCGTAGAAGATGTTGATGGTGCCGGATTCCTTCATGATTTTATAGAGATAGTAGAGCATAAGCGCCACTATCACTATGTCGAGCACATCCTTTATACCGAAAGATTCTATCACTGTAGTGAAAGTTACAAATTGTTTATTATAGCTTCAGTGACCCTGGCAGCCTGAACTGCCGGTGCCACATCGTGAACTCTGATTATGGCAGCCCCGGCAAGCATGGCGGCTGTGTTAAGGGCAATAGTGCCTGGAAGTGCCTCTGCCGCATCGACATCACACAGCCGCGTGATCATCGATTTGCGCGATACTCCCACCAGCATCGGACAGCCGAGCATGTTGCCGAGATGTCTCAGGCTACCCATCAGAGTATAGTTCTGATGGAGAGACTTGCTGAATCCGAACCCAGGGTCGACAATTATGTCAGCCACACCCATGCGGCGCAGCTGTTCGAGCGGTCGCGACAACTCGGCTGCTACATCGGCCGTTACGTCGGTGTAGTCGGTGAGGGTCTGCATGGTTCGGGGAGTTCCGCGCATGTGCATCAGGATATAGGGCACCCTCAGTTGTGCTACAGTGGCGAACATCTCCTCATCAAGCGAACCGCCTGAGATATCGTTGACAATGTCGGCACCCCATTCTTCTACAGCGCGCCGTGCGACATCGGCGCGGAATGTATCCACAGAAACGGGTATATTGCCATCGACCGCACGCACAGCTTCCAGACCTATGCGTACACGGCGCATCTCCTCCGCGACATCTACTTCCGTAGCTCCCGGACGCGACGAATACCCGCCGACATCGATCATGTCTGTTCCTTCGGCAATCATCTTTTCAGCGCGCAGGCGCGCATCCTTTTCGCCATACGAGTGTGAGCCGGCGTAGAACGAATCGGGGGTGACGTTGAGAATGCCCATCACCTGAGTGCGGGTTATCTCTGTCAGTCGTCCGCGAAGATTGAGAGTGAATGGCTTCATGTCGCGAAGTTACGAAATTTTTCAAGGATTCAACAGGTCGGGGTTGAAGAAATCCATAATCGAGCCTGAATGTTCGAGCAGAAGACGCGCCGGACCCTCCGGGTCGAGTCTCTCAGCTGCCGAATAGTCGGTCATTGCTTCTCCGCGCCGCCCGAGGCTCCATAGAAGTTTTCCCCGTGCGATAAGCAGCGAAGGATCCTCTGGATTGGCGTCAATAAGCTTTCCGAGCATTTTTATCGCCTCCTCGGGAACTTTTCCTTCTATTGCGGTTTTTATATTTTGTGGATTCATCATTAATTACTATTTTTGAAAAATGTTGCATGCAAGGCAAGCGACAGCAAAATTAACAAAAACCTGACGAAATAGTGGATAGATTACTGAAAATATTGGGTGCCATACTGATAGCTTTCATCTTTCAGCCGGCAACCGGAGCTGACCCTACTGCTACAGATTATAGTGTGACCGATTGTCTGGGATCGGCCAAGCCTTATCCCGCGCCGGAGGAGCCGGCGGCATATCCCGATAGTCTTACCCCGGTGTTTGTAAACCATATCGGACGCCACGGCGCCCGATTCCTCTCATCCGCCAAGACTACAGTGGATCTTGCATCGGCGCTCATGCGCGCCGATTCGGCTGGGGTATTGTCTCCTCTCGGACAGGAACTCCTCGCGCTGGCGGATTATGTGGCAGATATTTCCCACAACCGCTGGGGCGCCCTCGATTCGCTCGGGATGGCTGAGCAGCGCGGCATCGCCTCACGAATGTTTCTGGCATATCCCAAGCTTTTTATTGGTGGCAAGGTCAACGCCATCAGTTCATATGCTCCCCGCTGTGTGATGAGCATGTATGAGTTTACCCATCAGCTGGCGCGACTGAACAATAAGGTGGAGATATACACATCTTCCGGTCCTCAGAATTCCTCTCTGTTGCGTCCGTTCGACGTAGATAAGGCATACGTGGAGTGGGCGAAAGAGAAACAGTGGGAGGAACCTTACAACATGTTTTTCGAAACTACAGCCCCGGCTGCTCCGGCGCGCAGACTCGTGACTAAAGCCGACTTCCTGACCAATCAGGAGGCTACCGATCTTTCCTGGACTGAATACAAGGTTCTTGCAGGGCTTCCCGCTATGGGGCTGGATGTTGAACTTGAGAAATTTTTCACGAAAGATGAGCTTAATGCTCTCTGGGCTTGTGAGAACTTAGGTCACTATCTGAGGCGCACCGCAACTACACTCTCCACCGAGCCGGCTCTGATTGCATCCGATCTGCTACTGAATCTAATAACGACAACGGATCAGGCAGTGGCGGGAAATATGCCGTTCAATGCGGAGCTTAGGTTCGGTCACGCTGAGACCTTGATGCCATTGCTGTCGCTGATGCGACTGCGCGGATGCTACTATATGACTAATTATTTCGACACAGTGGCGATGCATTGGAAGGATTTTGATGTCGTCCCGATGGCTGCGAATCTTCAGATAGTGCTTTTCCGCACCGACAAGGGCGATTATTGTGTACGTGTCGATCTCAATGAGATGCCAGTGCCTCTGATACCGAACTCCGACAAAGTGTATATCCCGTGGTCGGAGGCACGCGAATATCTTGTGCGCTGCCTGCCGCTTCATCTTCAGCCTTGACTTTGACAGGTGATGGTAGCAGACAACAGCGATGTTTCCCGCCTTGATGCGGTGGTGGTCCGCGAACTGACCCGTATGGGTGTTGAGCCAGGATCTGCCCTTCTGGTGGCTTTCAGCGGAGGCGCCGACTCAACGGCTCTGCTTGTGGCGGCATGCAAGGCCGGCTACAGCGTGAAGGCTCTTCACTGCAACTTTCACCTGCGGGGCGACGAAAGCGACCGCGATGAAAACTTCTGTCGGCAAGTTGCAGCCAAGTTGGGAGTTGAGCTTTCCGTTCACCATTTCGATGTAGCTTCACGGGTGGCGCAGACCGGTGAGTCTGTGGAAATGGCAGCCCGTGAGTTGCGTTACGATTGGTTCGCCCGCGAGCATCAGTCTTCGGCTGCCCCCTTGCTTACGGCTCACCATAGTGGCGACAATGTCGAGACATTCTTTCTTAATTTGTTGCGTGGCAGCGGGCTGCGGGGTCTGGCAGGAATTCCGGAGAAGCGCGGCTATATACTTCGCCCGTTTCTTGGAGTTCCCAAAGAGGATATGCTGGCATATCTTGCCGCACATGATGTGGACTATGTCACCGATTCCACAAATCTGAAGTCCGATTTCCGTCGGAATATGTTGCGTCTGGAAATTATTCCAGATATTGAACGACGGTTTCCCGGGGCAGTGGAAGCTGTGGAGCGTTCGGTAGCCAATCTGCGGCGTGACCTCGATCTGCTGAATGGTTTTGTGGAAGCTGAGCGCAAACGACGCACAGGTGCCTTTGGAGAACTCTCGGTCGAGGGGCTTGGAGGAGCGGCAGCCGACGCAACGTTGCTGTTCCATATGCTGGGGGGAGCTCTCGATCACGCAACAGTAGAGCGTATTCTTGCGCATCCCGGCGCATCGGGAAAGGTTTTTGAGGGGAGTGGGGGAGTGAGGTATCTTCTCGACCGAGGTAATCTGATAAAAGTTGAGGGGGAAGGCGTTTCGCAGCCTCCGGTAATTAAGATGGATCTTCTTGCTGCCGAGGAGTTTAGTCCGTCGCGCGATCCATGGGAAATATGGCTTGACGGGTCTGTCCTCGATATGGATGAAGCCAGATGGGAACTGCGCCAATGGCGCCATGCCGACCGCATCGCTCCCTTCGGCATGCGGGGTACCAGGCCGGTAAGTTCCATAATTGCAGAGGCGAAAGTGCCTCTGACAGCCAAGGGAAATGTATGGGTGCTGACCTGCGATGGTGAACCGGTCTGGGTGGTGGGTTACCGCGCATCGCGTCATTTTGTTGTAACACCACTAAGCGACAAGGTGGTGCGTCTTCGCGCCAAACCAAATTGACTGGTATGGTGCGAATAGTCGCTTTAAAAATGTTATATAACATATCCGCATAACATCTCTTTTGAGGTGCCAGTCCGAAAACAACCTAAAATGTGGTGATAATATCCACTGTTTAATTTTTTTAACAAATTATTTGGTTGTGCATCAAAAAAACTTTTGTTATTTTGTCTCGCTTTCAATAGCAGTCTCTCTCTGTTACCGTTCTGACACATCGATGTCGGGCGATGAAAAAGAAGTTTAGTCGAGCTTTTCAAGCTCTTTTCATGATATTGAGAATTAAATGATTGAATGAATGATTGATTAATTGGAGTAATAATTGAATGAATGATAAGTGAATGATTGTGGCAAGATGCCGAGACAATGTTATGGGGGATTTCCCACCGGCAACGACGGAGCATCGGTTACGGGAATTATTCAAATCGCCACAAAAGGATACTGATAAGTTTGTTTCATATACAAATGCCAATAAGGATTGAGCCGGGATCGATGTGAATCGAGCTCGGTTTTCTTTCATTTACCACACCTGTGAAACTCTTGGCTCATATACGCATGCCTTCGGCATATTTCAGTGGAGGTGTATGAGCGCATCTCTTGTAGGGACATGCCTCTGGCATGTTTCAATGGAGAATATATGAGACGAATTTTGCTTGCGAAACATGCCGAAGGCATGTCCCTACGAGCAAAGCGGTAGGATTGATGGCGAACGGGGGGAGATTGGAGAGAAATGCGTAACTTTGCATACGAAATATGTGTGACCGATCGCATAGGATTTAGTTATATGGCAGAAAAAACAGGTACCTTGAAAGGACATCTGGCGATGTTAGGCGCCAATGTGATGTGGGGACTAATGTCGCCCGTGGCGAAGATGGTGATGGCTGGAGCAGTGGTCACTCCTCTGCTTATGACCGATTTCCGTATATTCGGAGCGGCATTGCTGTTCTGGATTGCGTCGGTTTTCTCTCCCCGTGAGCATGTTCCGCCCCGCGACCTGCTTCTGCTTGCCGGAGCCGGGATGCTCGGCATACTCCTTAATCAAGGAAGCTTTATCTTTGGTGTGTCGTTTACCTCGCCAGGGGAGGCGTCGGTAATCACAACCACAATGCCGCTGTGGGTTATGCTGCTTGCGGCTCTGGTGCTCAAAGAGCCGATAACATGGAAGAAAGTCGGGGGCATCGTTCTCGGAGCCTCGGGAGCACTGATCCTCGTAGTCACCGGGGGAGCTCTTGCGGAAAACGAGGGATCCAATCCGCGGCTCGGCGATCTGCTCGTGCTCGCCGCTCAGCTCAGTTACGCGCTATATCTTACACTGTATAAGAATTTTATAAAGAAATACTCGCTTGTGACGCTGATGAAGTGGATGTTCACATTCGCTGCCGTTGCTCTTGCGCCGTTCTCCGTTTCGTCGCTGCTGGCGGCTGACTGGCGCCTGCTTTCCGCGGGCGAGATGGCAGGAGCGGCATATGTGGTGGTATTCGGAACGTTTCTGGCATACATGTGCATAATGACAGGTCAGAAACGTCTGCGTCCTACAGTGGTAGGAATGTACAATTATGTGCAGCCCGTAGTGGCGATGTGTGTTGGCATATGGCTCGGTCTCGATAATTTCACGTTAACAAAAGCCATCGCCGTGGTGCTGATATTTTCCGGGGTGTATCTCGTGACAAGAAGCCGCTCACGGGCTCAGGATGCGATTTCCGCAACAAATTCCCATCCTCAGAAGCATTAAGCATAATGTTAACACAAATACCATTTTGTTTGTCTTGATGTTAAAAAATCAAGTATTTTTCTTTCATCTTGCGGTTAGTTTAAAAATTTTGTGTAACTTTGTGGCGTGAGTGTTCCGCGAAGCAGATACATATTTATTCTGCCAATCAGATATTCTCTTACATAAATAAGCAATATTTTACCACTCCGCCCGGAGCACTCCCGTTTTTTACTCCGTATAAATTATAATTATATATTCAATAACTTATCTTTAACCCTAATCAGATGAAGAAAAAATATCTTTACTCTTTTATGGGCTGTGCGGCTTTACTTGCGTTAAGTACCGCACCCGGACGCGCGGCTATCGCCCAGGCGTTCGACACAGTGGTTTCCGCAAACGGACCTCAGAAAGCTGAGGGAGAGGAGGAGCCTGTCAGACAGGCGAATGTCGCATCTCCTACAAGTGTGACAGCTAAATTCGATCCCACTACCGGATATGTAAATCTTGCGTTTACATCTCCTAACTCCGCATGGTGGAGAGACGATTGGGAGAATCTGACAGAGGAAGAGAGGGCTCAGAATCCGATCCAGAAGATTGTAATTTCCCGCAGCGAAGGGGAATATTTCAGCGAATCATCTTCTGTTGTAGTCAAAGAATTTACCGATGTTGAATGGTTCACAGACTACACCTATACCGATGAATCGGAACTGGAGCATGGTAAGACATATGTATATCAGTTCGTAGGTTACTGCACCGATTACAAAGGATCAAGTGCTACTGCAAAAGTCGAGGTAGGTTACAAGATTGACCCTGCTACAAACTTCAGCGTAGTTGCCGGTGAACAGGGTGCTATGGAGGCGACAATCTCTTTCACCACACCTACAACCTGCAATGAAGGCAGCTATACTCTTCCTGAAGGCACAACAATTGATAAGATTGAGATTACCCGTAAGGACGCAGACAGCTGGTACGGTACCGAAGAGGTAATCAAGACATATGAGAATGTAGAACCCGGAATCGACATAACCTATACCGATACCGACGAGAATCTCGTTCCAGGTAAGAAATACCAGTATCGTGTTCTCCTTTACTATGATGGAATCCAGCAGAGGGACTATAACAACTACGACGATGTTTTCGTAGGTCCAGACCAGCCCAAGGCTCCATCTAATGTAACCGCAACCGTTCAGGAAGACGGTAGTATCAAGGTAACCTGGGATGCTCCCACCGAAGGTGTAAACGGCGGCTGGCTTGATCTTTCAGCTGTTCGTTTCAAAGTAGAGCGTGGTTTCGGAACTTCCGAATATTATGCAAAGTGGATTGACCTGGCCACCTCATACGAAGACACGGAAATTGTTGATACCGATCTTCCCGAGGAAGGTATGTATCTATACCGCATCAGCTCTCAGGTTGGTGAAAATACATATAGAGGCTCTGTATCTGATGGTGTGGTTGCCGGTCCTCCCGCAGCATTTCCGTTCACTGAAAGCTGGCCCGGTCGTGTAGCTGAGCATACATCATGGACTAAAGGCGCCGGCGACTGGACCGAAGGTTCCAGCACTTATATCTACTTCTACGATGAGAATGACAAGTATGTTTCCATTGATGTAGACCCGGCTGATGGCGACGGAGGTATGATCTATACCTATCCAAATTCATGGAGCGATGAAATTGGTGATATCTTTACTCTTACATCAGGTCGCATCGCCATGGCTGATGCCATCAATCCCATTGTCAAGTTCTCATATTTCGATTTCTCCGGTGCAGTTTGCGATAACGAAGTAAAGGTATATGCATCTGCCGACGGAGGCGAATTCCAGGAGCTTGAGGATATCGATCTCTCCGCTCTGCCCCATGATAATAATTGGGTCAGCGTGATGGGTAGCCTTGCTCAGTATGTGGAGGCTTGCGAATACATTCAGATCCGCTTCGAGGTAACTCTCGGCTCGAAGCGTTGCAAGACCGCTTTCGATGCCTTTGAGGTTCGCGATGCTAAGTTTGCCGATCTCAGCGTACGTAGCGTAACCGCGCCTGAGAAGTTCTATCCCGGTGCCTCGATGAATGTAGGAGTTAAGCTTACTAACAGCGGTGACTTTGATTCAGAACCGTTTGCCGTAATGCTCTATATTGACGAGCAGGAACTTGGCTATGCTGAGTGTGAAGGTGTGCCATCATTCGGTCAGACTGTCATGACTATTCCTGTTACAATTCCTGCTACAGTACAGGGTGGACAGACTGCTATCAATGTCGAGGTTATCGGTGTATGGGAACCCAACATGGAGGATAATACCGGTAGCAAAGAGGTTGAGGTAGTAACGCTTCCCGCCGCTTCCGATCTCGTATTCAATGCCGACGATCACCTGCTGACATGGACTGCTGCCGAAGAACTCCCATTCTATGACGGTTCTAACGAGGTAGCTGACGACTTCTCTGCTTACGAAGACTGCGCTACCGATGAATTCGGTGGATGGACAGTTGTTGACGGCGATGGTAGCGGCACATATTGCCTCCCCGGTTATGAAAATTACACTAACGAACGCGGTGCAACCGGTGGCTTCGTATTCCAGCCCTCGCAGCACGATGTGATTGCCGGATCCAGGGGCGTATGGGATACTCCCGAGGCTGGTGGCAAGTGCTTCGTATTCCCCGGCTGTACTTCTAACGCCGATGACTGGCTGATTTCTCCCGAACTTACCGGAGCTGCCCAGACGGTTACATATAAGCTCGCTGCGTTCTCTACATATGGCACGGTTCGTGAGAAATATGAATTCTGCGTATCCTACACCGATGCCCAGCCTTCATCGTTCGAAGTCCTCCGTTACGAATTTGTCGATAAGGACAATGTATATAATGAGGATGGCAACTATGTAATCCAGTGGGAAGACTACGCTGATGAACTTCCCGAAGGTGCGAAATACTTCGCAATCCACTACATCCAGGGATATGGCGACTTGCTTGCAGTTACCGACTTCCACTTCACAACCGGTTCGGGCATGACTTCAGATCCTACCGAATTCGTAGGTTACAATCTGTATCTCGACGGTACCAAGGTTAACGATGAGCCTCTTACCGAGACAAGCTATGAGGTTCCGTCAGAAACCGCAGGCGACTATGTGGTGAAAGCAGCTTACAACAACGCTGAGTCCGCACCCACCGAGGCTGTGACTGTAAACACAACCGGTGTTGACGCTGCAGGTGCTCCCGCAGGCAACCTCCTCACCGTTGAGGGTACAACCCTTGTGATCTCCGGTACAGGCGCTTACACCGTAGCCGACGTAGCAGGCCGCACTATCGCAGCCGGTCAGGGCGCAGCCCGTGTGGCTGTAGTAGCCGGCACCTATGTGGTGGCTGTCGACGGCGAAGTGTTCAAGGTAGCTGTGAAGTAACGACCAAGCTGCGTACATAACGCTTCTTATATCTTAAGGAAAAATGCCTCCCCATATACTATAGGGGAGGCATTATCCGTTTTGATAATAAATCAGATGAATATGAGAAATTTACTATTATCCGGAAGTGTCGGGGCAGCCATCGTTGCCGCCGCTCTTCCTCTTTCAGTGTCGGCCCAGACCCGGGTGCCGGTGATTCATGCCAATGTGCTCGGACCGGCAGAGTGGGTGGACTACACCTCGGGCATGTATAGCTTCGAGGCCAAGGCGCCAGTAACGCTCAGTCTCGAGAAGGAGAGCCGCTTCATATGTGTGACCGGCGGCGGCGACTATCTCGACGGGCGCTATTATTACCTTAGCGACAACGACGGGCTCGGGGGGCAGTACGACTTCCGCCTGTATGTCTATGACGCCGATACCTGGATTCCGAAAAACAATTTCCGCATGCCCGGCAACTGGTCTGCGCCCGATATGGCGACCGACCCTGTTACCGGACGTTTTTACGGTACTTTCACCACCAACCGTTCCATTTACCGTTTCGGATGGGTTAACCCTGCCGACGGCGAGTTCCATGACATGGGCAACGGTGCGGGTGGCTATCCGGTGATGGGGGTCAACCGCTATGGCGCGGTCTATGCCATCGACCGCGACGGAAACCTCCTGTCGGTGAATACCGCCGACGGATCAGCCACTACGCTCTACGCCACCGGTCTTGTTCCTGCGGAGCTTCAGACTGGATGTTTCGACCCGATGGGCGAGCTGTTCTACTGGTGTTACCGCGACGCCGAGGATAAGACTGCCCTTTACTCTCTCGATGTCAATGCCGGGGGAGCGGCCGATGGTGTGAAGCTCATCGGCCCGTTCCCGCAGAATGAGCTGATGTTCGGGGCATATATCCGTCCTGATCTCACGGCGCTTCAGGGTGGTCCCGCTGCTCCCGAAGGTCTTGAATCGAAAGCGTCGGGCGCCAAAACCGCCGTAAGTTTCACCCTTCCCGATACCACCGGAGCGGGGGAGAGTCTCACGGGCAAAACGGTGGGTTACATCGTGGTTGCCGACGGTGTGATGCCCTCGGCTGTAGCTGAAGGTGAAGCCGGTTCGCGTGTGGAGATGGAGTTTGATTTCGCCGACGGCGAGCATACCGTGGCGGTAACTCCCGTATGCGACGGCGCTGACGGCGCTCCTGCCTGGATATCGTTTTACGTAGGACCCGACACTCCGCTGCCTGTTACTTCGCTGACGGCATCGCGCCGCGGCGATACCTTCGTGGCTACCTGGGACGCCACAGCTGGAGGGGTAAGCGGCGGACGTATCAACTCGGACGCTATCGAGTATGAGGTGAAGTTCCACTACGGCAATATGTCGGAGACTACTACCGTAACCGGAACCACATTTGAAAAGGAATTCACATCGCCTTTCCCGGTCAACTGTCATGTGGAGGTTGTCGCTGTCGACGGCGATCTGCGTAGCGAACGCGCCACATCCCTGCAGGTAATGATGGGTACAGGTTACAAACTGCCCTATACCGCTGATTTTACCGCCGGAGCCTCGACTGCGGAATTTCTGGCGTTCGATGCCAATGGCGACGGTGTGACATGGTTTTATGAATCTATGGACGACGACATGCGCACCAACTACAAGTTTGACGACGGAAACATGGACGACTGGCTGTTCACTCCGATTCTGATGCTTGATACAGACTATTTCTATCATCTGCGGTATGATGTTCATACGGCAGGGATGGCTTATGAGGAGCGCATGGAGGTCAAGGCAGGCGAAGGGCGCACCCCCACCGACATGACCGTTGCAATATCCGCTCCCTCGACCTATACAGGTTCGTCGTTCACCACTTATGAAAACTATTTCACCATCCCCTCCGACGGGAACTGGAGCGTAGGTTTCCACTCGGTTTCGGAAGGACAGAATCTCTATATCGCTCTCGATAATATCGTGGTTGAGCGTGGCGGTCTTATGACGGCTCCCGCTGCCGTTGCCGATGCGAAGGTTATTCCTGCTGCCGGCGGCGCGTTGAAGTGCAATGTGTCGTTCACTGCTCCCACACTTTCGGTAGGTGGAGATCCCCTTGAAGAGAATATGCTCGTGCAGCTCCGCAGCGGCAACGTTACCGTTGCCGAGAAGCGCGATGTGGCTCCCGGGGCGGCTGTGCTGTTCGAGGAGGTTCCCTCTGAGCAGGGGACAAATACCTTCGAGATTGTATGTCATAACGGCGATGGAGCCGGTATGCCTACTGTCGTGGAGGCTTATACCGGTGTCGATGTTCCGCTCCCCCCGACAAACGTGACTGTCCATATCGGCAGCAACGGTTATCCCGTAGTTTCGTGGAGCGCTCCCGAGGGTGGTGCCAACGGAGGCGTTGTCAATCCTTCCGGACTGCGCTACAGTGTGCGCCGTTCTCTCGACAAGCAGTATATCCTCAGCTCGTCGGGAGAGACAGTGGCTATCGACCGTCTCGGTCTCTACGGCATAGAGCAGGCGCTGATGTATTATCAGGTTTATGCCATCAATGATGCGGGCACCAGTGTTCCCGCCGAAAGCGCTCATTTTACAATGGGCACCCCCTACGCTTTGCCTTACTCCGACAGCTTCAAGGAGATGCTCGAGATGCATGGTCCCTGGCTGGGGCTGCTGCTCGACAATCCCAAGGGGTGCTGGTATCTTGACGAGGAGGGAACCCGCCCGTCGTGTGAGCCGGTCGACGGCGACGGAGGTCTGGTGACTTTCGCTCCCGGTGAGGCTGGACATACGGCAGCCATGGCCACACCTCTGATAGATATTGACGGCGCCGATTATCCTACCCTTGAGTTCTACCTGTTCTGCACACGCGAGAACGACAGCCGTCTCGATGTCGGTGTACGCACCGCCGGGACCGAACTTGAGACGCTACGGTCCATCCGTCTTGGCGACGCTTCCTTAACTCCCGGCTGGAATATGTTCCGCATACCTCTTGTCGATTATCAGGGTGAGGAGTATGTGCAGGTCTATTTCACCGGATTTGCCGGCGAGGAATACACCAACCGCATCCATATTGACCATGTTGGTGTCTACGACATTCCGCGCTACGATGTGGAGGCTTCGCTGCTCGAGGTTCCGGAAGTGATGCAGCCCGGCAAGGAGGCGCTCTTCCTCGCCACTGTAACCAACACCGGCATAGATCAGGTGGAGGATATCGATGTGACTCTTCTGCGTGAGGGGGAACCGGTGTTCAGCCGCCGTGTGGCGCGCCTTGCTACCGGTGCCAAACTCACTCTCGACCTTAGCGATACTGTTGATCTCTCGTCGGCCGATGTGGTGAACTATAGTTTCAGCGTTGCGTCGGCATCCGACAAAAACTCCGCCAACGACCTTTCGGCAGCTTACGAAGTGGCTGTGGATCTGCCTCATTATCCCGTTCCGGAATTGCGCGGAACCGTTGCCGGCAATGTTGCTACCCTTGAGTGGGATGCGCCTCAGTGTAGCGGTGTCCGCGCGCCTGTCGCCGATGGATTCGAGAGCTACGAGCCTTTCATCATCGACAACATGGGTGACTGGACGCTTGTGGATATCGATGGAAAGGCGGGCACAACGGGCATTCTCGACGGCGATGGCAACGAACTCAATTATCCCAATATGGGAGCGGCGATGGCTTACCAGGTGTTCAATCCGGAGCATGTCGGTTTCCCGATTTATGATGAGGATGGCTCACGCTCGATGTACGCCGCACATCGCGGCAGCCATATGCTCTGTGCATTCAGCGACCTCGATGCCTATAACGACGACTGGCTTATCTCGCCGCTGCTTCCCGGTAACGAGCAGGTGATTTCATTCTACGCCAAATCCTATACCCGCTATTATGGGGAGGAGGCATTCATCATTATGGTGAACAGAGGTGAAAGCACGGCTACAGCCGATTTCAGCGAGCTTACAGAGGTAATCAACACCCCCGACGAGTGGAACCGCTATGAGTTTACCCTGCCGGAGGGAACACGCCGCTTCGCCATACGTTGCGTTTCCATCGATCAGTTCGCTCTCTGCCTCGACGACGTAAAGTTTGTGCCGGAAAGCTCCGAGGCTGTCGATCTTAAGATAGCAGGCTATAATGTATATCGCGACGGTGTTTTGGCAGCCTATCTGCCGGCGACAGCCACCTCATGGAGCTGCGAGCTCGACGGCGTTTCGTCGACCTCGACCTTCCGCGTGTCGGCTCTCTACGATCTCGGTGAGTCAGTTCATTCCGCACCCGTAGAGCTTGCTGTCTCGGGAGTGGAAAGTGTAAGCGGCGGTGTCTCCTCCGAGGTCACTGTCCGGGGCTATACCGGAGGCATCTCGATAAAGCAGCCTGCCGCTTCCGTTGCAGAGGTTTATACGACCGATGGCCGTCTGGCAGCCGCCCTTACGGGCTCCGGCGAGATCGCTCTCCCGGCTGCGGTCTACATTGTCCGCACCTCAGCCGGCGCCGTGAAAGTGGTGGTCCGCTGATCCGCTCCTCCTAACATTAATCTGAACAACAACGGCAATGCATCAATCCCGATGCATTGCCGTTGTTGTTGAGGGTATGTGAAGGTGTATATTCAGTCAGAAGATCAGTTGTTTACGAGCGATTCGAGGAGGTTGAGGTCGATGTCGGGGCGGTTGCCTGTTGGTTTGCGCACGAATTTTGTGCGGTAGGGGGTGGTTTCGTTGAAGAAACCGCAGTTGCGCAGCATGAAGGCATCATCTATGATACCACCTTCCATGTCGGTGCGCACACCCGATTGTCCGGTGCCGTCGCAGCCGAAGGTTCCTTCTGTCACCTCTTTCCATTCGCCGTCACGGGTGCGCACCCACTGGTTACGGAACAGCACGCTGCGCGTCTGCGGGCTTGTCTCGGGGCGGAAACACTCAAGGAAGGAGTGCATGCCGCGGTAATATGTGTTGGTGGCGGGGCGCAGAAGGCGCGACAACAGATGCCATTTGCCTGTCTCATCGCAGAAATAGCCGGTATAGATGGTGTTTCCTTTGCCGTCGGGGGTCACTTTTACCATCGTGCGGTAGGTCTCGCCGGCTTTCCAGGGATAGTGCATGAAGCTCTGCTTTCCTGAGCCTTCGTTTCCGAAATCCTGAACGGTTACCCCTTCGCCGTGGGCGAGGGGAACGACATGGAGTGAATCGGGAATCTCACCGGGATTGTCGGTAGTGAATGGGCTCCATACCGAGAAAAGTATCAGATTTGCATTATCGCCGTTCTCCCCATTGATCGACTGTATACCCATATAGCCTTCGGCAAAGCCTGTGAGCATGAAGTATGTTCCGTTCACATCCTCCCCTTCCGGAACTGTCACTTCGTTATAGAAATATTCAATGTTTTCGGCGGGGGGAGTGTATGCCATGTGTACCGAGGGACCGCGGCGAAACCAGTAGCTATCCGCAATTTTTTCTTCAGGGATAAAATGGTTCTCACCTTCGACAGCGCTCCCTGTGGCAGCGAACCGGAGGATGTCGGCGAACTCCCTGCCGGTTTTCTTCAAGCCGCGTATGTCGATACGCTGATAGCCCGGTGTCTTTACCTTGAAGGTTCCTACTTTACGGTATTCGGGGGCACCACCTTTAAGTTTAAGGGTTTTCTTTTGTTTGCCCAGAGAGAAGGAGAGGGTGGAGGCATCGGAGGCCGATGCTCCGGCTGTAGCTTCTGCCCACAGGGTGAATTCACCGGGTTCGCCGATTTTGAAGTAGAGCGATATTACTGCTGATGGATCGCTCCAGCTTTTGATCCTCCCGGTGAAGGTGTCTATGGTGTTTGCTGCTGTGTTGCAGAATCCACCGGGGGTGTGTGAGCATGATGTGACATACGTGTTTCCCTGCTGGGGAATGATTACCGCTCCTTTAGGGAGGGTATCGGCGGCGCACATGGCTGTGCCTATGGCGAGCGCCGCAATCAGATTAGTAATTTTGAATGACATAAGTGATATAATAAGGATGAAATAAGAGCATAAGAGCGGGAGAGCATGAGAGCATGAGAGCAGGGGAGAGCGGGAGGGGGGAGAGGGGTTTTAGCGGAGATTGTAGAGAAGGCGCCGGTATAGCCGTTTCAGTAGCCAGATGCGCTCGTTAATGAAAGTCTTGTCGAAGTTGAGGGCTGACCGGAATTTCCCGGTATGGCTTCCCTGTGTTGCTATGGTAGGATGGCACCAGAGGTACTGCAGATATCCGCGCCGCAACATCCAGGCATGATATAGGTCGATGGGCATGTCAAGTCCCCCGTTGGTCCGGATACTCCGGAGGATAGCTTCAGCTCCCGCACGGTTTATATAGTAGCAGCCCGCCATGCGGTCGCGGTCGCCTGGGTAGAGCACTCTTCCTTTCTCCCTCCGGCTGCGCTCTACAAATCTCAGGCGAGTATCTTCATAACTGACTATCACTGGCATCGGTGAAGAATCGGGGGCGGTGGCAGGCTGTTCGTAAGCATGAAGTTCTTCGATCGAACGGGTGAATATCTCGGGGAAATGTCTACCCAGACAAATGTCGTCTTCGAGCACAAGAGCTCCCGGAAGGTTGCGTCTTACTATCTCTTCATATATCAACAGATGTTTGAGAGCGCACGATTGGGCTGAGAGAGGAATGGAAAGGTCGGGGGAGAAATAGCGGGCGCGCCGTTCGGGGGTAATGTCTGTAATGTCGCCATCGAGCATGAATTCGAATGGAACACCTTCCTTATCCAACATGGCGCGGATGTGACGCTCGCGGTCGGCATATCCCTCACGGACATGGGCGACAAATACTCCTCCCGGAGGAGCAAACGATGGCTGGCGCGGATTGCGTGGCGACATGGTCCTGGATAAGGGGGGGGTATGGAACCGGCGGCGAAGTCAGCCCGGTCTCGATTAGAAAAAATATGTCATACGCACGGTCCAGTAGTCTTCGCGTGCGGAGAAATTCTGTAGTTTCACGGCTTTCATGGCGTATGTCATCCCCCACACGTGGCTCGCCTGAATCTGCCATTTCTTGAATACCTCGAAACCGAGACCTGCCTGCAGACCGATGGCTCCGATGGCATAGCTCATGGCGTCGAGTTTACTGTGAGCCACGGTGAAGTCGAACACCGGACCTCCGAACACGAAGGGGGCGATATAATCTTCCAGCCCATCCATGCGGGTCCATTTGAAGCGGAAGTTCAAGGGGATGGAGAGGGTATGGAGCATGCTGCGTTCCGTGCGGTATCCGTCTACATGCCAGATATATTTCTCGCCCAGATGGAGGCGCGCTCCCTGCATGGCATACATGGCGCCTATATCCACACCGAAACCGAGCCCGGGGAAGATCATTTCACCCTGCACACCGGCCATAGGACCTACACAGTCGTCGATCTTGAAAAGATCCTGCTTGAATTTCAGGGTAGTGAATGCCGCACCGGCGGTAGGACCCCATCGGAATTCGGCGCTGGCGCTGCTGGAAATACCTATCAGTAACGCCATGAGGGTGAAAAGTCGAAGTATCTTTTTCATCTGTAAGTATGTTCGTTTCTGTGACAGTGTGAATACCATACACACTAAAGCATGCAAATTTACGCAAAAACGGTGAGATTATATCACGAGGGAACTAAAAATTTTGTACTTTTGCAGACAGAGAAACCTAACCAAACCTTTCTATGAAATTTTTGAATTATATGCGTGTTACAGCTGCCGTAGTTGCAGCAATGCTGACTTTTACCTCCTGTGGAGGTGATGATGAAGATGAACCGGGCGGCGGCGGTTCCGGCACTGGCGGAACGGAGAACGTTGATCCCGCGAATCCCGAAGTTCCGGCCATGACCCCGAATGAGGCCAAGACATATCTGGAAAATACCGCTTTAGAGATAACAAATATTGTCGATCCCAAGCAACAGGAAGCTCTGTGGCAGCTGACCGGTTACTGGGGTGAGGAGTACGGCGAGTTTGAGGCACCGGTTGTCTGGAATCTCGATGAGTTCGAAGATTGGGACGAATACTACAATGCGCCCCGTCGTAATCCCCTTAAAGTGTTCATGAATGCTGTGGGGAAAGCTGCCAATGGCAACGCAGCAGCCTTGAGCCGCGCGATGAGCGCGATGCTCAACATGGCTCGTTTTTCGGGTGTGTATGAACCCGGTGTGGTGACAGTTGAATCTGGCGACCGCGTTCCCACCTGGGTCAAGACTGCCGACAGCAAGGATGTGATATTCCGTTTCCCTTATAAGGGTGCTACCGCAGAGGTTAAAGGTGTGGCAGAAGGAAGCACATGGACTGAAACATACGATGGCATTACCGTTGAGGTTCCCCGCAAGGTGACCGCAACCATGAGCAATGGATCGCAGGTGCTGATGACTGCTGTTGTGGAAAGCAATCTTAATTTCGACGCACACACCCTAAGCGCCACTCTTAACGCCGAGATGATGAATATCACCCTGAAGAGTGTCACTAATGCTAACAATACCACCGCTACCACAGAGACTATAGTATGGTACCAAGGCAAGCAGCTCGCGAAGGCCAACGGCGAGGTAAAGGGTGTGAATATGGTTGACCGCAAGGCTATCAAAAATCTGTTCATTGAGGATAGATATGAAGAGTACGGTTATACTTATGTAGATTATGAACTTGATCCGAAAGCTCTCGGCAATATGTTCAAGTCCGCAACCGTAACCGCTAATGTGATTGATAAGATTGTAGTAAAAAGTGATGTCAGCAATGTCGCTGAACTTGTGGTTTCGCTTGACCAGTGTTTCGACCAAGAAGAATTCGACAGCAAAGCGGCAGCAGAGGCTGCTTGCCGCCGTCAGTGCGAGCTTCTTGACCGCAGCATGCCGGCACGTATTTATCTCGACGGGTCGTCGCATAGCTCCGCTTCAATAAAGTATCAGCCATATCTTGAAGATGACTATGGCTGGTGGGAATGGTATTCGGAACCGGTGCTTGCTTTTGAAGATGGAACTACCACCAGCTTCGCTGCATATTTCAACGGAATGGATCTGACATCGCTCGATACTCCTGTCAGCAATATCGTCAATACATTCATCGGATATTGGCCATTCCTTGTAGAGGACGACGACTGATCGCTCTGAAAAGAGTTTGTATGATATTATCAGTGTGCGTAGCGACGGTTTGTTCCGCCGCCACGCACACTGATGTTTTAACCGACAGTACCAATGTGGAGCTGAGAGAGGTTAAGGTTACGGCCAAAGGAAGCCGGCTTGTGCGGATTGACCGTACTGGTTCGCTCACTTTCGGCAGAGAGGCGATGGAGCATGCCCCCCGTATGTTTGGCGAGGGGGATGCGCTGCGGTTTATGCTTACCATGCCGGGGGTCAGCTCGGCAAGCGATTATTTAGCCGGGGCGAGTATCGACGGGATGGGGTATGCTCAGAACGAATATCGGCTCAACGGCATTCCGGTTCATTTCCCATATCATTTCAGTGGCATTTTTTCGGTGTTCAACCCACGTATGTACGACAGCGTCAGGGTGGGGAAGAGCATACATGGCTCCGGGGCGACGGATGTGACGGGTGGAACAGTTGATGTGTCCGGTAGAATGAATGCCCCCGAACGCCCCGAAGGGGAGGCTAATGTGGGGATGATCGCATCGTCGGGTTATGTCGCACTTCCGCTGGGAAAAAGGTTCTCTATAGCTGCTTCAGGACGAATCAGTTATCTAAATCTGCTGTATGCGCCTCTGCTCCGGAACGGACAGATGGACGCTTCATATGGATTTGGCGATGCCGATGCTGTTGCAACCGGACAGCTTAGTGATGCGGATATGCTGCGGCTGACATTCCATTTCAACAAGGATAATCTGACGTATGACGACCGCGATTTCACGCTCATTACCGGAATGAGGTGGAACAATCTGCTTGCCGGAGCTTGCTGGCAGCATGATGGAGATCGCCTCCGGATGGATCATAACTTGTGGTTCAGCAGGTTTGCCAACAGTCTGCAACTCACCACCGGTCAGATCCGGCTAAAAATGCCTTCGGCGATAGCCGAGGCTGGTGTGAGGGGTGAGTTCGGTATCGAGGGGGTGTGCGACTGGTTGGATCTCAGTTGGGGATATAGTCTACGGGCTTGCAGCGTTAACACTCAGGAAGTGGAAATGTCGGGATTCGGGAGTCTTGGCGCCAGGGGGGGGCGCGCCCCTGCGCATGCCATTTCAGGAAAGATATGGGGAGAGGGCACCTACAGCATTGGACGGCACTGGCGGCTGACAGCCGGACTTGATGCCGCAATGGTTTCGAGTGTGAACCGTTATAGAAGCCGATGGATTGATCCGCGTGTGAGTGTGACATATGGATGGATGAGGGGCAATGCCACTGTTCATATCGGTGGCTATCATCAGTGGCTGCATCAGGTAGGTTTTTCGGAGATGGGAATGTCATCGAATTTTAAACTCGCTCCTTCATCAGAGGTTCCGGTTGAGCGGGGGGTGAATATGGCGGTAGCTTTCTCGCACAGGGTAACAGATGCATTGAGCGTTAGTGCCGACGGTTTTTTCAAGCGAATAGCTGATGAACCGGAATATCAGGGAGCGGTACTCGACATTATCAATACCGACTACCGCGCAGAGAACTATATTAATGTCTGCAAGGGATATAATGCCGGCGGAAACGTCGCCTTGCGCCTGAATACCGGGAATGTTACGGCAATGGCTACATACGGATATTGCATTGGCCGCAGGCGTACAGGGGATGGCGGATATTTCGATGCTGCTATGATTCTGAATCATACGGCTACGTTTTCGGGGCTATGGCGCATCGGGCGCCACTGGAGTGTGAGCGCGGTTATGAATGTGGCTTCCGGGCGCCCGTATACTCCGGTAAAAGCCCTATACTTCATCGGTGAAAAGATAATGATGGAATACGGAGCGAGAAACTCGGCGAATCTGCCGCTTTACCATCGTCTTGATGCAGGCGCGGACTATGAGTTTCATACCGGAGCGGAGGGGCGATTCCTGCATCGTCTGAACTTTTCTATCGTTAATGTTTACGGTCGCAGAAATGTGGAAATGTCTACTTTTACAGCTGATCCTGCTTCAGGGCGCTACATGCGTCGCGATGTGAGCTCCCTTTTCAGGATGTTGCCTTCGGTAAGTTATACTATAATTTGGTAATTGCGCATGGGAACACGACGGTTGAAGATACTGCCACTGATATTTGGCGCTGTTATAGGAATGACTGGCGGCAGTTGCTCCGACGACAGGGAGCCGCCACAGGAATCGCGCCTCGTAGTGGAGGGGCAGATCGACAGCGACGGTTATCCGAGGGTGTTTCTGACATTGTCTGCTTCCGCCGATGCCGACGGGGGGTTGATCAGCGACAATATTGTGAGGTGGGGAAAAGTGACCGTTTCCGATGGTGAAAATGAGGTGATTCTTACAGGTAGACCCCAACAGGGGTTGCTTCCACCATTTGTCTATTACAGTTATGATATGAAAGGGGAACCGGGACGTACATATACCCTGACGGCTGAATATGGCGGCCGGCTGGTTGTGGCGCAATCTGCCATGCTTTCTCCGACATCTATTGAAGGTGTGCGGGTATATGAGACAGACGAAGGCGGGCTGTCGCGGGGGATGACAATATGGTTCACTTCACCTGACGACTGTCCGGCATATTATCATCTCTCAACGCGTGTCAGCGGAGAAGATAACCGGTTCTATCCATCCATGCTTGGAACTGTGGCGGTAACGGAAAGGGGAAAGAAGGTGGAGATGCCGGTTTACAGGGGGCAGGGAGCCTTTTCAGATGTGGCGCGTAAGCAGTTCGCTGTCGGCGACCGGGTGACAGTGCGTCTGGCGCGAATAACCCCGGAGGCATTCGAATTCTGGCGGGCTTGGGACAACGCGTCGCTCACCGGCGGCTCTGTATTTGTCGGCAGCAGCGTATCGCTCCCTTCGAACATCAACGGTGGCTACGGCATATGGTCAGCTCAGGGTATATCTGATATGTATATAGAGGTTGAATGAGTGAACCGCAGGGCGCCGGCTGTGGTTATATTCATAGATAAAACCGATACATACATATATATGAATAAGACAGTAAAAGAAACACTTCTGGATCGCAGAAGTATCCGTAGATATGAGCGTGAGGCTATTGCTGAAGAGGATCTTGAATTTATCCGCGAGGCAATCCGTAATACCCCCACAAGTTACAACGGGCAGCAGTTTTCTGTAATAGAGGTCTCGGATCAGACGCTTAAAGAGAAGCTTGCCGAAATCGTCGGGCAGAAACAGTTCAAGACATGTGCCCGCGCTTTCATGTTCCTGAGCGACTTCCATAAGATAGCTGTCGCTGCTGAGGCTAAAGGGCTGGAAAATCCCGGCTTCGAGAATACCGCCGACGGGCTTATCGTCGGAACGGTGGATGCGTCGCTGGCAATGATGAGCGCTATAGTGGCAGCCGGTTCGCGCGGACTCGGATGCTGCCCGATAGGGTATGCCCGCACTGTCAATCCGGCAGTGATTTCCGATCTGCTCGGGCTCCCGGAAGGGGTATATCTGGTATGTGCGCTTGCAGTAGGTGTACCCCGCGAGATACCTGATCTGAAGCCGAAGCAGCCCCGCGATCTGGTGTTTTTCAACAACCGTTACGGTGTGGACGACATGTCGGAAAAACTGATGGAATATGACCGCGAATTCACTGAATATCACCGCAATCGCTCCGGAAACGCCTCCGATGCCGACTGGATAGGCGAGATCCTCGGCTACTACCGCGAAGGGATGAACTACAACATGCTCGCCGCTCTCCGCAAGCGCGGCTACGGCCTGGAAAAGTAACCGGTAATGATATGGAAATATGAGGGGCGTATCAAAAACTGATATGCCCCTATCCATGTAGTGGCTCGCATTTGGTATTCCATGCTTGTGTGCGATAAAGCAATCTTGACAAGCCATGAACACACGCCGACAATGTTTGCCGACAGACAGAATTTCCGCGAATCAGCTGAGCTGAGGATTCTGATATTATTACTTTGTATGCATGAGATTTATTGTTAATTTTGTCGTATAGTTATGGCAGATGTTATGACACCGGAGCAGCGAAGCCGTTGCATGGCGGCTATCAAGGGGAAAGATACTAAGCCGGAAATGATTGTGCGGAAGTATCTTTTCTCACGTGGTCTGCGCTATCGTGTCAACAATCGTAAATTGCCCGGCTCGCCTGACATTGTGCTAAAGAAATACAAGACGGTTGTTTTCATAGACGGTTGTTTCTGGCATGGTCACGAAGGCTGCAAGTATTACCGGATGCCGAAATCTAACGTTGATTTCTGGAGACACAAGATAGCAATGAACATAGCTCGCGACTATGCCAACGGCGTTTATCTCCGGCTTGCCGGATGGAAAGTGATTCGGGTATGGGAGTGCGACATCAAGACAAAGACAAAACGAGAGGAAATTTTTGAACGGCTATACAATGAAATAGTTGGTATTGACCATAAGTCAAACGCTTATAAATCCACTCCCGATGCTACCCAAATAGTTGCGGAACCAAGCTCCCAGTATGGCGATAGGAAAATTTAAGACAGTAGAGTTTAAATATCGCTTATCTCCTCCACTATCTTAGCCGAGAATAGTCAAAGTCTCAGATAAATTTTGTAACTTTGTAATCAAACGCGCACAAGCGCAAACAAAAGACCTCCCAATGTAAGAATAGTTTATATTCAACATATTAAGGAGCTCCCTTGTCATCCAAAGGGTTTTGGTCGCTCGTGTGCCTCTCGGAAGTTTTCTTGTTCATAATGGGAAAAGAAATCTATAATATCATTGACCTATTCTGTGGTTGTGGCGGTTTCTCTCTTGGTTTTGAGAGAGCTGGCTTCAATGTGCTATTGGGTATAGACTTGTGGAAAGATGCTCTTTCTACTTTTAGATACAATCATCGTAACAGCAATACATTGGAAGCAGATTTGTCAAAACTTGCCCCCGAAGAAACTATCCCATTATTGAATGGACATAATGTTGATGTTATAATTGGTGGCCCACCTTGTCAAGGCTTTTCCATAGCAGGAAAAAGAATTATGGATGATATTAGGAATAAGCTCTATCAGAACTTTGTACGTTTTGTAGCTTACTTTAAGCCAAAAGCATTTGTGATGGAGAATGTGCCTAATATATTGTCTATTGGTGGAGGCGCAATTAGAGAATCCATTATTGACGACTTTTCTAAATTAGGATATGCTATCGAGTATAAAGTTCTCACAGCATCTGATTATGGAGTCCCTCAGAATAGGAGACGAGCTATTTTTGTAGGTTTTCTTAACGGACACCATTTTGATTTTCCTCGCCCTTTTGAGGCTACAAAGGTTACTGCTTTTGAAGCGATTTCGGATTTGCCGGAAAATTCTATCGATGATGGAGGGTTCTATCCAATGTCCCCTACTTCCGATTACCAACGTCTGATGCGTCGTAATTCGAACTGCGTTCTCAATCATCAAGCAACGTCTCACAATACAAAAACGGTTGAGATTATATCTCTTGTTCCCGATGGTGGCAATTATAAAGATTTACCTCAGGAATTACAAGATACACGGAAAGTGCATATTGCATGGACACGGTTAAATAGCCAAAAGCCAAGTTTTACAATAGACACTGGTCACAGACATCATTTCCACTATTCTTTTAATCGCATTCCCACAGCACGAGAAAGCGCAAGAATACAATCATTTCCAGATGATTTTTATTTTACATGCAGTAAAACCAGTCAATTGAAACAAATAGGCAATGCCGTACCTCCTTTAATGGCAGAAGCCATAGCTAAATCTCTCCTTAAACAGCTATGAAGAAATATTATCATATACCCGACAACGACTATCTTCGTATTCATTTTGTACGCCCTCGCTTCAAAAGCAACATAGAAAACGTGTTGTTATATATCGCCACAGAATGTTGCAAAATAGAACGTACAAGCTGCCGTAATTATGCCGAGCAAATTAATAAAGCTATTCGCTTATTTCCTGGTAACATAGACTTAACTCAAAAAACTATTGATAATTGGCGTACGGAAATATCGGCGTTTTGTGCATTCTACAATGAAGATAAGGGTTCCAATATTACGGAAACCTCTAAACTCTCATATTTTCTAAACGAGCATCAAGACTTAACTCAATTCTTCAAGTTTTTGATGTTATCGTTTCAATTTCCTGGTGGCCATATTAAACCTGCGGATAATATTGAATTGATTGTTCACGGAGTGAGATTTAAACCGGCACAATTTATTATTAAAGTCTTAATGGCAGGAAATGAGATACTCGCGTCCAAAGAAACAATCAAAGATATGTCAATCTCAGATGAAGAAGCGACATATTGCATATTTAATGATCTGCAAGTCACCACAGGAAAACGAACCCCCCACCAGGTAGCAGAAATTATACTGGCTAATCGTAAAAATAAGTTGAATTATTACGATAATAAAGACCCACGTAATTTTAACTCAAAAGGTAAGCCAAGAACTAAAGGTGATGTCGTGAGATATGCTGGTGACATTATGGACTATATGGAAATTGCAGGTCTACTTGAGAGACGCATGGATGGTTATTTCACTTTAAAGCCAAATGCCTTTACTGAGTTAAAGGCATTTGTAGACGATGATTCGTATTTTGATGGGTATGAACTATTTTATCATATTTCGAATATAGAGTCAAGTATGCTCGCTCCTGTTGAGTTAGAATGGTTTTCTTATGTTAACAATTTGGTAAATCCTGAAAAATTTAAGACTGACATTCGTGCCATTATTGAAACTTCAGAAGTTAAAGTGGTAATAGATGATCGTATAGCAGAGATAATTGAAAGTAACAGAACAACTACTAAAGACATTGGAAACATTGGCGAGACTATTATCTATTCTCACGAAAAACAACGTCTTAAACTCGCAGGATATGAAGATCTTTTGCATCTCATTGCAATTGTAGATAGCCCTTCATATCATCCCGGTTTCGACATTGATAGTCTGGAAGGTGATGGCACAAATCATCATAGATATATTGAGGTTAAAACTACGATTAGTCGTCAGAAAATCAATCTTTTTAGTTTCCACATGTCCCCGAATGAATGGTATGTTGCGGAAACGCATCGTGAACATTACTGTGTATATAGACTGATGCTTAGTTCCAAAGATAAGACCTTATACATCTTACGAAATCCTGTCGCGCTTTATAAGGCAGATGAAATAAAAGCATTGCCTCGAAATGGCATGGAAATATCTTTTGATGCTGCAAAGTTTCAACCCGAAAAGCTCCTAGTATGGCAAGATTAAAAGTTGCTTCGCTATTTTGTGGATGTGGTGGTATGGACCTCGGTGTTATTGGAGGGTTTACCTTCCTTGAAACCGAGTACCCTCGTTCGGCATTTGATATCGTTTACGCCGTTGATAATGACGAATATTGTACCAAAATTTACAACGCAAATTTTTCGCATAAATGTAAGATTATGGATGTTAGGGAGATCATTCCATCTAACATCCCCGACTTTGATGTTTTGATTGGGGGATTCCCATGTCAATCTTTCTCTATCTCTGCCCAAAATCCACCTCGTCTGGGGTACAAAGACGAGAGAGGTATGTTATTCTTTGAGATGGTAAAGATTTTAAAGGAAAAGAAACCGAGAGCTTTCATTGCAGAAAATGTTAAAGGTCTTCTCTCGGCTAATAACAAACAGGCATTCCCTATGATCCTTAAAGAATTTTCGGAGGCCGGTTATCATGTTCAGTACTATCTTGTCAATGCTTCAAAGTTTGGTGTTCCCCAAAAACGTGAGCGTGTAATTATTATTGGATTTCGAGACGAAGTTGATCAGAATAATTTTGTTTTCTCCCACTATATCCCAAACTCAAGTGTATTGGGAGATGTAATAGATGAAGAAGAAAATCATAACGAATCGCTGTTTTTCAGTGCCAAAGCCGTGAATGGGATGTTGGCTGTTCGTGACAAAATGAATAAAGGTCGTGCGCAAGATCTTTCACAACCGTGCAATACAGTAAGTGCTCATATTGCAAAAGTAAGTTTGAATTCAACTGATCCAGTTCTTTTGGTAGAAGGACGGTATCGCCGCTTCTCTTGTCGCGAAGCGGCCCGAATCCAAAGTTTTCCTGACTCTTTTGAACTTGATGTTGTGTCACATATCCGTCAATATAAGGCGATTGGTAATGCGGTTCCGCCAGTAATGATGTGGCATATTGCAAATTCTTTGCAACGCGCTTTAGAAGTTACCGATGGTGATTATGATCGTGGTGCACCGGAAGTCTCACCATATTATTTCTATCCTCACTATGATGGACTACAAGGATGCCTCTTTGAACAAGTCGCTTCCTATGGTTTGTAAAGATTAAAAAATAACACAACCAGTTATATTCTGTATTATATTACACATCGAGAGTTTCTAGTATAATTGAAAGGGTATTGTACAGATATGCAGCTGATAGAGACGATATCGACGACTGCCGGCAGCGAAATAGAAACATCCTGCGCCCCAAAAGTTCTGTATCGGACTTTTGGGGCGCAGGATGTTTTTGGTACAAACCTTGGCGCGGAAGAGCCTTAGCAACCTACTGCGTTGGCGGCCTCGGCGGGGGTAAGGGTCTGCTGCTCGCCGGTAGTCATGTTTTTCAGGGCGAGCTTTCCTTCAGCCATCTCGCTTTCGCCAACCATAGCTACGTAGGGAACGCCTATGGCGTTGGCATATGCCATCTGTTTCTTCATTTTTGCTGCATCGGGATAAAGTTCGCAGGCGATGCCGGCGGCGCGCATCTCCTTCATCATGCGCATGGAGGCAGCTGCCTCTGCTGTTCCGAAATTCACGAACATCACCTGAGTTGATGTGCTCGCTTCGGCGGGGTAGAGGTCGAGGGCGTTGAGCACATCGTAGATGCGGTCAGCACCGAACGAGATTCCTACTCCCGACAGACCCGGCATGCCGAACACGCCGGTAAGGTTGTCGTAGCGGCCGCCGCCGGTGATGCTCCCTATTGCCACATCCTTGGCTTTTACTTCGATGATAGTGCCGGTATAGTAGTTGAGACCGCGGGCGAGCGACACGTCGAGGTCAAGCTCGGCATCCAGTCCGAGGGCTGTGACAGCCGAAGTCACTTCGCGAAGCTCGCGCACACCGAGAGAGCCGATCTCACTGCCTGCAAGCAGGCTCTCAAGGCTTGCAAGACGCTCGTCGAGGGTGCCGCTGATGGCGAGTATGGGTTGGAGGCGGTCAACGGCATCCTGCGACAATCCGCGCTCAATGAGCTCGGCGTTGACATTCACAATACCTACTTTGTCAATCTTGTCGATGGCTACGGTGATGTCGATAAGGCGGTCGGGAGCGCCGATGAGCTCGGCAATTCCCGCAAGCGCTTTGCGGTTGTTGAGCTTGAGGATGATACGTATCTTCAGGCGGCGGAACACCTCGTCGATAAGCTGCAGCAACTCAACTTCGTTGAGAAGCGAGTCAGAGCCTACCACGTCGGCATCGCACTGGTAGAATTCGCGGTAGCGACCTTTCTGCGGACGGTCGGCGCGCCATACGGGTTGGATCTGGAAACGCTTGAAGGGGAGCTGGAGCTCGGCGCGGTGTTGAACCACATAGCGCGCGAACGGCACCGTAAGGTCGTAGCGGAGCCCTTTCTCGCATAGCTGGGGAGCCAGACGTGGACAGTTGCCCTCCTCTATGAGTTTCATGTCTACTCCGCGGAGGAAATCGCCCGAGTTGAGTATCTTGAACAGAAGCTTGTCACCCTCCTCGCCATATTTCCCCATGAGGGTAGAGAGGTTTTCCATCGCCGGAGTTTCTATGGGATTATAGCCATAGAGACGGAACACTTCACGGATGGTGTTGAATATGTAGTTGCGCTTCGCCATCTCAGCCGGTGAGAAGTCGCGGGTGCCTTTAGGTATGGAAGGCTTCATGGTCAATCAGTAATGAGTAATTATTAATTAGTAATTAATTGAGAGAGATTTTCTGGGGCTCCTTTCTGCTTAGCGCTCGATCGTGAATCGCAATTACTAATTACTAATTAATAATTGCTAATTGTTAATTGTTGCTGTCAGGCTTTGTTGGCGCGTTTGCGTTCGAGCTCGTCGAGAATTATCTTGCGGAGGCGGAGATGGTGGGGGGTCACCTCCACATACTCGTCTTCCTTTATATATTCAAGCGCTTCCTCGAGGCTGAAAACCACCGGGGGCACGATCTTGGCTTTCTCGTCTGCGCCTGAAGCTCGCATATTGGTGAGTTTCTTCGACTTGGTCACGTTGATTACGATATCCTTGTCCTTGGCGCTTTCTCCTACAACCTGACCGGCATATACCTCTTCCTGCGGGAAGATGAAGAAGCGTCCGCGGTCCTGAAGCTTGTCGATGGCATAGGCATAGGCTGTACCTGCCTCCATAGCGATAAGCGACCCGTTGGTGCGACGCTCGATATCACCCTTCCAGGGCTGATATTCGAGGAAACGGTGTGCCATGATGGCCTCCCCCGCAGATCCGGTAAGCACATTGTTGCGCAGACCGATGATGCCGCGCGAGGGTATCTGGAACTCCATGTGTACGCGGTCGTTCTGGGTGGTCATGCTGAGCATCTCACCTTTTCGACGGGTAACCATGTCGATCATCTTGGAGGCATATTCTTCTGTAACGTTGATAGTGAGCAGCTCTACAGGCTCGCATTTCACTCCGTCGATCTCCTTTATGATAACCTGAGGCTGACCTACCTGAAGTTCATATCCTTCACGACGCATTGTCTCGATCAGCACTGACAGGTGGAGCACGCCGCGTCCGTAGACTATCCATGCGTCTTCATTGTCGGTTTTCTCTACGCGCAATGCAAGATTTTTGTCGAGCTCGCGCATGAGGCGGTCGTGGATATGGCGTGAGGTGACGAACTTGCCGTCCTTGCCGAAGAAGGGGCTGTCGTTGATTGTGAAAGTCATCGACATGGTGGGCTCGTCGA
>CAZDWY010000014.1:0-47649 GCA_964509345.1 uncultured Alistipes sp.
AGCGGCTGTTTCCCAGTAATCTTATTACTTGATTAATCTTGAATTCCGCGATTACTTTGTTACGAAGCACAAACAAAGATTTGCTTTAAATCATCCTCAGTGGGATCAGCAAACGCCAATTTTCCTTGAGGGTTGATGATAAAAGTGCGGAGTGCGTTGTCCATCCGGAATGTTTTGCGTAAAACCGCAATTTCGTCCTGGTCTTCAATGTGGAATTGCATTTCGCTGTTAAGCTGGTCGATTTTAATAATCTCCTGCATCAACTGCTTCGAGCGGTCGAGATTTACAGATATCAGCTCTACCGGAATATTCTGTGCTGTCACAGGTAACCGACGTGTGAAGGTCGTTATCCGGTTTTGGGTCAGACGTGATTCCGCGTCACTTGCTGACCAGAATGAAAGTATTACCCATTTCCCTTTTAAAGAGGGGAGCGAAATCTCAGATGAATCATTTTTGATTACCAGTGAGGGAATATCGTTCCCGATTGCGACATCCTGATGTTTATCTGCAAACGCAGAAGTCGTCATGAGTAATACAGCGAAACTTACAATTAACAATTTTAGTTTCTTCATTACTTCAATTTGAGGTTCATAATAAAGGGACACCGATTGACCGTCTCAAAACAGACCAGTCATATGTTTGTTCTCTTCATATTCAGAGAAGTTAAATATATATCAGTTTCCCTTGCCGATTCTCGGCTATGGGAATGCCTCTGCATTCCCGATTACTTGCTCTTTTCTGTGCAAAGGTATTTATTAAACGTCTGATTACCAAAAGTGGTTTGCTAATATAGCCGCGATAAATGTGAAAAATATGCTAAAAAACATGTTTGTACAGCACCTAAAGCTATTCGGTTAATTTATGTTAAATATGATATGCGCTATAATTTTCTGCAAAATTCCGGTTGAAATTATCGGATTCGACATAGGCGATCTTATGTTGGTATAGCTTACATTATAATGTTAATTTTGTAACCTCTAATCGTAATTTTACTGTATCTAATGAATACTGAAAAATAGTTCTATTCGGAATTATTATGAATAAAAAATTAGTGATGCTTGCAGGTGTATTTCATGCAAGAGAGTGACTAAACATATATGAATTATAGTGTTATGATGCTTTATATTTACTGTCAAAACTCAGTTACAATGATGTAATATATTGAGTGGCAGGAGGGTCAGGCAAATGATTCTCAAGCCATTTATATAGAATAGTAAATGGTTGAATTACAGTAGTATTAATTGATGATTGAAAAAACAAATAAAAATGAGTTTGTTTTTGAATAAAAAATGGCTGAACTTTGCATTGGAAAAGATTGAAATGGCAGGACGCTATATGAGTATTTCCTGCAGCTAAGTTTGAAGTTACACATTATATGAATAAGACTCACCAGGAGCTTTGGGAGGATTGCCTCAGGATAATCAGTGACATTATTCCCAAAGAACAATACAAAGCATGGTTCGAACCGATTGTACCCCTGAGTTATAAAAATGGGGAGGTTACCCTTTTTGTACCCTCTGCCTTTTTTAAGGAGCATATCGAAAGCACTTACCTCGCGCTCTTAGGTAAGTCCATGCGTCGTGTATATGGCGACGGCGTAAAGCTTCTGTATGAGTATAAGCAGATAAGCCATTTGCCGGATACTGCTATTCGTGAGGCCGGGCTTACTGAATCGCCGGCAGCTAAACCGAGGTCAAGTGGGATGTTCCGTACAGCCGAAGTTACATCTTTTGATCCTCAGCTTAACCCTCGGTACACTTTTGAAAACTATTGTGGATCTAATTCAAATAAAATAGCTCGGGCTATTGGTGAGGCAATCGCCAATGATCCGAAGTGCAAGACATTCAATCCTCTCTTTGTTTTTGGACCTACTGGGGTAGGTAAAACCCATTTGATTCAAGCTATAGGTATTAAAATTCGGGAACACAATCCTCTTGCGAGAATCCGCTATGTAAGTGCCCGTTTGTTCGAAAGTGAGTTTACAGTTGCCTCTCATAATGGTAAAATCAATGAATTCATTAATTTTTATCAGAGCATTGACACTTTGATTATTGATGATATTCAAGATCTGATAGACAAACCGCGTACTCAGGGAACCTTTTTTCATATCTTTAATCATCTGCATCAGAATCAGCGACAGATTATATTATCTTCGGATTGTGCTCCTACCCAATTAAAAGGTATGCCGGATCGGCTGCTCTCACGTTTTAAATGGGGGATGACGGTTGAATTAGAACGTCCCGATCTTCAGCTGCGAAAAGAGGTGTTACGTTTAAAGGCGCGACAAGATGGATTATCCATTCCAGCAGACGTTATGGATTTCATTGCAGAAAATGTCACCGATAGCGTTCGCGAGCTTGAGGGAATCGTCGTCTCCCTTCTTGCACATGCTACAGTTACCAATCGGGATATTAATATCGATCTGGCCCGGATGGTAATGAACAGAGTTGTGCGTATGCAACGCAGGGTCATTAACTTTGAGATGATTGCTCAGGGTGTTGCAACACACTATGGTCTTGATCCAGATGCAATATTCAGTAAATCAAGAAAACGCGAGATTTCTGATGCCCGTCAGATGGTAATGTATATGGCAAAAAAGCATGCTCACATGCCTTTGACTTCGATCGGTACACGTCTTACACGAAATCATTCTACTGTAATATATGCGTGTCGCAACATAGAAGAAAGACTGCCATTCGAGAAACAATTGCAGGAAGATGTAGCGGCTATCGAGAAATTGTTTCTTGAAGATTGATATATTGGGGTGTATCATTAACCGGAGGTTTGTATATAATTCAAAAATTAAAAATTAAAGTATATCCCTCATGTAGTTATGGGAGCGTGAATTGGTATCTTTGGCATCAATTATTGTATAAAAGAGAATATCAGGAACTAATAAGATGTTCCGGTTGTGGGGAAGACCGATTTTTAGTAACTTTGTGAAAAGTTTTTTAAGATGCAATTCCCCCGAATATCAAATATCAACAGACTTGTCAGTCTGTTGTGTCTGGTACTGATAGTATCCCTTTCAGGATCATTATCTGCGCGGCAGTTTGTAATCACACTTGATGCAGGTCACGGTGGGAAGGATTATGGTGCAATCGGCGTAAAAACAAATGAAAAGACAGTAACTTTGTCTGTCGTCAAGCAGCTGGGAGCATTGATCGAGCAGAATCTACCGTCTGTAAAGGTTGTATATACACGCGACAAGGATGTTTTTGTCGAACTCAGTGAGCGGGCGGCAATAGCAAATAAAGCAGGTAGCGATCTGTTTATGTCTGTTCATATCAATTCAGTTGATAAGAAGAATCGTAACAGAACGAGAATCACCGGCTGCCAGGTCTATACTTTGGGTCTTCATAAGACTGCTGAGAATCTTGCAGTTGCCAAGCGTGAGAATGCCGTTATGGAACTCGAGGCGGACCATACAGAAAAATATGCAGGTTTCGATCCGAATTCTCTGGAGAGCGACATAGTTTTTGAGCTGTCACAGAATCGTCGCATGGATCAAAGCATTGAGTTGGCAGATGCTATCCACAGTCAGCTTGTTACAACGGCAGGTCGTGAACCCAAAGGTGTCCGTCAGGCCGGTTTCTGGGTTTTGTGGGCTACCTCAATGCCCTCAGTACTTGTGGAGTTGGACTTCATATGCAATCCAGAAGCGGAAAAATTCATGGCTTCGGATGCAGGGCAGGAGGATATGGTAATATCTCTTTATAATGCACTTTGCGCTTATATCAACACTTATGGGACGCAAACAACCGGTGAAGATATTCCTGTTGCAGAAGCATTGGTTCCCACACATTCCGGATCACATAGACATGCATCAGGAGAAGCACCTCATCTTGCAGTGAATCTACCCATGGAAGATGTTGTGAAAGAGGATTTTGCTCCTGCAGCGAGAGCTACAACCGAATCATCAGGAGCAAATATGACTTTGGGCATTCCTGAAATAATCTCCGAGTCAGATGCGCCGGTATATTATATTCAGATACTTGCCAGTGCTGATGCTATAAAAAAGGGAGCGTCTGAACTGAAAGGATTCTCCGACGTTGAATATTACAGAGATGGAGGAATGTATAAATATGCAGTGGGTAAGTCTACAAAGTTAGATGAAGCCAAGAAGCTTATGAAAAAGATCCGGCAAACCTTCCCCGGCTGTTTCATAATTAAGATGGTTGAGGGGAAAAGAGTGGATTTTATTAAATAGCTAAAACAGACTGTATTTTATTATTCTATAATTCGTATTATATCTATTAAAAGGAAACTCAATAATTCAGCAGATGAAATCGCTAAAAAAAGAAATTATTATAGGTTTATGCGTTGTGATCGCATTGCTGGTTCTCTTCTTTGGAATTGATTTTCTGAAGGGAATTAATGTTTTTAAAGCCGCAAACTACTATTATGGCACCTATACTAATGTAGCCGGTTTGCAGCAAGCTGCTCCAGTTACGCTTAATGGATATAAAGTCGGATTAGTCCGGGAGATTGAATATGATTTTAATAATCCGGGACATGTCAGAGTGGAACTAAGTGTAGATAAAGCCCTCCGCATTCCTAAAGGCTCAGAGGCGGTAATTGAGCAGGATATTTTAGGAACGGCAACTGTCGTACTTCATCTTACAGATGCCACTACATATGAGGAAGTTGGGAGTACTATTAAAAGTCGCACTGCAACTGGTATGATGGAGAACATTTCCAGTAGCCTGATGCCATCTGTCAGTGCAATTTTTCCCAAAGTTGACTCCTTGCTTACCAACCTCAACAGGCTTGTGGCTGATTCTGCAGTATCTCAGTCTATAAAACGTTTGGATGCCATTACTTTCAATCTTGAAGCAACCATGAAACAGCTCAGAACAACAGCAGGGGCGCTTCCACCGGTCATGCAGAACGTAAATTCCTTAACAGGCAATTTAAATACAATGAGTGCTGATCTAGCTCAGGTTGCAGGAAATCTTAAAGACGCACCGGTAGATTCAATGATTCATAATCTTAATGTTCTGTCAGAAAATCTAAAAGAATTGTCGGTGAGCCTGAATAATCCTGAATCTTCTTTGGGGCTCATAACCCATGACCGTGCTCTATACGATAATCTGAACAACTGTGCTAATTCGCTGGATTCTCTGCTTATTGACGTAAAAAAGAATCCGAAGCGATATATTAGTATAAAGTTGCTTTAGTAAAGACCAACGGCGTATTTAGAATACTTTTCGGTCTATATTTCAAAGGCTATAATTCTTACTTACTATCTATAAATATTTTATTTTTTAATACTCTATGAACATAAAGTTCAACATTGACTATCGAACCAGATGGGGAGAAACTTTATATATATCTGGCTCAATCCCTCAGCTGGGTGGAGGAAACCCTGCCCGTGCCATTAAAATGGAAATCGAGGGTGAGTACACGTGGACTATGAATATTCAGATACCTGATAATATAGATACCTTTGAATATAAATATATTGTACGTCGCGACAACGGAACAGAACGCATTGAGTGGGGGAAGTGTCCGCACACGTTTGCATCCGGTAAGCAAGTGCACGAATATGAGATACATGACAAGTGGGTTGATCAACCATGGAATAAACCGTATTATTCTGTTGTCTTTTCGGATTGCATGTGTCGTCGGCATAATCCGGCGCTTCCTATCATCCCCGCAGCTGGAATGTTGCTTGTTAGCGTGGATGCGCCTATGATAGCTCCCGACCAGGTGTTGGCAATATGTGGATCATGCAACGCCATAGGTAACTGGGATACCAAACGAGCCATTCTTCTTAGCGACGCAGATTATCCAACATGGCGCTGTTCCATACCTCTTTCAGATTTACCCTATTCATTTGAATACAAATTCATAATCATAGAGAAGAATACGGGAAATGTGGTGGGCTGGGAACAAAACTACAACCGCTCTATGTCAATTAACCCATCTACCGGAGGTGTATGTATGATGGTTAATGGATTGCGGTTCGCCAATCCTCAGAACAATTGGCGTGGAGCTGGAGTTGCTATACCAGTCTTTTCATTGAGGTCTGATGATGACTATGGTGTAGGAGAGTTCCATGACTTATGTAAGCTCGTAGATTGGGCAGCCTTGACAGGACAAAAATTTATTCAGGTGTTGCCGGTCAACGATACAACCATGACGCATACATGGACAGATTCTTACCCATATAATGCCAATTCATGTTTCGCCTTACATCCTATGTATCTTCATCTACCTTTGCTTGGAAAGCTGTCTGATCCTGACCGGGAAAAGTATTATGAGACAATCAGGAAGGAGCTTAATGCATTGGAAGAGGTGGATTATGAACGGGTGAATGATACAAAGAATTCGTATACTCGGGAATTGTTCTCTGAAATTCATGCAAATGTAATAAATACGCCTGAATTTCAAACATATGTGAAAGAAAACAGTTCATGGCTTAAGCCTTATGCTGCTTTTTGTATTCTTCGCGACCAGTACAAAACTCCAGCATTCAAAGATTGGGGCGAATATGCCATATATGATAAAGATAAGGTAGAGCAATTCCTCGGAAAATATAGTTATGAAGCCAATTATGTGTATTGGATTCAAATGAATCTGGCAAAACAGATGAAGCAAGTCAGGGAATATGCGCATTTGCATCAGGTCGCACTTAAAGGCGATATCCCTATTGGAATATCGCGTGACAGTGTTGACGCATGGATATCACCACGCCTATTCAATCTAAACTGTCAGGCTGGCGCACCACCTGATGACTTTTCTGTACTCGGACAAAATTGGGGTTTCCCGACTTACAATTGGGAAGAGATGAGCCGTGATGGATTTGCTTGGTGGAAGGCCAGATTTACCAAAATGGCAGAATATTTCGACGTATATCGTATCGATCATGTCCTTGGTTTCTTCCGCATATGGCAGATTCCGATGGATCAACTCCATGGATTACTTGGAGTGTTTAATCCGGCTCTGCCGTTCACTCCTGATGAAATGCGAGACAACTACGATTTCTGGCTTGACATTAATGAACAAACAAGACCCTATATACGTGATTGGTTCCTTACCGATATTTTTGGTGAATATGTCGAAGAAGTTAAGCAGAAATTTATTGAGAGCAAAGGCAAAGATTCCTATTGTCTGCGCACAGGATTTGAAACTCAACGTAAGATAGCGGATTATTTTTCAACTCAGCCTGAAAATGAGAAGAATAATCGGATGTGTAACGGTCTTATGGAGCTTGTCGATCAGGTGTTATTTATCGAAGATCCTAAAGAAAAGGGAAAATACCATCCAAGAATATCAGCACAGCACACATATCCATATCGTGCATTGAATGATTATCAGAGATGGTGTTTCGATAGGTTATACAATGATTTCTTTTATCATCGCCATAATGATTTCTGGTATGATAAAGCGATGTGGAAACTTCCGCCTATTGTTGATGCTACATCAATGCTTACTTGTGCTGAGGATTTAGGAATGATTCCGGCGTGCGTTCCCGCAGTAATGAGTGAACTGGAGATTCTTACGTTAGATATTCAGAGAATGCCAAAGAATCCGTCGGAACAGTTCGGTAACCCTGCAAATTACCCTTATTACTCCGTATGCACAACCTCCACACACGATATGGGAGGTATCCGTCAGTGGTGGGAGGAAAACCCTGCGCAGACACAGAGTTTTTTCAATCATATGCTCCATGAGCAAGGGATAGCCCCAGCATTTGCAGAGCCATGGATCTGTGAAAAGATTATTGATTCAAATCTGAAAGCCCCGTCAATGCTGTGCATTCTACCGTTGCAAGACTGGCTTTCGATTGATGGCAGACTTCGTAGAGATAATCCATATAAAGAACAGATAAATGTTCCGGCGATTTCTCGTCACTATTGGCGCTACCGTATGCACCTGACTATAGAACGCCTTATGGAAGAGGAAAGCTTTTCAGTACATATCCGCAATATGATAATTGAATCAGGTCGCTGATCAATATATATTACAAAAAATAAGACGCCTATTTCAAATGGAATAGGCGTCTTATTTTTTGTAATATTGCTTACTTAGCGTGGAAGTACATTTATTTTTAGTGAGTTGTATGCGCGTTCGGCTTTAGCGCGTGCTGCAGCAACAGTCTCGTCTGTGGCAAGTATTACTGCCATGCGTCTGTGACCTTTTACCTCGGGTTTTCCGAATATGCGCATTTGAACGCCTCCCTCACGAAGAACGTTTTCAAGATTTTCAAACTCGATCTTATCAGTATCACCTTCAACAACTACTGCGCGTGATGCAGAACATCCTAAAAATTTAATTTCTGGTACAGGAAGACCGAGAAGAGCACGAGCGTGCAAAGCAAATTCGCTAAGATCCTGAGATATCATAGTAACCATTCCGGTATCGTGTGGACGAGGAGATACTTCACTGAATATTACATGATCATCCTTTACGAATAATTCCACACCGAATATACCGTACCCACCTAATGCTTCAGTAATAGCAGCTGCGATTTCCTGAGCCTGCCTAAGAGCTTTTTTACTCATTGGTTGCGGTTGCCATGAATAGCGATAATCGCCATTAACCTGAATGTGACCGATAGGCTCGCAGAAAGTTGTTCCGGAAAGGGAACGAACTGTGAGAAGTGTTATCTCGTAATCAAAATCTACGAAACCTTCGACAATTACTCTTCCTGCACCGGCACGACCACCTTCTTGTGCTTCTTTCCATGCAGGTTCAATGTCAGCCTCGCTTTTTATTGTACTCTGACCATGACCGGAAGAACTCATCACCGGCTTCACTACACAGGGAATACCGATTTCCTTGACGGCTGCTACAAAATCATCGTGATTGTCGGCAAACTTATATGGTGAAGTTGGTAGTCCCAACTCTTCTGCCGCGAGTCTTCTGATCCCTTCACGGTTCATTGTAAGCCATGCCGCCCGGGCTGTAGGAGTGACGCGGTAGCCCTCTTCTTCAAGTTTAAGAAGTTCGGGTGTTGCGATAGCTTCTACTTCCGGAATTATGTGATCCGGTTTTTCAAGTTCGATAACTCTTCGGAGCTCTTCCGGATCAAGCATGTTAATTACATGAGATCGATGAGCTACCTGCATGGCCGGTGCGCCCGGATAACGGTCACATGCCACAACTTCGACACCATAACGCTGGAGTTCAATTGCTACTTCTTTTCCAAGTTCGCCGCTACCGAGCAATAATGCTTTGCGACCTACAGGAGTCATAACTGATCCTATTTTTGCCATAAATGAGGTTGATGTGATGATTTGATTTGCAAAGTTAGTAATATCTCCCCATTCCCGCAACGTATAAGTGTCATACAGAGATATTTTTTCTGCAGATGCCTAAATATCTGGAAAACGGTTGTAGGATTGACGGAAGTTGGCTAACTTTGTATCAGATTAATGAAAATAATACATATTAAGTCATGCTCAAAAGAATACTCTCTATTTCCGGTAAACCCGGTCTCTATAAGTTGGTAAACCAAGGGAAAAATATGCTTATAGTCGAGAATCTCGCCAATGGGAAGCGAATGCCGGCTTATGCTCGCGATAAAGTGGTTTCTCTCGGCGATATTGCGATATATACAAATGAAGCTGACGTGCCTCTGACCGATGTTTTTGATAAAATCAAGGCTGCTACAGGAGGTGAACCGGTCGATGCGAAATCAATGGACGACGTAGCACTTCGTGAGTACTTCAAAACTATTCTTCCGGATTTTGATGAGGAACGGGTATATACCACTGATATCCGTAAGCTATTCAGCTGGTATAATCAGTTGGTTTCTGCCGGAGTCACAGAGTTTAAAGATCAGGAGACCTCTGAGGACGAAGCTGCAGAAAAGGCTGAAGAAGCCGACGAGGCACAGGAAAAATAAGATTTAAGTTCTAATTATACGCAGGGATCTCTCCTAAAACGTGAGACTGATCCCTGCGTTGTTATATGTAATGATTAATGGGAACTGTTGAAACATCAATAACAAATTTATATCAACGCTGCTATGGGGTTAATCCAGATGAGATGACAAAATTACCTGTATCAGGATCTAATCGCTCATATTTCCTTGTAAGCGACCTCAGTGGTAGACAGGTAATTGCAACAGTAGGAACTGATGTTCAAGAGAATCAGACTTTCATTTATCTTGCTCGTCATTTTCGAAACATCGGTCTTCCTGTACCTCAAATTTTTGATGTTTCAGATGACGCGACTGTCTACCTTCAGGAATATATTGGAGACCAGTCTCTCTACGATAAGTTACCCAACAATGCATCCTATTCATCTGTAACGAAAAAACTTATAGAACGATGCGTACGTGTGCTTCCACATATCCAGTTCAACGGTTCGCGAAATATGGATTTTTCGCGGTGTTACCCTGAGGAATCTCTCAGTCGTAACACTATCTCCAACGATATCAGTTATTTTAAATATTGTTTTCTGAAACCAAGTGGAATCGAATTCGACGAACAATCTCTTGACAAAGAACTTGAATACTTGCGCGATCTCATTTATACCGACTCACAGAAAGCGGACACCTTTATGGTCCGTGATTTCCAGAGCCGTAATATAATGCTTAAAGGTGATAATCCTTATGTAATAGATTTCCAAGGCGGTCGTCGTGGTCCGGCTCAATACGACCTTGCATCGTTCCTATGGCAGGCTAAAGCAGCATTCCCCACGGAAATAAAACTTCAGATGATTGAGGCATATATTGATGAAGCAGTAAATTTAAACCATAAGTTTGATTCCGGTAAGTTTAGAGCTTCCTTACCTATATATGTACTGTTTCGAATATTGCAGACTTTAGGAGCATATGGATTCAGAGGGTGGACAGAACGTAAACCCCATTTCCTTCGGAGTATTCCGAATGGTGTAAAAGGCTTGTCAGATTTTTTTCACTCACCGGTTGATGAAATGTTTGCACATGTAGCTTCACGTTTCCCATATCTAAGTTTTATATCCTCAAAAATTATTTCTTCACCAAAAGTATCAGATCTCGCAGAACTTGTAGGATTACCCGATTTTGACGGCCTTACACTTACTGTCAGCAGTTTTTCATACAAGAGGGGAATACCATATGATCTTTCCGGTAATGGAGGCGGATACGTTTTCGATTGCAGGGGAGTGCATAATCCAGGCCGTTATGATGAATATAAACCTCTTACGGGGCTTGATAGACCAGTCATTGACTTTCTTGAATCAAATGGAGAAATTGTGAATTTTCTATCAGATTGTACATCTCTTGTAGAAAAAACAGTAGAGCGTTATCTAAGCCGGGGGTTCACATCATTGTCAGTTTCATTTGGTTGTACCGGAGGACGTCATCGTTCGGTCTATAGCGCCGAGTCGTTAGGTAACTATTTCGCTCAAAGATATCCCCACATTAGAGTTGTTATTCATCATCGTGAACAGCAAATCCTAAAAGAACTAACAAGAACCACAGAATAATCGATATACCCCATGAAGGCGATGGTATTTGCTGCCGGTATTGGCTCCAGACTAAGACCGTTTACTGATTATCACCCAAAGGCGCTCGCCATGGTAGGCGGTGTCACTGCTCTCGAGAGAGTTATCATTCGCATGAAGAATGCCGGTATAAATGATATTGTTATAAACGTGCATCATTTTGCATCACAAATTTTAGAATTTCTTGAACGGAACTCATATTTTGGGCTTAATATAACTATCAGTGATGAGACAGATCGACTTCTGGATACTGGAGGTGGATTGTTGAAAGCTGAACCGTTTTTATCCGATTCAGAGCCGATACTTCTCCATAATACAGATATTGTCACTGATATCTCAATCCCCGATATGGAGATTTTCCACATGTCAAGCAATGCAGACACAACGCTGTTGGTCTCTCCGCGTATTTCATCGCGGATGCTGTTTTTTTCGGAGGACAATTCATTGAGAGGATGGAAAAACCTCAAGTCTGGTCAGCAGATGCCAAAATCCTTGAATCTTGATCATTTTACTCCGTTGGCATTCGGGGGAGTTCACATTGTCTCTCCATCCATATTCCCTTATCTGCGTAAATACGGGAAAGAGATTGCCGGAGTTGGCAATCCCTTTTCTATAATGCCGTTTTATCTTTCTGTTATGAGAAAATTGAAAATTTGCGGATGGCACCCGGTTTCTCCGTTCAGATGGTTCGATATCGGATCGCCGGATAAACTTGCGGCTGCTGACATCGCTTATGCAGAGAAATAACTTACAAAGCGTTTTCCCCGATCATTTTGAGGAATGTATCTTCGTCGATAATGGGAATACCAAGAGATGTCGCCTTTTCAAGTTTTGCGGGTCCCATATTATCGCCGGCGAATACGTAGTCTGTTTTCTTCGATATTGAGCTTACGTTTTTTCCACCGTGCAATTCTATAAGTCGTTTATATTCATCGCGCGAATGATGGGTGAAAGTGCCGCTGATAACGAATGATTGACCTTTGAGAGCGTCAGATAGACTTGCGTCTGATTTATCGGTTTGTGAGAGTTGGAGACCAGCCTCTCTAAGACGCGCCACTATACTGCGATTTATTGGATTTTCGAAATATTCTACAATACTTTCCGCTATTCGTGGACCGATATCCTTAACTGATGCCAGTTCGTCCGAGGTCGCATTCATAAGGCTGTCAATATCAGGAAATGCCTTCGCTACCTTTTTTGCCACCGTATCACCAACAAAAGGAATAGATAAGGCGTATATAACACGGTCGTATGGAATACTCTTAGACGCTTTAATGCCCTCAATCACCCTATCCGCACTTCTGGGGCCAAAGCCTTCAAGAGTCAGTAATTTCTCTTTGGTGAGGTCATAAAGATCGGCAATGTTTTTTACCATCCCGCTCGCAAAAAGCTGTTGTGAGGTTTCCTCCCCTATGCCATCTATATTCATCATTTTCCTGCCGACGAAATGTTCCACACGACCGGCTATCTGAGGGGGACAACCAAATTTATTAGGACATTGCCACGATGCTTCCCCTTCTATACGTACGAGAGGCGTACCACAAGCCGGGCAATATTTGACAAATCTTATAGGTTCAGCGCCAGGCTTTCGTCCGCTTTCGTCCACACCGGTAATCTTTGGGATAATCTCGCCGCCCTTTTCCACATATAGCAGATCATTATCGTGTATGCCAAGAGCCTTGACTATATCTTCATTATGGAGTGAAGCCCGTTTAACAATTGTCCCCGACAAAAGAACTGGTTCGAGATTTGCAACAGGAGTTACAATTCCCATTCTTCCGACTTCGAAACTTACATATCGAAGACGCGTCAAAGCCCTTTCAGCTGGGAATTTATATGCGATTGCCCAACGGGGCGACTTTGCGGTATATCCCAGATTCAGTTGCTGCCGGAGATCATTTACCTTAAAAACGAGACCATCGGTTGCAACAGGAAGTTCTCGTCGAGACGCGTCCCAATGGTGAATAAACTCATCTACCTGTTCGATTGATGTCAGAAGTGTCATTATATCCGAGACCTTGAATCCCCAGCTTCTGGCGGCCATCATATTCTCAAAATGATTGTCATATGGGAGTTCAGGCCCCAGGAGATAATAAAAATATGCATCCAGACCACGTTTCGCCACTTCTCGCGGGTTAAGCGTTTTGATAGTTCCAGATGCTGCGTTACGAGGATTCGCGAACAATGGCTCCTCGTTAAACTCTCTCTCTTTATTCAAACGTTCGAATGCCTCCCACGGCATGAGTATCTCACCACGGATCTCAAACATCTCCGGCCATCCCGATCCCCGGAGTTCCAGAGGAATACTCCTTATGGTTTTTACATTTTCGGTTACAATATCCCCTTTTTCACCATCTCCGCGTGTTACGGCTCTTATAAGTCTACCGTGTTCATAGATAAGTGAGATTGAAGTTCCGTCATATTTCATTTCACCTGTAATCTCAAACTTCTCACCACCCAGACCGCTTCTGACGCGTGAAAACCATTCATCAACTTCTTCAATAGAATATGTATTTGATAAAGACAGCATCGGATATATATGAGCAGTCTGTTCAAATCCCTCTGTGAGATCCGATCCAACTCTCCGAGTGGGAGAGAAGTCATCGGTCATGTCGGGATATTTTGCCTCAAGCTCTGCAAGCTTTTTCATCAGGAAGTCAAATTCCTGATCGGAGATTTGAGGAGAACTCAATACATAGTAGTTGTAATTATGACGATTAAGCTCTTCACGCAATTCAAGGATGCGTTGACGCGGATCGGAAGTGGACATATGATAACCGAAATATTTTATTTAAGTAAGTTGTGGATAATCCTAAATAATCTCCACAACTTACTCATTCATTCATTTTTATATGATTGAGAGCACGAAGTACATTACAGAGTGGGGCACTCCAATACGAACGGAAATCCTCACGCACGGAGGTCAACATTTCCTGAACCGTTTCATCTGTCGTATCACGTATCGCCGATAGAAAGTTGTAGAGCACCTGAAATATATCCGCCAGACCTTCCGATATACTTGCAGCAACCGGAGTGTCAGAATATTTCATATCCTCCTCGAATACCTCCAGATACACATCATCTTCTCCTATCAGAGTTTCCATATTTCTCCTGAGAGTGTCGTAAGATTCTTCGTCAAGAGCACTGTCAATGTAACCTTCTGAATTGTCTGTAACGTCGGCTGTTAGATCCGTCGCTGATATATATATTCGCGGGAGGAGTTTCAGCATATTGTCAATAAAAACTTCACGCTCGGTTTCAATTGATGTTTCAACCGCCGAACAGAATTCGCTACATAATCCGATAAAAGCTATGGCATTGGTGTTTAATGGAGTTGCCATGAGTATTAGTTTTTAATTTATTACTTATCAAAATTCTTCCTGTCATTTAACACCATAGAGATGATGCTGCTTAATATATCCATAAACTCCAGGAGAAAGGAGTGTGTCAACAGACAAACCATTTTTTAGCCGTTCTCTGACTTCAGAACTTGAAACTGCCATCTCTGGAAAGTTTTTCAGAGATAAATTACACTCATATCCAGGACGTGGATATACAATAGGGGTATATGCGCTCATAATTTCTTCGTGAGATTTCCATTTGTCGAAGATGAGCATATTGTCAGAACCAATGATGAGACGGAATGTGACAGATGGATATATTTCCGATAACCTTCTTAAAGTATTTATCGTATATGAGGGGCGTGGTAGAGTTAGCTCTATATCTGAGGCTTTCACATATTTGAGTCCATCTACTGCTATCCTTGCCATTTCCAAACGCACATTATCTGGCAAGAGCGCTTCCGGGTTTGCTTTAATTGGATTAAGGGGGGAAACAATAAGCCATACCTCATCTGCAAGATCGCGTTCTACTATAGTTGTCGCAACCTTTATATGTCCGTTATGTACCGGATTAAATGAACCTCCGAATATTCCTACAGTCATCCTGTCGCCGGAACGCTACTTCCCGATAAAGTCGGCTATAATTTTTTCCACACTCGACACAGCTTCTGAGAGATTGTCATTCACTACAACATGATCATAATCTTTGCTGAAACCAAGTTCATATGCAGCCCGACCTACGCGTTGTTCTATCTCCTCGTCGCTGTCCGATCCACGACCTTTTAGTCTCCGGCGTAATTCTTCAATACATGGGGGTGCTATAAAAATACTCACAGCCGCGTCATCAAACTGCTTTTTTACATTTATGCCACCTTTAACGTCTATATCTAAAATAACATTCTTGCCGGATGCAATTCGAGACTGAATCTCGCTGCGTAAAGTACCGTAAAATCTTCCTGGATATACTTCTTCGTACTCCACAAAAGCGCCATCGGCAATCAGATCCTTGAACTGCTGGTCTGATAGAAAATGATAATTTACTCCATCGGTTTCTCCATCGCGCGGCTTACGGTTTGTTGCAGATACCGAGAATTGTAAATCGAGTTCGCCCCGATCCATTATGTCACCGATTATGGTAGATTTTCCGCATCCGGATGGCGCTGATATAATAATCAGTTTTCCAGTCTTTTCCATATTGTGTAGCAGTTAAGGATTATATTGAATTAAAAGACTTACATGACATTAAGAACTTGCTCTTTTATCTGTTCGAGCTCATCCTTCATCTTTACTACAAGAATCTGCATTTCGGCATGATTGCTCTTCGATCCCATGGTATTGATCTCCCTGCCCATCTCCTGAGAGATAAATCCGAGCTTTTTCCCTTGTCCTTTTGAGCCGTTGAGAGTTTTCATGAAATAATCGAGATGCTGACGCAGACGCTGTTTCTCCTCGTTTATATCAAGCTTTTCAATATAGAAAATCATTTCCTGCTCAAGGCGTCCCTTATCATATTCTACTTTAGGAATGGAATTCAATCCCTCTTCAATGCGACCGCGTATCTTCACCAAACGTTCAGTTTCATATCGTGGCACCTCTCCAAGCAGCGAGCTGATTGTTGCAATTCTTTGGGTGAAGAACTCCTCAAGTTTTTCCCCCTCCGTGCGGCGATAATCCATAAGCGCATCAACCGCAAGTTTTACTGCGCGTAAAGTCGCATCTTTTTCTTCGTCACTTACATCAGTCGCATTGTCACTCTTTATAGCATCCGGAAATCGCATAAGGATACTCCACCAATCTGCAGGCTCTTCGATGTTTAATTGATAGCAGGCTTCTTCAATCTGTTTTTTATACCCTGAAAGAGTCTGACTGTTCAAATGTACGGATGTGTCGGTGGTGAGACTTTCCACCGACATATTGAGCTCTACTTTACCCCTTTCAAGGGCTGACTGGACTATACCGCGTATGTCAGCTTCAAGCATACGGTATCCGGTAGGAACTCTGACTGATAGATCCAGTTGCTTGCTGTTGAGCGATTTGATATCGATGGTTATTTTTCGTGTCGGGCATTCCACAGTGGCATTCCCGAATCCTGTCATGGATAGTAACATGATATTCCTTCCTGATGTTAAGTCTTTTATCTGCTTAAATGTCAGTAAATTCCGGTGCACGTCAAACTTGAGGTATACAGAATTTGATGACAAACATAATGCAAATTTATATATTTTTCATGTGAAAGCATTAATTTTGTGCTGAAAAAAATTGCTATGACAATGGCTACTATTTTAAATATTGAAACATCCACCGATGTATGTTCTGTAGCTCTTACATCAGACGGTGTGGTACTTGAGCATTATGAGGAGTTTAATGGACGTAATCATGCCGTAGTTTTAAGCGGTTTCATAAAAAGTGCTCTTGATCATATTGCCAGACATGAAATGAAACTTGATGCTGTGGCGGTAAGTCTTGGACCAGGAAGTTACACAGGCTTACGCATTGGCTTGTCTGAAGCTAAGGGGCTCGCTTATGCACTTGATCTTCCTCTGATCGGTGTAGACACTTTGAAACTCATGGCGGTATCAGTGATGTTTCGTCACGACATCGAAAATCCGGATGCATTATTTGTTCCCATGATCGATGCCCGCAGGATGGAAGTCTATACAGCTGTATACAATCTTGCACTTGAAACTCTTGAGCCACAAGCTCCATTAATCCTTGATGAAATGGCGTATGCTCAATGGCTTGCCGATAACGAAGTTCTTTTCTTCGGCAATGGAAGTGAAAAGGCACGGCAGATGATTACCTCTCCTAATGCCCGCTTTATTCCTGGAATTGTCCCTCTTGCTGTTGATATGCAGGCTCTTGCCGACAAAGCATATCGTGAACAGGATTTTCTCTCACTGGCATATTCAGTTCCAACATATCTCAAAGATTTTCAGGCGACACGCCCGAAGCCTTTGTTTTGAGTGATGATGGAAGTGAAAAAAATATTGATTTTTAAATTGCTATGGCTAAAGAAGAGTATATTGAGAAAAATCGTGACTGGTTGAAAAACAAGGCTGAAGAGCCGGGGGTAATTCACCTTGACAAAGGAGTTCTTTATAAAGTCATAAAGAAAGGTTGCGGTGCAGGAATATCACCCAATCGTTCAAGTGTGGTAACAGTTCATTATACCGGGAAAACTATCAATGGAAAAACATTTGACAGTAGTCGGTCGGAAATTGCCCCTGCTTTCAGGTTACGCGATCTGATACCGGGCTGGAATATCGCATTGTGTAAAATGAAGACTGGTGATCGATGGGAGATATACATCCCGGCAGAGCAACGATATGGAAAACGTCAGCAACCCGGAATACCCGGTGGTTCCACTCTTATTTTTGATGTCGAATTGCTGGGGATATCATAACCGCTTGCCTGTAGGAGAATTGCTACTTAATCAAATTTTAGTGATAAATTCTGGAAAGAACCATTTGGGAAATACGACAATCCAGCTACGTAGGTCGAGTGCATGGAATACTCGTATGAGGGAGACCTGATACAAAAAATGGTTGAAAATAAAGGTTTTTTCATTTTTTTTTGGTTACTTTGCACATTGAAATCAGGCGACAGTTGCTCGGATACTGACGCACGAAACGTATTAATAGGTTCAATAGCAGTTAGAGCTCATTATAACTCATTGAAAGGCTGCATTGAAAGTTGTTTGTAAAAAAGACATTAAATGCATTTTACAGCTTCTCAGATAGCCGCCATTGCCGGTGGCACGATTGAGGGTGACGGCGATGCCGTTGTAAACTCTTTTGCCAAAATAGAGGAGGGGCATGAGGGTGCCATTTCGTTTTTGGCTAATCCCAAATATACTCATTACATATATACTACCGGTTCATCTGTCGTGCTGGTTGCTAACGATTTTGTTGCTGAGCAGCCTCTTAAATGTACTCTCATAAGAGTCGCCGATCCGTATGCTACTGTTGCAGCCCTCCTTGAAATGGTCTCACGAATGATGGAACCGGAGCTAAAGGGAGTGGAACAGCCTTCTTTTATAGCAGAAGGAGTTGTAATTCCTGAGGATGCATACATAGGAGCATTTGCATACATCGGTAAAGGAGCCGTTATTGCATCTGGAGCAAAAATTTATCCGAACGTATATATAGGCGCCAATGTGACAGTTGGCGAGGGAACTGTGATATATCCCAATGCTACTATCTACCACAATTGCAAAGTTGGAAAAAGATGTGTGATTCATTCTGGTGCGGTCATTGGAGCAGACGGGTTCGGCTTTGCTCCGGTCAACGGTCACTATAATAAGATACCACAAATCGGCATTGTTGAAATCGAAGATGATGTAGAGATCGGAGCAAACACAACAGTTGACCGTGCTACAATGGGTCATACCCTCATTAAAAGCGGAACAAAACTCGATAATCTTATTCAGGTCGCGCATAATTGCGTTATCGGAAGTGATACGGTAATGGCTGCTCAGGTTGGAATTGCAGGCTCAACAAAGATCGGTGACAATTGCATGATCGGTGGTCAGGTCGGTTTCAAAGGACATATTACAATAGGAAACAATGTGCAGATCGGAGCGCAGTCGGGGATTGGAGGAAATGCACGCGATAACAGTCGACTTATGGGATCGCCTGCGGTGGACATGGGGAAATATGTTCGTCAAGCTGCATTATCAAAGAATCTTCCTTGGATGTTCGAACGCATCAAAGAGCTTGAGAAACGTATTGTGGAATTAGAGAATAAATAATACAAAACAAATAAATACTTCAGCATCAAACGGTCGATTTCTATATGGATCCGCTAAAGCGAAAAAACACATCGTTTGATACTGTTATAGACAACTTTTAAAAATGAAGCAGCAAACTCTCAACGGCGAGTTCACGGTTAAAGGTAAAGGTCTTCACACTGGTCTGGATATTGAAGCACATTTCCTCCCGGCTCCGGAAAATCACGGATATAAATTTCAGCGTGTCGATCTTCCCGATCAGCCGGTTATAGACGCACTCGCAGAGAATGTTACTGAGACTGAGCGTGGCACAGTTATATCGCGGGGAGATGTCCGGATCTCTACAATAGAGCATGCGTTGGCTGCCCTGTATGCAGCCGGGGTCGATAACTGCCTCATTAAGTTGAATGCACCGGAACTTCCGATTCTTGACGGAAGTGCAGAAAAATATATAGAGGAGATTGACCGCATCGGGCTGCGTGAGCAGAATCTTGATAAGAACTTCTACATCGTAAAACATAAGATAGAGGTAAGAGATGAAGAAACAGGCGCACATCTGACCGTTCTTCCCGACTCTGATTTCTCTGTAGATGTGATGATATCGTATGATTCACCTATTCTAACCAATCAGTATGCCCGATTGGAGAATATGTCGGAATTCCGTTCGCAAATTGCTTCGAGCCGTACATTCGTTTTTGTGCGCGAAGTAGAGCCGCTTCTTAATGCAAATCTTATAAAGGGGGGTGATCTTGACAATGCTATCGTAATATACGATCGCGATGTTCCTCAGCAGCAGCTTGATCATCTCGCTGATCTCATAGGCGTACCTCATAAGAAAGTTAATGATTTTGGCTATATCAACAACCGCCCCTTGGTATTTGAGAATGAACCCGCCCGTCATAAACTTCTTGATGTGCTTGGAGATGTTGCATTGATCGGTCGTCCGCTTAAAGGACGTATCATAGCTTGTCGTCCCGGTCATAAAATTAATACAACTTTTGCCAAGCAGATACGTAAGGAAATTCAGAGACAGGAACTTCAGGCTCCGCTATACAATCCCTCTGCTGAGCCTCTTATGGATATAAATGCCATTCGTGAACATCTCCCGCATCGTTATCCGATGTTGCTCGTAGACAAGATTATTGATAAGGGTGACAGCTATATAGTAGGTGTTAAGAACGTTACTGTAAACGAACCTTTCTTCCAAGGACATTTCCCGCAGGAGCCCGTTATGCCAGGAGTGCTGCTTGTGGAGGCAATGGCGCAGACTGGCGGATTGCTCGTACTCGGTACGGTGGAAGACCCTGAGCGCTATTCAACCTACTTTATGAAGATTGATAATGTGAAATTCCGTCAGAAAGTGGTTCCCGGAGACACACTTCTCTTCCATGTTTCTTTCCTTACACCTCTTCGCAGAGGTTGCGCACTTATGAAAGGAGTCGCATTTGTTGGCGACAAAGTTGTGTGCGAGTGTGAGTTCATGGCTCAGATTGTAAAGAATAAATAAGAACTAATGTCATCTGAAACAAAGAAATAATGAAACAACCTTTTGCATATATACATCCGGCTGCCAAAATCCATCCCAGTGTGGTGATAGAGCCGTTTGTAACAATCGATCAGAATGTTGAGATTGGCGAAGGAACTCATATCGGTAGCAACGTAACCATCATGGAAGGTGCGCGCATCGGTAAGTACTGCAATATTTTTCCAGGGGCTGTAATATCAGGTATTCCGCAGGATCTCAAGTTTAAAGGTGAAGAAACTGTAGCTATAATCGGTGACCATACTACAATTCGTGAGTGTGTGACGGTTAACCGCGGAACAGCTTCAAAAGGGCTGACTCGCGTAGGTAATAACTGTTTGATTATGGCGTATTCACACATAGCCCACGATTGTGTCATCGGCAATAATGTCATAATGTCGAATGCCACTCAGGTGGCCGGAGAAGTGCAGATCGATGATTTCGCGGTCATTGGTGGCGGTACTCTTATTCATCAGTTCTGTCATCTTGGCGCTCATATAATGATTCAGGGGGGGGCGAAAATTAACAAGGATATTCCCCCTTACGTTAAGGCTGGACGTGACCCTATCGCATATACTGGTGTCAACTCTATCGGCCTGCGCCGACGTAATTTTACCAACGATCAGATACGCGATATTCAGGAGATCTACAGATATCTATACCTATCGCGCCTGAATGTATCGGATGCTGTAGACCGTATTGAGGCTGAGATACCCGCAACTAAAGAACGTGATGAAATTATCGAATTTATCCGTAACTCGCGGCGTGGTATTGTACGTGGTTACGTATAAGTAGAGTTTTGCAATATCAAAGATACAGACAGTCTTCTGCTATAAATTTCAATATGCGGAAGGCTGTCTGTCATTCTATGATTTTTGTAGTGAAAATTCATTTAATCTGTTTGTGAAATGAAGATATGTCTCTTGACAATAGGCAAAACTACAACACCATATTTGAAGGAAGGTATAGATGAATATGCCGGTAGGGTAACTCGAATGATTCAATTCGAGATAAGAAACCTGCCAGACGTTAAAACTTCAAAGAAGCTCACTCCCGAGCTACAGAAAATTGCGGAAGGGGAGATGATTCTTGCACAATTTCAAGGAGGTGATCATGTAATTCTACTTGATGAAAGAGGAAAAGAATTTACATCACGCCAGTTCTCTGAATTAATTGAACGTCATACAATGACTGTAGCTAAAACACTATATTTTGTAATCGGTGGTCCTTATGGATTTTCACAGAATGTTTATTCTCGTGCAAATTCATTGATGTCACTCTCTAAAATGACATTCCCCCACGAGATGATAAGAATGTTCTTCGTAGAACAGCTCTATCGAGCTTGCGCTATATCACGCAATCTTCCATATCACCACGACTGATTATGCACCATCGTCCCTCATCATCGCCAGAAAACAGCTGCTCGGTGACAGATATACCCTTAAATATACATACATCCCCTTGAATATATTGTGCTTCACGGTCCGTTGCTTTTCCCCATATCAGTCTATCGCTGATCTCTTCGATCACCTCGCGCCTTGTCATCTCGCTGACCTGCTTTTTAGCAGGCTGCGGATAGCCCCTCTTGTTCTTACTTGGTTCTTCGGATACTTCTACGCTGACCTCTACTGACTTGCCTGACAGACCCAGAATATTACGGAGCCATTCCCATGCGATCTTACATTTCTCCACAAGCCACTCAAATGCTTTTGCCAGACCGTCGGTTATCGCTTTCGCCAACGGCTTGATGGCTTCCCAGACCTTATCCACTATCTTGCGGAACTCCTCGCTGTTATTGTAAGCTGTGATCAAGGCTGTTACCAGCGCGCCCACAGCCGTTATTACAATACCTATCGGATTTGCTGTCAGAATCAGATTCAATAGCTTTTGTACCCCTGCCCACGTTGCCGCCGCTGCCGCTGCGGTTTTCTGGGCTGCCGCGAGAGCTAACGTCGTTACTTTATGTTTAATCATCGCAGCGGTGGATACTGCAAAAGCTTTGGTCTTGGCGCAGACAATCACCCAGACCTTTTTTAGGCTTTTGGCGGCATCTACTGAAGCAGTACAAAGAGCTTTTACTCCCAAACCTAATTTAATAGCGCCATTCGTCGCAACGGCGGCATTTGCTGCCATTGTTAAGAATGGCGTTAGACTTTGCGCATATCCGCCAAGTTTTTCCTTTATATCTCCAAGAGTATTGTCGAGCTGTTTCTGTTTGCCTACATCAGTCTTAGCCAACTCTGCGTTCATTCCTCCGACAGATGCAGTCACTACATCGCAGAGCACAGCTGCTCGCTCTGCCTCCGTGCCGTATTTCAGTATCTGCTCTTGCGCGCTATCAAAGCTATAGCCGTATCGACTGAGTGCGCCAACCTGCCCCTCCATCACTTTCCCGAGCATGGTGCCAATCTGAGCGGCATTTTCCTGCGTCGCATTCAGTCCATACTGCTGCGCGAGCATATCATTCATAACAGGAATCAGCTTCTCCAGGCTCTCTTTCTCGCCAAGATAGGTTGCCATCTCCTGTGCCCCTGCAAGCTGCACCTCATCACCGATAACACCTATCTGCTGTTGTGCGGAGCAAAGATTTTTGATACTCTGAATATCCTCCTCCCGCGCGTCCATAGTATTGCGCATATTGACAGCCAGCTTTGTTTCTGCTTCTATCTGAGAAGAATATATAGCGGATAGTTTACTCAAGGTATCTCGCAACATACTCAGAGAATCGTTCATACTGGATATACCAGTAGCTATAGCCGCGAAACTAATGAATGAATCATTAAGTCTCTCCGCCTCCGTTACAGTTGCGTTCATTACTTTGCGTAAATCGTTTGCGCTTAAGACTAAGGTCTTTAGCCCATTATCGCCGTCCTTAAGAGCGAATGAAAAAGAGATCACGTTATTTTTTGGCATAATACACTTGCAAGAAACGAATATTTTCGTTATATTTGTAGACTTAAAAAAGTTTTAGATATGTTTTTGCTTAAATTGCTTATAGTAATCGTTTTAGCTGTAATATTTATAGCAAGTTTATTTTCATCGATATGCTTTTATCTTCTCCATAAAGACTTCATGCGTAAAAATAGAATGGATTAAACTGAGTTCGCGATCTTTGCAAACCGTTTTAGTCTCTCGTCCGGGGTAAGCGTCTGATGGTTTCTTTTGACAGGCTTTTTATTATCCCACGGCAGCGGTAACAGCTGCCGTGGGGTAATTTTTTTGCGGATGTGGGGCTGAATGCAGATAGCGGCGAGTGTCCGTGTCCGCTCCCATTCATCTCTCTGGCTGTTTTCAGTCATCTCACGCCACGATTTACAGATGCTCTCGAACTCGCCGAAAGTACATTTGCAGAAGTCGTCGTAACGCATGCCTACACACCCTACTGCCAAGCCTAACAGGTCATAGATCCCTACCTGCTTTTTTTTTCACCGTCGCCGTCGCCATCGGTGGATTTCTCCTCGGAGATGGCGGCATTCCACGCTGCCATGTCGTCGGGCGACAGGCTGTCGGCGAAATCAAGCAGCGACATATCGAACTCCTTTCCCTCACGCCTGGAAGCTGAAACCACACAACACCACAGATAGGTGCACAGATCCGTGAAGCTCCCTCCGTCGATCTCTGTTATCTCCTTACCGGTCTCCTGCCGGAAGCGAAGCATAGCCCCCATAGTGGGGCTACAGGGGTATGCCTTGCCGTTTACGGATATCTCGAGGCGCTTCATTATTCAGCTGCAGCTACGGTTTCGGTTATCGCTGTATCATCGAAAGTCACTTCACCGTCGTTCTCCAGGCTGATGCTGTAGGTGGCGTCGTCCTGGGCAGGATCGGTGCGCTCCAGCGATGCGATCACGAACTTGCCGGTGAGGTAGGGCTTATCGGTGTTCTCACGTTCCATACACTTCACCTCGACGCTCTGCCCCTTGGCGATCATGGCGAGGGTTTCCTTGTAGCCGCTCTCGGTCTCCTGATAGAAGACAAGACCCTCGGCGGAGATCGACACGCTCAGACCTACTCCCAATACCCAAATTCCCCTCGTCCCACTACTCTGATCACCCATGTAAACGCCTTGTTGCCCTCCATCTGCCCTCATGTTAACAATATGTCAACTTTTCACCCCTTCCATGTAAACCCAATGTAAACCAACGTAAACTTTTTAAACATTTCGTTTTTCCCACCATCCCTCATCCCACACCACCTAATCCCCACACCCTCAATCCATTCCTTCCATCCCTACCAACCCCAATAATAAACATTTCGTTTTACGCCCCATAAATATAAAGCTATGTTGAACATATTATGCGTAATAATTTCCGTGACTTACTTATAATCCCGATAGATATTATACAGATGCTCGTTGCATAGAACTTTGCTATAGTTCATTTTGTTGAAATATCGGGAGGTAGGGTGCATGTGACAAACCCTTTTAAGATGAAATAATGGGTTAGGGGATAGGTTATGAAGGCTATATAGATAAATCAGACTAATGATTATATGAAGAAGATAGTTTTTAACGTAATAATGGCTATGGTAAGTCTCTTTTCAGCAAATGCTCAATCATCAGATACAATCCGCATTGACGGTTCGGTAGGGAAACTTTTCACAATCATTGATCGCCCGGCTTCATCCGGGAAGGTTCCTTTGGTCATTATTTGTCATGGATTCAGTGGCAATTGTCAGCGTCCGTTCATTAACGATTTGTCTGAAAGTATTGTCGCTCAGGGAATGGCCACACTTCGCTTCGATTTCAATGGTCACGGCAGGAGCGATGGAGAGTTCAAGGATATGACGGTACTTAATGAAATCGACGATCTCAAGGATGTGATTTCCTGGGCGCAGAAACAGCCATGGGTTAAGGATATAAGTCTCGTGGGGCATTCCCAGGGAGGCGTTGTTGTGAGCATGGTGAGCGGAGAGCTTGGCGACAAGGTCGTAAAGGCAGAAGTGCTTTTGGCTGCAGCTGCGGTCCTTCGCGATGATGCGCTCCGAGGCAATACGATGGGCGCTCGCTATGATCCATGGAATTTCAGGGGAGAATACATTGAATTGCCCCACTCCCCGGAGGCAGGAGCCCTTCTGCTTGGTAAAAATTATGTAGAGACCGCAATTCGTCTGCCGATATATGAAACAGCTGCCAATTATGACGGACCTACACTGATTGTTCAGGGAACACACGATCAGATAGTACCATACACTTATGCTGAGCGGTACAATGAAAAAATAAAGAACAGTGAGTTGAAACTCATTCCTGATGAGAACCATACATTCACTTATACCCAGAAAGAAACCTCTGTTTTGGTAGCTGACTGGTTACATTCAAAGCTCTTTTGATATTCGCAACAATTCATGGTTATGAGGGGGTGTCAAAAAAACTGACGCACCCTCTCCTTTATCCGGATGGTGAGGGTGCTGTCAGAATGGTTCTTCTTATATACTCAACGCAGGCGAAGTTTCTTGCCCGGGTTGAGAGTGGATTTTGTTGTCAGGCCGTTGAGTTTGCAAAGCTGGCGCACAGTCACACCGTTACGCGATGCTATGCGGCTGAGGGTGTCACCCTTGCGCACAGTGTAGGTCGAGGCCGATCCACTGCTGCTGCCCGACGACTTACCCGATGAGGCTGTCGCCTTGGCAGGGTGTGTTGCCTGATACTGGCGTGCATATTCGCTGTTGGCGGCCGGATCGTAGTTGCGGGCTTTCTTATAATTGGTCTTGTCGAAGGTATAAGTGTCCGTGTGAACCGTCTGGTTCGCGAAATCGAAAATCGCTGCCGGGTTGATAGGCATTCCCATATATCGGGTCTCGAAATGAAGATGCGAGCCGAACGAGCGCCCGGTATTTCCTCCCAGAGCGATCGGGTCGCCGGCCTTTACATCCTGATCCTCCTCTACAAGAAACTTTGACAGGTGACCGTATACTGTCTCAAGACCGTTGGTGTGGCGCATGATAACATAGTAGCCATATCCCTTTCTTTCAAAGTTGGTCAGACGCACTCGACCGTCAAATGCTGCATATACCGTGTCACCTGTTTGAAGCTTGAGGTCTACACCTTTATGCTCCCTGCGGAAACGTGGACGGTAGCCATAAGGCGACGTTACATAGCCTGGACACGGCATAGCGAAGTTACTTACATTTATTTCTTTCGTATCGGGAACTTCCATCCCTGCATAAGCGTTTACACTACGGGAGTTCCAACCTTCCAGATAGATATCAAGCTCCGGCTCCTCCTCATCTTTGAAAAGATTATCGAGAAAGTCCTGGGTATCCTGAACTGATATCTGATTGCTGATATTCTCCTGCTTGGCGATAAGGTCACTGTGTTCGGCCTGATGGGCGCTCGGCAGACGGTAGGTCTGGGCGTCAACCGACAGGGTTGTTATAAACGCGGCGGCAAGAACTGTTATGGTTTTAAGCGTTGTCTTAAGCATCTTTTGTTTGTGGTAAGGAGAGAGATCTCTTTATTATCGTTGGGTTTTCTCATATTTCCCTCGGGGTTACGCTCCCCCGGCGACGATATGAGCCGGAAACCGTTTAGTTTATTTTGCTCTGTGGCTTGTTCACCCCATGGCGGGGGGCATCTCTGAGATTTACATCTTGAGCTCGTCGGGCTCGTAGAGCGCCGGGGTTACAAGCGGCATATAATCGAATATTTCCTCCGGGCGGAAGAAGCGTGCCAATTCTATAACGGCATTTTCGGGAGAATCTGATGCATGCACGATATTTTCTTGACCGCTCATGCCATAATCGCCGCGGATTGTCCCAGGAACAGCCTTGCGCGAGTTGGTCGCGCCGGTCATCCCTCTTACTACCTCTACGGCATTCACACCCTTCACTGCCATTACCACTACTGGAGTTGCCATCATCGACCGCAGGAGGAAGGGGAAGAACGGCCGCTCTACCAGATGGGCGTAGTGCTCGCGTAGAATCTCTTCCGTGAGCTGCATCATCTTCATGCCGGCTATTACAAGACCTTTCTTTTCAAAACGGTTTACTATCAGACCGATAAGCTCGCGCTGAACCGCTGATGGCTTTATAATTACGAGAGTGGTTTCCATATGGCAATTTTTTTATTGTAAACAAGTCGCCCGCGGTCAAATATTCTCTGACCTCGGAGCTCTGGAGAGCGAAAGATGGTTTTCAAGGAGAGACGTTTAATCTGAAATGCCTGATTAAAAACCTTTTCCGCACCTCAAAGTTATAAAAAATAACGTCTTCCCGAAAATTTATCCCTATTAAAATATACTAAATAAGTTGGCTAATAATTAATTCTCTGCGCAATCACTTGTAAATCAGCATTTAAATAAAAATATGTTATACAACATATTTTACTTCCCTCCCACTCCGTCTATTGCTACCCCTTTATCCTTATCCGCTCGCCATCACTATATCCTCATCCACTCGATATGCCTTTTATCCCTTCTCCACATGACCTCACTTTTATCACACATGCCCCCATTTCTATCTATTGTAATGTTATCCTCTCAGAAATTACTCCCTCAGAGAGAGTTACTCCATCCGAATCAGAACTCCCAACAATCCTGTTATGAGATTCGCGGATGCACCCCGATAGATTCGCATATACCGTTAGATTCCCAGATTCATATCGTTAGGAATCGGGCGAATATTGGAGGGCGTATCAAATAATGAACTGATACGCCCTCATTTGTAGCCGGACAGCCACGGTGTTGTCAAATGACAACCTTAGTAGCGGAAGAGGCTGTTTTGATTATATATATACCTGCCGGAAGGTTCCTGTATTCAGCTGAGGAAGCTGCGACAAAGGAATCTGCCAATCTGCCGTCTGCATTATAAATCTCAATATGCATTCCCTTTGCATTCATTATAGCTACCGTGCCATTTATAACGGCAACGGAAATCTTCTGCTCCATCACACCTGTAATATTGGAAAGATTCAGGTTTTCACCGCCGGTATATGACAGCTCAATATCTGCCCCATCGGGAGTTGCGAGGAATATATTTTCGCCCCGCAGAGCCCCCTTCACATCCGGGGAATCCCCATGAAGATGTACGGTCAACAGGCTCCCTTCCGTCTCCATCATCTTGTTTTCAAATGAGTAAACCACAACTCTCATGCGACTGTCGCCAAGCGACTGCACTTTCATCATGTGGGTTTCACCGATCGCTACCTCCGGTTCTATATCCCCTATCTTGAGCCCCTCCCCGGCGATAAGGTCGCACTGAAAGGCTACAGCATCCGGCGCTCCGCTCAACCGCACCTCTACAATTGCATTGCTGTCGGAATCAAGTCTGAAATTATCAGAGACAAGAGTGCCGGAGTTCCGGGAGGCAGAGAGTGTTGATGCATCCGAATTATAATCCAGTATTGCATCTACAATCCTGGTGGCATCATCCGCGCTGACTAAGTCATCAAAATTGATATCCGCTATAAATTCATTAAAACTACAGTTATCTTTGCCAACAACATCATTGATAACCGCTGCGACATCGGCAACATTAAGCCTCCTGTCTGTATTCGCATCACCGAATTCATATATCTCATCATACAGCGCCCAGTTTTCATCTGCTCTATAGATAGCCCCGCTGCCAGTCGGCACACCAATGCATGCGTTCTCAAAGGGATGGCCGATTGCCGGAGGGGTAGCAGACATCATATTGAAATTACGGTTCCCATCGCAGTAAAATGCGTAATCTCCTATTTCTATTACAGATTCAGGAATAGTTATCGTGCCTTCAAAACCGTTACAATTTAAGAATGCCATCGACTTGATTGCAGTGACAGAATTGGGAATTGTCAGTGTTCCAGTAAAACCACTACACTGGGAAAAGACCGCATTTTCTATTGTGGATATAGAATTGGGAATTTCCAGAGAACCAGTAAAACCACTACACCAACAGAATGCTGCTTCACCGATGTTTATAACAGAATTAGGAATTTCTAACGAACCGGTAAAACCGCTGCAATCAAAGAACGCATCAACTTCAATTGATGTAACAGAATCGGGGATTTTTAGTGATCCTGCAAAACCACTACATCCATAAAAACATTGCTGTGGAATTGATGTAAGTGAATTAGGAAGCGTCAATGAGCCATCGAACCCACTGCACCTCATAAATGCGTGCGCTCCTATCTGAGTAACTGAATCAGGAATATCCAACGAACCTGTAAATCCACTGCAATTATCGAAAGCCCTTTCTCCAATATAAGTTACAGATTCAGGAATTGTCAGGGTTCCGTCAAAACCGCTGCAACCCGAAAAGGTTTCCTTTTCTATGGATTCAACTGAATTTGGTATAATCAAGGATCCCGTGAAACCACTACAATTATTGAACGCTTTGTGTCCTATATAAGTAACAGAATTGGGTAGCTCCAGAGAACCCGAGAGGCCGCTGCAATTATCGAAAGCCCAATCTCCAATATAAGTTACCGATTCTGGAATTGTCAGGGTTCCGTCAAAACCACTGCAACCATAGAACGCATCAACTCCAATTGATGTAACAGAATCGGGGATTTTTAGTGATCCTGTAAGACCGCTACATCCATAAAAACATTGCTGTGGAATTGATGTAAGTGAATTAGGAAGCATCAATGAGCCATCGAACCCACTGCACCTCATAAATGCCTGCGTTCCTATCTGAGTAACTGAATCGGGAATATCCAACGAACCTGTAAAGCCACTGCAACTAGCGAAAGCCCATTCTCCAATATAAGTTACCGATTCTGGAATTGTCAGGGTTCCGGTAAAGCCACTGCAACCGGAAAAGGTTGTAGCTCCTATATATTTAATCGAACTTGGTAGTTCCAGAGAGCCAGTGAAACCACTGCAACCGTAAAAGGCTCCCTTTCCAATTGACTCAATTGAACTTGGTAATTCCAAAGAACCAGTGAAGCCACTGCAACCTAAAAAGGCTTCGTCTCCTATTTCAGTAACTGAACTTGGGAGATTTAGAGAACCAGTGAAACCGCTGCAACCGAAAAAGGTTATAACTCCAATAGATTTAATTGAGCTAGGTAGTTCCAGAGAACCAGTGAAACCGCTGCAACCGAAAAAGGCTCCATCTCCAATTGATTCAATTGAACTTGGTAATTCCAAAGAACCAGTGAAGCCGCTGCAGTGCATAAATGCATTATGTCCTATTTCAGTAATTGAACTTGGGAGATTTAGAGAGCCCGTGAAACCGCTGCAACCGGAAAAGGCACCTATTCCAATTGATTCAATTGAACTTGGTAATTCCAAAGAACCAGTGAAACCGCTGCAATCGGAAAAGGCACCCATTTCAATTGATTCAATTGAACTTGGTAATTCCAAAGAACCAGTGAAGCCGCTACAGTTCATAAATGCAGCGTATCCAATTTCAATAATGGAACTTGGCAGTTCCAGAGATCCTGTAATTCCACTACAACCGAGGAAGGCACATTCTCCAATTGAAGTAGTTGAAGACGGTATTACAAGTGGGCCTGCCAAACTTTTACATTCCCGAAACGCATCTCTTCCTATTGACAGCAATGTTGGAGGTAATATAATTGCCTCAAGCTTGTCTGCATATGCGAACGCCTCATCGGGAATAGATGACATAGGTAGCCTTATTTCTGCACGTACGATATTATCTAAATCAATTATATCACATATTGAGCACAACAACGTCGTCACAGAATATGTCACACCACCAATTACCGCCTCATCAGGCAAGACGACCTCACCTCCGAGTTTATGATTCGGATCTGACAATCCAATTAAGGCTACTTTTCCATCGTCAAGTGTCTGATACAAGAATACCCCATCAGACAAAGCTATATTTTCTTTATTTGATGGATAAAAATTTACTATACATCCCTGATCATATATGAAACCATTTAAAGCTTCAGGTGCCCCTGTCAATAAAAAATATCCGTCATCCCATCCATTCCAGCCCCAGTTAAAATGGTAAAAACCCACGCCGTCATAACCATCACATACGAAACAATGACCTCCATACTCACTCCGACCAGCGTATATTATAGGTAAACCTTTGGATAGCTGAGAATAGATGATTGCCTCCCATTGATCCAAAGTGAAATCCTCACGGTTTGCGTAAAAAGCTTGTCCGGAATAATCAAAATATTCATGTGCCGCTTCTATTATGTTTGATGTATATGCGCCACTTGCATTAACTCCATACATCATGTCAACACTATATCCACAAGCTTTCATGAGGATGGATACTGCATCCTGGTTTCTCTGACTGCTTTCGTTATCATATTCATCCAACATTGCGTCCCAATCAAATTCTATATCTGAAAAGTCTATGGAATATGAATTGCCGCCATATTCATATGCATGTGAACCAGCCCCACGCTCAGGCCATTTATGGTAGTTCATCACCTGCGCAAAAGCCGTTGCAACGCAACCTGTGGGAGCCGTGATATCCGATACTACCGGACATTCAAGATTGTAAGGCGCCCACTGTCCCCATTTTGTGGTTATCATCGGCTCTATCGCCGGTCTGGAAACGGATATAGTATTATCTGATTCGGCTGCCTTGGAGGGCATTGAGGAGAGTGCCTCCATTTCCTTTTCGTACTGCTTCAGGAGCTCTTCGCAGGCCGGCGGTAGGTTGTCGAAGTCGAAGCGGCCGGCGGTGGAGTAGCCGAGGATTTTATGGGCACGGTCGTCGCCGGAAACTATGACAAATCCGCGGTCTTCGGCGGCGTTGAACACGTAGAAGGGACGCAGCGCATCGGTATCGGATACCTGTTTCGCCTTGACGGGGGTTACTGCCACGCGCTTGGCGGCTTGACGTGATGGAGAGTGAGTGTTAAGAAACTCCGTCGCTACAGCTGCGGCTTCCTCGGGAGTTAGCTGACGGGCTGCGGCACACACTGTCAGTGCTACAAAGAAAAGGGTAAGCAGTTTACGCATAGCTCACATGTGTCGCCTCAGTCATCCCCTCGTCGGCGTAAATGATGGTTATAAAAAAACAAGAAGCGCGGGAATCTGTATCGGTTGCCGTCCTACCTCCCGAGGCTTCTCGCATTGCCTACTATAGTCGGACGGCAACGCAGAAGCCCACGCCAGTATATGCGAACAATGCATCCGGCTCCGTTTCTCGCGAAACATAGCCGAAAGCGTATCTACATACCTACGGGCATCTACCGTTGCTCAATCCTTGACTATAGTTGAAATTTTGCGAGAATTCCGGAAGGTCAAGAATCAGCGCGGATAAACGCTATCAAAAAAACATGTCTCCGGCTTGCATCTGACTGCAAGCCGCGCTAACCCACCCGCGTAACCCGGAGCAGGATCGGCTCAATCCGAGCCTCACCCTACTGGCGTGAACCACATGGCGGTCTGCTGCTGCAAAAATATAACAAAGTCTGAAATCCGGCAAATTTTTTTCCTGATAATCGCCGTCGCAACCCCATCAGAATAAATCTTCCTTGATCAATACGCCGCGAAGCCACGCTTACAAGCACCAATCGCCGGGAATATTCAGAGAGGGTGCCGACAGAATTACCCAAAGCTGCATCGGGGCGCCGTAGGCGTCCGAAGAATATAGCCCATAGCACGCGCTCCCTTAGGAATGCGCTGCTGTGGGGTAGTAAGGTGAGGTCAGGAGCGCCCCGTTAGGGGTGCAACAATCCCCATGGGTAAGGGAATAGAGTTGAAGAGCATATGACAATAAAAGTGGAAAAGCTGAAGCTGTTGGAGTGTGAGGGTATCCCGGAGGGAGGCCGGTTCTGGATAACTCCGGGCTGAAGCCCCGGGGTAGTAAAGTGATGGAAGTCAGCCTCGGAGAGGCATCTTATGGTACATACGGAGGACTCATTGATAATATCGTCTCTTCATATCGCAAGACACCTCTCCGCGACCAATTTCCTGGGACGATTGATCTATCCGGGCTTCAGCTCGGGGTTAACCACAGTCAGCAAGTCTCCGACTTACGCCCCTCCGATAGCTCCTGCTCTCCTGCTCTTTCTTACGATATTCTCGACAGATCGAAATGGCGCGAATAAAGCTGCTTCAGCTCCGGAAGGAGCATCTGATGCCCGGAGGCTGTGAGCATAGGGTCTGCGTCGAGAATATCGCATGCGCAGTCGCGGGCGAGCTGAACTAACTGGCCGTCTGTCGCTATATTCGCTATATGCAGATCGAAAGGTATGCCGCTCTGAAGCGTACCTTCTATATCCCCCGGTCCACGCATCTTCATGTCGGCCTCAGCTATCAGAAATCCATCGGTTGTCGAGGTCATAAGTTCGAGCCGCTTGCGGGTATCACCGGCGATACGGTTCTTTGTCATCAACACACAATAGCTCTGTTCAGCCCCGCGCCCGACCCTGCCACGAAGCTGATGAAGCTGCGACAGACCGAATCTCTCTGCATTTTCGATTATCATTGTAGATGCGTTTGGAACGTTTACCCCCACTTCGATAACTGTTGTCGCGACCATGATGTCTGCCTGATGTTCCGCGAAAAGTTTCATCTGGAAATCCTTTTCGGAGGGCTTCATCTTTCCGTGGACATACACTACTTTATACAAGGGAAACGCATCGCGCACGATTTCGTAACCTTCCTCAAGACTGCGCAGATCGAGTTTCTCATTTTCCTGAATCAAAGGATATACTATGTAGATCTGTCTCCCCTTGGAAAGCTCGCGTCCTACTGCCCGGTAAACTTCCATCCGTTGATTGTCGTAGCGGAGAAGGGTTGTCACCGGTTTTCGCCCCGGGGGGAGTTCGTCGATTACCGATACATCCAGGTCGCCGTACACTGTCATTGCGAGGGTGCGGGGAATGGGGGTTGCCGTCATTACCAGAACATGGGGTACCTGCGTGTTCTTCTGCCACAGCCGTGCACGCTGCATCACCCCGAAGCGATGCTGCTCGTCGATAACTACGAAACCGAGCTGACGGAATTTCACATTGTCCTCTATCAGGGCGTGGGTGCCAACAAGTATATGCAGCGATCCATCCTCAAGCTCGCGGTGTATGATATCCCGCTCCTTCTTGCGTGTCGAGCCTGTCAGGAGCCGGACGTTTACCCCTAATGGAGCCACAAGCGGACGCAGGGTTTCGTAATGTTGGGTGGCGAGAATTTCGGTCGGAGCCATCAGGCACGCCTGGGTGCCGTTGTCAAGCGCCATCAGCATCGCCATCAGAGCCACAATCGTCTTTCCAGAGCCTACATCGCCCTGAACCAGACGGTTCATCTGTTTGCCGGAACCTACGTCGGCACGTATCTCCCGCAGTACACGTTTCTGGGCGTTTGTAAGCGGGAAGGGGAGCACTTCACTGTAAAATCCGTTGAAAAATCTTCCGATACGGGGAAAAGCTATACCTTGAACCGACGCCGCCCGATGGTGGCTGAATCGCTGTATGTTGAGCTGAAGATAGAAAAGTTCCTCGAATTTCAACCGTTCGCGAGCGCGTTGCAGAGATCCGTTGTCTGGTGGATTATGAACAACTCTCAGTGCCTCGTCACCCCGCATCAGCCTGTAACGTGCGATAACTTCCTTGGGCAGTGTTTCCGGAATAGCGGATATCGCCGCCAGAGCATTCTGGATCCACATGAAGATATTACGGGCAGAGACACCGCGGTTGCGCAGTTTTTCTGTCAGGGGATATACGCCGCGTAATCCTCCCGCGGCCGCCGAAGACTCCGGAGGATCTACCTCCGGATGCACCATGCTCCAGCGGCCGTTGAATTCCTGAGGTTTTCCGAATACGATATATTCCCGCCCGGTCTGATAGAGTTCCTTCAGAGCCTTGATCCGTTTGAACCACACAACCTCCATCGTAGCTGTCCCGTCGCTGAACAGTCCTACAAGTCTCATCTTGGCGCCTTCCCCCTGGGTGGTGAAGGTCACGAATCGTCCTTTTACCTGCACTGAAGGCATCTCGCCGCTGAAATTACGGATAGGATATATCTGGGTCCGGTCCACGTAATGAGAAGGAAAATGATGCAGCAGGTCATGGCACGTGCGGATTTTCAGCTCCTCTTCAAGCAGCTTCGCCCGTGCCGGACCGATCCCTTTGATGAATTTTACCTCTATGTCGCGTGGTGTCTTCAACCGGTCTATGAAATAGTGGATTATTTACGAATCACTTGTCTCCTATCTTTAGATGATTTCAGCGGACAGCTCTTTCCTCCAGTATCAGTTCCGCGATCTTCATATCCAGAGGGGTGGTGATCTTTATATTCTCGCGTGATCCCTCCACAAGCACCATATTGGCGAACCCAGCGGCTGCCATCACTGAGGCATCGTCCGTAAAGTCTTCCTGATAGGGGAGGGAATAAGCCTCACGGAGGCGCCAGAGGCTGAATGTCTGAGGGGTCTGCACGCTACGGTATTCCGACCTGTCGACCGCTTCCGATCTCACGCCGTCTGGTTCCAGTCTGCGCAGGGAGTCTGTCACCTCCACTACCGGAATCGCACCGTCGGTATTCCTCGCGTAAGCCACTGTTTTCCTGATTACCTCAGCCGGTATCAACGGCCGCGCGCCATCATGGATCAGTACAGTTCTTCCGGCTGGGGTCTCATTCAGGGAATTGACGGCGTTTTTTACAGACTCCCATCTTGTGGCGCCTCCATCGGTTATACGCGGCGATTCAAAGCCATGTTCGCGGCATAATTCTTCCCATACACCACGCATTGCAGGGGAGAGTACAACTACTATATCGCTGTCAGGCAAAGCCGAGCGGAACGCATCTATGGTATGCATCAGCACCGGTCTGCCACCCAGAGGCAGAAACTGTTTCGGCATATCACCCCCGAAACGCGAGCCTGTCCCACCTGCCACTATTATTACTGTCTCCATTTCCAATAAATTAAGATATGCATACTTGCAATCTGATCCTTATCCCTATGGAGTGATAGGAATACATGATATCCCGATTCGGTATCATTGCTTTAATTGCTGCCATGCCTTGTTCAACAACAAAATTAGCAATTATTCGCCGAAAAACAGCCACATCCGCGCAAAAACAAAGCTTTGAAGCAGCTTATGAAAATTAATGTACTGTTCATATACCTCTGTTCCCATAAAATTTTGCTAAATTTGCAGAAGCGTTACTACTTATGGAACAGATTTATTTTTCATTAGATAATATAGGACCGGCAGGATGGATCGCGGTTGTTGTAGCAGTCTGTGCCGCCGCATGGTTATTGTGTGTATACCGGCGCAGGGTGCTCTCCGTAGCCAGTGCTGCTGCGACCACGCAGGTCACTGACGCCCCTCTACCTGATATATCTGTCATTATAACCTCATCAGGCAATGTGGCGGCTCTTGAGAAAATTCTCGAAGATATCGCTGCCCAGGAATACCCTGCGAAAGTGGAGCTGGTTGTTGTCAACGATGGTAAATCCGGAGATATCTCCGATGTAGTTACACGCTTCGGACTTCGTTATCCCGACAGAGAGATCTATTATACGCATGTCCCCGACGAGGCTCGCAATCTCAGTCGTCGTAAACTCTGCATATCACTTGGTATCAAGGCTTCACGATACGATTATGTAGTGCTTACAACATCCGAATGCACACCCGCGTCAAACCGCTGGCTCGCACTGATGATGGCGCCCGTTGCCGCAGGAAAAGAGATTTCACTCGGATTCGGATATATTGCCGGACTACGTGGAGCCATGAACCGTTTCGATGAGGTGGCGACAGCAACCACATGGCTCTCGGAAGCTATCAAAGGTAATCCCTATCGTGGATGCAGTTTTAACCTTGCATATCGCAAACAACTGTTCTTCAATGCCAAAGGATTCGCACGTACTCTCGTTCTGCATTACGGCGACGACGATCTGTTTATCAATCAGATAACCGACCGGAACAATACCGCAGTGGTCCTGTCGCCCGACGCGCTTGTGCGAGCTCAATTCGACCGACCGGCAGCCCTGTTCCGCGAACTCAGGCTGCGCCACTGTTTTACAGCCCGCATGCTCCGTGGCGATTCGGCTGCCCGATGGTTTTTCCGTTTCTCGAATATAGTTCTGTGGATATGGCTTGCCGCAACGGCTGCAGGCATTGTCTTAACCCTGCCTAATGCCCTTCCTGCCTGTATCTTCATCGCCCTCATACCGGTGTTGTGGGTACCCCTCGTTATTGCCTGGCGACGCACCGGAGCCGCCCTTGGCGTACACCTTGGCGGCGCATTCCTCCCCGTTATGATTATGTTCCGCTGGATGCGTACCGCCACCTGGTCAATCATCTGCGGACTCTCATCCCGTAAGAATCATACCTGGCGAAACTAATCTCAACTCTCTATATCTAATATCCCAAGTTTTCTCACTGCAACAAAAATCCCTCCTGATGGCATTCCTTTTCCGCCGGCTGCTGGCATTCGCGATAATTCTTTCGGTATGCATACCCGCTCCCGAAGCAGCTCCCCGCAAAAAACGCGTTACAAAAAAGCGCGCGCGGACTACCAGAGTAGTCAATAAGAAACCCACATTCACCGGACCGATGACCGATGCCGAACCGTTCGTCGTGCGCCTCACCGACCATCCCGCACCACGCGGTCTCGACGGCCGCATCATTGCCCTATGGCAAAGCCACGGATTATATTTCGACCAAGGTACACGCCGGTGGCAGTGGCAGCGCCCGCGCCTTTTCGGAACAGTGGAGGATCTCTTCACACAAGGCTACGTCATGCCATACCTCATGCCCATGCTTGAGAATGCCGGAGCATACGTCATGTCGCCTCGCGAACGCGACCTATCCACTACCGAGATAATCATTGATACCGACGGATCACTTTCTGGCGATTTCTATCTCACCGAAGGCAAATACAAGTGGACCGAAGGGGTTTCAGGCTCAGGATTCGCCCTTCCGCGCCGTGAACTTTTCAACAGTGACAACCCCTTCACGATGGGAACATCAGAGAAAGTACATACCGTAGGAAAAAACGACACCTCCTCCCAAAGTACAGCTGTATGGACTGCCGATTTCCCCGAGCGCGGCAACTATGCCGTATATGTTTCATACGCCTCATATCCCAACAGCGCCACTGACGCTCATTACACCGTAAACCATCTCGGCGGCACCGCCGAAATCATTGTCAACCAGAAAATGGGTGGATCCACATGGATTTACCTCGGTCATTTCCCCTTTGCCAAAGGAAAGCCTGCAAAACCAGTCGTAGTGCTCACCAACTGTTCAGCCGACAAAGATGCCGTCGTATCGGCCGATGCCGTCAAGATCGGTGGAGGCATGGGCAATGTGGCACGAGGAGCTAAAGGCGACTCCCGTTTCGACGCATATACCTCCGGGGCACCGCGATTCACTGAAGGCGCCCGCTATTGGCTTCAGTGGGCAGGCATGCCGGAAAGCGTTTACACCGAATCAGAAGGAGAAAACGATTATACCGACGACTATAAAAGCCGCGCCTTGTGGGTAAACTACCTCGCGGGAGGCTCAGAAATGCTCCCTGGTAAAAAAGGGCTCGGAATACCTGTGGATATCGCACTGGCTTTTCACACCGATGCCGGAACCACACTCGACGGATCCGTTGTCGGAACACTTGGAATCTACTCTACAGACGATGGAAACCTCCTCGGAAACGGACGGACACGTCTTGAGAACAAAGACCTCACCGACTACGTCATCGGCTCCGTCGTCAGCGATATCCGCGCCCTCCATCGCCCGGACTGGACCAACCGCTCGATCCGCGATAAGAAATACTACGAGATCCGCGAGACAAAAGTTCCCGCAATGATAATCGAACTGCTGTCGCATCAGAATTTCGACGACATGAAGTTCGGTCTTGATCCCCGCTTCCGATTCGATGTCTCACGCGCAGTATATAAGGGAATACTCCGCTTCCTCGCCCGTCGCTACGATGTGCCATATATAGTCCAGCCGCTGCCGGTCGCGTCATTAGCGATAACTTCCGGAGGCTCACGCCGCTACAGACTCTCATGGCTACCGACCGACGATCCGCTCGAGCACACCGCCGTTCCGGACTACTACATTGTCGAGGAGCGTATCGACAACGGAGCTTTCCGGGAAATAGCCACAGTCAAATCACCCCATTACCAAGTTGATATCAAAGATAATGCCATACACTCCTACCGTATAATTGCCGGCAACGACGGTGGAAGATCCTTCCCCTCGGAAGTGCTGTCACTTTACGATAACGGTACGGGCATTCCCGACGTAAACATCGTCAACGGATTCACGCGCATTTCGGCTCCCGACTGCTTCGATGCAGGGGAATACCTCGGTTTCAACTGTCTGTCCGACGCAGGAGTACCCGACGGGATGGATATAATCTCTACCGGCGAGCAATATGAATTCCGCGGATGGACCGAATTCGTCAACAACGAGCGCCCCGGATTCGGCGCATCCCGCAGCGATATGGAGAAGGAAATTACAATGGGCAATACCCGCGACTTCGTATATATACACGGCAGGGCAATCCGCGCTGCCGGAAAAGGATTCGTATCCTCAAGTATCGATGCATTCGTGAATTCGGAACCTTCCTTCACCACCACCGACACTCCCCGCATCCTCGACATCGTTTTTGGTAAACAAAAGGAGATTGCCCCCGGCAACGGTTCGATGGGTACCCTTTATAAAACCTTTACTCCGCAACTTCAGCAGCGCATCACCGCCCATTGCGAAGCCGGAGGAAGCCTCTTCGTAAGCGGCGCCTATATCGGCGATGACCTTTTTGACAACTCATTTTCAGATCCGGAATCGCGACAGCGCGACAAAGCTTTCGCAAACGATATTCTCGGCTACGACTGGCAGGTAGGCAAAGCATGTGTCGACGGTAAAGTTTCCGTTATATCCTCACCGTTCGCAGTCTTTGCCCCCCGTCCGCTGATGTTCCGCACTATCTCTTCAGCAGATAGCTACGGAGTGGAGTCGCCCGATGCCATCCATCCTGCGGGAACAGATGCGTTTACGATAATGCGCTACGATACAGCCGGTCTTACCGCTGCAACAGCTCTTTGTCGGCTCGCCCCTGCATCACGCAAACCATACCGGGTGGTGGCTATGGGATTCCCGTTCGAGACTATCATTGACGAATCGTCTCGCTCAGCCCTTATGACAGATCTTTTACGTTTCCTCTCCCACCGCTGATCTACCCTGTGTCAGTCGCCGAATCCGCATCATTTGACATATCATTAAAGGAGAATTTGTTAAAGGGAATTGTTACCTTTGCGGTTGGCATATTTCTGCCGCTTTTATTTTTAACAACCACTAAAAAACCGCTTGCTCATGAAATCTCGCGGAAAAAATGTGAAACAGTCCGATGCCGGCATGTGCATTAACGTCATGCCGTTGGAGATTCCACCGGTAGCATCAACCGCTGCCTTGAAAAAAATATTTAAGGCCTATTCTGCAGACGACGAAGGGCTTATCGTCGGTCGCCTCAGTATTGGGGAGATATCCCTCGACAGCAACTGCCTCAAACGCATGGCACAGGTGCTCGAAAGTTCGGATGCCACTATGGTATATTCCGATTACCGGACCGTCAAGATCGATGGCTCAATAGAAGCTCATCCCGTCATCGACTATAAGGAAGGATCTGTCAGAGGAGATTTCGATTTTGGTGCGGTTGTGATGGCACGTGTAGGAAAAGTTGCGAAGGCTCTCGCCGAATTGCCGGATTATGATTACGCAGCGTGTTACGCACTGAGGCTTGCCCTATCGCGTGAAGCTCTTCCTCTACACATTCCAGAACCGTTATATACAATAATTGAAACCGATCGGCGCAAGAGCGGCGAAAAACAGTTCGATTACGTAGATCCGCGCAACCGCGATGTGCAGATCGAGATGGAAATGGCTTTCACACGCCACCTCGCGGCAATAGGAGCCTGGATTCCACGCCCCGACAACCTCATCAATTTCGATGAGACTGAATTTGACATCGAAGCCTCGGTCATAATTCCCGTCCGTAACCGCGAACGGACAATCGCCGACGCCGTCCAATCCGCACTTTCGCAGCAGACCGATTTCCCCTTTAATGTAATTGTCGTCGACAACCACAGTACCGACCGCACATCCGAAATACTCCGACAGTTGGCTGCATCCGATCCCCGGCTTGTCCATCTTGTGCCCCCTTCTGAGACCCTTGGCATCGGTGGATGCTGGAACTTTGCCGTAGCCAGCCGCTATTGCGGACGGTTTGCCGTTCAACTCGACAGCGACGATATATATAAAGATCCCCACACACTCGCTGCAATAGTCAGAAAGTTCCGTGAAGAACGTTGCGCCATGGTTATCGGATCATATGAACTTGTCGATTTCGACGGCAATCCTATACCACCCGGACTTATCGACCACAAGGAGTGGAGCGACGACAATGGAGCCAATAATGCCCTCCGCATCAACGGTCTCGGAGCCCCACGCGCATTCTATACCCCGGTTTTCCGTTCGATACAGCTCCCGAATGTATCATATGGCGAAGACTACGCCATGGGGCTGCGCATGTCGCGCGATTATCGCATAGGGCGGATTTACGAGTCGCTATACCTCTGCCGCCGGTGGGAGGGCAACTCCGACGCGGCTCTTTCCGTTGAGCGCGTCAATGCAAACAACGCGTATAAGGATTTCCTCCGTACAGCAGAAATTGAAGCGCGACGTAAACGCGACAGACACAATGACGCTCAATGAATTTTACCGCAGCCAGCTTGCCCGGTGGAAGCTGGCTGCCGATAATTACAAGGCACTTCTGGGGGTGCGCACGCGCTCTCTTATCCCTGAGGGGAATGAGACGGTGATGGAATATACCCTTCAGTTTAATCCTGCTCGTGTTCGCTCTACCGCTGCCCGTGTCGATCATGCTTCAGTCAGTTTGCGCCCCTGCTTCCTTTGCGCATCAGTGCGCCCTGAAGCTCAGATCGCGCTTGATCCTTCGGAACTTGATCCCGTCTTATCCCCAGGCCGTGATCCTGAAGCCTCACTCTCCGAGGAGTATGATATACTCCTTAACCCGTTTCCCATATTTCCCTGCCATTTTACAATCCCTCTGAAGAAGCATGCACCACAGCTTATGTCTACCGACAACTGTCGCCGGTTCGGCGATATGCTGTTGTTGGCGCGTGCTATGGAGGGGATGGCGCTCTTCTACAATGGTGCCCGATGTGGAGCCTCCGCTCCCGACCATTTCCATTTTCAGGCAATACCGCTGGGCGCATCCACAATTCTTTCAACCGTAAAAACGATACCGTTTCTGATTTTCGGCTATCAGACCACCGATCGCGTGGAGATGATCGAATGGTTCAGACGGACCATGGCTGAAGCTGATGCCCTACCCCTGCCGGCCGACCATTCTATTGATGAACCTGAGCCTCGTGTGAATGTTTGGTGTGCATATTCCGGAGATATATGGAAAGCTATTGTGATACCACGCAGGGCTCATCGCCCTGATTTTTATGGAGTGGGTGAAGGAAAATTCATGGTGTCGCCGGCATCGGTCGATCTTGCCGGAACTGTTGTACTCCCCTCGCAGGCCGACTTCGATCGTTTTAATCATCGCATTCTTGCTGATATGATCCGACAGACCACATATCCCTCGCTCACGTAAGTCCGTCGCTCAACCAGTTCGGATTCAGTTGGTGGTTGTGGGAGAATTGCGGAGAACCGCGCGGGTTATGTAGACGGTGAATACCGGGATAAGCATCATCCCTTCTCCTGCCAGAAATATTTCAAGAATATTTCCGGTTGTCGAAATTGGAGTTATATAGCAGCCGGCTGTACTCATCGACATGCATGCCCACCACAGAGCCATCCAGTAATTGTGGACATCAGCGTTTATGTAATGTTCACCTTCATAGAACATCAGTGAGGCAAAGAACAGCGACGCGCATACCCATATCAGATATACGTAGAAGGTGCTCAGCGTGCGGCTCGAGGTCAGTGCGCCCGTAATTATGGCGAATACGAAAGCCGCCCGCACCATCGGAACGAAACTCAACGCGTAAAGCGCTTCTTGCGAAATGTGTACCCCCGTGAGATCCAGAATATTCATGTAAGGGATGCTTACAAAAATAAACATTATGTTCTTGCCGAGATAGCGTAGCTTACGTGGAGCGAGGATAAACTCCACAAGTATGTCAAGCTGAAAGAGAATACATACCCACAGCTGGAATTTCCGGTAATAAGGGCTGTCGAGAAACTGAACGCCGCGCAGCGTATCGCGCGTTATCCATGCTATCAGCCCACCTGCTGCAATAAGTACCAGCCAGTGCATGAGTGTCAGCAACCGCTGTTCCCCCTTGGTATATGTCTGTTTTCCTAATCCGAAATTCATAATGTGAATGCTTGCTTAATTCCCGGGTTGCTGCTGTTGATCCGCACATCCCATATTTTCTCTCACATATAGAACAACTCACTCCTCCCTTTGGTTTCTACCCTACAGAATCACTTTCCCACAATGTCATTCAATAACCCCTCATGGCTGCCCCATCAAATAAAAACACTCTCTCTTATGTCATTAAAGAGCGTTTATCTTTCCGTCGATCCATCTTGTCCGCGGACTACCGGCTCTCAATCACCTTACAAAGATTATGTGACTGTCGTTGACTAATGATTGTGTCGCAGCATATGAATTCTCCTAAGAAACTTGAAGATATGTCGTTGGAGGAGCTCTGGGAGCTCTTTCCGATACGGCTTATGCCCCATAATCCGGAATGGAAGGAATGGGCACACATCGAAATAGAGTCTCTCGCCGAATTGCTTGCAGACCACTCTCCACTGATACACCATATCGGGAGCACGGCTGTTCCCGGCATCGCTGCCAAGCCGATAGTGGATATTCTTGTTGAAGTTCCGGAAATGGTTGACTGGAAACGGATAAGGGAACTGATGGAAGGCCGAGGATACATATGCATGTCTGTTTCACCCGGCTCCATGAGTTTCAACAAAGGCTATACACCCAAGGGTTATGCCGCCAGAGTTTTCCATATCCATTTTCATAGTGCGGGGGATAATGCGGAGATATATTTCCGCGATTATCTTATAAGCCATCCCGGCATTGCTCATGAATATGAAACGCTGAAGCGGAGCCTGCTGCCACGCTTCAGCCACGACAGGGATGGCTATACTTCAGCCAAATCCGCTTTTATACGCAGGGTGACAAATATGGCACGCGATGAAATGATAAAACCGGAAATTTAGCGATGTATCCCGATTGCTCATTGCGAAATACCTCTCTTACCTTCCGGAATATACAAGTGTATAGCCCAGGAGCCGGTCGTAGCGTTCGCCGGGAGCGCGGTAATAAACCTTCACTTCATATTCATTCACTGTCTGATAGAAGTCTCCCTCCACATCCGCTGTCCGCGCCCCGCTCCCGCCGTTGTGCGGAAGGGTGAGATACTGATAATTGTACGCGCCTTGTTTCAGAAGCATTGCCTTGTGGTATACTCCGGCCTCTTCGTCATATTTCATCCGTGAGCCCTCGTCGAAATGGCGGTAAGTGAGATCTCCGTCGAGATATACGTCACCATCGAGCACAGGTAACATCTTAAGTGTGAAATGAACCACACAATAATCTGCTTCTGTATCGGAATTCGTTGAATTGTATTCCCGTATGAAATAACGCCCATGTTGTGTCTGGTCGAAGTAATAGGGTTTTGAATGGCGCGGTTCCGCAGTTTTCAGTATGTGGTGGTAATATGGCTCGTGAAAGACAATCTCCTCTACCCCCATGCCGGGATAGGTCTGCTGCACTGTCTCCATGCGTCGGTATTCGTTACCGGCAGGGAAGATTAGTTCCTTCTGATGCTCGTAAATGGCTGATGTGCCGCTTACACGGGCCGGATGTCGGACTATCGCCTCATTGTCCGCCCGTCCGTTCTGGGTTACCACCAGTGTGAGGTCATTGAACATATCGCGTACCGGATATTTGTTGAGATCCACATCCAGGGTGAGTTGCTGGTGGCGGTCGTTGTAGTCCGTATCGGTTCGCGAACTTGCCTCTCCGCGTATGAAAGCAGCTCCCTCGGTAACCATGAATCTTACTTGAAGCAGAATCTCCTCCGGTTCATTTTCGGGATAGACCCGCAGAAGGTAATTGCCGGAAAGACGAAACCGGAATTCATCGTTTGGAAGGGTGATGGAATAATGGATATAGTGGACCGCAGTCGCGCGTGAGAAGGCATAATCTGTTATATCAGCATAGTTGAAGCCGTCGAACACCTCAGTATCGACAACATCCGACAGCCGCCAGTCGGCATCGCAGTGATATATCGAATAGCGCAGATAGTCGCGCTCCTCTCTCAGCGCATCGAAACCGATTGTGAGCGTCTCATTACTGTTGAGACCGATTACCGGGGGCGACAGGCGGTCACCGTTCACTTCTGTGACAATCGTACGGAAATCCTCATCAAAAATTCCTGTCATGGTATTCTCCTTACCCACGGTTACGCCGGCTGCGCATATCGCGGCCACAAGGATTGTGACAACCCTCTTCAGCATCTCTCTCAGGCAAGTCATGGAAATAGCTTCTGTTACCATGTTATTGGAGTTTTTCCGTTCCGTTTCAGATAATCGTTGGCAAGCGAAAAATGATGATTACCGAAAAATCCCCGGTATGCCGACAGGGGAGAGGGGTGGGCCGAGGTCAGAATCAGATGGCGGTTCCGGTCGATCAGAGCGCTTTTACTGCGCGCATAACTTCCCCAGAGGATGAACACTACATGTTCCTTACCGGCCGAGATAGCGGAAATAACATGATCGGTGAATGTTTCCCAGCCGTGCCCCTGATGGGAGCCTGCCTGATGTTCCTCTACGGTAAGGGTAGCGTTCAGCAGCAGCACACCCTGACGAGCCCAGCGCTCCAGATTACCGGTTGACGGCATAGGGGCGCCCGTGTCGGAGCTAACCTCTTTAAAGATGTTTATCAGCGACGGGGGCATCGCCACACCATCATTGACCGAGAAGCATAAACCGTTGGCTTGACCCGGACCGTGATAAGGATCCTGACCGAGTATCACTACTTTAACATCGTCGAACGGACAGGCATCGAACGCGGCGAAGATTCTGCTTCCGGGAGGATACACACGTCCGCTCCGGTAGCGCTCACCGACAAAAGTGGTGAGCGCTCCGAAGTAGGGCTGTGTCCATTCATCTGACAGGGCTTTTTTCCAACCTGCCTCTATCCTTACTTCACCCACGGCGCAGGATTATTTGCGGGTGAGGGGTGAGTAGTCGTCGGAATAGCGGAACATCTGGGGCAGATAGTTCTCGTCGTATGTCACCTTGATGTCGGTGATATTTCCCTTGTCGTCGGTGACAGGGGTGTAGACCGGGTTCACGAATCCTTTGTAAGGAGCGATTGAGAGGGTCGCATAGCGAGCCAGAACCTCTTTGTGGAGCTGGGGATCAACCTTTACAGCATATTGTTCCACAAGTCTTGCACCGGCTTCATAATCCCCTTCGCTCTTTATGCGCTGGATTTCAGCAAGAAGCTCGCCGAACAGCTCGCGGAGACGTTTGTAGTCATTGATTTTAACGAAGGTCTTGTCACCCTTCTTCACCAGTTCAACTACGTTTTCTTTCTTGCCATGTTCGAGTACCCACTCGGCGATTAGCTTACGGTTGCGCATGTGGGCTTCCTCAACATCCTTGCCCGGTTCGATGCGCATCAGCTGGGTCATAAGACCGTTGAGCATATATTTGTAGTATTCAGCCTTGTACGCGTCAGGATC